>CBETWA010000022.1:0-45041 GCA_965539975.1 uncultured bacterium | reverse complement strand
TTGCCCGGCTCTATGGCACCTTCAAAAATCTGGTCAAAGTTAATAGCTTCAGACAATTCTTATTACCCTCCCTTCCCCGTTTTTACCAGTTCTGGCACAGCGGGGTTTCCATGTCCTCGGAGACCTTCCTGTGCACGCCCAGTTTCCAGGTGCGGTATTCCAGCGCGGCCAGCAGTTTCTGGATGGAAACTTCGATATCCGGCTCCAGTATGAAGTACCCGCCGAACACGTCACCGGCAATCTGGGTTAAGATACTGTATATCAGGTCGCACCCTTCAACCGGCGGCATGGTGCCGACATGGGTGGGCAGGCCGATGGCCACGGCCCAGGTGCCGATACTGGTGGCCTTGCCGCTCATGGCTTCAGGCGCGGAGGCGACAAACGGTACTTTGGGCGTGTCCACGCCCAGGTCGTCTGCCATATCCATCAGCAACTCGGCAGCCCTGGAGTTGTCCACGCAGGAACCGATGTGGAACACCGGCGGCAGGCCATATTTGAGGTCGGCTTTTTCGCTGATCCGCTTGTAGAATTTCTTTAAGCCTTCGCCGCAGTACTTGTCGACGTTGGCGGGGTCCATCAGCCCCTCCTTGGCGCAGGCCTGGGCGTTGCAGCCGGTGGAGATGACAAACACGTCGTTTTTCAGCATGGCCTTGGTGATCTCCAGGTGGGCCTGGTCCTGGAATGTCTTCAGGTTGTTGCAGCCCGCCATCAATATTACACCCTTCAGTTCGCCGCTTAAAATGGCATCGTTAAGCACCCGCACGGGGTTGTCCGGGTTGACTGTCCTGAACAGGTCGTAAATGGCTTCCAGGCTCCAGCCGGCCACCACTTTGTTGGTCACGTTGGGAATGTGTACCGGGCGATTGCCGCGCTCTTTGAAGGCTGCGATGGCCTCGCGGATAACTTCCTTGGCACTTTCCATGGCTTTGTCTTCCTGGTAATCGATGTGCATGGTGCCGGGGTTCTTCACGATGTCGGAGGTGGTGATGAGCCTGGTGCCGAAGCACTGGGCCACGGTATTTAGGGCGGGCATGATGCACTGCACGTCAACCACCATACAGTCAACAGCGCCGGTGCAGATGGCCAGTTCCTGGGATGAGAAGGAGGTGACGATGGGTACGCCCTGGCGCATGAGCACCTCGTTGCCGGTACAGCATATACCGGATAACTGGATACCCTCAGCGCCGGCGGCCTTGGCCTCGTCTTCCAGTTCCCGGGCGGCGGCCACGATCATCTCGCTGAGCAGCGGGTTATGCCCGTGTAGAATAATATTTACCTTCTTGGGGTTCAGCACTCCCATGTTGGCTTCGCTGGCTACGGGTTGTGGGGTGCCGAAAATAATATCCGAAAGGTCGGTGGCGATCCACTTGCCGGCCAGGTCGGCCAGACCTACGCGAACCGCACTGAATACCAGGTTGACCGGGTCGTTGTCCATACCCACGTGGGCCTGGGTAACCAGGTCGGAAATGGTGGCGTGGATACCGTGCGGCATAACGTAGTGGCTGGTGTACCTGTTGTTCCTGTCCTTGGTGACGGTCTTGGTGATCCAGGCGGCGTCTCCCTCTCCCTTTAACCGCCGGAAATCTTCCAGGGCCAGCTCTGCCAGCTCCCGGGCCAGCGTATTGTCGTCCTTGCCCGCGATTTCAATGCCCATTTTGGAGCAAATGCGGCGCAGCTTGTCCGGGTCTTTGATGGAGTAATCTTTGGTGTGGCCTTCGGATATCATGTGCAGCACATGGGCGATGTGGTTGCCGTGCTGGGCGTGGGATGCGCAACCGGTGAGAATCATCAGGCCGACGCTGCGGGCAACTATGGTCCACACGTTGGCGCCGCAGATGCCGCGGCTGGCCGGGCCCTCTTCGGCCTTGATGCGGCAGGGTCCCATCATGCAAAAGCGGCAGCAGATGCCCTTGTAGCCGAACTGGCACTGGGGTTGCTGGGCCAGTACACGATCGAATGCGGTGGTTACGCCCTTCTCCTTGGCCACGTCGATCATTTCCAGCACTGCCGGATCCACGGAACGCTTGATGTTCTTAGGATCCACCACCCGCGGTGTCTTGTTGGACGGCCGGCAGGTTAGGCTGGGGTCTTTAAACCTTGGCATTAATTCAACCTCCTTAAATAATGGTGTGCTGGTTGTTTAACCCGTGAAAATTTGGTAAATCACCTTCCTTCGTTCTTTTAATTTGTATAAAACAAACGTCACATATATGGTAAAACGTGCATGTAAACCACCCTGATTTTAAAAACGCGTGCGCGGGGGAAATCGATTGCGCGTGTATTTTAAATTTTAATAATAAAAAGATAATCAATACATTGATCATCATACTAAATGCTTATTGTTTCGGGCAAATGTCAAAAATAGTGTACGAGCCAGAAAAAAGCCATATACTAATGGACAATCGTTCTAAATTAACTTTTTTGACAAGATTTCAAAACTTGTATACAGGGTGTCAGTACAGTGGTTTAAATTTTGCACGACTTGCTTCGGATGAAACCGGACCGCCATAAACTCACCATCCATGGTTCGGGTTATGGCTCTCGCGGCCATCCTGGCCCCTCGTCCGGTTTCGTATGTTGTTGAACGGCACATAAAATGGCATAATGATATAAGGTTTTTATACTGCAGGGAAAATTGCAATACGGGGGTTCGGATTTTGGGCGGAAATGAGCGCCGTGAAAGCAAAACCTTCAGGATTGTTACTTTTGGCTGCCCGGTAAACCAGGGGGAAAGCGCGGCTCTTGAAGAGGCTATGCTGGCCGAAGGTTTTGCCAAATCCGGTGATAAAGCGGATATATACATAATCAACAGCTGCGTGGTGACCGGTTCCGCCGCCGCCGAGGCACGCCGGGTGGCCCGCAAGCTCAAACGCGAAACCCCCGGTTCGGTACTGGTGCTGGCGGGTTGTTATCCCCAGGTTTACCATACCGAGCTGGCCGGAGAACTCCACGAAGTGGATATTATTATTGGAACAAAGGGAAGGACGGCTTTGCCGTCGCTGCTCCGGGAACGCCTGGCGCGGGGCGGGGGAGGCAAGCGAGTGCTGGTAGAGGAGCACGGGCGGGATGACCGGTTCGAGGAAATGGAACCCGTCACCGGGTATTACCGCACCAGGCCGGTGGTAAAGATTCAAGAGGGTTGTAATGAGCGCTGCACCTACTGCATTGTCAGGGAGGCCCGGGGCAGGTCCAGGAGCATGCCGCCTGAAAAAGTTTTGCGGCAAGTACGCGCGTTATTGGAGGCGGGCCACCGTGAAATTATACTGGCCGGGAACCAGCTGGGTTTGTACGGGTGCGACCTGGGCGACACCGGTTTGCCGGAAATTATCAAGCAGGTGGGCGAATTGCCTTACGACTTTCGCATCCGGCTTAGTTACGTCGAGCCTGTAAATATAACTGAAGAGCTGTTACAAGCGGTGGCTGGTAATCCAAAAGTGTGCAAGTACCTTTACATACCTGTTCAAAGCTGTTCTGACCGGGTACTGAAAAAGATGGGCCGTCGTTACAGGGCGCAAGATTTTGCTGCCATTGTCAACCGGGCAAGGGAATTGATGCCCGGCGTAGCAATTTGGACTGACCTGATAGCCGGCTTTCCGGGCGAGGAGGAATGCGATCACGCTGCCACGGTGGAAATGATGCGCGCCCTGGCATTGAGCCGCCTGCACGTTTTTCCGTATTCACCCCGCCCCGGAACTCCGGCGGCCCGCATGAAGAATAACGTGCCCCCCCATGTAAAGAAAAAACGGGCGAGGGAACTGCAAGAACTGGGCGAAGAATTGTGTTTTGCCTATAACCAGGCCCAGGTGGGCGAGAAACTGCGAGTGCTTGTGGAAAGAATTGTCGACCGCGAAGAAGGATGTTATGCCGAGGGCTACTCGGGCAACCATGTTCTGGCCAGGATTCCGGTTGAATATTTAAAACCGGGTGAAAAAGAAAAAACCAACTGTTTCGTCACCATACACGTGGAGAAAGCCTTCCCCGACCGGGTGGAAGGCAAGCCCGGGGGTCAGTCTTAAACTTATTTACAATAAAACGATAAACTTTTAATCAGCAGCGCTTTTAAAAGCTATGGATTCTGCCGGAGTTTTGCTACCCAGCATCCTTTTCCTTCGATAGTTAACCACGCAAATGCTCCGGGCCAGCAGGTTGGCCCCCTGCCATACCTTGTTGAGGCTGGCGCAACCAAGTAAAATAAAATTGGCAAACCCTGCCGGGGCGACATTGAAAACGATTGTGCTGTCTCCCACTTCGGGGAGTTTTTTATTCATGGCCGTGCCGGGCCGGAGCGGGCCCTTTAAAAAATATATATTGCCAACATCATTTAGCCGTCCCATTGTGGCGTCAATGGCTACCACGTGGTGGCCGGCGGGGATTTGTTTTAGTTTTTCTTCCAGGTTTTTGGCATGCACGGTCTCTTCCAGCGTGCCAATGACCCCCGGTACCTCCATGCGTTTTAATAGGGTGCCCGTCAACGGGCCAAAGGAATCTCCTGTGCTGAGATCGGAACCTATGCACAGGTAGGTAACCCCGATTCCCGGCTCGGGCAAAACAGCTTCCAGTATTTTAATGGCTTTGTTAAGGCCCATGGGCTCCGAATAGTGAATGGTACCCACCAGTAAAGAACAGGACATAAAGTGACCTCGCAGCAAGTAAATTTAAAACAATTTTAGCAACGGAATTACTATAATGGATATTACCTGAAGGTAGTAAAAAGTATTGATTTTTTTCCTTCCATTAACTTGTCACACCATTATTTGTCATACCACGGTATGAAGTGAAGGTTTTTACCGGAATTAATGATGGGAGGGGTGTGCATGGTGGTGGGCGTATTAACCCTGGAACTTTACCTGAGGGAAGCGGACTCTTTGAAGAGCAAGCGCAAGGTATTGAAGAGCTTGCTGGAGAGGTTGAAAGCCAGGTTCAACATATCCGTGGCAGAGGTGGGAAAACAAGATAGCTGGCGGCACGCCACCGTGGGTATTTCCGCCGTCAGCGGCGATACCGCGCATATGCAAAAGGTGCTGGCTTCAGTGGTACGCTTTGTGGAAAACCATAACGGAGTTGAAATAGTCCAGCTGGAAAAAGAGTTGATTTAATTTTAAAATTTACCAAATCAATATTAAACGGGTTTGTTGCAACTACCGCCGTCGATGGCGGCGTTTAGCTTTTCGGCCGGCTCGGCGTCACCCTTTAACTCGGCCACCAGCATTCCGCCCATTATCAGGGCACACCCCACAAGCTGTACTGTACCGAGGATTTCCCGGCCCAGGACGTGGGCTGTTATCGCCGCAAAAACCGGTTCCATGGTAAATATTATGGCTGTGTGGGTGGGCGATGTGTACTGCTGAACCGAATTCTGAATCAAAAAGGCCAGCGAAGTGGCCGGGATGGCCGTGAACAAAAAAGCCGTCCAAACAGGCGCCGTTATACGTTCAGGGAATGTTTCCAGGCCCAGGGCGAAAACGAAACTGATGACTGAAACCGTAGCTATCTGCACAATGGCCAGCAAAACAGGGTCGTACCGGCCCGCGTAGCGCCCCACCATGATGATGTGCAGGCCGAAACAAACGGCGCAGCCGAAAATCAGTAAATCTCCGAAGTTCAGGTCAACCGTCCCCCCGTGTAACGTCAACAAACCCAATCCCAGCATGGCGCACAACACACCGGCCAGAACGTAAGGGCCGGGCGGGCGCCGGTAAAAAACAGCCGTGAAAAACGGCACCAGGACAACAGCCAGCCCGGTGATAAAACCGGCGGTGGCCGGGCCGGTGTATTTAAGGCCCACGGTCTGAAAAGCATAACCTCCGAACAGGAAAAGCCCTATGAATACGCCTGTTTTTAATACGGCGCGGTTTAAACCCGGTAAGTGACGCCAGTAAACCACCGCCAGGAAAACCGCGGCCATTAGGAATCGAAGTGCTATAAAATAATAGGGGCCGATTCCCGACAGGGCGTCTTGCACAACCACGAAGGTCAGGCCCCAGCAGAAGGCGACGAACAGTAAAGAAAGGTCGGCCTTTACTTGCCTTTTTTTAATATCGTCCATCAAGATACCCTCCCGTCTCGCCGGTCACCCGGCAACCCCTGTAAACAAGCAAAGGGCAAGCAAAGTAATTTTCCCACTCCGGCGGGTGACTGTCAAGTTCCCTTGCTCACCCCCACTATGCTTGCTAAACAATTAAATTAAAAGCAAAAGAAAAGCAAAAGGCGGCAGGAATTTGCCGCTACTGGGCGAATTTAAAACAATTGTCGAGTTTTAGCGGGGAGGTGCGTAAAAAAGGGTTTAATTAGTTAAAAAATGAATGAGGAAACAAATTGAATAATTTTAGAGGAGGAATAGTATTGAACAAGTGGCTTAAAACCGGTTTGGTGATGATAGTTATTTTGGCCATGGCATTTGTGGTGGCGGGATGTGGCGGGGGAGACCAGGCCAAGGAAACCGCCGGTGAAGGCGGGAACCAGGACGGTGGACCACAGAAATTGATATTTGGTTCCGAACCGACATATCCACCTTTTGAGTTTTTCGACGCTAGCGGTGAAATGGTCGGGTTCGATGTGGACCTGATTAAGGCTATCAACGAAGTGACAGACCTGAATATTGAAATTCAAACTTACGATTTTAAAGGGCTTATACCGGCCCTGGAATCAGCCAGCATTGACGGTGCCATTTCAGCTATGACCATTACCGAGGAACGGGCCGAAAAAGTTAATTTCTCGCTTCCTTACTATGAGTCTGGCTTATGCGTGGCCGTGCGGGCGGACAATGAAACCATCAAGGGCTTTGATGACCTGGCTGGTAAGAGAATCGGTGTACAAACCGGTACCACTGGCGAAATTGAAGCCAAAAAAGTGCCCAACGCCCAGATCGTTTCCTTTGACAGCATCGTGGAAGCTTTCATGGACCTGAATAACGGCGCTGTGGATGCGGTGGTTAACGATTATCCGGTAACCGCCTACTACATCACCACCGAGGGCCAGGGCAAGGCCAAGATTGTGGGCGACTTGAGGACAAGCGAACTCTATGGCATTGCCGTGCCCAAGCAAAAGCCGGAAGTGCTGGAAAAAATTAATGAAGCATTGATCACGTTGAAGGAAAACGGTAAGTTTGCCGAAATTTACAAGAAATGGTTTGGGGAAGAGCCCCCCGATTACCTGCCTGGCGGATTGTCCAATAGCTGATATTTATGTGGCATTAATAAGGAACAATAACGAATATGCGTAATGCCGGTTCCTGGTGTTACGCATATTTCCTGTTCCGGCGGAAAGGGTGAAATTTATTTGGAAGTTGCCATACATAGCCTCCCGCAGCTACTCAAGGGGGCATCATTGACAATAACAATCACGGTTTTATCTGTTTCCATCGGCTGTGTGTTCGGTTTAATTGCCGGCCTTTCCCGCCTGTCAGGAAACCGCCTGCTGCGGCTACTTGCCACGGCCTATGTTGATTTTTTTCGTGGGACGCCGCTTCTGGTGCAAATCCTGATCGTTTACTTCGGCACTCCGGTTCTTCTGCAAGACGTACAGGGATTTCTGGTTGAAAACTTCGGCATGCCCAAGCTGATCGACAATTACGCTATGCCTAGGATAGTGGCCGCGGTAATTGCCTGCAGCCTGAACAGCGGCGCATACATTGCAGAAATTTTCCGCGCCGGGGTGCAGTCCATCGAACGGGGGCAAATGGAAGCGGCCCGGTCCTTGGGTATGACGCACAGCCAGGCCATGCGTTATGTCATTCTTCCCCAGGCTTTTAAAAGGGTTATCCCTCCGCTGGGTAACGAGTTTATCGCCCTTATGAAAGATACATCGCTGCTTTCGGTTATCGGTATCGTCGAGCTGACCAAGAGCGGTATGCTGGTGGTGGCCTGGTCGTACGAAGCCTTTGCCATTTACCTGACCGTGGCGTTTATTTACCTGATAATGACATTTACCATGTCCCGTATTGTCGATTACCTGGAGAGGAGGTTGAAGACAGGTGATTGAAGTGCGTAACTTGTATAAAAATTTCGGTAGCCTTGAAGTGCTTAAAGATGTAAGCTGCAAGATTGCTCTCCAGGAAGTGGTATGCGTTATCGGGCCCAGCGGTTCCGGTAAGAGCACGTTTTTACGCTGTCTCAACCTGCTTGAACAGCCTACTTCCGGTGAGGTGTATATCGACGGGATAAATCTGACCGACAAAAACACGAATATTAACGAAGTCCGGCAAAACGTGGGCATGGTTTTCCAGCGTTTCAACCTGTTTCCCCATAAAACCGCTTTGCAAAACGTTTCCATGGGGCCGGAAATAGTAAAAAAAATGCCCAAGCCGGAAGCCGAAGCCATTGCCAGGAATTTGCTGGCAAAGGTGGGTTTGTCGGACAAGGCTAATGTGTACCCCGATCAGCTTTCGGGCGGCCAGCAGCAAAGGGTGGCCATAGCCAGGGCGCTGGCAATGCAGCCCAAGGTGATGCTTTTTGATGAACCCACCTCCGCCCTTGACCCCGAAATGGTGGGTGAGGTGCTGGCGGTGATGAAGGACCTGGCAAGGGAAGGCATGACCATGGTGGTGGTGACGCACGAAATGGGTTTTGCCCGCGAGGTGGGGGACCGGGTTATATTTATGGATGAGGGCCGGCTAGTGGAAGAGGGCACCCCGGAACAGATTTTTAAAAATGCCCAAAACGAGCGTACCAAAACATTCCTCAGCAAAATACTGTAAAGATTTTTCAAGAATGCCATGCAACCGTAAAGTTTCCCGGCTCGGGCCCGTGTGGCTAAACGTCATTTGGGCGGTAACGCCACCAACCCGACCGGATCAAAACTACCGCCCGTGTAACCATTACAATTGTGTGAACAGTGTAATGGTTACACGGGCGGCATTTTTGTGTGCCGGTTTAAAAGTAGCTGAATTCGCGCAGAGGTAATTGAGCTTGCGAGGGTTTATTGCACTTAAAACAGCCCCGAAACTTCACCAAGCTTGCTTTTAAATTTCATGTTTTCAAACTTTACTATATCGCTAGTGGATACTTTGGACCCGTAACGTGCCAACAACACGTTGGCCGGGTGCTCGATTATGTCCGGGTCGTCGGTGGGCACTCTTTTCATGCCCACGGTCCCGAAAAGCTTGGTTAATGTTTTTTGGTAAGCCCACAAGTCCAGTTTGGTGTTGGCTGTGTCCCAGTGCCAGCATATTTCCATGGTTATAACAATATAGTTCTCTAGTACGGGGTTGGAAAAAGCCACCTGTAAAATGTTTTCGGCAATTTTACAGCGTCTCCAGTCGGCGCTTACTTCTATGCCGCCCAGCTCCAGCACCTTCGGGTGTTTTATCCACCTGGAACAGTCATCGGGTGGGTGGAAGGTGACATAACCAACTATTTCATTGTCGTGACGCGCGACATAGATCATGCCCTGTTCCAGATCCGCAATCATCATCAATGCCTCTTTTTGCTTATCCGGCGGGCGAAAGTTGGTTAATTTTTCGTTCATTTCCAGTTTTGCCAGGTAGGCGGACGGGCAAGGCCCTTCTATATAAACTACTCCCTTGGGTGTTTGATGAACAATTTGTTTCATCACGGCCAAAACCTCCTCGGGCCTGATAAAAAACCATTCAGGTTTATTTTATTACCGTTTAGCTTATTATATCTACTGTTCGGGGTAGTTTGCAATAGCTGGAAAACAAGTAGTTATATTAAAAATATTCAGTTTTCATAGCTAATGCGGCCATTTACACCCAGTATTCGTAAAAACGGAGCTTCAGTTCTTTTAGCTTGATGGGCCTGGTGGAAATTTTGTTTAAAATATCAGCAGCGGTATTCAGCGCGTAAACGCTGAGCCCAATACTCCTGGGATCGATTTCATCCAGGTCAAGCTCGTGCCCGCCCCGGCCCGCCGAGCGTATACGACCCCACAAGCTGGGAAGGATAACTCCCACGTACGGCCTGTCCACCGGCACCAAGATCACTTCATAAACTTTTTTGCGGACCCCTTCGAATTCGTATTCTTCCTTCATCACCGGGTCTACTCTGGATTCGTAATTATCCCAGTCGATAATATCTTCGTAAACCAAAAGACCTATGCCGAAATGTCTTACCATTCCTATCATTGCCGTTCTCCTTAAATTTATTTTACATTCAATGTGATATATCATTACCACAAGCGGTAACTTCCGGGTCGACAAACGTACAAAAATCCGAGCGGCTATACCTGGGATGGGGTTTTGCAACCAGCGCTTGCTAGTAATTTTAGCATGCATTTTGATATGTTTCTACAAATAATCATAACTTATTTATTTTTTTGCTGGTTTTCAGTATATAATTATCAGGCGAAGGAGATTTTCCACATGGCTCGATATGTAGAGGTTTCCCACCGGGAATACCCGGGGGACGAATATTACGTTCCAGGCTCGGCGGCTTTCAAGCGTGCCAGCCTGGCGCTGTTCATAGCGTCATTTGTAACTTTTGCCAATATCCATATGACCCAACCTTTGCTGCCCCTGCTGGCGGTGGAATTCGATATCTCGGCTACAGCATCCAGCCTGACGGTTTCGGCAACGATTTTTTCCATCGGGTTCGCCTTGTTGATTTACGGCCCCATATCGGACGTCGTGGGGCGTAAACCCGTAATGTTCTGGACTATGTTGCTCGGTGTTTTGCCCGCTTTGCTGGCACCGCTGGTAACCACTTTCAACCAGCTGTTGGCCATCAGGATTGCGCAGGGATTGCTTCTTGCCGGTCTTCCATCGGTGGCCATGGCGTACTTGGGGGAGGAAGTGTCCCCCAGGGCGCTGGGGCTGGCTTTCGGCCTTTACATCAGCGGTAATTCCATAGGCGGTATGAGCGGGCGTTTGATCAGCGGCATCGTGGCTGACGCCTGGTCCTGGAAGGCCTCGTTTGTAGTCATGGGCCTGGCCGGCCTGGCCGGTGCGCTTCTTTTTTACTTGCTGCTTCCGCCTTCGCACCATTTTGAGCCGAGAGCAGCCGGGCTGCGCAGAGGTGTTTCGGCGACTTTCAGCCACTTGAGGAACTTTACCTTGCTGAAGGCGTATGGTATTGCCTTCATGCTCATGTTTTCATTCATGGGGGTTTTTACTTACATTACCTTTCGGCTCAGCGCGCCCCCTTACAACCTGTCGCCGGCGGCCTTGGGGTGGATATTTCTGGCCTACCTGGCCGGTACCGCCAGTTCCACTATGACCGGGCGTTTCGTTGACGCTGCCGGGTACCGGGCCGGCGTAGTTGCCGGTGTTTCGCTGGCACTGGCGGGTCTACTGTTGATATCCGCGTCACCGCTGTGGGCGATAATTGCCGGCTTGCTGGTTTTTTGCTTCGGTTTTTTCGCCGCCCATACCACCGCCAGCGCCTGGGTGAATGCCAAAACAAGGTGTTCCAGGGCCAGCGCTTCCAGCCTGTACCTGATCTTCTATTACGCGGGCGGTAGTGTCGGAAGCACCGGCTTGGGATTAATCTGGCATCCCTGGGGATGGGCAGGTGTGGCAGCGGGAGTTGCCGTTTCCCTTGTCTTCGCGTTTCTGACGGGGTTGACCATGGGTTCGAAAAAGGATACGGGTTTCAGAGCCCCGGTATGGGCCGGGGAATGAGGAATAAACGAGGAGGTTCGATGTGATGCCGCGTGAACCCCATCGGGGTGGAAGGCCGGGCCCGGGCAGGCATACCGAATTTAGTGCCGGAGACAGGTTCAGGTTTAACTGCCACGCGGGGCTGGAATGTTTTAACCGCTGCTGTCGTGATATAAACATATTCCTTTCACCTTATGACGTGCTGCGATTGAGCCGCAAGCTGGGCTTGACTACGGGTGAATTCCTGGAGCGGTATACCATACGCTTACAGCGGCCCGGCGGTTTTCCCGTGGTGCTGATCAAAATGCGGGAGGAGGCGGGCTTGCAGTGCCCCTTTGTTACCGCCAGTGGCTGTTCCGTTTATGACCAGCGTCCCTGGTCCTGCCGTATGGCGCCGGTGGAAATCAGGGGTGATAACAGGTACGGTTTCGCCTTCGACAGCGATTTCTGCCGCGGCCTGCTGGAAGACAAGGAATGGACCGTGGCCGGGTGGATGAAAAACCAGGGCAACGATATTTATGAAGAACTGGAACAAGGATTCAACGAGATCCCCGGCAAGCTTTCCTTTACCGGTTTTTCGGCCCTGGACGAGCATATTCGGGAAGTATTCTATATAGCCTGTTACGACCTGGATTGTTTTCGCCAGCTTGTGTTCGACGGCGATTTCATACAAGTGTTCGGTGTGGCCCCGGAAACTGTGGAAATAATCCACCGCGACGATGTGGCTTTGCTGCAGTTCGGTTTCAAGTGGCTGGCGGAGGGTTTCGACCTGCGCCGGTCAATTGATGTATGGAACAAGGTGTTCGGTTAGTAAAAAAGGTGTATCGCACTGCCTGCCCGCGGGTTGTTACATGCTGGTGTGTTGCCGGTTCAAATACTTCAGGTCCACGGTAATTCTCCCGTTCCCGGTTTGCACGCGGGAAATCGCCAAGGAAGGGAAGTGACTGGTGATTTCCCAGTCAAAGTCCGTGTTTTCTGTTATGATCTTTGAAATGTAACCGTCCAGCCTGCTATTGTTTATTGCTATGCCGCCGGGTACGAAAATAATCTTTTTACCGTCCCGGGAAGCTTCAAAGTTACCCTGAAGTTCAAATGAAACGCCCCGGTCACCGGTGTTGCCCGCAATTTTCACCTGTCCGGGTTCGATGTCCACGCCAACCCGCGCGGGCTCCACGGTGCTTTTGAGTATGGCTTTGTTGATGGTGGTTTCGCTGAAAACCGCCCTGATTCCCCCGGGGGTGAAATTGATGCTGTCGGGCATTATTTCGGAGCCCAAGACCGAGCTCAGCCCCCGGACAACTTCCGAGGTCAAGGAAGTTACTTCAGCCCACTGTTCCGCCACCTCGTTTAGCTTTGCCCCGGTTTCGGCGAACTTGCGTTTAAGTTCCGCCAGCTGTTGTTCCATTCCCGCGCGTGCATTTTCAAGCCCGGTAATGTTTTTTTCCAATTCTGTTTTGTTTGCTACAATTAACTGGTTCAGATCGTTTATTTTTGCCAGGCTGTTTTCAGCTTGTTTTCTCAAGGCGCGGTTGGCCTGAAAAACCCGGGCCCGCTCGTCCATTATCGACCATAAAAGGAAGGAACGGTTTAAAAAGTCCCCGAAATCCGCTGACGTAAACAACACCTCAAGCAGGCTCGTATACCCGTAACGGTAGGTGAACGAAACCCACCTGCCAAGTTCCTTGTTGCTGGCGTCCAGGTCGGCGCGTATTTGTTCCAGTTCCTTTTCCAGGGCGGTTTTGGCCGCAAGGTTTTTATGCAATTGTCCTTCCAGGTGCTCTATTTCAGAGCGGGCCGATTCTATTTGCAACTTCAACCTGAGCAGTTCCGCCACCGCTGCCTGTTCTTCTTTTTCCAAGCTTGCAGGATCGGCTACCACCTTTGCCCGGGCCGCCGCCGCGGGTAAAATTACCCCGCATGTGAAAGCAATCATTAAAACAAGCAGCAATAAAGTTGCAACTTGCCGCCTGGCATTTACCGCCATTGTGTTGCCACTCCCCAATACATGTTCCGCCGGAACATATTCCACCGGAAAAAGCCCGCTGGCACTTTGGCCGCCGGCCCTGAAAACATTCTTTTTTTTTCGAAAAATTTCCTGCATGCACTTAAGCCGGTGTTGCGCGTTCTGAAAAAAGGGGATATTTTTATAGGAACAATATGTTTCGGTAACCAGGCGTTAATGAAGCTTTTGTGAACCGGGTATTTTTAAAATTAAAGAGTTTGTTTGCCGGCGAAAGGATGGCCATTGAAGATATGACTGAACTTTTTCAAGCCAGAACGGTGCGTGAAGCCCGCCGGCTTCTGGCGGCGCACCTGGGAATGAAGCAAGAGGTTGAAAAAATACCCCTGCTGGAAGCGCAGGGCAGGCACCTGGCGGGTGACGTTGCGGCCCCGGAAGACGTTCCCGGTTTTGACCGCTCCACCATGGACGGGTTTGCAGTGCGGGCCCGGGATACTTTTGGCGCTTCCGAGAGCCGGCCGGCTTACCTGGATGTGGCGGGCGAAGTTTTCATGGGCCGGCAACCTGGCGGCGCGGTTTCGGTGGGACAGGCCTGGCGCATTCCCACTGGGGGAATGATCCCGCCGGGGGCTGACGCGGTGGTGATGAAAGAACATACAAAAGAGCTGGATTTCGGAACCACGGGCGTGTACAAGCCAGTGGCACCCGGCGAAAACCTGGTACGGGCCGGGGAGGATGTGGCCGCCGGAACCATTGTGTTGTCGCGGGGCCAAGTTATCCGGCCCCAGGAACTGGGGCTGCTGGCCGCGGCTGGCATAACCCAAGTGCCGGTGGCGAAACGCCCCAAAGTGGGTATAATATCCACCGGGGACGAGCTGGTGGAACCCGGAGTAAAACCCGGGCCCGGGCAGGTAAGGGATATCAACTCATACGTGCTTTACGGGCTGGCCGCGGCTGCCGGCGGAGACCCCGTACTGTACGGAATAGCGCGGGACGAGTTCAACGCCTTGCTGGAAATGATGCGGAAAGCGGTTGCCGAATGCCAGCTGGTGCTCCTGTCCGGTGGCAGCTCGGTGGGTGCCAGGGACGTGGCCGCGGGAGTATTGGGTGCCCTCGGCCCGCCGGGAGTGCTGTTCCACGGCGTCTCCATCAAGCCCGGCAAATCCACGGTGGGGGCCGTGGTGGAAGGCAAGCCGGTATTCGGCTTGCCGGGGCACCCCGTTTCCGCCGCGGTGGTGTTTGAGTTATTTATCGCCCCCTTGCTCAAGCACGGTGGTTATCCGGAAGACCCGCTGGATTTTCCCGTGCGGGCACGCATCAAGGGCAACGTGCAGTCGGCCGCGGGACGAGAGGACTACATCCCGGTGCGGCTGGACCGTGAAGGTGGTGAAATTACCGCCGAGCCGGTTCCGGGCGAGCCGGGCTTGATCAGCACCATTGCCCGGGCCGGCGGGCTGGCCCGGATACCGGCGGAAAAGGAAGCAGTTGAAGCGGGAGAACAGGTGGACGTGAAGCTGCTTTGAAACGGGCTGGATGCATGTAGCGTGGTGTTTAACCGGCTGGCAAACCGCCGGGAGAAGCACCGGCAGAATAATGGAACACCTGGCCGGGATGGGGCGCCGGCGGCGGGCAAATCATGGACTTTCAACACCTGGTGCCTGAAGCCACCTGGCACCGTAAGCGCTTATAAAACGGGTTTTTAATAATTGGAGGGTTGCACAACCCGCTCGCCACGGGTGTACACATTCATGCGCCGGCCGCGGGCAAACCCCACCACCGTCACGCCCAGCTGCCCTGCCAGTTCCAGGGCCAGGTCCGTGGGGGCGGAGGGGGACACGATGACCGGTATACCCAGCCGGGCCGCTTTGAGAAGTATCTCCGACGAAACCCGGCCGGAAAACAACAACAGCTTGTCCCGGGCCGGCACTCCGTTCAGTAGACACCACCCGGCCAGCTTGTCCAGTGCGTTGTGCCTGCCGACATCTTCGAAAAAGGCGTGAATGTTGTTCCCGTCGCTGATGGCGGCACCGTGGGCGCCCCCCGTGGCGGTAAACAACTCGGCCCGTTCTTCAAACTGAGCGCGCAACCGGACTATGGCGTCCGTACTCACTCGCAGGTCCGACGCTACCTTTTCGATGGAAGCGTCGTTTGCGAAGTAAAACGAAGGCCGCCCGCGCCCGCAGCACGAGGCGATGTGCCTTTTCAGGAAAAGCTTTTCCGCTCGCGCCGGCCGGGCGGTTTCTACCCAGGCCAAGCCATCTTTTTCGTTGTATGAAAAATTTTTTACATCTCTTGCTGAATCTATGAAACCCTCGGCGAAAAGAAAGCCCAGGCAAAGTTCCTGCAGGTGGGCGGGTGTGCACACCAGCGTAACCAGCTCGGTATCGTTCAGGTAAAGGGTGACGGCGGATTCCCGGGCCACCAGGTCTTCGGACCGGGTCCGGTGATCGCCGGATATTTTTTCCACCGTGACGGTTTTCCTGTCATCCAAAGTAAATCAACCCCCGGTTTGCTAGTATAGAAATTTTACCGGGAAGCTGTATCGCAGCGCAAGTGGGTAAAATGTTTTGACTTTATTAATTCCGAATACCTGAAAGTAAAATTCAACCCCTTTGGGAGGAGGCTATGCGCGTGTTTAACGTGGCTGTTTTGACCTTGAGTGACAAGGGAGCCCGGGGCGAGCGGGAGGATTTGAGTGCCGGCGTGATCAGGGAAATAATGGAACGGCAGGGGTGGAAGGTGGCTGACTACCGGGTTATCCCCGATGATTTCGAGCTGATCAAGGCAACCCTGGTGGAACTGGCGGACCAGGGCGGATACGACCTTGTTTTAACCACCGGCGGCACCGGCCTGGGTCCCCGGGACAACACCCCCGAAGCCACCCTGGCCGTTATCCACAGGGAGGTGCCCGGCCTGGCCGAAGCCATGCGCATGGAAAGCTTGAAAAAAACCAGCCGGGCCATGCTCTCCCGGGCGGTGGCGGGCGTAAGGGGGCGCACTCTCATTGTCAACCTGCCCGGTAGTCCCAAGGGAGTGCGGGAATGCCTGGAGGCAATCATGCCGGCTTTGCCCCACGGCCTGGAGATATTAACCGGCCGGGGCGGCGAGTGCGGTGCCCCGGGGGCCGGGGGCTGAAATCAAAAAGCTGTTATTTGTTGCACCGGTTTGCGAAATTTTGTATAAAAAACTGGAACCCGTGGGAAAATATTTCTTAGTTAAACCTGTTTGAATGTTTATTTTTGCTAGAGAGGGATATAGAAGGAGATATCAAAAGCCAGAGCGGAATATTTTGCGGTATTAACCTGATTATGGGCACTTTCCGCGCGATATGGGTTTGCTTTTGATTTACTCGTTCTATATTATATTACTTGGGTATTAGCACTCATTAATAACGAGTGCTAACAGCAAGAATAGGGTTATCATAACTACCTAACATCTAAGGAGGGGTTTTGTGTTGATCAGACCTTTGGGTGACCGTGTGGTTGTAAAACCGCTGCCCAGTGAGGAAGTTACCAAAGGCGGCATTGTGCTGCCGGATACCGCCAAGGAAAAACCCCAGGAGGGTGAAGTGGTGGCCGTTGGGCCGGGCAGGTTGCTCGATAGCGGTGAGCGGGTGCCCATCGACCTCAAAGCGGGGGACAAGGTATTGTTTTCCAAGTATGCGGGCAACGAAGTTAAAATTGACGATGTGGAATACCTGATTTTGCGTGAAATGGACATCTTGGGAGTAATCGAGTAAAACCATTTGACCAGGGGAGGTTAATTTAAGTGGCAGGAAAAGAAATTATTTTCCGTGAGGAAGCGCGGAAAGGTTTGGAGAGGGGCGTAAACGCCCTGGCTGACGCGGTGAAAATAACGCTGGGTCCCAAAGGACGCAACGTTGTGCTGGAGAAAAAGTTCGGCTCGCCCATGATCACCAACGACGGCGTGACCATTGCCAGGGAAATCGAGCTGGAGGATCCTTTTGAGAACATGGGCGCGCAACTGGTCAAGGAAGTGGCCACCAAGACCAACGATGTGGCCGGTGACGGCACCACCACCGCCACCTTGCTGGCCCAGGCCATCGTGCGCGAGGGATTGAAAAACGTGGCCGCCGGCGCGAACCCCATGTTAATCAAGCGCGGCATCGAGAAGGCCGTTGAAAAGGCCGTGGACGCCATCAAGGAAGCCGCTAAAACCGTGGAAAGCAAGTCCGCCATTGCCCAGGTAGCTTCAATTTCCGCTAACGACGAATCCATTGGCAACCTGATTGCCGACGCCATGGAGAAAGTCGGTAAAGACGGTGTTATCACCGTGGAAGAGTCCAAAGGTATCGGTACCACCCTGGAAGTGGTGGAAGGCATGAACTTCGACCGCGGTTACATTTCACCTTACATGATTACCGATACGGACAAGATGGAAGCCATCCTTGAGGAACCTTACATCCTGGTCACCGACCGCAAGGTTTCCGCCGTGGCGGACATTCTGCCGGTACTGGAAAAGGTTGTGCAGTCGGGCCGGCCCATGCTGCTCATTGCCGAGGACGTGGAAGGTGAAGCCCTGGCCACTTTGGTGCTGAACAAGCTGCGTGGCACATTCACTTGCGTGGCCGTGAAAGCCCCCGGGTTCGGCGACAGGCGTAAAGCCATGCTGCAGGACATCGCCATCCTCACCGGCGGCACTGTCATTTCCGAGGAAGTTGGCCTGAAGCTGGACAAGGCTGACATTACCATGCTGGGCCGCGCCTCCAAGGTACGGGTCAAGAAAGAGGAAACCATTATCGTAGGCGGCGCCGGTAACACCGACGACATCACCGCCCGGGTTTCCCAAATTAAAAAGCAGATTGAAGAAACCACTTCTGACTTTGACCGTGAAAAACTGCAGGAGCGCCTGGCCAAGCTGGCCGGTGGCGTGGCAGTTATCCAGGTTGGCGCCGCCACCGAAACCGAAATGAAAGAGAAAAAACTGCGTATTGAAGACGCCCTAAACGCCACCCGCGCGGCGGTGGAAGAAGGCATCGTTTCCGGCGGCGGCGTAGCCTACGTGCAGGCTGTCGGGGCCCTGGACGATATCAGCACCGAGACCATGGACGAAAAAGTGGGCGTGGACATTATCCGCCGGGCCCTGGAAGAACCCCTGCGGCAGATTGCCAACAACGCCGGAAGCGAAGGTTCCATTGTGGTTGAAAAAGTTAAAAGCGCTGAGCCCGGTATCGGTTTTGACGCCCTGACCGGCAATTACGTGAACATGATTGATGCCGGTATCGTGGACCCGGCTAAGGTCGCTCGCTCCGCGCTGCAGAACGCGGCCAGCATTGCGGCCATGATCCTGACCACCGAAACCCTGGTGGCCGAAAAGCCCGAGGAAGACAAGGGCGGAATGCCCCCGGGAATGGGCGGCATGGGCGGTATGATGTAAAAAAGTTCAAAGACCCCTGTAAAATCAGGGGTCTTTTAAATTCGGACGGTGGGATTTTGAGCAACTTTGTAAGGCCCTACCCCAGCAAATGAGAAGGATTATTTATTAATTACGTAGAAATGGGAAAAATAACTTTAAACCAGGTATACTTATTTTATACAAATACACTTGTTTCAAAGACTGGCTGAAGGGGAACCGCTATTATGAACGGCAACATTACATCAACTAACTTTATCAAGAACATTATCAGCGAACACTTGAAAACGGGAAGGTTTGACGGCCGCGTCCACACCCGGTTTCCACCCGAGCCCAACGGTTACTTGCATATAGGCCACGCCAAGTCCATTTGCCTTAATTTTGGTATTGCCGCCGAGTACGGGGGCAAGTGCAACATGCGGTTCGACGACACCAACCCCAGCAAGGAAGACGTGGAGTACGTGGAATCGATTTTGGAGGACGTCAGGTGGCTGGGTTTTGACTGGGAAGACCGCCTGTTTTACGCGTCGGATTATTTTGAAGAAATGTACCAGTATGCTGTCCAGTTAATCAAAGCCGGCAAGGCGTATGTGGACGACCTGAGCGCCGAGCAAATAAGGGAATACCGCGGCACGCTGACCGAGCCGGGAAAGGAAAGCCCTTACCGCAACCGCTCGGTGGAGGAAAACCTGGACCTGTTCCGGCGCATGCGGGAAGGAGAGTTTCCCGACGGGTCCCGGGTGTTGCGCGCCAAGATCGACATGGCATCACCGAACTTGAACATGCGCGATCCCGTGCTGTACCGGATCCAGCACGCGACCCACCACAGAACCGGGGATAAGTGGTGCATTTATCCCATGTACGATTTTGCCCACCCCCTGTCCGATTCAATCGAGGGGATTACCCACTCCATTTGCACGCTGGAATTCGAAGATCACCGGCCGCTTTACGACTGGGTTCTGGATTCCCTGGGCGTGTATCATCCCCAGCAAATAGAGTTTGCCCGGTTGAACCTCAGTCACACGGTGATGAGCAAGCGCAAATTGCGCCGGCTGGTGGAGGAAGGGCACGTGGAGGGCTGGGACGACCCGCGCATGCCCACCATATCCGGGCTGCGCCGCAGGGGGTACACCCCCGAATCAATCAGGGATTTTTGCGAGCGCATCGGGGTGGCCAAGGCCAACAGTATTGTCGATATTGCCCTGCTGGAACACTGTATCCGCGAAGACTTGCTTTTAAAGGCGCCGCGGGTAATGGCGGTACTGAAACCGTTGAAGGTTGTGATAGAGAATTACCCCGAGGGGCAAGTGGAAATGCTGGATGCCGAGTACAACTCGGAAAACCCGGACCTGGGCTCACGCCGGCTGCCCTTCTCTAGGGTGGTGTACATTGAGCGGGACGACTTCATGGAAGACCCGCCCAAAAAGTTTTTCCGTTTGGCCCCGGGGAGGGAAGTGCGACTGAAGCACGCCTACATCATCAAGTGTGAGCGGGTAATAAAGGATGAAAACGGGGAAGTGGTGGAGTTACGATGTACTTATGACCCCGAAACCCGCAGCGGCATGCCCTCTGCCGCCCGCAAGGTGAAGGGCACGCTGCACTGGGTGTCGGCAGAACACGCCGTGAAAGCCACGGTTCGTCTTTACGACCACCTGTTTTTTAAGAAAAACCCGGAAGAGGACGAAGACTTTGTATCCAGCCTGAATCCCAAATCACTGGAAGTGCTGGAAAACTGCCTGCTGGAACCGGGTATGGCCGGTGCGGCAGGAGGAAGCCGCTACCAGTTTCTGAGGCACGGTTACTTTTACGTGGACCCCAATGATTCCAAGGACGGGGCACTGGTTTTCAACCGTATTGTCTCGCTCAAGGACTCCTGGGCCAAGATCCAAAAGAATAAAGAAGGTAAGTAACCCCGGTGTTAAGGCAGAGACGATGAGATTTCAAAAAAAGAAGGCGATGTGCCTTCTTTTTTCGTGCCAGCCGCGCTGACAAGCAAAAGATAGTGTTTCCAGCCAAAGAGGGGTTGGGGGTTGGCACAATCCCTGTTAAATACTGTGTAATGCCTTGATTGACACGCATTAAACGTGGTGATAAAGTTAATAATACCTGTAAAATCTGGCTAAACTGGACGTGGGGAAAATGCCGTTAATTGAGCGTAACAGCGGTCTGGTGGGGAACACGCCGCTTTATTTATTGAAACGATTGGGAGCGGGGCTGCCGGCCCGGGTATTAGCCAAGCTTGAATTTTTCAACCCCGGCGGCAGCATCAAGGATCGCATCGCCTTGGCCATGATTGAGCATGCCGAAAAAAGCGGTGTGTTGCGCAAGGGCGGGGTGGTAATTGAACCAACCAGCGGTAATACCGGTATTGGGCTGGCCATGATCTGCGCCACCCGGGGGTACCGCTGCATCCTGACCATGCCTGAAACCATGAGCTTGGAACGGCGCAGCTTGTTGCAAGCACTGGGGGCCGAAGTGGTACTTACGCCAGGTGACAGCGGCATGCCGGGGGCGGTACACCGGGCGGAAGAGCTGGCTGGGGAAATACCGGGTGCCATAATTCCCGGCCAGTTTGACAACCCGGCCAACCCGGCGGCGCACCGGCGCACCACGGCGGAAGAAATTTGGCGGGATACGGGCGGAGACGTGGATATTTTTGTGGCCGGCGTGGGCACCGGGGGCACTATCACCGGCGTAGGTGAAGTTCTGAAGGAAAGAGAACCCGGCGTGCGCGTGGTAGCCGTGGAACCCGCCGGCTCGCCGGTGCTTTCGGGGGGTAAACCCGGCGCGCACAAAATACAGGGTATTGGTGCCGGTTTTATACCCAAAGTGCTGAATACAAGCATACTGGACGAAATAATCCAGGTTACCGACGAGCAGGCCATGGAGGCGGCCCGGCGCCTGGCCCTAGAAGAGGGTTTACTGGTGGGCATATCGGCCGGGGCGGCGGCACACGCGGCTTTGCAACTGGCCTCACGGGAGGAAAACCGGGGTCGCAGCGTGGTGGTTATTTTACCTGATACCGGGGAAAGGTATTTATCCACGGAATTGTTTCGACCCGGGGGTAGGTAACCTTCCACCGGGAGGATTCGCGATTCAGTTTATAGAATAGGCATGTGTTTTATAGTTGCCGGAATAATCGATTAACCGCTTGAGGTGAAAACAGTATATGTCGCGTCCGCCTTTTAATCCCATACTGGCGGTCATACTGGGTGTGTTCGCCGTTTCTTTTGGGGCAATTTTCATCAAGGCCGCCGAGGCCCCCCCTTTAATTATCGCTCTTTACAGGCTCGGGTTTACCGTACTACTGCTCGCCCCGGTTACGCTGGCCACGGGCTGGCGGGAATTGCGCGCAATGGAACGCAGGGATCTAGCCCTGGCGTGTGCCGCCGGGGTAATGCTGGCCTTGCATTTTGCCACCTGGATCACCTCGCTCAATTATACCTCCATTGCCAGTTCCACCGTGCTGGTAAACATGCACCCGCTTTTTACCATAGCCGGTGGGTATTTTCTTTACCGCGAAAAGGTCAACGGCATAGGGCTTTTGGGGGCGGCCACGGCGCTGGCCGGAAGTGTCGTTATCGGGTTTGGCGATTTCCGCATCGGGGGACAGGCGCTGTATGGAGACTTTTTAGCCTTTGCCGGCGCTTTTTTTGTGGCCGGGTATATGCTGGTGGGGCGCGGCATCCGGGGTCGCCTGTCCCTTTTTCCATATATAATAGTGGTGTACAGCGTGTCCGTGCTGGTTCTTTTGTTATCCTCGCTGGCGTGCAACCTGCCGCTGTATCCTTACCCGCCGCTTACCTGGCTGATGTTTCTGTTGCTGGCCATATTTCCCACCATATTCGGGCATACCGTCTTCAACTGGGCATTGCGTTATGTAAAAGCGGCGGTGGTATCGGTCAGCATCCTGGGTGAACCGGTGGGAGCAACAATTCTCGCCTACTTAATATTCGGCCAGGAACCGGTTCCCATGCAAATAGCGGGAGGTTTAATGATTATTGCCGGCCTGGTGGCTTTCATACTTTCCACCAACAGCGATAACCGCAATGGTGATGCCTAAACTTAAAAAAACGGAGTGAGATCGTGTACGCCTGGATGTTTCAGATAACTGCGGGCTGGGTGGCGGCGGCCCGGTCGAATCGCGGGTTGACAGACCTTCTTATGCCGGTGCAAAGCCAGGAAGAATGCAACCGCGTATTGCTTGAACTGGCAAGCCGGAACGATTGCGCGATTCGCCCGCCCGAAACCGGCAGCGAGCTGTTCCGGCTGGGTGACGCGCTGGAAAATTATTTTTCGGGGCACCCGGAAAAGCTGAATTTCAGCGTGGACTGGTCGGTGTACACACCATTTCAACAACAAATATTACGTGTTGTGCGCAAAATACCGTACGGCTCGGTTCTATCTTACGGGCAGGTGGCCGCGCTGGCGGGGTACCCCCGGGCGGCGCGGGCCGCCGGGGGAGCGCTGCGCGCCAACAGGGTACTGCTGGTTATTCCCTGTCACCGGGTGATCCGGGGAAACGGGGCACCCGGTGGTTTCGGTGGTCGCCCGTGGCTGAAAACCCGCCTGCTATCGCTGGAAGGCTTAAAGGCCGGGCCGGGTGGGCGCTACCCGCTGGGGACCTTGAGCTAGGCCGGGGAAGGCCGGAACTATAGTTGATTTCCTTTCGGGTTATGCTTTATAGCAGGGAAAAATTTCCGGAGTGCGTTATACCATGTCGAAGAATATTCTGAACAAGCAAACCGTGCTACAGGGAGCCCTTACCCTGACGGTGGCCTGGGTCATAATCAGGATCCTCGGGGCGCTGTACAGGGTGCCGCTGGGGCGCATGCTGGGCGATGTGGGGCTTGGTATTTACGCTGTGCCCAACCAGTTTTACCTGCTTTTTTTCACTTTGTCGTCGGCGGGTATACCAGTGGCCCTTGCCGGGCTGGTTTCGGAAAAGATGGCGCTGGGCCATTACCGGGACGCATTGCGCACCTTTCGGCTGGCACGAAATGTCATGGTTATCCTGGGACTTTTCTTTTCCATCCTGCTTTTTGAGAGCGCCGGCTGGCTGATCAGGACCGGGCTGGTGCCCAACCCCGATGCATACATGGGCTTGAAGGCCATTGCGCCGGTAATCTTTTTCGCTGCGGTTACCTCGGCTTACCGGGGGCTTTTCCAGGGGCTGCAGAATATGCGGGCAGTGGCTTACTCACAGGTAATGGACCAAGTGATGCTGGTGGGCGGGACCTTGTTGTTCAGCTACCTGCTACTGCCTTACGGGCTGGCGGTTGCCGCCGCCGGGGCAAATTTTGGTGCCCTGCCCGGGGCGGCGGGGGCCACGCTGGTACTGGTATACCTGTATCGCGCCCAGCGACGAGAGTTAATCGAACTGGCCGGCCGGGACCTTTCCGGGGCCAGGGAAAAAACACTGTCGCTGCTAAAACGAATATTCAGCACCGCGCTGCCGGTATCATTCGCCAGTGTTGCCATGGCCTTGACGGCGCTGATTGATCACAAGCTGATCCTGGATCGCCTGCAACTGGTGGGCTATACCCGGGTGGAGGCCGTGGCGTTGTACGGCCAGTTCAACCAAATGGCCATGTCCTTTATAAATATTTCCATCGCCCTGGCCGCGGCGCTGGGGGCAAGCCTGGTACCGGCTGTTTCCGAGTCCATGGCGGGAAAAAACTATGAACGTGTCAAGAACCAGTTATCCCAGTCGGTGCGCCTGTCACTGGTGTTCGCGCTGCCCGCCGCCGCCGGCCTGTTTATACTGGCCCACCAGCTCACGCTGCTGGTATATGCTGAAAAAGAAGCCGGGGTTCCGCTGGCCGCCCTGTCGGCGGCGGTGGTCTTCTGGTCGCTGCACCTGGTGACATCAGGCGCCTTGCAGGGAATGGGCCGGGCCGGCATACCGGTGCGCAATCTGGTAATTGGCATTGTTATCAAGTTGCTGATAACCTACTATTTGACGCCCACTCCCTTGGGTATACGCGCCGCCGCCCTGGGGACGGTGGTTATTTTCCTGGTCTCGTCTCTGTTGAACATTGCCTATCTATCCCGGCGGGTTGGGTTTGAATTTAATTTTATGCAATCCTTCCTCAAACCCGTGCTGGCAACGGCCGTTATGTCGGTTTTTGTACTGGCGGTTTACCGGCTGGCGGTGTTGCAGTGGGGCGGCAACACCTGGCCCACATTGCTGGCGGTGCTGGCCGGCATGGCGGTGTACCCGCCGTTACTGGCGGCGGTGGGGGGAGTGAGATCGGAAGACGTGCGCCGGTTGCCGGCAATAGGACCCCGGGCGGCAAAAATTTTGGAAAAGATGGGGCGTTGAATCTTCTTCCGGTAGCGCTGGTTTTAAATTTCCCGGCAAGCAAATTATTGTCATTATATTTCCCGGGTTAAAGGTAATAATACAAGTGACGGGTTCGCAACGGCGATTTCGGTTCCACGGCTTAAAAAACCGTATTCCGTTTTTGCCAGGTGTTGCGAGCCCATAACATAAAGAAACCTCTTCCCTGGCGGAAGGGGTTTCTTTGTGTTAAAAGGCCGGCAGGGGAGGCCGGCCCGGTTGTCAACAGCGGCAAAGACCGGCACATACCGGTTAAAAACAGCCTCCGGGGACTTACCCGGAGGCTGTTTCTGGAGCCGATGGCCGGATTCGAACCGGCGACCTGCTCATTACGAGTGAGCTGCTCTACCACTGAGCCACATCGGCAGGCAATTTCAACAAGGTTTGCGAAAGTGACTCTGCATTAAAAATGCCTTGGTTTAACTTAAATGCACTTTTTATATTACAGGTTGGGTGGCCGGTTGTCAAGAGAGCCGGATTACTAGTGGTTCAACGAGGCTAATTGACTGGTATACCGGTAAAGAAAAGTGTTTTTTGAAAAAGGAAGCAAGGTTTTTACAACGAATTATGCTTCGGGGGTGAGCTTTTTGAAATCCGGGGAACTGGGCGATCTGCTTTACCGCAGCAGGAGCGCGCGCAGTTCCATCGTGCAGGCGTTGATGAAAACAATGGAAGCCAGGGACTTTATAACCGAAGGGCATGCCCAGCGTATGCAAAGCCTGGTTGTTGGCCTGGCCAGGGCCATTGGTCTTTCCGAAAAAAGGCTTGCGGAATACCGTTTGCTGGCCCAGTTTCACGATATCGGCAAGGTAGGTATTCCCGACCGCATATTGTTCAAACCGGGTCCTCTTACTAGCGAAGAAGTCGCCGAAATGCGCAGGCACTGTGAAATCGGGCACCGGATAGCCCTGTCGGCCCAGGACCTTGCCCCCATTGCCGACTGGATACTGAAACACCACGAGTGGTGGAATGGAAACGGGTACCCGCTGGGTATAAAGGGTGAAGAAATCCCGCTGGCTTGCCGTGTCTTGGCAATAGCGGACGCTTACGATGCAATGACCAGTGATCGCCCCTACCGCAAGGCCATGACCAAGGAGCAAGCGGTAAAAGAATTACTCAATTGCGCCGGAACACAATTTGACCCCTACCTGGTTCCCAAGTTTATAGACATGCTGGTAAAATCCTACTGGAAGAAGAACGGTTAATGTCAGTTTATTTTTACCGGCAAACTTAATTTTGTCATCACTGGCCGGAGATCATGTGTGAAACGTAATTCAAATCACAAGCTCTTCAGGGTTTGGCATCTGCCGGCAGTGCAAAGCGCACAAAAACAGTGGTGCCGTTGTTTCCGGTTTCAATGTTGATACGGGCGTTGTGCCTGTCTGCTATGCTGTGACATATGGCCAGACCAAGCCCGGTTCCGCTCTCCTTGGTGGTAAAAAACGGGGTGCCCACTTTTTTAAAGACTTCGGGCTTAATCCCCGTACCCTGGTCACGAACTGCCAGCACCACGCAGTCATCTTCGGTATATGTACTTATCACCAGTTTACCGCCCGCCGGCATGGCTTCCAGGCCGTTGCGGGCAAGGTTAAGTATTAGCTGGCGAATTTCCTTTTCATCCAGCAACAATTCGGGTACGTGTTGCAGTTCAGCTAATATATACTGTTTCCTGCGGTAAGCATCAGCCGTAATGAGGGGCAAAATTGTTTCTATTATGTTTTTTAAACTCTGCATTTTCCGGTCCACCGCCCGGTTGCTGGCCAGGGACAGGAATTGCTTGATTATTGCGCTGGCCCTGTCCAGTTCATCGATCATGATGGAAAAATGCTCGTCGTGCAGGGGAATGTTGTTCTTTTCCTTTAAAATTTGCAGCAGGCCCCGGACCGTGGTAATGGGATTTCTTATTTCATGGCCTATACCGGCGGCCATTTGACCGACCAGGTTAAGCCTGTCTAGGCGCAGCATTTCCCGTTGCATTTTTTTGTGCCCGGTTATATCACGGTGAATAGATGAGTAGGCTTTAATCTTCCCTTTTTCGTCTCTGATGGGCGAGACGGTTACCGCAACGTCCAGAAGTGTCCCGTCCTTTTTCACAAGGAATGTTTCATGATTCTTTACGCTTTCCCCGCGTATCAACCTTTCCGTTACCGACTTCAATTCACCATACAGGTAGCCGGGGACGATGGTGGATATATGCTTGCCAATAATTTCCTTTGCTTTGTAGCCGTACATGTTTTCGGCGCCGTGGTTCCAACTTTCGATGATACCATTTGGGGTTGTGCTTATAATACCGTCCTGGGATGAGTCCACCACGGATGCAAACCTGGAAAGCTCTCTTTCATAACGCTTGTGCCTGGATATGTCCCGCATAATTCCCGACAGGTAAACTTGCTCTCCGGATTGCCAGCGGGAAATGGAAACCTCTAACGGTACTTCGCAACCATTATTTGTGATTCCGGTGAAATCAAACGGTATGTCCCTGATTCGTTCTTTTCCCGCCAGCAGTTTCTCCAAAACACCAGTGTATTTTTCCCGGGCATGAGCAGGCAATATTATGGATATATGGGCGCCAATGGCTTCGCGCTCACTGAATCCAAAAATGTTTTCCGCGGCCTTGTTCCAGAACACGATGTTTACGTTGCTGTCAATGGTAATAATGGCGTCTTTGGCCGATTGGGCTATGGAGCGGAAATGCATCTCGTTGTGCCGCAACTGTTCCAGCAACCGGCTGTTATGCAGTACCATGGCTATATCGTTGCTGAAAGTGGTGGCTATTTGCGCGTCGTCCTCGGTAAATCCGCCCGGTTTGTTTCCAAACGCAAGCAAACCCATTGTTTTTCCGTTTGCCACCAGCGGGGCCAGCATGACATTTTCCAGTGCCACATGCCCCGGTGGCAACAAATTTGCCCATTTGCTTGACTTGAAGTTGTTATGGTAGATTACCTTCTGGTTTTTGCATGCCGCTTCGCGCAAGCCTCGAATGGGAATTGGATGCGAGGGGTCCACGGTGCAGGGCAGGTTTCCTGCATCGAAGTAAACCACCTCGTCTTGGTTAGAATTGTTCCTAAGGCTGACATAACCCGCAGTTGCCCCCAGCAGGTCACGGCATTTCTCATATATGACCCGGGCTGTATCATTAAAGTTATGGTGGTTCAAAACAGCAAGGGAACTGTCATAAAGGGCTGCAATTATCTTTTCGCGCCGGCGGGGTTCCTCCAGCGCCTCGCGCAATGCCCGTTCCGCCTTTACCGACCGTGTAACGTCTTGGAGGGATAAAATAAGCGTGTTCACTTCGCCACTGCCGTCCAAAACCGGGACCAGGGTCCAGTCCCAGTAAGTGGTGCCCCCTTCGGGATCACGCGGGCAGGTGTAGGGCCGGGCGAATGTGCGGTAGGGCGTTTTTGTTCTAACAACGTTTTCAAAAATGATTCTTGTATTTGAAGGGGATATTTCGAAGTAGTTGCGCCCCGGAAATTCCGACACGTCCCTGTTACCCGCGCTGGCGTAAGCCTTGTTGACACAGATAAAATTAAAATCACGGTCCAGGATTGCCACCGGGGACAAAGTGTGCATGAAAACCATTTCCATTATTTTTGCCAGGCGGTTTAAATCGCCAGCTCCTTTCATATTGTTCCTGTTGTTGGAAATTTCGCACAGTTTGGGGTTTCCGTTCATCATTCAACTGGTAAACCTCCAAAATGTAAATTAATTGTGTAACCGGCAAACCGGGGTGTTATTTAAACTTTTTGCCATATTTCGACCATGTTAACAGAAAGCCAGTAGCCCATTAAAGGTATGCTTACTGGGCAACAATAATTACCAAAAATTGGCTAGCTCGTTAATAGAGTTAAATTCTCCAAAAATTCTTAAAACCCTTTTCAAAAAATAAATCCTCACCAGCACTATATTATTTTTAACCCGGGAATATTACACATCCTCCGGGTTTACCGTTTCGTTCTTGCGCATTGCCACCAGCAGCGAGCCCATCAAAACAGCCAGGCCGCCGGCGATTTGCATTGCCCCCAGCCTTTCACCGAACAGCACGGCGGAAAAGCCTATGGTGGTTAGCGGTTCCACCATGCTGATGATGGATGCATTGGTGGAACCGATAAGTTCTATGCCCTTGAAGAACGTAAATATGGCAATTATCGTGCAGAACAGCGCCACCCCCGCTATGGCAAGCCAGGCCTGTTTTTCCAGGTTGAAGTCCAAGTTGCCCGTAACCAGCCCGGTGGCCAGGAAAGAAAATGAGGCGAACATGGTAACGTAAGCACTGGTCACCAGGACGGGCAGTTCTTTCAATACCCTGCTCCCAATAGTGATGTAACAGGAATAAACCAGGGCGGCCGCGCAGGCAAGCATCATGCCGTGCAAATTCACATTACCGAAAGATGTACCCAATACCAGGGCCAACCCCAGGAAGGAAATAACAATGGAAGCCACCGTAACCCCGGTCAATTTTTCCTTTTCCACAATTACCGCGAGCACCGCCACCAGCACGGGATAAGTATAAAACAGGAGTACCGCCAGGGAAGCGGGTATGTACCGGACGGAAGAAAAATAACAGGCGGACTGCAGGGTGTATAACACGCATCCCATGAGCACAAGGTATAGCAGCGTTACTTTGTTTACTTTCAACTCCTGTTTTGAAATGAAGGTGTATAAAAAGAAAAACAGGGCCGCCAGTACAAAGCGAAAAAAAAGCAGCGTTTCCACCGTTGCCCCGCCGTCGTACGCGTAAATGGCGAAAATTGGGATTAACCCGAAACCGTTAGCGGAAATAAATGAAAGTATAACTCCTGTGTAATAAGGGTTCAACCCGGTTCACCCGTTCGCGTTGATTTATAGCTGACAGATTAATTCTATATCAAATTTTGGCGGGGATAAAGTAAAATTTCAATGGTTCCCTCCTTGAACCAGTACCGTAACCACGCTTGGCCGTACATTCCCGGTAACCCGGAGCGCACGGGCGAATTTTTTGTTTTATTGACAATATTTGACACCGCTTCCCGAAGCGAAGCCATTTTAAGTATATAGTCTACAGCGCCCGGTAACAATGAGCAAATGGTCCTAAATTAACGGGACCGGGGACCTGTATGACCCGGAAAGCTGCCTTGCCGGCCACTGGCAAGTTTTTATTTTATTTAAGTATTTAGTAGGACTTCAACAAGGTATTAACGAATACTTGTACAATTTGTAAACCAGCGATGCGTTTATGTAAACCCCAAAAGGAGGAGAATTCGTGCGACCGGTACTGGAAACGTGCCAGCCGCGACCCGAAATCCTGGCCGGTACGTTCAACCCCGAAGTTTTCACTGCCTCACTGGGCCCCGTTATTGAACACTACCGCAGCGGGCGGGGCGTTATCGACAGCATATACACCAACGCCGAGCTATTTTTCCGGGAAGCCACATATCCCACCCAGGGATTGCGCCTGACCCTGGCCGAGGTGTTCAGCCGCATTGCGGGCGACCCGACAGTACCAGCCATTCACCGGCTGGAAACCGCTTTCGGTGGCGGAAAAACCCACACCCTGATTGCCTGTACCCACGTTGCTTACAAGGGTACCGAGTTAAGTGATGTACTATCCGGCATGCTGGACCCGGCTGTGCTTCCCGAACCCGGTTCGGTGGCCGTGGTGGGTGTGGCGGGGGAGGAAATTCCCGTCCACAAGCCCAGGGGCGATGCCCTGGTGCCGTATACCCTGTGGGGGGAGATTGCCTACCAGGTGGGCGGGGAAGAGCTTTACACGGCGGTGGAAGACGAGGCCAATTCCCACGCCGCCCCGGGAAAGACTTACTTTGAGCGCGTGTTTGCAGGCCGCAGGGTTTTGATCATGCTGGACGAGCTGGCCCAGTACGCGGCGCGCCTGGAAGCGGCCCGGCCCGACGGGGCCAGCCAGCTGGCTGCCTTTTTGATGTCCCTGCACGGGTACGCCCGCAATCACCCGGGCATAGCCATCGTGCTCACCCTGGCCAGCGCCACGGACGCTTTCGCCAGGCAAACCGAACACCTGGCCAAGCTAATCAGCCAGGTGCGCGGGGAAGAAACAAGCGAGGATGACGCCCTGGGTATCGGCGAAAAAGCAGTGAAGGGCGTGACCAGCGTTGTGGCCCGGGATGCCGTGCAGGTAACGCCCGTTCAGGCCGCGGAGATTTCATCCGTGCTGGCCAAGCGCCTGTTTGTTTCCATTGACCGGGAAGCGGCCCGGGCCACGGCGGGGGAATACATGGCCATGTACCACCGGAACGCCGGCCTGCTGCCCCAGGAAGCCTCCAGCGAGGACTTCAGGGACCGCATGGCGGCCACTTACCCGTTTCACCCCACGCTGGTGGATTTTTTAAACCAGAAACTGGCCGATGCCGAGAACTTTCAGGGCACCCGGGGCGTGCTGCGCGTGCTGGCCCTGGCCGTGCGCAGCCTGTGGCTAAAAAAACAGCCGGTGCCCATGATTCACGCCTGCCACCTGGACCTGCGCTCGGAACGGGTGGTAAACGAAATCCTGGGCCGCACCGGGAGTTCCGACCTGCTGCTGGTTTTAAACGCCGATGTGGGGGGGGTGGACACCGGCAGCCTGGAAGGCGGGCACAGCAACGCGGAACTGGCCGACAGGCGGAACCAGCACCCCGAAGGACACCCCCTTTATGAATACACCTGGAAAACGGTTTTCCTGCACAGCCTGGTGGGCCGGGAAGAGGGCCTGGATTCGAAAATCTTCGGCCTTACCGAACCCGAAGCCCTTTTCAGCGTGTCTTTCCCCGGGCTCACGCCGCCCCAGGTGCGGTCGGCCCTGAAGGAGATCAACGAAAGCGCCTTTTACCTGTGTTACGAGCAGGGCAGGTACTTTGCCAGTAAAGAACCTACCATAAACAGCATACTGGCCAGAATACGCAGCACCCTGGTGGGTACTGATCAGATCAGGGACCTGCTGGAATCGGCGGCGCGCAAAATTGTCACCGGCGGTTCTTCTTTGTTCCATATAGAGCACGATGTTTCATTGCCGGAGCACCTGCCGGACGGCAAGGGCAAGCCGGTGCTGGGCGTGGTTTCTCTGGCCGCCGAAACTATTGATATAGAAGCTATGGTAACCACAAAGGGCATTAACAAGCCCCGCGAGCAGCAAAACCTTGTTTTCCTGCTGCTCCCGGAAACCATTGCCGTAAAAGGGACGGGCGGCCGGCAGCCAACTCTTTTTCCCGGCCTGGATACCCGGGCGCGGGACGCGTGGCAGCACATAGAGGGCATTGCCCGCCAGGTGAAAGCCATGCGCCTGCTGGCTGAAAAACCGCAAAGATACGGGGTGAACCCCCGCCGCCTGGAGGAAGACGACTTTCGCCTGCGCCACGCCGAGCGCGAGAATTCCCTGCAGACTGCTGTGGCGGAAATATATAACAGCCTGTACTATCCCTCAACAGGGGGTGTTACCCGCAAGGAGATCAAAACAGCCGGCGGCGAGGGCGGCCTGCCATTCATCGAGCAAATTCGCGAAGTGCTTGTAAAAGACGGCAAGCTGCTCACCGGTGACAACACAACCCAGTCCGATCTTGTTAATTTAAGTAAGCTATTTTTTGAGCACGGTGATACCGCCGGCTTGGAAAACCTGCGCCGGAATTTTTGCTGCGCCCGCAGCTGGCCGGTGCTGGAAAACTCCGGGGTACTGGAAACAATTGTGCGGGCCGGCGTGCGAAAAAACGCCTGGTGTGTTTTCCGCATGGGTGCCAGCGACAGCACCAGGCCCGCGGAGTTTTACCACCGGGACAACGACATCCCCATGGGCGTAAACCTTTTTTCAGGCAACTACCTGCTCATTACGCCCCAGGGCGCCAAGCAGCGCGGCTGGCTGGAAGAGCGGCGCTTTGATCCCGCGCGTGCCCGCGAAGAGATCATGTACACCGTGGCGCAAAACGGGATGGCCACTTTCCAGGAAATTACAGATAACTACGCCGAAAAACACGGGGAAGTACCGGGCGATGAGTTCGAGGACACGGTGGTATCCATGGTCAAGGACGGGCGCCTGCTGGTTTTGCGCGGCTCGCCAGGCCAGGAGGAAAAACCCGGCCTGATCCAGGGAAATGCCGCCATGCTGTACACCCCCCAGCCGGGCGATGTGCTTGTCACCCCGGCCAAGGCGGCCGAGCTGGGTTGGATTACCGGCAGCCGGAACAGTCTCAAGCTGGGTGACCGGGAAGGGGCGGAAAAAGTGCTGCCCCTGCTGCGGCGGCTGGGCAGCATTTACAATCGCGGGGCTAAAACCACTATTGACTACATGGACATCATTGACCTGGAACTGCCCGGCGGCGGCACCATCAGCATCCGGCTGACCAAGGCCGGCCCCGAATCCATGCAGGCACTGGGCGAGGTGTTTGAAGTCTTGGACGGCGTAATCAAAAAGGGCGAGCAGACCGAGGTTTTCCTGGAAATATACGACCCGGATGAAAACTGCCCCTTCATCCGGGAACTGAAAAATAGCGGTGCGAGGCGTGAAAAATGACAAATAAGAAAACTGGCATTCACAGTAATATGCGTAATGAACAGTTGCGCCGCATTCACGTACTGGCGGAACGGGCTCCCTGGGTACTGAGGGTCACCGAACACAAGGACAAGCCGGCGCCCGTTCTGGTGGTTAAGGAACGCTTGACGCCCGGCGAAGAACATAACCAAAATGGCAGTGCGGCGGGCAGAAAGGTGCTTAAAGAGCGGGGCCTGCTGTACGGCCAGCCCCTGCGCCGCTGCCTGCCGGTAATCCGTTCCATAGTGGGCAACGTGTGCGACGATGCCGGAATTCCGCTGGAATTGCAGCGTTTTTTCAACAACGGGAGTATTGCGTTCCGGGGCAACCTGCCCCTGGACCGGGAGTCGGGCCCCAAGCTGTCCCTTATCTTCAAGCTGCAGGAACGGGTTAAGGACATGGACCGGGTTGAACTGATTGCCTGGCGCGTGGAACGCTTCAGCCGTGAAGAAGCCATGTACTGGCTGACCCGGGCCACCGGGTACGGGAACGCCGTCAACCGCTGGGCCCAGGCCGGAATGCGCGTCATGCTGGGCGGCCAGCCCGGTGACCGGGCGATTACAGGCTTGCTGGAAAAACTGCGCAGGTAACCAAGGAGCGATAGGTCATGGTAAAGATAAGTGCTGAAAAAAACACCCGCCTCATCGAAGCGGGCTTTCCCTGTCACCAGGTGGGCGCCGAAACACAGCGGGAGCGCGGTGCCAGTTCAGCCCTCCCGCCGCTTTATTTTCTCCACGTTTGGTGGGCCCGGCGCCCGCTGACCCCCAGCCGCGCCGCCATACTGGGTTCACTGCTGCCCGCCGGCACCGACCCGGACTGGTTCCTGCGCCAGCTGGGCATTGAAAAAGTGCAGGCCCTGGTAAACGGTGTGCCGTGGACGCTGACCGGAAAACTTCTCGATTATATTGAAACCGGTGAAGCGGGAGATGAATACATACCGGTAGACGACAGGATAATCCGGGCACTGGAAAAAGAACACCAGCGACGGGCCAAAAACCGGGAGATAATCAAGAAAATTTGCGAGGCCGACAAGGGCCTCGGCAATCACCCGGTAATTGTGAGGTGGACAAAAGATTCCCAACCACTTCCTGCGCCATGGCCGGCTATAGGCGAGCGTATTCATGTGCGGCGTATTGCCGCCGATCCGGCCCATGTCAATGAGCGAATAGAGTTTGCAAAATCAGAGCGGATTAAAAATATACTGGGTTATGTCCTGAAATGGGATAGTGAAGATTTATACGGCTATAGTAGGGCATATTTAAAACACCCTGCTCCAATGGAAAAAGAATTAACAATCCTTGACCCAACGGCAGGTGGGGGTTCCATTCCGTTTGAAGCTCTACGCTTGGGCCATAAAGTTGTTGCAAATGATATAAACCCTGTAGCAGCTGTTATTCTGTATGCAACACTTGATTATCCCGCCAGGTTTGGACACAGGCTTATTGAGGACTTGAGAAAATGGGGTCAAATACTTCTTTCACATGTCGAACAGGAAATGGAAACTGTTACACCATTTTCACCGCTTCCCAGGGAAGAAGTTGAGCATTTAAAAAACCATTGCAAAAAGTGTCCCGAATTGATTTCTCAATTCAATGTGCCTGAAAGTGACCAGGTGGGGTTGTTGTATACCCGGCAAGTCACCTGCCCGCACTGCGGCGGGGAGGCGCCGCTATTGAACACCTGCTGGCTGTCCAAGGAGGGCGAAAAGTGGGGAGTGCGCGTTGTCACCGACGGCAGGAAAAGGGGCGGCAAAGTCACCTTTGAAACCTACCGGGTCAAGGGGAACCGGGGGCCGAACGGCGAGGATCCCAACACGGCCACGGTCAGCGGCGGCGTGGGCACCTGTGTTCACTGCCGCCAGGCCATCCCCGCCGAAGAAATAAAAGCCCAGGCCCGGGGCGAGTCGCCCCACGGCAGGTGGCGGGACCGGCTTTACTGCGTGGTGGCCGTGCGGTACCAGCCCAAGCTGGACAAGAACGGCAAGCCCCAGCGTTATAAAAGCGGTGAAAAGGCTGGAGAAATTAAGACGGAAAAGGTGCGCTTTTTCCGGCCCCCCAACCAGCGCGACCTGCAGGCCCTGGCCGACGCCGAAAAAATGCTCCGGGAACGCTGGCCCCAGTGGGAGCGGCAGGGGCTCATTCCCACGGAGCGATTCCCGGAAGGCAATGACATGCGCCCCGCAATATACGGTATGACCCGCTGGTGCGACATGTTCACCCCGCGCCAGCTGCTGGGGCACCTTACCCTGGTGGAGGAGCTGAACCGGCTGAAACCTGAAATCATCCGCGAGCTGGGTGAGGAACGCGGCCGCGCCGTGGTTACATACCTGCAGTTCATGATAGACAAGGGGCTTGATTACAACAGCAAGCAAACACGCTGGCATTATAGCAGGGGTGTTTTGATAAACACTTTTGGACGCCATGACTTTTCACTTAAATGGACGTTTGGGGAGATGATTTTTACCGGTCCCAATTCCGGCGCGGCCTGGGGGCTTTCCCAGGTACTGGACGCCTACGCGGGGATGGCTGAATTGATGGAACCCCTGCACGGAAATCTGAACGGCTCGGCGCCTCCGGTGACAATCCGCTGCGGCACTGCCGCCCACACCGGTTTACCCGAAAACACCGTTGACCTGGTTTGCATTGACCCTCCATATTACAACAACGTGCAGTATGCGGAACTGTCCGACTATTTCTATGTCTGGCAGCGCCGTACCCTGCACGACCTGTACCCCGATTTATTCCGGCGCAGGCTGACCAACAAGTCCGACGAAGCCGTGGCCAACCCGGCCAGGGACGGTTCCGCGGATAATGCAGCCCGGGAATACGAGCGCCTGATGGGTGAGATTTTCACTGAGTGCCGGCGGGTTTTGAAAAACGACGGCATAATGACCATCATGTTCACCCACAAAAGCCAGGATGCCTGGGAAGCGCTGACACGCTCGTTGATTGATAGTGGTTGGATGATCACATCTTCTTTCCCTGTAGACTCAGAAGCATCAGAATCAATACATCAAAAAAACATGGCCGCGGCCGCCAGTTCCATCTTCCTGACCTGCCGCAAGCGCGGGGATGAAGATAGCGCCCCAGCCACCTGGACCGGTTTCGGAGGCACCGGGGTGGCCGGGCGCGTGCGTGAAGCCGTGCGCGAAGCGCTGGAAGAGTTTGAGCCGCTGCGGCTGAACCCCGTTGACGAGATGGTGGCCTGTTACGGGCGCGCCCTGCACGTGCTTTCCGAGCACTGGCCGGTGCTTGACGGCGACGAGCCGGTCAGCCCCGTCCGGGCCATGAACGAGGCCAGCGCGGTGGTGGCCCAGCACCAGATTGCCCGGCTGACCCGGGGGCGCCTGCGGGTGGAGGACCTCAAGCCCGAAGCGGCCATGGCGCTGACGCTTTACGGCATATTCGGGCTGGCTGATTTTCCCTACGACGAGGCGTTGAACCTTTCGCGGTCGCTGAACATCGCCCTGGAGGGCCGGGCAGGTGGTTACACCATAAGCGAGAGGATGATCGGCATCAATGACGAAAACCGGGGCCGGCGCGCCGGGCGGGGAAGCGGTGACGAAGAAAATACCGGCTACCACGCTCCGCTGCTGCGCCGCGGGTCCAAACTGCGCCTTGCCCTGCCCGAGGAACGCAACAAAAAGCGCGTGGAAGACCCGCAAACCGAGTGGGACATCTTGCACGGGCTGATTCTGGCTTACCGGGAGGGCGACGTGCCCGTGGCCAGGGCTTACCTGGCTCAGCACGCGGAAGGGCGTTTCCAGTTGATGCTGGACTTGCTATCTGTTTGGGCGGCGGAGATGGCGGACGATGAACTGCGCAGGGAAGCCGAAGCCTTACTGTTCGGCTTGAAGTAATACAGGTTAGGAGTCAGGAGTCAGAAGCCAGTAGCCAGAATAATAAATCAGAATAATAAAGGGGAGCTGTCGTCTTTATAACAGCAAGTATTATGGAAGATTTCCGTAGGCATGGCAAAGCCAAGTGGGAGCATGTTCCCGGGGCATTTTGAATTCTGGCTACTGGATTCTGAATACTTGGTTGTAACAAGCAAATCATTTGGGTGAGGAGATACCATGACCATATCCACGGGAGCCTCTGCAGCGGGAATGGGTTTGCAGTCCCGCCAGTGGCTCTTTTCCTATAAAACTTCATCCACCATGATTGACGGTCGCCCGGTGGATATGCTGCGGGATTTTTACATTCCCGCCATCAGCCTGGCCAATCGCTACGACCGGGTGGCCGGGTACTTCCGTTCCTCTTCACTGGCGGCAGCCTCCCAGGGGTTTTCCGCTTTTGTGGGGCGTAACGGTAAAATGCGCCTGATCGTTGGCGCCGACCTGGAACCCGCTGATGTCAGGGCCATACTGGAAGGGGACTCCCGGCGGCTGGCGGCCAGGCTGAACGACGAACTGGAACAGCCCGGTGAATGGCCGCAAGGCGTGCGCAACGGTGTAACGCTACTGGCCTGGATGGTGGCTCACGGGTACCTGGACGTCCGTGTCGCTTTCCGGGTGCACGGGAAAACCGGTGAGCCGCTGCCCTTTGAGTCTGTGGAAGACGGCTACGTACACGAAAAGTGGTTTATCATGCACGACGAGTACGGTAACCGCATGTACGGGACCGGGACTTTGAACGAGTCAAAAACGGCACTGGTGCTGAACGCTGAGAATATAGACATTCACTGTGACTGGTGGGGGGAAATGGACCGCCGCAGGGTGGAACAGGCGGTGGCCGATTTTGATAATCTCTGGCGGGACAAGTTTCCCCACATGCGGGTGCTGACCCTGCCGGATGCCGTGCGCCGGCGCTTGATCCGCCTGGCGGAGGGCGTTGAACGGCCGGTGGAAATTGACGGCACCAGCGCCGCGCCGCCGGTGGTGGAACCGCCCCCGGCTCTGGAACGCCTGCGCTTTGCTGTGCTGCGTGACGCCCCCCGCATGCCGGGCGGCCGCTTTGTGGGCATGGAAACCGCGCCCGTGGCCCCCTGGCCGCACCAGGCGGTGGTGGTGCGCCGGCTGGTGGAAACCTGGCCTTACTCGTACCTGCTGTGCGACGAGGTGGGCCTGGGCAAAACCATTGAGGCGGGGCTGGCATTTCGTTCCCTTTACCTGTCGGGCCTGGCCAGGCGCATTCTTATTGCGTGCCCGGCCGGCTTGACCCGCCAGTGGCAGCGCCAGATGGCGTCAAAGGTGCTGCTGTCATTCGGGCGGGTGCGCACCGGCCCGGAAATCGCCCATGAATACATTTTCCCCGTGGAAGAAAACCGCCCGGCCCGTTCCATTTTCGAGCCCGGCATGGTGATTATATCCACGGGGCTTTTGGCCCGCCAGGAGCGTGCCATGGCCCTTGTGGACGCGCCACCCTTCGACATAGCGCTGGTGGACGAGGCGCACGCGGCCAGGCGCAGGAATCCTTCGGCAGGTTTGGATGCACACCCGGATTACGGGCAGCTGTATATAGCCATACGCGATTACCTGCGCAGGCAATCGCGTGGCCTGTGGCTGGCCACCGCCACACCCATGCAAATTCACCCGGTGGAGGTTTGTGACTTGCTGGCTTTAACCAACCGGGTGGGCGCGTTCCAGTTCGACCCCACCCTAACTTTGCAGTATTACGAGGTTCTGGGCAAAATTGTGCACGACCGGGAACCTTCTAAACAGGAATGGGAATTCCTGCGGCGCGCGGTGCAGGCGGTGGAAACCCAGGACCCCATACTGTGGTATTTTATCCGGGATTACGTCATTGACGGGCGTATAAGGACTGCGGTGCGGCAGTGGCTTGAAGACGGACGTGTCCCCAGGGGGAGGGACCGCCGGTTGATGTGCCGCCTGATTTTCAGCGCCTCCCCCCTTTCTCGGGTGATGATGAGGCACAGCAGGCGCTTGCTGGAAATATACCGCGACAAAGGGCAGCTGAAACAGAACCTTGCCCGCCGTCACGTGGAAAGCATGCCCGGTATTCAATTTAACAGCCGCGAGAAGAGAATTTACGACAAGCTTGAGGAATACTGCCGGGGGCTGGCCGCGCAGATTCGCGCTTGCGGGGACAGCCAGGCGCAGCAAATGGTCAGCTTTCTACTGAGTTTTTTGCGGCTGCGCTTTGCATCCAGTTTTTATGCCATCCGGGAGACCCTCAAGCGGCGCCTGGAAAAAGTGGAGGCCACCTTAAAACACCAGCTGGTGCTGGAAGCGGGGGAACCCGAGCCGGGGGCGTCATACCTGGAAGAAATGGTCACCGCGTATGAAGAAGAGGGCGACCAAGCCGCCGTTGAATCGCTGCTAAAAAACCGCACCCCGGCGGATTTGGAATGGGAACGGGAACACTTGCAAAAAATGCTGGATGAAATGGCCGATTTGACCGGGCTGTCGTCCAAGATGCAGGTATTGCTGGACAGGCTTGACCGGCGCCGGGACCGCCATACCGGCCGGATTAGGCAAACGGTTGTTTTTACCCGTTTTTACGATACGCTGGTGGACATAGTAAACCGGCTGCGCCTGGTAAACCCCGGGATGCTGGTAGGTACCTATTCGGGGCAGGGCGCGGAATGTTACGACCCGGATTTGAAGCAAATGACCCGCCTGGACCGGGAAGAAGTGAAGGAAAGGTTCCTGCGGGAGGAAATAGATGTACTGGTGTGCACGGATGCGGCCGCTGAAGGTTTAAACCTGCAAACCGCCGACCTGCTGGTGAACTTCGACATGGGCTGGAATCCCATGAAAGTGGAACAGCGCATCGGCCGCATTGACCGCATTGGTCAAAAGCACAACGATATATATGTTTTAAACTTGTGTTACGCGGGTAGCGCCGAGGAAACGGTATACGTGCGTCTTTTAAGGCGCCTGGAGGAAGCAAGCCTGATTGTGGGCACTCAGCAAATTTCGCTGCTGCCGGTGGAACCCGAAGATTTTCGCAAGCTGGCCGAGGGGCAAATAACCCCCGAGGAATTGGAGCGGGAAGCCGCCGCGAGATTGGAGGAGCAGCGCAGGCGTTCCGAGAGCATGGAAATGCACCCGGAAGAACTGTACGAGATTTACCGGCGGCTGGAAAACGGCGGTGCCAGGAAAACGCCGGTGGACCTGCATGCCATCTGGGAAACCTTGTGTGACTCGCGGTACTTGCGGAGCCTGGGGTGCGCGGTAACGGGCGAGAAGGGGAAACAACTTTGTACCCTTTCCGGTATCCAAGGGGTGCAGGACGGGGCGGTGCTTACCGTATCGCGGGATCTTTACGAGAAAGGGGTGGCGGGCAGCGGCGCGCGGGTGCATTTTGCATCCTACGGTGACCCGGTGTTTGATGCTTTGCTGGAACAGGTGAATTCTTTTGACCTTCCCTCTTGCGCGCGCCGCATTTCGGTGCCCGTCCCCGGTATGGAAGGTGTGGAAATGGTGGCATACGCCGTTGCCTGCCGCGATGCCGGCGATACCCGCGCAGTGCGGCTGGTACTGTCATGGGACGAGCTGCAAAGCATTGAACCGGCCGAAGGGGAAACGCTGTCGGGTATTGATGTGGAACCCTTGCGGGAAGAATTGCGCCGCCTGGCCAGGGATGAGTTTGAACACTACCTGGCAGCCGGGCGCATTGAGCGGCTGAACACCCGCGCCGCTTACGCGCAGAAACTGCTTAATTATTACGTGATATACGATTTGCTTGGTGTTAGGGCCCGGCATGCCGGGGATGGTGCCCTGTTTTGGCCCGTGCTGCGCGAGGTGGGCAAATTGTTCGAGGAGAGGGGACAAGTCAGCGTGACCGGCTTGCCCGCTGGCATCATCAGGACCCTGGAAGGCGAGTTGCTTTTTAAGTGCCGGGTTCCGGCGGTGGGGGACAAAGTTGACATCACGGCGCCCAGCATACTGGGACGGGCGGCCGTGGACGCCGCCAGCCGCCTGGCGAATAAAATGAAAAAAGGGAAGGGGAAACTCCTTGCCGGAACGGTTATGGCCAGCCTGCGGCGGGAAATAGAAACCATGCAGGGAACTGTGGGCTGAATGTGTTGTTTTTTTTATATTGAAGGGAGTGGTATACTTTAAAATAATAATATAAGCCATGAAGAAAGGGGGGATGAAGAAGCATGGCACGTTCCGACTTGTTGCTCAGTTTGGTGCGAGCCGGCTCAACCGGAGACCAAATACTTTTTCGCAAAATTGTAGAGGCTATAGCTGCCGAAGAGCGGGCTAAACAGCACCATATCCTGGCGGACCGATTACTTGAAAATGTTCGTTCTGGTAATAATGATACACTTGCATTTAAATCCGCTGTAAACGAACGGTTACAAGGTTTGTTTTATGAAATTACTCCGCGCAAATCATTGCAAGATTTGATTTTACCTCAAGTTGTATTGACAGTTTGTCAGGAATTGTTGGAAGAGCAACACCGGATTGAACTGCTTAGGTCTTACAACCTTGAGCCTCGACACCGGGTGCTGCTGGTTGGTCCTCCCGGCAACGGTAAAACTGCTCTTGCGGAAGCTTTGGCTGAAGGTCTGATGATCCCTATGATTCAAGTTCGCTATGAGGGGATCATAGGTAGTTACCTTGGAGAAACCTCTCAGCGGTTGAAACGTTTATTCGATTATGTCAGAGGCCGGAGGTGTCTGTTGTTCTTTGATGAGTTTGACGCCTTGGGGAAAGAACGGGGCGATATTTATGAAACAGGGGAGATTAAAAGGGTCGTTAGTTCCCTATTGATGCAGATTGACGATTTACCATGTCATGTTGTGGTAGTTACGGCGACCAATCATCCCGAACTGCTGGATAGTGCTGTTTGGCGCAGGTTTCAGATACGTTTATTTCTGCCGGCTCCCGGCCGAAAGGCTTTAGAGGAGTGGTTCCGTCGTTTTGAAACACGCACGGGTAAATCTTTGGGATTTGCACCGCGAACACTGGCTGAAAAATTGAAGGGATTGAGTTTTGCTGAAGTTGAAGAGTTTTGTTTGGATGTGCAACGCAGGTACGTTTTATCTTTGCCGGAAGCGGATATCAAGTCCATCCTGGTTGAACGGTTGAAACAATGGCAGGCCCGGTATACACCACCTGTTGCAAAACAGGAAGGAGGTCAGGATGATGGAAGGGAAACGACATTTGTTGATCTTTCCCAATCCCGGCCGGGCAAGCAGGGACACCAGAGAACCCGTTCCACCACCGAAAATTCATAAGCCCGGTTTGGACCGACAGAACGCGCGGCTGAGTCAGCAGTTTCGTGAATTGGAGCGTGTTTTCACCGCCCAGCGCGCGTCATTACAAAGTGACCCGTCGGGTGCCATGCCCGAGCAAATACTGGTTTTGGAAACAGTGGGTTCAATTGAAAATTTTGTGAACGCGGTAAAAAGAATAGAGGGATTGGAGTGGATGGGGGAACTAGAGACGGAATTTGAACCGGATAAGGATTTTTTTGACGAAGAAAAGCCGGAAAAAACCTTGGGTGGATATATTTACTTGGTTCTATCCAATCAAAGGGCGTTAAACTCTATTAAGTCACTGTGGGAGCAATATGTAGCAAACCCTCAAATTCAGTTTCCACATGGACAAAACAAGTGGAAACAACTTTTTAACCAGTTGCGTAACATACGTACCTGGGATTGGATGGATCGTTTAAGGGATACGGGAGTAGAAGATTTTTGGCGTGATCGACTTGAACTGGGCGAGGAGCGGGTCAGGTTTGAAATAGAACTCTGGTACAGGCAAGGCGAAGAGGAACAACAAAGAAGCGAACAAGTACTTCGCAGAGTAATTGAGGAACTTGAAGGACAAGTGGTGTCCTCTGTTATTATACCGGAGATTGCCTACCACGGGGTTTTGGCGGAGCTACATATTGCGAAAATTCAAAATATATTGCAACGTGTGGATGTGCGGCTTCTTAAATGCGAACAGGTTATGTTTTTCAGACCGATGGGACAAGCTGCAATTATACTACCTGATGATGAACCGGTTCATGAGGACGATATGATTATTCAAAGTGAGTCTTTTCAAAGTGAGACACCCGTGGTAGCTCTTTTGGACGGGTTGCCGTTGGAAAACCATCCTTATCTCGCTGGACGGTTGGTTGTGGATGATCCTGACGGGTGGTCCAGTGAATATCAAGCCGGTGAACGTAAACACGGTACAGCAATGGCCTCGCTGATTATTCACGGAGATTTAAATAAAAAGGAACCTCCTTTATCAAGGCCTATTTACGTAAGGCCGGTGATGAAGGCAAACCCTCGTGACTTTCATAAAATACGTAAAGAAGAAATCCCTTGGGATTGCCTGCCGGTCGACATTGTACACAGGGCAATAAAAAGAATGTTTGACGGTTCAGGGGGCGAAGGGCCCCGTGCTGCTCATGTTAAAATAATTAATTTTTCTATTTGTGATATAAACAGGCCTTTTGATCGAATAATGAGCCCCTTGGCGCGTTTGATGGATTGGTTGGCCTGGCATTACAATGTCTTGATATTAGTTAGCGGGGGAAACCAGCAGGGTGATATTATTCTGGAAGCATCCAGTGAAGATTTGGACAGCATGTCACCCGAAGTTCTAGAAGAAAAAGTTCTGCAATTTTTGGTGAAATATGCAAGGCAAAGGCGATTACTATCTCCGGCGGAAGCAATTAATCCCTTAACCATCGGTGCCACCCACGAAGATACCTGTGATATTTTTTATGCGGGTAACAGGATTAATCCCTGCAACACTCCCGGCATTCCAAGTCCCATAAATCCCATTGGGTTAGGTTACCGGAGGGCTATCAAGCCCGATATTATGATGCCGGGTGGAAGACAATTATACCAAAAACCTATAGTGAAACAGGAGTTGGAAACCAGGTTAAAAATTGCTATATCTACCGGAATACAGCCCGGTCAAAAGGTGGCTTGGCCTGCAACCGGGCCGGGGATTGCATCAAGCGTTGCCTTTACTTGTGGTACAAGCAATGCAACTGCTTTGGCTACCCGCACAGCGGCCCAGCTTTATGAATACATATTGCGTGAATTAAAAGAAGAGCCCGGCGGGGAGCAGCTACAGGATAAGTATATGGCTGTGTTGCTCAAAGCCTTGCTGGTGCACGGGGCTTGTTGGGGGCAGGCTTTCGAAATATACGAGCGGCTTTTTAGAAACCCTCAAAACACTAAAACTTTTAGAGAGTTTGCGGCTCGTTTTTTAGGATACGGCAGGGTGAACACAGAAAGATTGTTTGAGTGCACCGAACAGCGTGTTACAGTAATCGGATGTGGCCAATTAACTGACGGACAAGCTCATATATATCGATTACCCTTGCCTGGTTCAAAAAACTTAACTGTTTTTAAAAAACAGCCAAGCGGCCTCCCCATG
>CBETWA010000021.1:0-46429 GCA_965539975.1 uncultured bacterium | reverse complement strand
AACCAGTAACTTCACGTTATTCATAAGAAGGAGACGAGCCTGTTGGAAGTAATCATTGCCAGAAACCTGGTCAAGGAGTATAACGGCGTGCGGGCTGTAAACGGCATCAGTTTTTCCGTATGCCGCCAGGAATGTTTCGGTATCCTCGGCCCGAACGGTGCCGGCAAGACCTCCACCGTAAAGATGCTGTTCGGCTTCTCGCCCATTACCGCGGGCGAATTACAGGTGCTGGGGCTGGACGTAACCCGCCATACCAGAGAAATAAAGGCCCGGCTGGGCATTGTGCCGCAGGAAAACAACCTGGACCCCGACCTGAAGGTAATGCAAAACCTTTTGGTATACGCCAGCTTTTTCAACATCCCCGAGCGCGAAGCCCGGGAAAAAGCCTTGAAACTGCTGGATTTTTTCGGCTTGTCCAACAAGCACGACGCCAGGGTGGACCACCTTTCCGGCGGCATGAAGCGCCGGCTGACCATCGCCAGGGCGCTGATTAATGACCCGGAAATTGTTATCCTGGACGAGCCCACCACCGGTCTGGACCCCCAGGCCAGGCATATAGTCTGGCAGCGTATCCGTCAATTGCGCAGCCAGGGCGTAACCATTATTTTAACCACCCACTACCTGGAAGAAGCGGCGCAGCTTTGTGACCGGCTGATTATCATGGACCACGGGGACATCCTGGACGAGGGCGCTCCGGGTTTCCTGATTGAAAAGCATACCGGCCCCGAGGTGCTGGAGGTTGGCGGGGCGGCCTCCACGGCGGGTAACCTGCTTGAACAATTCCAAAACCACATCCGAGGCCACCAGGTGGTGGGTGGCAACCTGGTGTTATACCCGCTGAACGGCAGGGAACTTCTGTCCCACCTGCAGGAACTGCCGCACCAGTACGGCCATTACATGCTGCGCCAGTCTACACTGGAGGATGTGTTCCTGAAACTCACCGGAAGGGGGCTTACGGAATGACCAGCTTTCTGCGTATGGACATTTCCCCCCGGGTGTTCAAGGTATTCCGGCGCCACCTTATCGTGTACCGCCGGAACTGGAAGGTCAGCCTGTCGTTTAATTTCTTCGAGCCCCTGCTTTACCTGGTGGCGCTGGGTTACGGCCTGGGCGCGTACGTGCAAGAAGTCGGAGGCCTTACCTATATCCAGTTCATCGCGCCGGCGCTAATTGCCTCGTCGGCTATGTTCGCCAGCTCATACGAGTGTACATACGGCACATTTGTGCGCATGGAATACCAGAAAACCTTCCAGGCCATGGTGGCCACCCCGGTAAGCATGGACGAGGTATCACTGGGCGAAATCCTGTGGGGCTCTTTCAAAAGTCTTCTTTACGGCTCCGTGATCCTGAGCGTTATATTTGTGCTGGGCCTGGTTGCTTCACCATGGGCGCTGCTGGTGCCCGTAGTCCTGGTGGTAAACGGCATGCTGTTTGCAGCGCTGTCCATAATTTGGGTCGGGCTGGTGCCGAATATCGACAGCTTCAATTACTACTTTTCACTGATCCTCACGCCGCTTTTCCTGTTCTCGGGCGTATTTTTCCCCTTAAGCGGCATGCCGGCCATAATTCAAACGCTTGCCTGGGCCAGCCCGCTTTATCACGTGGTGAACTTAACCCGCGGTCTCGTGCTGGGTGACGTGGGTATGCATTTAATCTGGGATTTCGCCTGGCTGGTGATTGTGGCGCTGGCGCTGACGCCCATTGCCATTCACCTGATGCGGCGCCTGGTAATCAAGTAAAATTTGCGGGCCTGCGAACCGGATACCGGGTGGATATTATTATATAACCCTTACTAGAACCTTACAAACCTTAACATTTTATTAATAATCCGCTAAAACTCTTGGAAAATAACGCAAAATAAGCTATATTTCAAATAAGTGAAATTACCGGCATCAAGGAGGTGCATTAAATGCTGCTAAGTACGATACTCGGGAAGAATCAGCGGAACAAGAATTCATTAAACAACACCGGCTCCAAGGATTTTGTCGTAGCAGTAGCCGATTTTTCCCTGGCTCATACGAAATTAATGGCTTTCAGGGCAGCTTTAAAAACCCAGGAGGTGGTGAACAAGGCGTCGGAGCTGGCTGCCGCAAGCGAAGAAATAGCGGCCACCACCCAGGAGGTCTCGGCATCGACCCAGGAAATTAGTGCCACCATGCAGGAAGTGAAAGCCGACTCCGAGTCGAATATCAAACAACTGGACAACCTGGAAAAACTAACCCGGGAAGTGAATACAACCCTCACGGCCATGTCCGACAATACCGGAAAGCTGGTTAACAGGATAAAAAACATCGATGCCATCAGCCGGAATGTTTCCGAAATCGCCGACCAGACCAATCTGCTTTCTTTAAATGCCGCCATTGAAGCGGCCCGGGCAGGGGAACACGGCAGGGGTTTTTCGGTGGTGGCGGATGAGGTCAGAAAGCTAGCCGGGCAGACAAAGTCAGCCGTCAGCGAGGTGAAGGAGATATCGGAGTATATTAATAACGAGGCAACCATGGTGGGAGGGGCTGTCTCCGAGGTGGAGACGGTTTTTGAAAAGTACATTTCCGAAGTGGGCGACGTTTCATCAAAGATTCGCCACAGCGTGAAAAGAATCGAGGAGTCCACCGATGCCTCCGAAAGCATTGCCAGCGCCATGCAGCAACAGGCTTCGGTTACCGAAAACCTGGCCCAGCTGGCCCAGGACCTGACCGAATCGGCCAATTTTATGGACATTTTAACCGCCGACGCGGATCAGCTGGTGGAAATTGTAAAAGACCATTTAAAACTTTCTCCGCACGCCGAATCGCCAAGCAGCATACTGGCAGCCAGGCTTGTGGATCACGCCAATTTCTTGCGGAAAACCATTGACGGCGCGGGTAAGAACGTCGATCTTCCCGACCACCACCAGTGCGCCTTCGGCAAGTGGTACGACGCCAATTACAACCGTTACAAGCATCTTAAAGAGTACATCGCCATAAATGAACCGCACGCCCGGGTCCACGAAGCCGCCCTGGCACTGGTGCGCGATAGTACCGTGGCCAACGCCGACGCCGTGGTGGCGGCTTCCATTGAGATCCTGGATAAGTTTATCAAGCTGTTGCTGGTACTTGAACGTGAAGAACCCGTGGCCAGCTGAAAGTAAACTTATCAACACAACAACCAACCGCCCCGGGGCGGAAAAAATTCGGGCAGGGCACCGTTCTTTTCAATGGACGGTGCCCTTGTCATTTCCGGGCATAAAAAAAGGTGGCTAGTAATGTAACTGCCACCCTGTTCTTGTATACTATTAAGAAAATTTTTTTAAAAAACTATGTTAACCCCGTTTATAAAACCCTACAATGGTGCCAAAGGGTGGCCTTGACAGCCGGGTCCCGTGTAGTGTGGCAGTCAGGGCCGCCCCTTGGGTAGTGCAACGAAATTCTTTGAAACCGCACGCGTGTAAGACTAGTTGTCCGGTTTTAAAGGATTAACCCGCAGTTGTTGTTTTACCAAAAGTCTTATTCCTGGTGATAAACATGAAAGCAAACATAACAGCTGCCGCGATAAAACCGACATAATCGGTAAAAGATTGAGGTAACAAGAGCATTACCGCAATTGCTGCTATAATCACGCGCTCAAATATATTCACTTTACGCACCATCCAGGCCTGGAAGAAACTAGCTGCAAAGTAAAACCCGATAAAGAGGGACGCAACACTTCGCACTATAATGCCAGTTTCTACTTCCAGTAATATGGCAGGCACGTAGGCGAATACAAATGGCATAATATATAATGGTTGAGCAAATATCAAAGAAGTTATGCCTGTTTTCATTGGTTCCGCCTTGGCAATGGCAGCAGCTGCAAAGGCTGCCAAGCAAACGGGCGGGTTGATGTTGGCTATCTGGGTAGCCCAAAAGACGATCAAGTGCGCGGCAAGCAACGGAACACCAAGCTCTTGCAAAGCGGGTGCTGCCAAAACGCCCAATATAATATAGGAAGTTGTAGCGGTAACACCCATACCCAATGCATATGAAGCAACAGCCACAAAAACAATGGCCAGTGGCAAGAAACCGCCGGAGAGTGACAAAATAATGTCCGTAAATTTAAGACCTAGACCTGTTAAATAAACGACACCAATGATAATCCCAATGGCAGCAACCGTTGAGCCCACGATCAAAGATGATATTGCGGCTTTGGTGAGAGCGTTAAAAATATCAGTAAGGCTCATTCGGGTTTCCTTATTCAGGTAACTGCATAATACAGTAAGCACGCAACCAATAACTGCCGCCATGGGAGGGGAATACCCCTTCACCAGCATATAAACTATGGTACCAATGGGAACAATATAGTACCATCCTTCTTTGAAGATTTTTTTGGGATCAGGCAACTCCTCTTTGGGAAGACCTTTTAAGCCAAGGTTTTGAGCCTGGAAATCAACCATCAAATACAGGTAAAAGTAATACAAAATCGCTGGAATGACGGAAACTACAACAATCTCCCAGTAGGGTATGCCTGTAAATTCAGCCATAATAAAGGCACCGGCACCCATAATCGGAGGCGTAATCATCCCCCCGGTTGAGGCTACCGCTTCAATGGCTCCGGCCATATGCGGCTTATATCCAACTTTCTTCATGAGCGGGATGGTAAATGTGCCCGTGGTGACCACGTTAGCGGTGGCACTACCGTTAATACTGCCCATAAAACCGCTGGCCAGTATGGCTACTTTAGCCGGGCCACCCCTTGCCCTGCCCAGTAAAGCATAGGGAAGGTCGATAAAAAACTTCCCGGCACCGGATGCTTCTAAAAAGACACCAAAGGTAATAAACAGAAACACGAAGGATGAGAAAATTGCAGCTACGCTGCCGAACATACCATAGAGCGACGAGTACATAAAGCCCGCCATTCTAGTTATTGAAAACCCTTTGTGAGATAAGATACCGGGGAAATAAGGCCCCAGATACCCATAGAGAAGGAAACATGCCGTAATGACAAAAAGCACGTTACCCGTTACCCGTCTTACTACTTCCAAAGCCAGGAGAATGGCAATGAGCCCCATAATCATGTCCGGTGTGGTAACAAAACCGGCACGGTAAGCCATCTGGGGATACATAACTATAAAGTAAACCATCACCATTATCGTTAACGCGGCCAGTATACCATCCAACACCGTTATCCTGTGAGCGGGTGATTTTTTGGTTGCCGGGTAGATTAAAAGGCACAGGAACATGCTTATTCCGACATAAATTCCTCTACTGGCTTCGGGGGCAGAAACTCCAAAGGCACCTTGCCACATAAAATAAAAGGTGAACAGGGCACCGACTAATGCAATAAGTTTCCCTAACGGGCCTTTAAGTTCCCTTTTCTGCGTAGCCCCCTCAAATTGCTCGATCATTTGTTCCATTTCTTGCTCGGTCATACTAGGTTTTACAGTTTTATCTGTTTCATGTTTATTACTCAAAGTGACACCTCTTTTCCACGTCAAACTTCATATAGGTCAAATTTCATACACATATTACCTTGAGTATTGTTTAATTTGACTGGTTCCTGAACTCAGGAACCAGTCAAATTATAAGAATATCACTTACCAGTTGCCAGTTACTCAATAAGCTCCGCAGGTACTTCCATACCCTTTTCTTCAAAGAACTTTACAGCCCCGGGGTGAACCGGAACGCCCATTTCCTCGAAACCTTTCAGCGCGTTTTCCAAGGTCATATCCTCGGCTGCTTGGTTGGTTTGCAACAAGCGTTTTTGTCCCTGTTCTGAATATACAACCGTTAAAATATCATAGATAACCTGGTCGGGTATGTCTTTGTGGGCAACCATATAAACGGGGTTGCCGTACATGGCAGCATCTTGAGTTTGGCCATTATAAGATCCGGCAGGGATAACAGTCTTCGTATAGAAGGGGTATTTTTCCGAAAAGCCTGCTTTCTCCCCTTCGATGGTCGGGTCTAAAAGATCAATAGGAGTTACCGCGGCTATATCCATTAACGACGCCATGGGTACCCTGGAAAAATACCCGAAAACATCAATCTTTCTATCTTTAAATGATGTTGCCTGGTCATCAGGAGGCAAAAACATGGGTTGAACCTTATCCCACATTCCAATGGTCCTGAGATAAGATTCAGCAAAAACGGCTGCACCGGAACCTTGCGGGCCTACCCCGAGTTTTTTGCCTTGCAAATCCGCAAAGCTGTTAATTCCGCTCCCTGCATGTACAGCCCAGTGGTAAATGGCATCCCATGCAAAGCAGACTACTCTGAAATCTCTTATCTCTTGCCCCTGGAAAAATTCTTCGCCATTCCACGCCCAGTAAATTTCCGAGGCATTGGCCCAAGCAAAGTCAGTTTCACCCGCTTGGATTAGTCTAAGGTTTTCTGCAGAACCACCACTTGTTTCAACCGCTATATCATAATCAGTAGCATCCTGAACTATACTGGCAATTCCACCACCCATGGGGTAGTATGTACCACCAGTGCCCGCGGTAGCAAAGCTAAAACTAGTTTTATCGGCCATACTCTCGCCACTTGTACCATTTCCGCCACATCCTGTTACAACCAGACTTATGGCAACCACTGAAATAATGGCTAGCCATAAAATACTTTTTCTTTTCGGGCGCATTGAATAGGAACCCCCTTTTAGTAATAATTTCTTACTTTTTCAATTTTGTTGATTGGCTGATTGTTTTATTTTTTAATATCTCTAATATCCCCCCTCCACTTTGTCTTTAATAATGGTCAGACCCCTGGCAATGGTCAGACCTCTAATACCATACACCGGACCTCTTTTTGAATACATAATAGCAAACTGCAGGAAAAATTACAATAATTATTTCGAGGTTTTCAAACCTATTTTCACAATCTTATACACAATATCCTGAACAAACAATAATCTGATCAAATTTTTAAGTATATTTCAAATTTGAGGCTAAAAAATTAAATTTATGGTAAATAATGTCGCTTAAAATTATATAATTCACAATTTTGCTATTTACAAATATGATAACCAGCCTCTGAGAAGCCAGGCAAAGAATCGCCTGCTACCCAGAAAATACTTTTAAGTGTTGGTATACCCACATGTATTTTTATCCTTTCTGCCGATGCCGCAATGTTGCGGCATAGGTGTCTATCTGGAGCTGCAAAAAAATTTCCCCTTAAAGCCTTATGCCTCAAGGGGATTCTGTTCTTGTATTCAATTTATACTGTTTATACTGTCAAACTAGCTAGATATTGACTTTGGAACTCGTAAGCATGTACAATCAGAGGTAATACCACATACCAATACCCATTCCAGCGCCGGACAAGGTCACCCTTACCCCGCACACCGCCGGTCTCGCCGAAAGAAGCACAGGTCAAAACACCGGTGCCTGTGGCGCGGGAGATCGCCAAAGTTGTAGCAAAACAGCCGTCCAGTTGCGCAGCAATGTAATGGCGGGTGTAACCCCTATAAAATAACGAGGTGTAACGCACATGGAACACAAGTTCAAACCCGAAGTTTTACAAACATACTGCACAAATCTATTGGCCGGGGCCGGCATGCCCCGGGAAGAGGCCGAAATAGCGGCCCGGGTACTGGTGGACACCAGCTTGGACGGCATCGACACCCACGGCATCAGCCGCCTGCCGGTGTACCTGACCCGGCTGCAAAACGGGCGCATCAACGCCAGGCCACAGATCAAAGTTGAGCATACTGCCCCGGCCGTGGCCATACTGGACGGCGACAACGGGCTCGGCCAGCTGGTGGCAGTGCGGGCCATGGAAAAAGCCATCGAACTGGCCCGCCAAACCGGGGCCGGTATCGTGCCCGCCCGGCACAGTAACCATTTCGGTGCCGCTACATACTACTGCAAAATGGCAGCGGACGCCGGCATGGTGGGCATGGCCTTTACCAACTCGCCACCCGGCATACCGCCCTGGGGCGGCAAAAAGGCCTACTTCGGCACCAACCCCATATCATTCGGGTTCCCCACCGGCGAGAACCACGTGGTAGTGGACATGTCTTCCAGCACCGTGGCCAGGGGCAACATCATCCTGGCCGCCAGGGAAGGGCGCCCCATCCCCGAGGGCTGGGCCATCGACGCCGACGGCCGGCCTACCACCGACGCCCAAAAAGCGCTGGAAGGCGCCGTGCTTCCCGTGGGCGGCCCCAAGGGTTACGCCCTGGCTCTGGCGGTGGAAATGCTGTCCGGCATATTAAGCGGCGCTGCGTTCGGGCCTCACGTGGGCTGGATGTACGACGACAGCCTGGAACCCACCAATATCGGGCACTTTTTCATAGCAATTAACATAGTGCTGCTCATGCCCCTGGATGAGTATACCGCCCGGGTGGAACAAATGAAGTCCGAGATCCGCGCGGTACCGCTGGCGGAGGGTTTTGACCGCATCCTTCTGCCCGGTGAGCGCAAACATGCGAAAGCGGCCCGGCGGGCCCGGGGGGGCATTCCGGTCAGCAAATCGCTGCTGGCGGAACTGAACCGGATCGCCGCTTCGCTGGGTGTCGAGGAGCTTCTTGTTTAGCACAAATTGCGGATCAAGCATTTTACTCACCCGCTTGGTGCATAGCACCAAGCGGGTTACCTACAAAAAAATTGTACACAATCCTCTGGGATATCCCTACCAATTTTAGCTACATTTTTGGGAATAAAGTGAATAAGTTTTTTTAATTAGACGATGCAACTTTAGCCGCTTTTTTACCGGCGCATTTTTACTTCTGCCGGTTGATGATAACAGTATATACTCCACCTCTTTTCCACTAAACTTTCATTAAATATTTCTATGTTTTTCTCCCTGGGGTTGTTATCAACCAACTCGGCCTCTAATTAATCTTGTATTTTTTTACCTTATTGTAAAAAGTGCTCCTGTTTAAGCCCAGTTTTTTTATAACCTTGGACTTATTGCCGCCGCTTTCTTTTATTGCTTTTTTAATTATGGCTGTTTCCAGCTCTTCAATAATGTTTTTTAAGAACTTACCCGCTATATTGACATGGATGCAGTCACCGGAGGGGCTTTTTCCCGCGTCCTCTTCCCCCTTCTCCGGGCATTTGTTGTTCAGCAGCACGGCGCGGGGCAAGTGGCGGGAAGAGATTAAACTGCTGGAATCGCTCCTGGCAAGAACAAAGGCGTGCTCGATTACGTTACTCAACTCTCTAAGGTTGCCCGGCCAATCATAGGCGTGAAACAGCGTGATTACGTCCGACGCAAACCTCATTGGAGGGCTGCCATATTCCTTACACAAACTGTCCAGGAAATGCTCGGCCAGCAGGTAAAGGTCATCTTTTCTTTCCCGCAAGGTGGGCAAAGTAATTGGTATCACATTTAAGCGGTAATAAAGGTCCTCCCTAAACAAGCCTTTTGGGATCAACCATTCTAGTTTTTTGTTGGTGGAGGAAATCACCCGCACATCCACGTCTATTTTTCGCGTTCCCCCAACTCTTTCAATTTGTTGAAACTGTAAAGCTCTTAGCAATTTTGCCTGCATGGTAAGGGGCAGGTCCCCCACTTCATCCAAAAAAAGCGTGCCCCCGGTAGCCAGCTCGAACTTACCGGGCTTTCCCTTCTTGGAAGCGCCGGTAAAAGCTCCGGGTTCATATCCAAACAACTCGCTTTCCAGTAAACTTTCAGGGATGGCGGCGCAGTTAATGGCAACAAAGGGCCCGTCTTTCCGGTTACTGGCCTCGTGAATGGCCCGGGCCAGCAACTCCTTACCCACACCGCTTTCGCCTTCAATCAGTACGGTGGAATTGGTGCTCGCCGCGGCATTTGCCTTAACCAGTGTTTTTACAAAAGAAATATTGTTTCCCACCATTTTGCGAAAACATTCCGGCAGCAGGTCCTTGGGCTTGAACTTGACTTGATCCTTGGTGTACTTTGAACGGGAGTAAATCAGCGACTCGAACAACTCGCTAACTTGGGTCATGGAAACGACTATAATCGCCCCCAGGAACCTGCCATCCTCGATTATGGGCAATACACTTCCCTTAACCTCAATACCCGCCTTTTCGATCACCCGGCGCAGGTCGATAACCCGTTTACCGGATAGAATAACATCCTGCAATTCACTGTCATAAATCAGGGTGCTCAAGTGCTTGCCCCATATATTTTTCCTGACATAATCCCTGGTTAAGCCAAGCATTCTTTCATAAGCAGAATTGGTATAGCACAAGTGGCCGTTGCTGTCTACAACCAACACAAAATCATGAATCAAGTCCAGTATCTCAAAAATTTTATTGCCTAAATACCGGGAGATACCCTTCATAAATACCACCCGAGAAAAATTTTCTACATTAATTAAACAATGCTCAAAAAATATCCTTTTCAAAATATCTAATTTTTGTACAAATAATAATAAAAAGTACAATATTTAAACAATTTTATAACTTGTTTAGTCTAAAAAACATACATACACCTCCCTTTTTATTATGAAATATAGTTCAACAACACTTGGCATAAATATTGCGAAAAGTTAAAATGTAAGTCAAATAAACGAGAGCCTGGGAGAAGGCAAATATACCCACCAGGGCGGGAACCAGTTCAATACCGCCTTGCAAGTCGATGCTGCCAAAGGTAAACCGGGATTCGCCGGTGACCGGGGATATGCCGATAATCCCCAGCCAAATACCAAAGGCACCGCTAATCAGACCCTTTAATAGCTCTTTACTGGTACCAAGGTTGGCAATTAAAACCAGGCCAAGTACTGCTACCCAGAATTTTTCCGGCGGGCCAAATTTCAGGGCAACAATGGCCAGGGGTGGGGCAATTAAGATGAGGGCGATGGCGCTCATGAAGCCCCCGCCAAAAGAAGAGATAACGGATGTCAATAGTGCTCTCTGTCCTTCACCCTTAACGGCCATGGGGTAACCGTCAAAAATTGTCACAATATTGGCCGGAGCCCCGGGAATGTTTAACAATATGGCCGAAATAGAACCGCCATACACGGCACTGGAATATATAGCGGCTAGAAATGCCAGCCCGGCTACCGGAGACATGGGGAAAGTAAAAGGAATTAAAAGAGCAACCCCCATGGTGGGGCTAAAACCTTTGATACTGGGAACAGGGCGATCACTGAAGGTGCTATCCTTGCCGGGTGTAAAGTATTTGCAGGTTATCCAATAACGCCGGCCACTGAAATTGCCGAAAACATGTCCCGCCTTTTACCCCAGGTGGGGGGATATTATGTACAAGCCGAGGATGAAATGGCTGCTATGCACATCGCGGTGGGAGCTTCGCTGGGTGGGCTTAAAGCTATGACAGCCACTTCGGGACCCGGTTACATCCTTTATGCCGATCCATACGGCTGGGCTTTAGGTAGTGAAATCCCCATCGTTGTGGTTAACGCGCAACGGGTAGGCCCGGTTTCCGGCATCACCGGTGCTCCTGGGCAGGGTGAGTTTTATATCGCCAAATATCCCACCCAGGGAGGTAATTTCGAAACCATAGTATTAGCGCCAAACAGCGTACAGGAAGCATTTACATTAACTGTAGAAGCATTTTACTTGTCTGAGCGTTTTAGAATGCCCGTCACTATTCTTGCCGACCAGCTGGTAACCGATGGTTGGGAGACGCTGGAAATTCCCGAAACCAAAGAGGAAATGGATGCCATGGGCTTGCGTTTCAAAGAAAGGGAAATTTGCCAGGGCCCGCCATTCTATCCCTACACCGATGAACTGGATATCCCACCGGTAGTATTGGGGCATAACACAGGAGGTTGTTGTTCCGACTGGACCCCTACTGAAGAAGGTTATGATACTGAAGAAGTAGAATGGGCACATAAGCACTCCTATAGATTAGTTTATAAAGTCAGGAACAATATGGATATTATCAGACGATACGAACAATTTTTCATGGATGATAACCCGGATGTGGTGTTAGTGGCTTATGGCAGCCCCTCCCGGGTGGTTATTAGTTGCGCTAAAGAAGCCAGGAAGCAAGGTCTTAAGGTTGGATGCATTAGGCCAATTTCCCTTTTTCCTTTCCTGGATGATCTCTTTAACCAAGAAACCAACTATCTGGTCGTGGAATTAAACTATGATGGCCAGCTGGTACGAGAAGTTCAACGCTGTGTGCCTTCGGGTAGCAATGTGCACTTCTTTGGTAAGTGTGGTGAGCTGCCCCGCGTATCTGAACTAATGATGCAAATTAAGCAGATTTTAGCTGGTCAACCACTGATTAAATCCAATAATTGGGAATGGGAGGCCTGGTAGAATGGATTATCTCGCGACTAAATATTTACGGCCCAGGAAAACTCCCAGCACAGCTTGCAGCGGCTGTGGTTTGGGACAGGTTCACAAAGCAATACTTAAAGCAATTGATGAGCTAGACCTGGGCATTGAAGATATTGTATGGGGTACCGGCATTGGTTGTGCAGGCCGCCAGACCTTTGCCACCTGGAAAGGTGATAACTTTGCCGGCACCCATGGCCGTGTCTATGCACTATCTACAGGTTTAAGGATCGCGCTACCTCCCGACAAAAAAATCATCTGCACAGTAGGGGACGGCGATGCCTTTGGCATTGGTTTTTTGAACCTGTTGCACTGTGCCCGGCGAAATGTGGATATGACTGTGGTAGTCTGTGATAACCTTGGCTATATGTCCACTGGCGGTCAATATGGTTGGACAACTCCTCTTGGTGTTAAAACCGACAGTTCACCTTATGGTACCTTTGAAGCAAACTTCATGCAAGAAGGCATGGATATCATGGATATGCTAATTGGCAGCGGGGCTACTTTCTTAGCCCGGCACACGAGCTTTCAAGGCCAGGAAGTGGTAGAAAGCATTAAAAAAGGGATTTTAAATCAAGGGTTTTCTTTGATTCATGTAATTTATCCTTGTGTAACCAACTTTTCGAGCCGGGCTTTGGGGACCAGGAATCCTGTGGCCATGTTTAACTGGATTAAGGAGCGCACTTACAGCTTACACGATAAAGTGCCCGAAGGGGAAATGTGTTTCAGGACCGGTATCTATTTGGATGCCTCCAATACAAGGCAGGAGTTCTCCGCAAGATTGTTTGAATTTACTAAGGAGATCCAAAGGAGGTCACGCTAATGGGAAAAAGAATTGAGGTACTCATTAGCGGGTTCGGCGGTCAAGGTGTTGTTAGGATGGGGCAAATTCTAGCTCAAACATCAGTTAATGAGAACCTTTATACCACCATGCTGGTGAGCCATGGTACAGAAACCAGAGGTGGTTACGTAAGGTCACAGGTGGTTATCTCCGACGAGCCCGTTGACAGCCCGGTCTGTGAAAATCCAGACTATTTGGTAGCCATGTCCAAGGCGGCGTACAATCGATTTAAGGACCTGGTAAGCGATGGTATGATTATTTACGAACCGTACTATGTAGTAGAAATAGACGAAAGCCTGCCTTGCAAACAAGTGGCAGTCAGTGCCCGTGATACCGCCGTGGAACATTTAGGGCGGGAAATTTACGCCAATGTAGTTATGTTGGGTTACTTGGCCAAACTATTAGAAGGTTTAATGAACAAAGATGAAATGGCCAAGGTAATGTTACAAAGAATACCAAAGTTCCACGAAGAAAATAGGAAAGCATTCGAATTGGGTTACCAGTTGGCTACGCAGTAAATATATTACGTCCGCTTATTGGGCGTATCTTATAAAATAAAAGTGAGTGTTTAAATACACTCACTTTTATTTTTGCCCGGCATGTCTGCAGAGCAGAAGAAGCCAGCGATACCCCCGTTGTATAACGTAATGGGGAATGCCAGAAACTACTACTCCCGCTTACCACGCCCAAAATTTAACAGTAATTTGGTTACCGGTTAATAATTTAGTATGGTGTCCCCTTAATTTGGTTGAAACATAAAATTCCTGGTAACGTTTAATATTCAAAATTGTTCCACAGTATTTCCTTGACGTTGAATAGATTGTATTTTGTTAACAGTGTCCTTGAAACGAGACGGTTGTCCCATATTCGGGACGCCGCCTGGCATAAAACCACATAACAACGCTTAGAATATTCATTTGCCCTCCAGTACCATTGTTTACTAAACAGGACAATGGTATTTTGAGCATTACCAAAGACTAAAGCAAACTATATTATAACTTAGATAAAACGACTAATAGAATCAGCTTATAGAACTTGTTGTATGGCATAAACTTTGCGTAGTTTTTTAATAATACCTAAAGACTTAGGTATCTATTCGGTATTTGGTTTGCGGTAGGGTTCTGGTATTCAGAAATTTTTAAATTTTAAATATAAATTGCATATAATAAATTTTCAAACACGGGAGGGTTAAAATGAACATTATTAAGGGTTGCCCATCAACATCAATGAACGATTACCAGCTAAATACCACCACCATCATCAGGCATGCCGCCAGGAATTTCCCGGAACGGGAAATAGTCTACCGTACATCACAGGGAATCTTTCGTTATAATTACCGGGAAGCGTACAAAAGGATGCAAAGGATGGCCAATGCCCTGGGCAAGATTGGCATTACCCCCGGGGACAGAGTGGGCGTTTTAGACTGGAACAGCCACCGGTTTTACGAGCTATATTTTTCCATCCCCGGCACCGGTGCGGTTTTACTTCAAATGAATTTACGCATAACACCGGAAGACTTGATTTACGTGACCAATCATAGTGAGGCCAAGATTATTTTCGTGGATGAATCCCTTTTACCGCTGGCTGAAGCCATAGCGCCGGGTCTTAAAACGGTTCAGGGTTACGTGATTATGACCGATAAAAACCTGGCCGGTATTGAAACAAAATTAAGCCCCGTCTATAGTTATGAAGACTTGATTAATGAAGCAGAAGAAAATTATGACTGGCCTGTAATCGACGAAACTGCTGCCTATAGCGCCTGTTATACCACCGGTACCACAGGAAAACCCAAAGGGGTGTATTATTCCCACCGGTGTATTTACCTGCATGCTCTTGAGGTAATTTGTTATACCGGTATTTCCTGCAAAGATTCTTACATGCAAATAGTTCCTATGTTTCATGCTCAAGGTTGGGGGTTTTTCTTCTCGGCTACTTTCGCGGGGGCCAAGATTGTTCTACCGGGGCGTTATATGGTGGAAGATTTGGGGCCACTGGTTGACCTGATGATTCAAGAGAAAGTTACAATTGGTTGTGGAGCACCGGCCATTTTTATGCCAATGCTTAGTTACATCAACACCCTTGAAACAAAACCGGATTTCAGTGGCGCCAAGCTCATCTCCGGGGCTACGGAACCACCTTTGGCGATGATGAAAGGGTGGAAGGAGCTTACAGGCGCTGAAATTATACATGCCTACGGCTCTACCGAAACCACTCCGCTGGCAACCTATAACCTGGTTAAACCTGAACTGGTTGATCAGTTAACGGAGGAAGAAATATGGGACTTGAAGCGCAAACAAGGTTTACCTGTAGTGGGGCTTGATGTAAAAATTGTGGACCCAGAAGGCAGGGAACTGCCCCGGGATGGCAAATCCTCCGGTGAGATACTAATCCGTGGCCCCTGGATTACCGGTAGTTATTATAACGACCCGCGCACACAGGAGTGTTTCCTGGACGGTTATTGGAAAAGTGGTGATGCCGGCACCATCGACCCCAATGGTTACCTTAAACTAACCGACCGGGTAAAGGATTTGATCAAAAGCGGCGGCGAATGGATTTCTTCCGTTGATTTAGAAAACGCCATCATGGGGCATCCAAAGGTACTCGAAGCCACCGTGACGGGCGTTTATCACCCCAAGTGGGAGGAAAGACCGCTGGCCTTTGTAGTTATAAAAGACGAGTACAAAGGTCAGGTGGACAAGCAAGAAATTATCGATTTTATTGCGCCTAAATTTGCCAGGTGGCAGCTACCGGATGATGTGGTTTTCATTGATGAAATTCCCAAAACCAGTGTGGGCAAGTTTAAAAAGTCGGTTTTACGGGAACAGTATAAAGATTATTTAGTCAATAAAACTCGGTAAATAATTGCGGAGGCATCCTGCTTAATTACCGGATGCCTCCATTCCCTTCTTTTCCCCGGCCCTTTGGGCCCGCGCTAGTGTGGTTTTGCAGTTTTCAATGTCCAACTCGTCTTCAGTGCATACCGGATTTTGAGTCATCATCCAGGGTAAAACGGGCTGCTAGTTTTTGTAACTCTTCAGCTACCAAGTTTAGCGACTCGGTGGATGAAGCTATTTCTTCCATGGCGGCTGTCATCTCCTCGGCGGTGCCGGCCACATTCTGCACGGCTGCGGAGACCTGCTGGGTACCGGTAGCAATCTCGTCCATATTGAATTGTAATGATTTTACAAACAGGTATTTTATTACCTCCTTTTTTACCTATGGTTCACTATATTCGACAAAAGGTTGAATTTTCCTACAAAATAAAACAATAAAACCGTCCAACCGGACGGCCCCTTGCTGTCCCTTTAATTTCAGCTGCAGGCGTCGTGCCAATAGAAAAACCCGCCGGGTGAAACCAGTACCCCAGCGGGTTTGCAATACTTGGGACTATTTCGTTATCACTAAAGTAACCCCGTTAACCAAATAAACGCTTGTCGCTAAATTTTCATCACTGATAAGGCTCACCGAAATCATGGTATTACCTGCCTCAAGGTAGGCCGGTACACTTAATGCTTTATCAACCCCGTTAACCTTGTAACTGGTTGCACCGATAAAAACGGAAATTGTTTTATCCCCGGCGGTTACTTGCATTTCGTTTGGTTCGATCCACTTAACCTCATAACCCAGTGCTTCCAGAACAGCCCTGGCCGGTACCATGGTTTCACCGTTATCTTTAACACTAAAGGGTACACCGGTGGTCAGAACTTTTCCGTTCACTATTATTTGCAGTCCGGCTTCATTGCCCGGCATACCCTGGGCGGGGCCCTGGATTAACGGTGTTATATCGATGCTGTTGGCATCGTTTAACACCGGGGTATTTACAACCAGGCTATAATCCACTTTGGTGACGGATTTAGCCGTGGCGCCAAGGTCCAGTAATAACTCTCCTTTAGCATTATCTTTAACTGCCACTTTAAAAGCGGTGTCGGCATAGGCCACCTGGCCTTCATAATTATACACACAATCTAATGCAAAACCAAACTGGGGGCCCTCTTGGGCATTAAAGTCCACCAGGAAATTATAAGATCCCTGGAGGTCATCTTCATTGCCGGTGCCTTGGTAGGCGATAACAAATTGCCCGTTCATTGAGCCGTCGGGGACTTTAAAGCCCAGGTTGATATTAAGACTCCTGGGGCCGCCGGGAGACAGGGAAGCTTCGTAAGTAAAGTCTTTTACATCTACATAGTTTTTAAACAGTTTTATTTGTTCCAGGGATACAACCGGGATATTGTCAAAGCCGGAGATGATTTCTTGTTTCATTTGCTCCGGAGTGACACCTATTTGCTGGTAACTGTACTTGCTTAAATCCATGATAATGCCGGCGGCTCTTTCCTTTTCGGCTTTCACCTTGACCAGCAGGTTGTAGATAAACTCCGCCACGCCGTCTTGGTCCAGCCGCAGGGTGATCTTATCGCCAGACTGGCTAAAATACCGTTCCGGTATGGCCTCCACCAGGAAAAGCAGTAATTCTTTGTATTCCCGGGGCAATTGCTGGTTTTGGTAAATGGGCATTTGCTCCCAAACGCTCTTTATCTGCTCATCGGATAAATACAGGTATTCACGTTCCAGCAAAGCCGGGTTATCCTTACTTACATCAAGGCCGAATTCCTGCAAAAGAGAAAACAAATCTCTGGTCAGGACAACTTTGTCGTCTTTTAGGTAAATGTCACCTTTGTAATTATTGCCCCGAATATCCGTGCTGTAGCTTATTTTAATTGCATTGTTGTCCGCATCCAGAAGTGATAAAAAGTCAATGGTTGTGCCTTTAAGAAATGTCCAGTCCTTTGCCAGGCTGCCGTCCAATTGGGTAACCTTTAAAGTGGTTTCATCCCGGGATTTTTCATAATAACCCTTACTGACGCCCAGGTTAAAGTTTTCAATGCCCTCCAGCATTAAATCCTTCGCAGTGGGCTGGGCGGCTTCAACGGCAACAACCGCGACAAAACATAACACCAGTGCCAGCACAATACTTAATATGCTTTTTCGGGTCAGGGGGACCACCTCCAAAATTTTATTTGTTTAGTATAATTTATTATATCACAACTTAATAGTTAACCATTAGAATGATTTAATGACAAATATTGCATTAATTTGCCTGGCTGTGGAAAATAACTCCCGCTTCTACCGAGGGAAAGAAGGCTTTAATTTTTCCTAGCGAATAAAATTTGTAAACACTTTCCTTTCCCTGTCCGGCTCCACCACTGTTTCCTTTCCTTTTTCAATTAACTTCAGAACCCAGGCCATGTTTTTACCCAGGACCCTCATTATTTGCACTCCTTCCTCGTCTTGCAACGCCTCACCGGGTTTCGTGCCGTGAATAACATTCCAATAACACGAGGTTGGTATGATCATCTCGGAGTAAGTAAGATAGTGATTTAATTGATCGAATGCAGGCAGTCCCCCTGAACGCCTTACGGCAACAACGGCTGCCCCTACCTTATGCCTAAACATGCCACCGTTACTACCGGCAACATAAAACGCCCTGTCTAAAAAGGCTTTCATTGTGGCGCCAATTGATGAATAGTGAACAGGTGACCCTAAAATTATACCGTCCGCTTCTTTCATTTTTTGTATCCACTCGTTTACTTCGTCCCTGGTAACACATTTTTCATCCCTGTTCTTCCGGCATTGTCCACATGCTAAACAACCCCTAATGGCCTTGTTTCCCACGTGAATAACTTCTGTTTCTATTCCTTCCTTTTCCAGCTCCTCAGTAACAATCTTAATGGCGTGATAGGTATTGCCTTCCTTATTTGGGCTGCCGTTAAATGCCACTACTTTCATTACCTTTCCTCCTTTGTGTTTTCGTCTTATTTTAAAATCAATGGATTTTTAGCAAAGCACCTGGCGTTATTTTTTGTATTATTTTTACTTAATTATAACCTCTAATACCGGATTAGGAAATTATGGGGATGCCAGTCAATACTATGACACGGTGTCCCTTCTATTTGTATCAGCATAAACAGCCATTGCATCGCGCATGAACTTGGCCAAGCCCTGGCCAAATTTATCGATACTTTCAGTGAAGCGCGCGTCGTCTACATACATTTGGCCTAAGCCTTTGAATGCCTCAAGGGAATAATTACCCATTTCGTTCAAAATTACATACCACTCTTCAATTGCTGCCTGAACTTCTTTTGAATCAGCCGGAAGATGGCGAAGAGCAGCAAGTTTCTTAAATATTGCATTGAATTTATCTGCAAATTCTTTTTTCTCAAACTCAGACAATTTTGCTATTTTTGCTTTGGCCTCGTCTACAGCAGAGTCACCCCATAATTCCCTGGCCTCTTTCTCGTATGGATTGTGGCTAAAATCAAATCCTTCAAATTTTTCTTTGTTTGTCATCTCTATTTCTCCTTTCGAATGTTGAATTGTTTTTTCAATTGTCCTAATCATTTTATCCAGCCGGTTCCGTTTTTCAATCAGCATTATGCGTTGTACCTCAAGTGCCTTTTGCCGGTCAAATGAAGGACTGTTAATAATTTTTTTAATTTCCTTCAATGGAAAGCCTAGTTCTTTAAAAAACAATATTTGCTGAAGAGTTTCGAGATTTTTTTCGGAGTACACTCTATAGCCCGATTCAGTGGTTTCCTCCGGTACTAACAATCCTATCTCATCATAATAGTGCAGTGTGCGCACACTGATACCCACCAAATCAGCAACTTCCTTTACTTTCATATTTACTCTCTCCCTTCGCTGTCTACTATAAAGTATTACGCAACGTGAGAGTCAATAGTAAATCAGGCTTCGGCGATACCGGAAAGCTTATATTTATGGCAGCCATAGGCCTTTAAACATGAAAAAGGGCAGTTAACAATAATTATACCGCCCCTTTTCTGATCATACTATTTTTTTCTTTTTGGCTTGTACAGGGATGCTCTTTAACGTGCCCGTGACACTCCTTCTGGCGCAACAGCGGCCGGTCCAAGCCGTAGTATTCCAGGTAGTACTGCCTTTGCTCCTCGGTTAAAACCGTAATTTCTTCACCGGCAGCCGCCGACTGGTGTAAAAAGGGATCGCCAGGCATAGCCCTGGGCAAAATAAAATTAATAGTCAAAATAACCCAAATGGTTAACAAGTATTCCAAAAGTCTGGCAACCCTTTTACGACCCAACGCCATCAATCCCTTTCCAGGTATGAAAGCTTGCTGTGGCTCAGGCTATGGTGATCAAACATATACATCCATCCGTCATACTTGGCGGGCTTGTATACATTGTAGCCGGTGGTGTAGTAAATGGGTATTTCCGGCACATCTTCGGCCAAAATCTCTTGAATACGGTAAACCAATTCCCGGCGCTTTTGCTCGTCAAACTCCACGTGCTGCTTTTCCAGCAAATCATTCAATTCATCGTCATTATAACAACCCGTTCAACTCCGGCTCAGTTCCGCCCGGCAAACCCAATCAGCCGGGCCGAGTTCAACACCACCAGCACCGAGCCGGCATTGTGGGCCACTGCCCCCGTTACCGGATTAAGCAGTCCCGCTCCCGATGCCGCCAGGGCCAGCAAATTGAATAAAACGGCAAAAGCAATGTTAAAGTTGATGGTTTTCAGGGTTGCCCGGCCAAGCTGTAACAGATACGGCATTTTGGCCAGGTTATCTTCCATCAGGGCAATATCCGCCGCTTCCATGGCCACGTCCGTCCCCATGGCGCCCATGGCAATGCCGATATCCGCAGCAGCCAGCGCCGGGGCGTCGTTAATCCCGTCACCCACCATGGCCACTTTATGGCCGGACCTTTGCAACTCCCAAATATATGGTCAAGCTTTTGCTCGGGCAAAAGGCCGGCCCAAAACTCGCGAATCCCGCAGGCCTTGGCAACGTGAGCCGCCACCGGGTATTCATCGCCGGTCAGCATCTGAACGCGTTTTAATAAAATCCCTGGCCGGGTCCGGCCTGAAACGCCCGTCCCGGCCCGAATGCTATCCTTAATATATATTGCCCCGATTATTAAGCCGTTCTCCCGCACCAGCAAAGTTTTAACACCCGGTTCGGATTGCACGCCTTCAATAGCCCCGTTCCCGGGTGACGCGGCGCCCACAAATATTTTCCTCCCATCAACCACCGCCTCCACACCCTGGCCGGGGATATTTTTAAAATCTTCCGGCTCGGCAATTGCCAGCCCCCTTTGCTCCGCGGCGCTTAGAACGGCCCGGGCCAGGGGATGCCCGGAATATTTTTCCGCCGCTGCCGCCAGGGCCAAAACACGCTCCTCCACAGCCCCGCTCAAGGGCACAACCCCGGCAACCACGGGATTACCGGTGGTTAAAGTACCGGTCTTGTCAAAAACAAGGGTATCAATCCGGGCCAGCTCTTCCAGCAAGGCACCCCCCTTAATTAACACGCCGTTTTTGGAGGCGTTGCCCAGGGCGGCCACAATGGCGGTGGGAGCCGAAATAATAAAGGCGCAGGGACACCCCACAATAAGCACCGTAATTGACCGGTGCACGTCACCGGTCACCAAATAAACCGCGATACCAATGGCGATAATGGTGGGGGTAAAATACCCGGCAAAACGATCCGCCACCCTTAATACGGGTGCCCTTTGACTTTCCGCGTCCCGGACCAGTTGAATTAGTTTCCCCAGGGTGGTATCTTCGCCCACCTTTCGGGCCTCCACCACCACCATCCCGGAATAGCTGACAGACCCGGCATATACCGTATCCCCCACCGTTTTATCCACAGGCATGGACTCGCCGGTTAAGGAGGCTTGACTTAAGGAGGCGCTGCCGCGAACCACCTCACCGTCCACCGGCACCCTGTCCCCGGAGCGTACCACTACCATATCGCCCGGCCGGATCTCCTCCACCGGCACGGAAACCTCAACCCCGTCCCGGAGCACCGTGGCCTGTCTGGGACTGATGCGGATCAGGGCGTCAATGGCGGAACGGGCCTTTTGCGCTGTGTACTGCTCCATCAATGAACCCAAAACCATGATCAGGGCCACCACCGCCGCAGCCAAATACTCGCCAATCAACACCGAGGCCACCATAGCCAGGCTTACCAATTCATCAACGTTAAGCTCCCGGTTCAGTAATCCTTTACACGCGCCGTAAATAATGGGTCCCCCTAGCAAAGCCAGGGCCAGCAGCGCCGGTATGTCCGCCTGGACCGGGTAATTATTTTTCTCCAGCACGTAACTGGTTAAAATAAGCAAGCTACCGGCCGAAACCAGGTAAAACTCTTTCATTTGCAACAGTTGCCGGTACCTGCCAAGGTGTGCATATCTACCAATCATGTGCCCGTCTCTCCTCGCTGTTTTTATAAATTAAAAAACTTCGGCATTAATTTTTTTAAGCGCGTTAAGCAACTGTTCTGCTTCAGTATCGGAAAGGACGGAAAGCATTTGTTCAGTTAACCGCAGGTGGTATTGATGGTGCTCCTCATAGGCATGCATACCCTTTTCGGTCAGCACGATCAGGTTGACCCGCCTGTCTTCCGTGCTTGGCACCCGCCTGGCATAGTCCTTTTTCTCCAGCCTGTCCACCGTTACCGTGGTGGTCCCGGTGGTCACCCCCAGCTTTTGCGCCAGGCTTTTCATGCTCATTTTCCCGTACTGGCCCAGCACTTCAATGGCGTGGGCCTCGGAAACCTTTAAGTCGCTGTTGCGAATTACCGAGCTTTCCCAGGAAGAAAAGCCGTTAAAAAAATGCAGCAGTTCGCTGGTCAATTCTGCCAGGTACCTCATCAGGCCACACTCCTTTGAACTTGATACTATTTGAGTTTAATACTATTTGATTTTATTACTATTTGAAATTCTAACTAAAATAATAGCACCGGTAAATTAGTTTGACAATCAAATTTTTTAAAAAGTTTTAGCCAAATTAATGCAAAAGGAATCGCCCCCTGCCGCAACATAAACGGCTATAAAACCCACTTTTTCTTTTAAAAACTGGTAGGTTTTGATAAACCGCTTCCCCGGGACTTGCACACAATAAACCCCACCTTTCCTTTTAAGAACAGTGGGGTTTATGGAAATCTTGCTTGCTACTTGACCATGCAGGGTGAGATGAAGATGACCAGGCGGGTTATATTTCGCCAGCACAAAAAGATCCCGGCGTATGGGCCCGGGGTAGCAGGCCCATACGCAACCGAAAGGAGGAATGATCTCCGGCGCCGGTGCAAGTCAGGCCGGCGACGGAGTTTTTCAAGGAGGTCAAAGGCCTTGCCAAGGTACCAGCCTTTGCCAAAAATAACGCCATAAAGGTTAAATTGCCCTCTCCGGAGTGCTTTTACCTTCATGGCATAATTAAAAAACAAGTTGAATTAGTTTTCGTCTGAAAGATTGACGCTGATAAATTGTTTAACTTTTTCAACAAGCATATCTATAAGGTGGGGAAGCGGTTCATTAGCTTTGCCAATCACTTCCACCCCGGACCTGTTTAGATGTAAAATATACTTTGGGGCGGGTGCGGCAGCCACAGCTTCAGCGGCGGCAGTGGTCATTTCTCCACTAAAGCCATGGGGCAAAATTATACCCAGGGTGCCTACCAGAAGGTGGGCCCGTTTAACGTTGTATATAATGGCGTTTTCGCCGCTGGCAGCTTCGTTGGCACCGGCCTTTAGCATTTTACTGGCGGCAAGGGCGTTGGTACCCAGGGCTATTATTTCAATTTTATTAAATGGAAGGGATAAAGCCAGTTTTTCCACCAGCTGGGCCCCTATGCCGCCTCCCTGCCCATCGATGACGGCAATTCTAAAAAGACTGTTGTTATACATTTGCATACCCCGCTCTTAGGTTCCTTTCCTTAACTATTCCTTCTCCCAAAAGCAAAAACCATGAATATACCGCCTCGCTTCATGCAAGTGCAGCACCTTCATGGTTTTAGTCCAAAGAAAATATATATTTTACCGAGTGGTCCATGCCGCTCTTATTCCACAATAACGTATTCTACGCACACAAGGTTAATCCTTTTTTCAAAAAAATTTTTTAAGAAAATTTCTGGGACGCCTTACTTAATTACCGGGTGTTTCTTTTCCCTTCTTTTTCCCCGGCCCTTTGGGCCCGCGCTCTTACAAAAACCTTCTCCCACCCTTACCCTGGAGAAGGTTTGTGTAACAGCTATTTACTTGTATATTCACTTGACTCGCCGCCAGGCCCGGAGCACCCGCCATGGCAGCTGCTGCTGCATCCCGAGCAATTCACGCCCCTCTTTCTATCCCTGACTATCTTATACACCGCAAGGCCGATAATCAACGCCAGCACCGCAATTACCGCATAATCCACCGTGCTCATAATTTCACCGACTGCACTTCAGCAGACAGTTGCGATCTGCCTCCTTTTTTCATCAAGTACGCGACAATGCCCACGATAACCATCACGGCGGCCAGCCCGCCGGCAAATCCCTGGCCCAGGGCGCCGGTAGTAACCAAAGTACCCACCTGGTACACCAGGAAAGCCAGCACGTAACCCATACCCAGCTGGAAAGCAATGGCGCCGGCAAGCCACTTGCGCGATTCCAGCTCCGCGTTCATGGCCCCTATGGCCGCAAAGCAGGGCGGCGTAAAGAGGTTGAATACCATGTAAGCAAGGGCAGCCACCGAGGTAATACCCAGTATTGAGCTTACTTCCGCAGTGCCACCCACCAGCGCCAATTCTTCAGGATCAATGAAATTGGTTATGCTGAAACAGACAGCCAGGGTACCCACCACGTTTTCCTTAGCTATGAACCCGGTCACTGCCGCCGCCGCAAACTGCCACATGCCAAACCCCAGGGGGATTAAAAGTACCGCCAGCGGCGCGGCAATGCTGGCCAGAATGCTTGTTTCCGGCGCTGACTCGGCAACTACCCGGAACTGCCAGTCAAAGGTCTGCAATATATGTATCGCGGCATTGCAAACCAGTATAATTGTACCGGCTTTGATGATAAACGCCTTAGCCCTGGTTAACATGGATATGACTGCTCTTTTCAAGCTGGGCAACCGGTACTCGGGAAGCTCCATAATAAAGTAAGACTTGGAGTAATCCCCGGTGATTTTTCTAATGATCAACGCGCTAACAATAATCACAAAAATAGCCAAAAAATACATGGATGTGCCTACCCAGGCGTTACCTTCAAAAAACACACCGGCAAACAGGGCAATAATGGGCAGCTTGGCCCCGCATGGCATAAAAGGGGTCAACATAGCGGTGGTGCGTCTTTGCCTGAGGTTTTTAATGGTCCTGGTGGCCATGATGCCCGGTATACCGCAACCGGTGCCCACAATCATGGGAATGATGGACTTGCCGGACAAGCCTACTTTCTTAAAGAACCGGTCCAGCACAACCGCCACCCGGGCCATATACCCGCCGTCCTCCAGCAGTGCCAGGCAAAAAAACAGCGTCATAATCAGCGGCAAAAAACCAATAACTGCTCCAACGCCGCCGATAATGCCATCCAGCAGCAGGGAACCCAAAAATGGGTTCACTTCTTCGCCCAGCAACGAAGCCACGCTTGCGTATAATAAATCTATCCAGCCCACGAAGATATCTGCCAGCAAAGGCCCTACCCAAGCCTGGGACATGGAAAACACCAGCCACATTACCACCGCAAAAATCGGAATGCCCAGCCATTTATGAGTTACTACCCTGTCAATAGCGTCCTGCAAGGTTTGTTTCTCAGAGCTGGCCTTTTTCCTTTCAACCCGGGCAACGATCCCGTTTACAAAGTCATACCGCCTGTGGCTGGCCTTATCAAACTCTTCTTTGGTGGATGCCTTTTGGGTTCCTTTAATATTGGGAGTAATTTGTTTTTTCCCCGACTTGCCCACTGTAATTACGGTTTCAATAAGCTGGGGCAAACCATTATTTGAAGAACTTGTGGATACAGTTCGAATGACGGGGCACTTCAGGGCGTCGCTTAGTGCCGGAACATTTATGATAGTGCCTCTTTTATCCGCCAGGTCAATTTTATTTAGAGCCACCACAACGGGAATACCCAGTTCCAACAACTGGGTAGTTAAAAACAAGCTTCTATTTAAGTTTGTTGCATCGACCACGTTAACTATTACATCTGGCTTTTCGTTCAGTACAAAGTCCCTGGTTATTGACTCTTCTCTTGTGTACGGCGACATGGAGTACGCGCCTGGTAAGTCAACCACAACCAGATTCTCGTTTTTTGGATTAAGGCTCTTTTTGACGATACCTTCCTTCTTTTCCACAGTAACCCCGGGCCAGTTTCCCACACGCTCGATTCTGCCCGTAATGGCGTTGAACAATGTTGTTTTACCGCTATTGGGGTTACCCGCCAAGGCGATTTTCATAAACTCCTCCTAAAACATTACAGCAAGCTAAGTTATTCAGCAAACCTTCACCCAAAACGCTTGCGGGTAATTATTTATATCAAAATGGTATTTGCTAAATCCTCGTCTATACTATACCTTGCATCTTTAATGTTAACTATATAGTTGGATGGCAACTTTGAAATAATGGTGATTTTTTCACCGGGGTAACAACCAAGCGCAAACAGAAGTTCACGGATATCGTCCTGGTCGGTATTGATACCATTAACAACATAAGGTATGTTTACCTTCCCTTGGGCTAATGACATCATGACCATCCTTTCTCAATTTCTACTGCTTGCGAAACGTCATCCCCAAGCATCCTACTTCATTATAATGATAATGATAATGAAAGTCAATATCATTATCATTATGCAACACGACAATTTACCCAATGACATAAACACCCATTGCATCGCGCATGAGGCGCATAACTACGGCACCGCTGAAAAAGGGCACTCTAATAGGAGCGCCCTCAAACATCAACATTGATGTAATTAATAGTCTTTTTTCTTTACTGGAACCCAGATTTCACTTCGATACTTCGGATTTCCGGTGTCCGGACTCTCGTTCCACAAAATTTCAGGCCCTTCAACTGCCTCGTATCCTGCAGACGGAAACCACTCTGAATATATTCTGCCCCATACATTTTGAAGTGTTTCCGGAAATGGTCCAATGGATTCGAAAACTGCCCAGGTACCGGCTTTTACTTCCAAGACATCAAATTCTGCTGTTTCATCACTTGTAGTGGCCACGCCAATGTAATGATCCAGCTCACCCTTTTCTTCCATTCTTCCTTCCGAGAAGTTAGTAGATGCACTGATAATCCCCGTTGGTTCTACATTTGAAAGTGCTTTTAATTCTTTAATAATCTCCGGGGTTAAAAGTTCAGTCATTTTTGCAATCTCTGGATTGACACCTTCAAAAATAATTGGCACCCTCTTCTTAAACCCTACTATCTTAAAAGGCCCTTTCTCAACAATTCGATATTTCATTTCGCATCCTCCTTTGATTGATAATTGAAAGGTCATTTGAGGATACGCTTTTAATTGCGTATTCTCACTCCTTGCTTCAGAAGGGAGAACGCCATGCACAGAATGAAAAGCACGGGAGAATGAGTCAGCTGATTCATAACCATATTTATTAGCAACATCAATTACTTTCAAATTTGGATCTTTTAAATCATGCGCTGCCAATGTTAGTCTTCTTCTCCGAATATATTCTGATAAGCCAATTCCTGATAAAAACGAAAACATCCTTTTAAAATGATACTCCGAGCAGCAAGCAATTCTTGATACTTCACTATAATCAATATCCTCCGTTAGGTGCTCTTCAATATATGCCAGTGCTTTATTCAAACCACTTAACGAATCCATCAAGCAACCTCCCTTCATTACCCATATTATCAGAGGATGCGCTTTCCCACCCGACAATCTTTGCACAATTTAGTCGAGTCTCTCTAAAAATTAGCTTTTCCCACCAAAAAAAATGTAGTAATAATTCATAAAGACAGAAAAAATAAGAGGTTTCACCCGGTTGTTTGTAGAAGTACAAGTGCCTTAGAACAAAACAAACTCAAGCAGGGGTAAAACCCCCGAAGCAGGGCAAATATTTTGACATTTTAGAAAAACTATTATCCCGTATCAATTTCCATATTGGTTAGAGATATACGGCTTTGACAACAGATTGTACAGCACCTGCACCATTTCTGCCCTGGTAGTTGTATTTGTCGGGTTTAACTTTTCAGCATCACCGCCAATAACTCCCGTTTTCACCAGCAGTGTCATGGATTCTTTGGCCCAGGGAGCAATGTTCCCGGCATCGGCGAAAGCTGGTAACGGTTTGCCAGCTGTCCATTCAGGCAACTTTCCAATGGACTTTAGTGCGTTGAACAGCAGGGTGAACATTTCCTGTCGGGTGATTTCTTTATCTGGTGCAAACATATTGTTTCCAATACCGCTAGAGATGCTTAAATGTTTTACCGCCGCCAGGTAGCCGGTGTACCAGATATTGCCCGCATCAAAGAAGTTGTCCGACGGGTCTGCGTCGTGGGCTATGCCATATACCTTCATCAGTATAACAATCAACTGCCCCCGGCTTCCTCTTATTTGGCAGACCTGGTTACTGAAACGGTTAAAATGCCGATCCGTTTATATTTCCTGAAAGCTGCCCATTTTTAATTGTAAACCAATGGGTAGCACCGTCTACAAACGATTCCAGGTCAGGGGTACTTCCCAGAATGGTTCCGGGCTCGGAAGCAACGTTGTCATACCTTGCCCGGGAGCCGTTGTTCCCGCTAAATATCAGTTTATGGTTGCATAATCCCATTACAGGTGTAAAGTTTTCATGCCTGGTAGCCGCCTCCAGATAATATTGGGCAGCATACCCTCCATCAATGGCCACATATTCGATGACAAGGTCAAGAGCGCCATCTTTGTAACCTTCCAAGCGCAGCGAGTCGGCATCTTCATCAAACTTGACTTTAATCTCCAGTTCATTGCCCTTACTGCCGGTACCCTTAAGCAGGTATCCCGTAGCTTCATCATAAGTCAGTTGGGCATCATCCGCCCAGGCTCGCCGCAGCATCTGAGTTTCCGTCTCGGCATTGAATTTGCCGGACAATTCAACCGACCGACCCATGAAATCCAACGGCAAAACATAATCAAAGATATTGAGATCAAACACTGCAACTGTAGGAAAACCAACGTTGACAATCTCATTATTTTGATCCAGAACTAAATCATCGAATCTGTCTCTTGCATCTTTAAAGGCAGCAAAACTCTCCCATACTGTTCTTTTATTGCCATCAACTTTACCGGAGGTCTTGGGCTGTTCCGCCTGTTCTTCCTGTCCGGCCTTTTCACCGGCTTGAGGATTGCTGCCGGTCGTTTCATTGTTGCTGCAGGCAGCAATGGAAAATACCATTAATAATGTAATCACAAATATAAATAGCCTTTTCATTAACGAGCCTCCTCTTTACCTAAATTAAAAGCTGGTCCTCAGGCAGAAGGCTCTTATTGTTTAGGCGTTCTCATATCCATTATTATCACATTCTCTGGCAGCTTAAATTCATCATCGGAAACAGATCCAATCTTCAGGCTCTTGTATTCAATTATGCTCGTTCCTTGTTCCTCATAACTCTCTATGCGCAGAGGCACACCGTTTTCTTCCGCAACCCACATCTTGGTTTCTAACTCGCCTTCAGCATTAGTAAGAGTCATTACCTTGCACTTGTATCCGGCTATGGTCTCTGTGCCAACTATCTTGACTGAAGTAGTATCTATATCGTCGTAATAATCACTAGGGTTCTCGACCCAACCAGCCTCTTCAGGCTGAATATTGGTTAAAGTGGCCATATTATCTTTAGGAATGCGTTTTACTGAGACCTGCCGCCTTGGCCGTTTCGCTTAAGTCAAAAGGCTCCTGCCAGTGGCTTTCTATATATTGTCTGCCCCGTCCTATCTCTTCTCTCCCCCGGTATATCTTCTTAATAATAAAAACGGCGGCAAAATATTCTATCGTACTATCAGCATTTACCAAAGGAAAGCATGTAATATCTGAGCTTATGGTTTGTATATCCCGGTCTTCCACATTAAAATAACGAATCATGTCTTGATAGGGCGCATTGAAATCGGTGAGATGCACTGTTTTGCCCGTCAATACTTGCCTGACCTGGTCCATAACGCCAAGCTCACGCACGATGGGATCCTCAAAAACATTGTATTTTCCCACATGGGATTCCACGCTTTTTATGCCTATCATATCCAGCGCCGCTTTGTTAATCATCCTTGCCGTCCCGTCAATGGAAAATACCTGTATCGGATAGGGAAAGAACTCGATTACTTTCGCCAGCAGTTCCTGTTTCTCGAAAAGCGACTGGAATGATTTAGCTGAGCTTTTTTGTGCAACTTCAACCCGATTTTTCATGGATTGGCCCTCGCTTCTTATTAACCTAACATTTTACGATAAGCGGAAGGAGAAACGCCGGTTTTATCTTTAAATACTCTGGCGGAATGGCCGTTATAATTCATATTGCAGGCGGCAAAGGCTTGGGTGCCATTTTTAATCACCTTTTTATACCAGCCGTCTATTTTAAATTATATTATATGGGGGATGCGATAAAGGCAATGGCTTATTCATTTTCTGTGAATGTGTCCAAACCCCAGTAGCCCGGCACTAAAAACTCCACCTTGGCCAACCGGCCGTGGAATATGCAACAATGGTTTATGATGGTTACGCGTATATCAAACCATGATTTGCAACATCCTTTTTGGGCACTAGTTAACCCCGTAGCTTGTTTGCTCCGGGGTTAACTTTTTTGCAACTTACCCGGTTTATTATGGATTATTCGTCGAAAGCCTGGCTTACTTTCCATTCTTTCCATACGTTTCCGACTAAATCGGGACTGGGTTTTAACGTGGGTTTGCCTGGTTTCCAGCCGGAAGGCGTAGCCTCCGTGCCTCCTGAATTGCGAACCAGCTGGAAGGCTTGGATCTGGCGTATGGTTTCGCTTACATTTCTACCTACAGAAGGAGTCAATACCTCAAATCCCTGAACAATCCCATCGGGATCAATAATGAATCTTCCCCTGGTTTCCACGCCGCTGTCTTCATCGTAGATGCCGTACATTTTGCCAATACTGCCGTCCTGGTCAGACAACATGGGGAAAGGAATATCCTTATTAATCATTTTGGACAATTCATGGTCATTCCACATTTTATGCACGAACACGCTGTCAACACTGCAAGCCAAAACTTCCACGTCGAGCTTTTGGAGCTCAGGATACTTTTCAGCAACTGCTGAAATTTCTGTAGCTCAGACGAAAGTGAAATCGCCGGGGTAAAAGCATAATAAAACCCACTTACCTTTATACTCAGACAGGCTGGTATTCACAAATTTTCCTTGATAGAAAGCTGGAGCAGTAAAATCAGGAGCAGGTTTGCCTACCTTAATCATTGATTGCTTCTCCTCCTTAACCGCAATCTCTTGTTTTTCATCAACCTGTTGCTTGGGCTTCTGAATAGGGGGCCGCTGGCATCCCGGTTTAAAATCTACCGGCATTTTGTACCTCCTTTCAAGTAAATAGTAAATATTATGAGCATAGTCTAACATAAATATCCTTTATGAACAATAACAAGGTCATAATAAATTTCTATGGGAATAGCGCTTGTGAATATATTGTATTTCCCGACAACCATGTCCTGGCTGATAACATGAAATTCAGCCAGCATAGCCTTATTCACCAGCACCGATGTTCCGTCCGGAGCGTAAATCTGAATCGGATAGGGGAAACACTCGATCACTTTGGCAAGCAGCTCCCCTTTAGTTTCCAGTCGAATGATTGAAGAAACAGTGCGGTTTGTTTATAATGATGGTGGTAAAACGCTGGTGGTGGAAATAAAAAACCGCTTTACGCTCTATCAACTGGAAAGAGAATGCCAGCCGGCGCCCGGTAGCGCCGCGTATACGGAGGGATTTTCCATGGGTGAACTGAAAGTACTTTTTCATGTTAACGAACCCGAAAGATGGCCGAGGGCACTGCTTAATATCAGCAATTTTATCAAAGATGTAGGACGGGGGAATGCGGAGATAGAGGTTGTGGCCAACGGGGCCGCGGTTAAATCTTACTTGGCCGGGGATAAACTAATTCAGGAAATGGCCGGTGTGGCTGAATGGGGAGTAAAATTTGTTGCCTGCCGTAATGCTTTGCGCATGCACTCCCTGGAGGAAAGCAAGCTGCCCTCTTTTGTTACAGTAGTTCCGGCCGGTATTACCGAGATAGCCAAAAAGCAAGCCGGGGGTTACGCGTATATCAAACCATGAATTGCCACAACCGCAGCACCCGGCACACCCCGGGTTTGACCGCGGTATACGGCGAAATAGACAATTGCGCGCCCGCACACCCGGGTGCGTTTTATTTTGCGATGGACGTGAAGGTGAACCCGGTGCACTGTGTGGTTTTAACCGTATAGACGATAACCCCGTTAATCCTAACTGTTTTATTTATTGCACCAGGATTATCAATCTTTTGCCAATTCTGACTTCTACACAGGGCGTGTTGCCCCCGTAGATGACGGTCTCGGGTCCCGGCACCGGCCGGGACTCCCTGACACCCCAGAAGGTTATAGTAAATTTTTTTTCTTCCATGTGTCGCCCCTGTTTAATTTTTAATAGGCTAACTCCCAGCCCTCACTAGCGTAAAAATCATCCCCGATAAAAGCATCCCAGGCATCTTAAGCTGGTTCTTCAGCCCGAAGAGGCAGGGGCCAAGCCAGGAGGGACAAGGCCAGAAAGCCCGCAAACACCGCCTTGGCAGTTCGTATGAAGAGTTTACCGCCCATTGCATAACACCTCGTTATAAGTTATAAAAAGTAACTAATTATATTCCCTCTTCCTGTAGCATTTCCTGCCAATATATGTCGAATTTTACCTTGTTGTTATACTTTTATCATGCTTTTTCAAAAAATCAATGGCATCTTCCTCATCAAGCGGTTTGCTGATGAGATATCCCTGTATTTTATCGCAGCCGTACTCTTTTAAATGCCGCAGCTGGATATCGTGCTCAACTCCCTCGGCAACTGTGCTATGCCCTAGTTTATGAGCTATCGAAATGATATCGCTTGTTATTGTTTTGTTCGGGCTTGTACCCAACAGAATGTCGACAAAATACTTGTCAATTTTCATGTAATCGGCTATTAATCTTGTTTCTCTGGACAGGGAGGAATAGCCGGTCCCGAAGTCATCTATAGCTATGCGGAGCCCCGCTCCCCTCAGTTTTTCAATAACATTATTAATGTTATCATAATTGGAGGCAAAGACCGATTCGGTAATCTCAAGGCAGACTTTCTTCGGATTTACCCGCATCTCGTTTATTAATTCAAACAACTTGCTTGTGAAATTAGGACTTAACAGCTGTATAATGGAGATATTTATTGAAACATCAATTTCATCATATCCAAGCTCCTTAAGCTTGTTTAAAAAACGAAATGCTTTTACAATTACTTTTTCGCCAACCGGGATCATGAGTTTTGTTTTCTCAGCTATGGGGATGAATTCTAAAGGTGATACGAGTCCGAGCTTTCCTGATCTCAACCGGGCCAGTGCCTCAAAGGTGCAGATGGAACCTGTCCTTAAATCCATAATCGGCTGGTACTGCAAAACCAGGTTATCGTTTGTATGGTTACCGGTTGCTACAGCGCTGAGAGCCTCCACAATATCTATTTCGCGGTTAACCATGGCTTCCAGCTCTTCGTTGTAAAAACAAGTTTCAAAGTCCTTTCCAAAAACACTTACCGATCTCTCTGAAGCAATCAAGAGTCTTCTCAGGAGCAAGTCAATATCGACTTCACCCTGGTCCTGCCCAATTTCGAGAATCCCAATCCCGCCGCCTATTCTTTCCGTTACAAATAAGGAACCCAGAGTATCTGCAATAACACCGGCGAAATGAACAAGCTCCTTTTTGTCCTTGTAGTCAAAGATATAAAAAACAAAGCTGTTCTCATGCGCGTGGAACAAGATACGATTGCCGGTGCAATGCCGGCTAAGAGCCTCAGCTGCCTTTTTTATTAAATTCTGAGAATACTGAAACCCATACTTGGCTGTCAATAGTTGAACCATACTTAAATTGATACCAATAAGTGCTTTCTTTGACTTCCTTTTTAGCTCCTTTGCAAGCAGTGACAGCAAATAGTCCCGGTTGTACAAGCCTGTCAATCTATCATGCGTATTATTGTATTTCAGAGTATCTTCAATTGCTTTTCGATCGGATATATCAAGAACGATGCCTTCCAGCGCTTCAACTTCACCAGCATCGTTGTATATACCTTGCCCCATCTCAAGAACCCATTTCCTCTCGCCGGTGGCAGTTATAATCTCATACTCATATTTAAAGGGCAGCCTTGCTGCCAGGACCCGTTCCCATTCCTGCCACAAAAGCTCGCGGTATTCAGGCGCGATAACCTCATTAAAAGAAAGATCCCTGTTGTACAGCAGGCTTTCCGGGGGATAACCCGTGAGGTTAAAACAGCCTTCGGAAACATACTGCATTGTCCAATCGCGATCGTAATTACACCTGTAGGCAAGTCCCGGAAGATGGGAAAGTAAAACGGATTTACTGCGCTCGCTCTCATTCAGCGCTTTTTCCATCTCTTTACGCTCGGTGATATCCTGGACCAAGCAGATATGGCTGCATTGCCGGTCACTTGATGAAGTAAGGGGTGCGACAATCATATGTACCCAAACGATGGAACCATCCGGCTTGATATACCGTTTATCCATGGAGTACATCTTGATTTCTCCCGCTTGGAGCCGTCTAAAATTTTTGAGTTCTTCTTCCAAATCACCCGGGTGAGTTATCTTTTCCCATCCCAAACGAACAAGCTCTTCTTTCGTCCGGCCCGTTATTTCCTCAAACTTTGAGTTAATTCTTACGTTGGGCTCACCTGAGCCTTTCGGATCACGGCTATACGAAATTGCAATGCCGATAGGAGCTTGTTCCAAAACCTGGTCAAGGGTCAGGCTTTGTTCATCCAGCTGCCGCTCCAGCCTGTGCTCTACCCGCAATAAGGTCGCATGAACATCAATCCTGGCCCTCAGCGATTCCATATGAATCGGTTTGCGGACGTAGTCAACGGCACCAAGCTTTAAGCCCTTGATTTCATTGTCCAATTCCTCGTAATTCGTCAATATTATTGTGCGCAGTTTTCTATACCGCTCGTCCTCTTTTAGGGCTTCGAGCACCTGAAACCCGTCCATATTAGGCATATTCAGATCAAGAATCATTAAGTTGATCCCATCATGCTCCTGAAGCATACGCATTGCTTCCAGGCCGTCGCAGGCAGTCAATATGCAATAATCGCTTAGCATATTTTTGATAATCAATCTATCAGTTGCTGAGTCATCAACGACCAGAATCTTTACCTGCACCGTGAACCCACCCCTTTAACCCGCACCTGCTTTTGAATTCCCTTGAACAAATTCTATTTCTTCCAACAGTTTTCGCAGTAATTTTACAAACCTGTCTTGCAAAGATGCTACTTCGTCTACCTTTTCTTCATTCAGTGCCCTCTGCAATGACACGGCTACATCCTGAAGTGATTTGGCCCCGATGCTTCCGGAACTGCCCTTTATTTTATGCGTGATTTGCGCGGCATCAGCGTATCTTTTTTCACGGACTGCGGCTTTGAGCCTGTCCAGGGTATCTTGATTTTCCCTGCGGTATTCTTTTAACACCTGAAGATACAGTTCTTCGTTATCTCCCATGTTTTTTAAGCCCAATTGCCGGTCAAGTACAAATGTATTCGCATCCACGCCAGGTTCGTTTTCAAGGATAATACCTTTGATGGTTTGAATAAAGTGATCAGGATTAAAGGGCTTGCTGATGTAATGGTATATTCCGCTTTGCTTACATCTATCCTGAACACCTAAAATGACATCCGCTGTCATTGCCACTATAGGAACTTTGGTTGAAAGCTCCCGGATTTTTTCCGCGGCTTCATAACCGTTCATAACGGGCATATGCAAATCCATCAGGATCAAATCAATGCTGTCCTGGTACTCTTTATATAGCTCTACAGCTTCCTTTCCGTCGCTGGCAATTATAGATTCTATCCCGACTTGCTCCAGGAGTGACTTTGCAATCAACTGATTCGTTTTATTATCCTCCGCCAGCAATACAAGATGTGGTTTTTCAAGTTTTGCCGGGACTGGTTCTCTGTTTGAGGAAGGCTGGGAACCGGAAACTGCCTTCAACTTGAAAACATCCAGTATCCCGTTAAGTAATATGGAGGGTATGACCGGCTTCCCAATACCCATATCAATCCCATACTCATTAAGCCTGTCAAATAGATCTGCTCGCATCATTGGTAAAAGTATAATAATTTTGGGCTTTTTAACAATCTTTTTATTACCGCGTATTGCCTCAATAAACTTGAAACCACCTTCAGCCGGAGTATCGTAATCAATAATAAACAAATCGAAGGGCTTAGCAAATTTCCCGCTTGCGGCTTCCAGCATGCTTAAGGCACTCGCTTCTGAACTGGCAAGCTCACAGTGCATTCCAAAGCTACTTAAATAGCTATCAATGAGGTTCATGTTTGCACCTGATTTTTCTAAAACCAGCGTTCTGACATCTTTCAAGTAATTGGCGGGCAAGGCTTTTATATAATCCTCTTCCTTATCTTTATCGACATTTAACGATAATTGAATGATAAAGGTAGTGCCTTCTCCGGGTGTGCTGAACACCTTAATTTCTCCACCCATCATATCTACCAGGTTCTTAACAATGGACAGTCCTAAACCAGTGCCCCCAAAACGGCGATTGATACTGCTGTCACCCTGCTCAAAAGGTGTGAAAAGCTTGCTCACTTGTTCTTCTGTCATTCCTATTCCGGTATCCTTAATGGTAAATGAGATATGATACCGGTCACCTTCCTTTGCAATTAGCCGAACATCCAGTGATACTTCACCGGCACCGGTAAACTTGGCGGCGTTGTTCAAAACATTAATCAAGACCTGCTGGATCCGCTTGGGATCACCGAAAAACCAGTTGGGAACAAGGGGGTCTTTTGACAGTCGAAAGCCGATTCCCTGTTCATTTATTTTATAAGAGACAATATTGACTACATTTTGAATTACCTGATCCATGCTGAAAGAAGTAATCTCCAGCTGCACTTTTCCTGCTTCAATTTTAGAATAATCGAGAATGTCGTTTATGATGCTGAGCATATTATTTGCTGCTTGGGTAATCCGGTCTATATACATGCTTTGCGTTAAGGTAAGCCCGGTCTTTTTCAACAGGTATGCCATGCCCGTAATGGCGTTAAGGGGAGTTCTTATTTCATGGGACATCCTGGCCATGAAACTTGATTTGAATTCATTTGCTTCATCGGCTTCACGCTTTGCTTTTTCCAAGTCAAGCTGGATCTGCTCTCTACGCCGGATCTCCTTTCGCAGTCTCGCAATCCAGAAAAAAGATACGCCCATAATAACGGTGATGAAAGCACCGGCAATAGACATAACACGAATAACAGGCCCGTAATCTATGTGAGTATCCAATTCGACCCACTTGTTGCTAATGGCAAGTTTTTCACTCTCGGGAATTGAATCTATCGCTTTATTAAAGATGCTGGCCAGTTCAGGCCAGTCCTTTCGGACGGCAAAATGCAGGGCTTGCTGTTTTTCAGCTTCAAAAGACACGAATCTGAGATTTGTCAGGCCATTTAAACGTATAAGGTAATTTGTTGTGGCAAGGTTTCCGATGAAAGCTTTTTCTGTTCCCGTTGCTACGGCAGTAAGGGCGACTTCCACAGAATCATACAGGCTGAGGTTTATATCCGGATAAGACAATAAGTAGCTGTGATGCGAGCTATTGCGCTGCACAGCTACTGCCAAGCCTTCTAAATCGTCTATGCCCGATATATCGGCATCTGTATCACGGGTCACGATCACTCTTTTAAAGTAGTAATACGGTTCGGAAAAGAGAAAGTGCTCTTCCCTTTCCTCTGTTTTGCCGATGGCGGGAAGCACGTCAACTTCTCCCGCCAGCGCCATATCATAAGCTTCGGGCCAGGTTAAGCTTTTCACAACTTCAAATTGCAAACCGGTCTTTTCACTTATTAAAGCAAGATAGTCGGCGGCTATTCCCTTGTACTCGCCGTCTTCATCGATAAACTCAAAGGGCACAAATCCCGGGTCGACACCAAGACGAATCACCGGATGCTCTTCCATAAAGGCAAGTTCATCCTCTGTCCAGCTGATGCCGTTTGCAGCGGCAAAGCAGGGTGTTGCCGTAGTTGTTAACATGACGACTGCGAGAATGATTGAACTTATAATAACATGCTTTTTTTTCAAAGCTTCGAAAATCATAGCAACACCTATTTCAAAAACATCCCTTAATCTTCCATGAATAATTAGGAAATTGATGTAAATGGAATAATTCGACAATAAAAACCTAGAACCTTTCTTTTTTTATATCCGTAAATCAATTTCCAGCAATATAGGCGTGTGGTCTTGTCTTGGTCCCGAATCAATCATTTCGGATTTTATAACTTTACCTGCAATCCTGTTACTCACCAGCCAATAATCAATTCTCCACCCGGAATTATTAATTTTACTTGTTTTAGCCCGCTGGGCCCACCAGGAATAAACACCAGTAATATCGCCATGTATATAACGAAATGTATCTGTAAAGCCTTTTTTTAGAAGGTTAGTAAAGCCTTCACGCTCTTCATCGGTAAAGCCGGCTGTATTACGGTTGCGGTCAGGATGGGCCAGGTCGATTTCTCTATGGGCCACATTAAAATCACCTGCGGCAACAACAGGTTTTTCTTGATCCAGCTTTTCCAGATAGTTGGCATATTTAATATCCCAAACCTGCCGTTCCCTTAAACGATTTAAGCCTTCACCGGCATTGGGTGTATATACTTGCGTTAAGTAAAAATCATCAAACTCCAGTGTGATAATTCTGCCTTCAAAATCCATAGTGCCTGGTGCACCGATTTTGGGGAAGCTTACCCTTGGCTTTAAATAATTCTTATATAAAAACATGGTGCCGGCATAACTCTTGCGTGCCGGTTCTACTGAGCAATTCCAGACAATTCTATACCCTGGAAACACATCATTTAATATTTTTAATTGCTTCTTCGTGGGTCCATCGCTTGGCAGCTTTGTTTCCTGTAAGGCAATAGCTTCTGGATTATTTTCAACAATGGAATTTATTACTTTACGACTTAATACGGCTCGTGCCGAAACACCTGTTAATGCTGAATTTAAAGAATCAATATTCCACGAAATAAGTTTCAAGCCCATTCCTCCTTATTAAAATTAAAGCAAAAGATATTCTACTATTTCCGGCAATATATCATATGGGTTTGGCTTTTCGCTAAATAATTTGTTAGTATTAAAACTTATTCCTTTCTATTTCTCAGAAAAATTGACACTATTACTTCTTGCCCAGATGAAAAACAAAAAGAACCTTACACCTTTGGCGTTAATGTGACCGTCTGCCTGAAAAACATGTTCTCAAAGCTAAAAAAGAACCGGTTTCCCAGCTCTTTAAAGTATGATTTGCTTTTTTATATCTCGCTTAAATGCTTTTCAATACTACGCCCACCGTACATAACGCGAAGGACTGTAACCGTCTTTTTATCATGATCCGGAATGTAAAAAATCAGATAATTGTCCACAGGCATGATACGCAAGTTGCGGCTACGCCATGGCTCTTTGTCGTATATGCGGAAACGTTCCGGCATTTGGCGCAACGAAGCAATTCCTTTCTCCAAACGGTCAAGCTGACCCGCCGCATTCTGAACAGACTGCAAATCATATGCAATATATTCAAAAATGCTACGCAGGTCATTTTGTGCCTCTGGAGTTAACTGAATTTCATAGTTCATACATCGTATTCCTTCCGAATATCCATAAAAACCTGTTCGGCCGAGATCGCCTGTCCTTTTTGCATTTGCGCATAGCCTTTTTCCAGTTCCGCATTCAGCTGTTCCGTTGTCATACAGCTGACATCAAGCGGGTGCTCCGGCAGCTTCACCTCAAAAGGCAGGCCTTTACGGAGAATAATCTGCTTGTAAAACATCGTTATTGCAACAGAGGCGGGAATACCCAACGCATTTAGGATTGCTTCTGCCTGTTCTTTTACTTCAGGCTCGATTCGCGCATACAAATTTGCTGATTTTGCCATATAAAAACCCCTTTTAAAAATTATGATTTTCTTTTACATCCATATAATACACGAATGTCCTTACACAAGCAATACATTAGCATGATAACTCCTTTTATTCCCTAACTGCTCTTTCCCAACTTGATATTTCTTTTGTTGATGTAATTGACCGGAACTTCCTGGTTTGGGAAGTGTTAAAAAGTGTGCTCATGGCATACAACCGTCACATTGTGTTCTGTAGCAGTGCCCACCAAATCAATTTCAGCACGCAGACCAGCTGAACCTCCCACGGCTAAAGCCGAGGGCTTTACGGCACGTTTCGGTAAACCAGCGCTTTTCCCTCAGAACCATGGGTAGTGGTGTTCTTAGTTATCCCTCCGCAATGCTTCGATGGGGCTCATCTTAGCCGCTTTGTTGGCGGGCAGGATGCCGAAAATAATTCCGATGGCGGCGGAGAAGGTAAAAGCTATCAACACCGTCCACCAGGACACCAGGGGAGGCCAATTGGCCAGCTTGGCAATCAAAAAGGCTCCTCCAATACCGATTAACATGCCGGCTACGCCCCCGAACAAGCAGAGGACCACCGATTCAATAAGAAACTGGGTCAATATATCCTTGCGCCTGGCTCCCAGGGCCATGCGAAGGCCGATTTCCCTGGTGCGCTCAGTTACCGAGACCAGCATAATATTCATTACCCCAATGCCGCCCACTAACAGCGATATGCCGGCGATGGTACCGATAATCAGGGTCATGATGCCGGTTATTTGGTTGGCCGCTTGCATTTCCTGTTCCATGCTGTACCCTATGTACTGGGCGGAGCTGCGATGTCGCCGTTCCAGTACCTTTACGGCCTGGTCCATGGTTTCTTGCACCTTTTCCCTGGATACAGCACTTCCTTCCAGGTGGTTTATGTATGTGCCAAACATGTTCTGCCAGGTTCGAATAGGGATGAACACCCTGGGCTCTTCTGAAAAGCCCAACAAAGACTCACCTTTGGCTATCACGCCCACCACCAAAAACGGTGTGCTACCGATACTTATTATATTACCCACGGGCTCGGAGCGACCGAAAATTTCTTCTGCCAGTGCTTCGTCCAGCACGGCCACCTTCCGGCCCAGTGAATCATCCTCCTGGCTGAAAAAGTGCCCTGTTTTAAAATTCAGCCTTCTAATATACTCATAGTCCGCGGATACACCCCATACCCGGCAGTATCTTTTGTCCTTGGGACCCCTGACATTCTCCATGGTGACGCTGTTGGCGGAAATATGGGATATTCCTGGTACCTTGTCTTTCAGTACCTGTATGTCGCTAAGTTCAAACATCCTGCCGGTGGGTTGCTCTCCGCCACGCCAGTTCACATAGATGGTAAAGATGTTAGTACCTATTTTTTCCATTTCAGTTATCAGTATGGCTCGGCCTCCCTGGCCGATGGCTACCACTGCAATTACCGCAGCTATGCCAATGATTATACCCAGGGTGGTTAAAAAGGAGCGCAGTTTATTGGCCCGGATGCCCTCTAAAGCCACCCGGATACTCTCCAGCAGGCTCAATTATTTTCCCCCTTTCGGGTATTGCCAGTGGTCCATGCGTTTTAATTGTTCTGCGGCATTCAGGGGATTTTTCACTTTTTCATCGCCAACGATCCTGCCGTCCCGGAAGTGAATAATCCTGGATGAGTGCAGGGCAATATCCCGTTCGTGGGTAACCAGCACTATGGTGACTCCGTCCCGGTTCAAGTCCTGAAATATATACATGATTTCTTTCCCGGAACGAGTGTCCAGGTTGCCTGTGGGCTCGTCGGCCAGTATTACAGCCGGTTCGTTAACCAGTGCCCGGGCTATGGCCACCCTTTGTGCCTGGCCACCGGATATTTGGTTGGGGTGGTGGTTGAGCCTATTGGCTAAACCTACCCGCTCAAGGGCAAGGGTAGCTCTTTTTATCCTCTCCCGGGCATCTATTCCGGCGTACAACATGGGTAGTTCCACATTGCGCAGGATGGTCATCCTGGGCAGCAGGTTAAAGTTTTGAAAAACAAAACCAATTTTTTGGTTGCGTATCCTGGCCATGCTAGTGTCATCCAAGGCGCTTGTTTCAATACCGTCCAGTTTATATGAACCGGAGGTAGGGGTATCAAGGCAGCCAAGGAGGTTCAACATGGTGGATTTGCCGGAACCGGACGGCCCCATGATGGAGACAAACTCACCCGTTTTGATTTCTAAATTTATTTCTTTTAAAGCCACCACCGGATGTGCCCCGGTGCGGTATATTTTAGTTAAATTGGACACCTGGATCATCATTTGGTTCCTCCGGCAGCTGGTTGATTATTTATTACTGAAACTTTGGCACCGTCCATTAGAAGTTCATCCGGGCTTACAACCACTCTGTCGCCTTCCTTAAGCCCGGATCTTATTTCTGTATAAAGGCCGATATCCAGGCCGGTTTCCACTTTTTTCTCCCTGGCGGTGTCATTCTCTACCACGTAAACCACGCGTTTACCATCCTTTTCAACCACGGCTTCATATGGTACCACCAGTGCCTTTTCTATATCCACTGTGGTTACGATCAAATCCACGGTATAGCCCGGGCGCAGCCCCTCGGTATCACCGGTTATCTTAACAATTACCGGCACTTCGATCTGGCTGCCCTGGTTCCCGGTTTTAACCAGGGCACCGGGAGAGACGCTGTGCAGTATTCCGGTATATTCACGGTCCGGCAGCGCGGCCGCAGTAATTTTCACTGGCTGCCCGGCCTTCAGCCTACCGCTGTCCGCTTCGCTTACCCCGGCCACTACTTCCAACTCATCCGTGTTGCCGATGGTAATAAGCCTGGTGCCGGGACTAATATGGTCCCCCTCGGCTACCTCCACGGCAATTACAACCCCGTCCATTGCCGCTGTGAGGGTAGCCCTGTCCAATTGTCGCTGGGCCAGCTCCACCTGGATGCGGGCCTGCTCTACCTGTGCTTTAAGAGAAGTTAATTCCGGGCCTGTGGGACCTGATGTCTTGATTTTCAGCCTGGATTCAGCATTCTTGTACTCCGTTTCCTTTGCAATCAGCTCGAGCTCCGCATTTTCCAACTCCTGGGTGCTCACGGCACCTTGATCATGTAGCTGTTTAATTCTCTCGTAGTTCTTTTGGGCGTTTTTGTAACCGGCTTCGGCTTTGTTGCAGTCGGCCTGGAGCTGCGCTATCTCCTCCGGCCGGGGATTTAGGGCACTTTCCAAATTGGATAACTGCATTGCATAGTTTGCTTTGGCGTTGCTAAGCTTGTCCTCTAAATCACCGGCATCAAGTAAACCGAGCACTTGACCTTTATGTACTACTTCACCTGGACTGACGTTTATTTCTTTCACCGTTGTTTCCTCGTAGCTGTAAAACTCCTGTTTTTCTACCAGTCTCACCCGCCCGGTGGCAAAAACATTATCCTGAATAGGTTTTATTTCCGCCTGGGCTATCATTACCGGTATTCCCGAGGGTTTCATGTTTTTAATGATGACGAAGGAGACAACAGACACAACAAGGCCAATGACCAGTGCTCCAATTAAAAGCTTCTTTCGCGACATTTTCGCACACTTTTGTTTTAATAATTGCAATATCGCTCTCTCCCCCCGCATAAATATACATATTTTATTACACAGGTTAATTAATCACCTTCCAGGGAATATTCTCCTAATAATTTAGACACAGCGAAAGACTGTTTTCTTTCAACCGGTTATTAAATTATTTAAATTTACGATTTACATTTACGTGACCATGAACAAGCAGGTATTGGTGCAGGAGTTGAAATATTTTAATCTTTCAGCATCCGGCACCCACGGAAGCGCTGCAAAAAACCAGACGTTGTAGAGATTAAAGTTAATCTCGCGCTGGCTTTTCGTATAGCTACTACAAGTACCAAGTATACAAAATAATTTTTAAGAATTAGTTACCACAATTCTTACGACTTTCTTAAGAACACCTTGCTTAATTACCGGGTGCTTCTATAGTTTTTTTCCTTAGCCCTTTGAGCCCGGGCCAAAGCATTTTCCGAAGGGGCTTTCACTAAAAACAAAACCCACCATTAGCTGGTGGGGTATATACCCGGTTATTGAACTATCATAATCCGGTACTTTAATTCTCCCTGATAAATCCAGAGACAATGAGTAATAATCCAATGGCAAAAAATAGAGGTATAAAGAGATTTTCAAGTAATTGGCGTTATAATTATCATGATTTTAGCCGGTCTTTTAGCTCTTCTATTTTTGTTTAGGTTTATTACTCATTGGCATACCTACCATCTAGCTTCTACCGGAAACCAGTGCCTTGTATTATTCTCTATGTTTACAATTATCAACATAACGATTACACTCCATTTCAACAACATCCCTCACTGCTTGAACAATCACAGCTCGGCTCGCTCCTGGTAAGCCAACCCTTAATTACCGCTGCAGCACATCCCACTCCGGCGTCAACAGTGATAGCGCTTGCAGGACAATTTTTCGCGCAAGCACCACACTCCATACAACAGTCCTTATCTTCAATCTTTGCTTTACTATCATTCACGCTGAAAACTCCATGGGGACATACTTCCGCACATCTTCCGCAGCCAATACACTTTTCAGCCGACAGGCGAAGCGTTGCGACATTTTTCAAATACCTATGTTTCATGGCGTCCTCCTTTATGCCCAGATACTATTTACCAGCAACAATACAATACCCACTACGAGTGAAACGGCAATAAGCGGCACAGCAATTTTCATTTCTTTGATAACACCGGAAAAAGATGTATATGTTGATGAGCCCGTGAAATTCATGGCCAAATAAGCCGACAATGATGGCAATACCAGCATATACCCTGTGGCAAGAAGCAAGAATCCGGAAATGAACCAACCGCTATACCAGATAAACCCTAGCGTCCATAACAGCCCCAGCAGCCAACCCTTCCACGCAAAGGCCCTGCCGGGAATCACGGGAAGAAGCAAAGGCGTTAAAACAGTTCCCGTTACCACGGCACCTGTATAAGCAATGAAATCCGCAAGCCCGAAAGGTCTTGCGGCAAACAGGTTTATGAGAAACATTACCCCAAAAACCATCAATGAAAACTTTGCAGCAGCCACCAGCTCCACCGGAGTGAGAACCAATCTGTCCCACATCGTAAATTTCACGGTACGCATTTCTTCCGTGGCTTTGCAGCCCAAATCCAGAAAGGCCTTTATATCCTGCGCCCTTACAGGTCCATAAACCACAGAAAACCCGGTTTGTTTTGTCACTTCATGTGCGCTCACTCCAGGTGCCCCTAACTGTGGTAGCACCAATTTCCTGTGCTTTACTATCTCAGATAGCCCAGTTTTCGATATACGGTTCACTAGTTCATCGGTTCCAAATGTACCTTTACCAGCGGCACACCAGACATTGATGCCCTTTGTATCGAGTATCAAAATCCAACAATCCAGGCCTGATAACTCTTTACGCAAGACATCAAATGTCAGCTTGTAGTTCGCGCTTACCAGCACAGGAGATGTATGATCAGGCCTGCCTATAGCGTAAAGCCCCGGACTGATCTTGTAATTCATCCTGCCTATACCCCAGCGCACCTTCCAGGCGCCGAGCAAGTCTTTAAAGTGAAGCTTTGTCGAAACCACAGGCACACTGCCCCTAGGAGTGTAAATTTCGCCCGTTACCCATTCATCATTTTTACGGTACAGCGTGATGGGTTCCATGCTGCAACAAGTTTCGACCGAGCAACAGCAGGACTTCTCGTTATTAATTTTCATCACATCCTTTACAACAGCCAGCATCTTCTTTGCAGATGCAATTCTCTTTATTGGAGGTAATGTGGCGGAGAAATTGTATTACCCTACTGACAGTATTTGTGTCCAATGAGTAATACGTCCATTTACCTTGTTCTCTGCCCTTCACCAGCCCGCACTCACACAAGATCTTCATGTGATGAGACAATGTGGATTGAGATATCTGGAATTTCTCTAAAATCTTGCAAGCGCAGAGTTCCCCACACGAGAGCATGTCTACAATCATGGCTCGTTTAGGGTCTCCCAACGCCTTGAATACTCTAGCATATTTAAAATACTCTTCCATAGCGATACCTCAAATCTATAAATATCGATGTATTTAATATATGTGTCAAATCGAAAAGTGTCAATATGAAAAAAGAAAGTTATATGATTAATCTAAAATTAAAAATAAGGAGATTTAAAATGAGCCTTTCAGGTTTATGTCTCGGTTAGTTATTAAACAGGAAAACAATTCGACCGGCGATTACGCCGGTCTTCCATATATTTTCATCGTGTACAGCTAATTGTGATTAATTAATTGTCAGTACATACTGGACACTTTTACTAAAATTTAATTACCCTGGGCTCTTCAGTAAATGAATAGAAAGTAGCTGTGGCATCTTCAAAGTAGAGAACCTCTGTATTGTCATCCTGGTTCAAAAAACTTAACTGTTTTTAAAAACAGCCAAGCGGCCTCCCCATGAC
>CBETWA010000020.1:0-47514 GCA_965539975.1 uncultured bacterium | reverse complement strand
CTCGCTGCGCCGGGTGCCGTTACCGGCGCTCCCGCAAATCGCTCGACCGGAACAGTAAACCCACATTCATTTTCATCCTTTCGCTGTGCCGCAACGTGGCATAAGCGTGTACCAATAGGTTAGCCAGAGATTTAAATCATGTTGCAAGCGTGGTGACTATATCTGTTGTTAAAGGCTTTCCAGGAAGGCTTGCAGGCGTGTGCGTTCCTGCCCGCCCGGGTCTGCGCCTTCCAGCTCCAGGATCATTGTTTTTATACCTGCTTGGCGCAGGCGCTCGGCCACTTTTACACTGTCCCAGGCGTGAGGCTCGCAATACTTGCGTATTACCAGGATGGCTCCACCGGCTTTGCGCTCCCGTGCCAGTTTTTCCAGGTAGCCCGCTCTGTACCCGTGCCCCTTTGCCCGGCAAGGGCAGAGAGGCATGTTCACGTATCGCAGCACGATTTCTTCCAACGGGTCCTCGCTGTTTGGCCTGTCTGGAAAATGGTAATAATGGCGACTGCCGGTACAGGTGTCGTCTGCCACCACCCGTGCTCCCAGTTCTTCCAGGAACCGGAACAGGTTGTCATTTTCCAGTACCGCGCCGCTTATTAACAGGCGCTTCCTGTTGCCGGGCTCATTAAATTGCTGTTCGAGGGAAGATAACACTTTTTCCAGGGCCGCGGCGAATTGTTCCCTTGGCATTACCTGTCCCGCCCTCAGTATAGCCGAAACCAGCGGTGAGGGGAGGCCGGGGCGCAACTGGTCCAGTTTTGCAGCCAGGCGGCGAATGTGCCGGTACAATTCGATGGCCTTTTTTATTTCCCCGGTGCCGAATTCATTTCCGCTAATATTCTTTAATTTATCAACTACTTTTTGCAGCTCGTTACGATAATAACGGGAGGCTCCCGGCGCATCCAGGATAACTGGCGGAACGAATTGCAAGGTGTTTTCGCTTCCGGCTGTTGCCTGCCACACACCGCCCAGGCACTGCATTGTGTCGCAGGTGTGGGCAAATCCGGTTCCGACAAGGTCGGTAAATGCTCCCCTTTCCGCCATGGACAGGCACCCGCGGGCCAGCGAGCAACAATAAGCGGGAAGGGAAGCCGGTACGGCCTGCGCGGAAACGGGCATCAGGCGAAGGGGTTCAAGCCCGGCGGCTGTCACCAGTTCTTCGGGCCAGTAGCTGCAAAAATAACCGAAAAACTGCATATGCGGGTAGCGTTCCGACCTGCGAGTCCCGTTTAATGCCGCTTCTTCCAGCAATAAATCCACGTTGCCTGAAGTGTTACAATTCTGTTGACTTGTTTTTGTCATTGCTTAACCTCCAATAATAACTTACTGGCGCTTTTGGGCTTCCTTTTCCCGTAGCGCCCTTTTAAGCACCTTGCCAATGGCAGTTTTGGGCAGGTCATCGCATATTTCCACCTGTCGCGGCACCTTGTACGGAATAAGGTGCTGGCGGCAGTAATTTGTTATTTCTTCCGGGGTTGCCGTTTGGCCCTGCTTTAATGTGACAAATGCCTTGACCATTTCACCGCGGAATTCGTCCGGAACCCCTATGACGCAGGCTTCCTGCACAGCGGGATGACTGTAAAGCACGTCTTCCACTTCCCGCGGGTACACGTTGAAACCACCTGTGATAATAAGGTCTTTTTTGCGATCCACTATGTAAAAATAACCGTCCTCGTCCATGTACCCCAAGTCGCCGGTGTGCAGCCAGCCGTTCCTGATGGCGGATGACGTTTCTTCCGGCCGGTTGTAGTAGCCAAGCATCATGTCCGGGCTGCGAAGCACCAGCTCGCCTATTTCACCCGGAGGAAGTTCTTTATCCGGGTCCTGCTGGTCCACTATGCGCATAATGGTATCGGGAAAGGGAATGCCTATACTACCTGTTTTGTTTACTCCGCGGTAAGGGTTGACACTTTTTGCCGTAACGGCTTCGGTTAACCCGTATCCCTCGAGCAGGCGCCCACCGGTCAGTTCTTCAAAACGCTTTTTGACTTCCGGCGCCAGCGCAGCGGCACCTGAAAAACAGCCGCGGAGAGAAGACAGGTCATATCGCTTGAGATTGGGGTGATTTATTAGCCCGACATACATGGTGGGAACGCCGGCGAAGAGAGTGGGACGGTGGCGGTGAATGGCATTTAAAACTTCTTCAGGGCTGTAACGCGGTAATAGGACCACCGATGCTCCCGCCAAAATTGAGGCGTTCATGCCAACGCTCATACCGAACCCGTGGAAAATAGGCAGCACGGCCAGCAGGCGGTCATTAGGCGACATCTGCACCCAAGCGCCGCATTGCATCGCGTTTACCACCAGGGCAAAGTGGGAAAGCATGACACCCTTTGGCTTTCCGGTGGTGCCGCCGGTATAAATCAGCACGGCCAGGTCGCGATGAACGTCGGGTGAAATCCCGCCACCGGCTGCGGGTTCGTAGCGAAGCAAATCCGAAAACCTGCCCTTTCCGGCCAGTCTACTTCGCGCATCGGGAGAAAGCTTTTGTTTAAGTGGAAACAGCAACTTCAAAAGGGGAGGCATGAACTCGCGCAGCGAGGTGTAAAAGGTATGTTCAAGCAGGTCGGGCCTTCCTTCTTCGCGGCAGCGGTCACGCACAGCTTCCAGCCTTCCGGCCAGCAAATCCAGCCCGATGGCAGCCCGTACACCACCGTCCCGTACAATGTGCAGCAGTTCGGTTTCGGTATTGAGCGGGTTCAATGGCACCACAACCGCACCTGCAGCGAGCAAGGCGAAATAACTTATTATGTACTGCGGGCAGTTGGGCAGCAGCAGGGCGATTCTGTCGCCGGGCTTAATGCCGGTTTTTTTGAGGCCGGCAGTCATTGAATCAATGTAACGGCCCAGTTGCTCGTAAGTGAGTTCCCGCCCGAAAAAGATGAGCGCCTTTTTGCCCCGGTGCTCACGCACGGTTGCCCGCAGCAGCTCGTGTACCGGCACTTCCGGGTAATCAAGGGATAGCGGTACTTCCGGGTCGTAACTACCCGCCCAGGGAAGGGAAGCTTTCGGTGTGGTTTCCCCCATGCAATTCACTCCCTTGCATTGTAATATTTAACTGGTACCGGGCTTTTGAGTTCCAGCCAGGAGAACCTCTACGGCTCCTTTAAGGTGCGCTTCCATTTCGCTAAAAGCCAGTTCGCCGTCCCCAAGTTCAATGGCGGCGGTTATCATTCTGTGCCCGTCCAGGCATTTAGCCCTTCTTTCCTTTGAACGATGCAAAGCTGCGGCGTACCTTTTCATAATAATCCACATGGTTGACGCCACTGAAAACAGCACCGGGCTGCGTCCCAGTTGCCCGATCAGCAGGTGAAATTCGTGATCTAGGCTTGTAAATGCTTCGATATCGTCAATGCTGCCTTCCATCTTGTGCAGCAAATTCTTTACCCGGGCCAGTTCTTCCGGTTTGGCGCGCTTGGCGGCCAGCCGCGCCATATTGGACTCAACAATAACCATGGCCTCGGCCGCGCCGCGCATTGAGTCCCGGTCCAGCCCGTCTTCGGCCAGAAAACGAAACACCAGCGTTTCCAGGCTGGCGTCTTTGGAGATATCCCTGACATAGACACCGTCACCAGCTTTTTTTTCAACCACCCGCATCAGTTCCAGTACACGTAAAGCCTCGCGCAGGGAAGTGCGGTTAACCCCCAGCTTTGCAGCCAGGTCCCGTTCGCCCGGCATCTGCTGGCCCGGCTTGAAATGACCTTCGGAAATAAGCTTCATTAACTGGCTGGCGATTTCTTCGTATAAATTTTTTTTCCTTATTTTCTGCAACAAGTTAATCACCTAACTGTTTAATGGCTCACTGGTTCAACCAGTTAATTTAGCCCAATTTAACACAAAAAATAACAATAGTCAATATATTGAAAATATTTCGAATTAAGATATTTTCATTGCGCTTGACGGTAGGATGCACTGATAATAATATGTAAATACCCTTATCAAAAAAAGGAGTGATGACTTTTGAATAACAAGGCCCTGCACAAAATTACTTACGGCTTGTACATTGTTGCCTCCAAAAAGGGAGACAAGTACAACGCCCAGGTGGCCAACACGCTGTTCCAGATTTCCAACAGCCCGCCCACCATTGCGGTAAGCATAAACAAGCAAAACCTGACACACGAATACATAAAGGAAAGCCGGGCTTTTGCCGCATCGGTGCTATCCCAGGATGCACCGCTTTCCCTGGTGGGTCATTTCGGCTTTAAGAGCGGGCGCGAGGTGGACAAGCTGGCCGGTCAAGACTACCAGCTGACTCCCGCCGGGCTACCGTATATAACCAGCCACACCCTAGCCTGGATGGAAGCGAAGGTGGTGGCCGAGGCGGACGCGGGCACACATACCATTTTTATCGGGGAACTGACAGGCGCCGAGGTTTTAATGGAAGGTTTGCCGATGACTTACGCCTATTACCAGCAAGTAAAGCGCGGCACGGTACCGCAAAGCGCTCCCTCCTACACGCCCAGGGAAGAGAAAAAAGTCAAAATGGATAAGTACGTTTGCAATATCTGCGGCTACGTGTACGACCCGGAACAGGGAGACCCGGAGAACGGGGTGAAACCGGGCACGCCCTTTGAAAACCTGCCGGGTGACTGGAAATGCCCGGTTTGTGGTGCGGGCAAGGAAGATTTTACAAAAGAAAGCTGACAAAACAGTTATAGGCAACTTTTACTTTACCTGATTATTTAAAGAAAATGACTATTGTTATGTTGGTGGCAGGCGCTCCGGGGATAATCGTACCCTTTTCCAGTGAAAGCCGGGGCGCCTGAAACCGGCGCGGTTTTTATCGCACCGGTATTACATCTGCGTACTGGAGTGGATCAAAAGAACGATCATATTCTATATCACTGAACTGACTGGGAAACCTCTCCCGCAAATAAATCAGCATGGGGATCATGATTTGCTTCAACGCATCCGGCGCCGGCCCGCCAGCCATTGAACCCAGTAGTTCACGCCACTGGGCAACGGTGAGGCGATATACAAGTCTTGTCTTGGTGTGCCCTTCGGTAACCTCGGTGGGAAAATAAAACTGTTCGTTACCATCGAACAGCCTGCGCGTGGCAACGGTTAGAGGTACGCCTGCGCTGTTATTGTATACCGCTATGGCAATTACTTCTACATCCATGGGGTTTTTGTCCTCAATTGATTCCTCGCTTATTTCTTGCACCATCAACAGCGGCACGCTGCCCAATTTAATCACTCCCGATTTGAAAAATATACCTCACCCGGTGATTCTGAAATCCTTAAAGTTTTCTTCCTTGGTTTCGCGAATCACTTCTACTTTGTCCACAATTGAACTTGGTGACCCCTGATGGCACCAGGACAGCATTTTTTGAAGCTTTTCCTCCTGTCCTTCGAATACCGCTTCCACTCGCCCGTCGGGCAAATTCCGCACCCAGCCCACGATACCCAGTTTTTCCGCTTCGCGCCTGGTATAATCCCTAAAGTAAACCCCCTGCACTTTGCCTGATATAAAAACACGCACGCGAGCCACAATTCATCACCTCGAAAAGCACAAATCTAATTAACTTTGTGGTAGAATGTAGCAGTAATGATTTTATTCAAAATATACCACATAATAATTGCTGTTGTCATGTTTGATTCAAAATTAAATTAAACGGGGGAGGGTGGAGGCATGGAAAGCAGGCTTTGGGGATGGGTAATTCTATTTGCCGCAATGATTATTTCGGCTTTTATTGTTCCCTTCGTTTTTTTATCCAATGTAACGTCTTTTTACGGGGCGTTTTTGTTCTGGACCGTTTTTGCCGTGGCAGCGATAGCAGGCGTAATGGTTATAACTGGTGGCTGGAGGGATTGAAATCATGTATCACCTGTACCTATACCTGGCGGTGTTCGCCTATTTCATCGTGGGAACGCTGGTGGCTTTGGCTGCACGCAAGGGAATGCGCAAAGAACCGGTTGACTTCTTCTTGGCCAACCGGGCGGTGGGTGGTATTGTTGCCGCTTTGACGTACAGCGCAACCACCTACAGCGCATTTATGATGGTAGGCCTGGCAGGGTTTACATACGTTGGCGGCGTGGGCGCGTGGGGCTTTGAGCTTATCTACCTGTCCGGGCTGGTGCTTGTGGCTTTTTTCGGGCCGCGCTTCTGGCTGGCCGGCAAGCATTATAACTATCTTACCCCCGCCGAGCTGCTGGGAGACCGCTACTGCAGCAGGGCGCTGCAGGTAATTACTGCCATTGGGTCGATAGTATTTTTAATACCTTATAGTGCTGTTCAGTTAATTGGAATTGGGACCCTGATGGAAGGAATGTCTGGTGGAAATATCAGTTTTACCACCGGCCTGGTAATGGCCACGGTGATTGCGGTTACATGGGCGTACATAGGTGGCATGCGGGCAGTGGCTTGGACCGATTCTCTGCAGTCCCTGTTAATGGTTACGGTTTCCACCGTGGCATTGCTACTGGTGGTTAACCGTGGTTTCGGTGGTTTCGGCGGCCTTTTCAGCGCGATTGAAACAAGTTACCCGCAGTGGCTGGCGGTGCCGGGTCCAGGCTTTTTCAGCTTCAGTGCTTTTGTGGGACTGAGCCTGCCCTGGTTTTTCTTTAGCCTTTCCAATCCCCAGGTTAGCCAGCGCCTCTTCATACCCCGTTCCATGACTCACCTGCGCACAATGATAACTGGCTTCATGGTTTTTGGATTAATATATACATTTACATCGGTTATGTGGGGATTTTCTGCCCTGGTTTTGGTGCCGGACCTTCCCAACGCGGACCTGGCAACGCCGGCCCTCTTGGCGCTGGATATTGTACCTGCCGGTATAGCCTTGCTGGTAATGCTTGGCATCACGGCCGCCGCCATATCCACCATCAATTCAATTATATTGACGTTATCTTCAATGGTGGCCGGGGATGTTATAAAAAATATTTATCCTAACTTGGATGAAAACCGTTCTGTGGCCGTGGGGCGCTTTTTTGTCCTGGTGTTTGCTGCTGCTGTTTTCATTTTCGCCTCGGCGCGCCTGGGAATGATCGCCGTGCTGTCGGTTGCATCCTCAGCGGGCCTGCTGGTTACCATTCCGGCCATCGTGGGCGCTTTCTTCTGGAAAAGAGGGACAGCCCCCGCCGCCATCACCAGCATAATTGCCGGGGGGGTCGTTGCTTTCTGGTTCCAATTTGCAGATATTAAGCCACTGGGCTGGTGGCCGGGTATATGGAGCGGAATTGTTTCCACGGTGTTGTTTATTACAATAAGCTTAATCACGACCCCACCCGAAAAGAAGGCCAGTGAATTTATAGAGTATGTAAACGGGGCACTAAAGGAGAAAAACGCTATTTAGCGAGCTACTTCTATACCCCATCTTCCTTTCCTTGGCGAAAGGTAAGTATTCACATTGTTGATTATCCCCACCACCGGATGCAATGTCGGCATCCGGTGGTCGAGTGGGGTGAAAAAATAAAAGCTCGTTTAAGAAAAGTGCAGGGAAGCGCATTCCCATAAACAATTACTTGCTTTTCCAAACACTTGAACGCAGTAAACCTTATTTATTCCTCCATGATAATACCTACTTTCTCCCTACCAAAGCATCATACAGTTCGTTACTCCAGTGTTTAAGTTGTTCAATCATTTTAACCCAATTATCCGGTTTCCACTGGCAAAGGTCGTTAACCATTTTCTCAACCGACAATACATCAGCAAAGCCGTGCTCTGCAATTACTTCAGCCTTGCCTTCAGGAGTAATCGCGCCCCATATCAGGATGGCCCCATCAACTCGAATCCGGCGACCACCTAACCGAGTCTCAAATACCTCAGGGTCTTTCGCCAAGCGTAAGAACTTCTGGAATGCTGCACTCCTGTGATGCTGTAGTTGCCAGGCACCGGTAAGCCGCAAATAACGGTAATTCTCAAACTCCAGCTCGCATTTCATTTCCGCAACAAAAATCTTACCTGTTTCCCTGTTTCGGAGGGTAAAGTCAAGAGTATGGCCACGGGATTCACCAGGCAAACGCAAAGTGGGTCGTCCAAGGTCTTCGTATAAGGCTGCGGGGTACCTGCACCAGTGCCGTGCCACTTCTTCGTTAAACAAGCCAAAAAGGCGCGATAGAAACTTGTCCCGCATGGGATTACCGGAACGGAAAATTGTTTCAAACTTGATTGTCATTCCTTATCACCTTTAGAATGTGCTTTTTTAGGAACGAAACTTTCTTTCCATTTGCCATTAGTAAGTTGCTGAAGCCACATTCTTTGTAATGAGCTAAAAGGTCATGCTTATGATGTTTTTAAAGCGTTTGTTGTAGACCGACTAGGATAATGTTGTATAAGGCAATTACTGGCAAATAAAGGTAAATGTGGTGGTTTTTTGTGTCCCCGGTGTGTATTGATTTTACTAGATTCTTCTTGTGTTGGGTGCATAGTTGAGATCTATCACTGTCATATGCAAATGGGAGGCATCCGAGAACGATTGAACTCATCCTTAAGATTTGCTTCTCTGAACTCTCCGATTAGCACCAATTGCCATAGTTGTAGTTTACCAATAAGCTATAACCCTTAAAATGGTGTTGTTTTTTTTGTTTTTTTATGTCTAAAGTTGGAATTAGTGGCATGAGAAAAGGACTTTGATGACAAGTTGTTGAATTATTGTGGTGCTGGAGGGAGCCCCTCCAGTAATTACAAATAATTTGAGCTGAAGGTGACTTTATCATGATGCGGGATGAGAATATCTGTGATAAATATAAATATTTGCATGAAGAACAAGTTTATTCCGGGCAGGAGAGCAAAATCTATTGGTGCGACTATTGTCAGACACCACTTTATTACCAAAAATGTACTATATGCAACAGGGATACAGTGCCCTTTGTGTCTGATTTAAGACCGGTGTTTCCTGAAGAGGCAATATTACTGGAAATACTGTTGAATCGCAAAGGTGAGCTTCGAGGGCAAAGTTTGTGGAATGCTACAGGAAATCGATATTTTCTTAATGGTAAACAATTACCCTTCGTGTTGAAAGACGTAATTTCTGAATGGGATCCCTTCCACGTACATCGGTTGCTGCAGGAAGAAACCATGAAAGAACAAGATATCGGTCAAGATGAATTTGCAGAGCTTCAGGAAAAGTTTATTTTGGCCAATAAAGAACGGCTGCTCAAATTAGAAGAAGATAGCTTTAATTGTGTAAAAAAGGCTGTTGACAGTTTTCCGGAACGGATTAAAATTGTATCTTTTAGTGGCGGTAAAGATTCCACCGTGGTGTCAAGTATTGTGAGAAGAGCTTTAGGGACTAATGATGTGCTACACGTTTTTGGCGATACTACTATTGAGTTCCCTTTTACATATCAATACATTGATAATTTCCGCAGGAAGAATCGACGCATTCCTTTTTTTAGAGCCCGATACAGAGGTTACGATGAACAAGCAAGCAAACCCTTTTTAGAATTATGTCGCAAGATTGGCCCTCCGAGTCGAGTGATGAGATGGTGCTGCACTACGTTTAAAACTGCACCGATCAGCGATCTTATTGATAAATTTGGCATGGAGAAAAGCATATTAACTTTTTATGGGGTGCGGAATAGCGAATCCACAAGGCGCAGTAAGTATAAGGATATCGAACACAGTCCTAAAATAGCGACACAAGTTGTTGCTTCACCTATTATTGATTGGAATGATTTGGATGTGTGGTTATATTTACTGACACATCAAGAAGAGTTTAATTATGCTTACCGGTTGGGATTTTCCAGGGTAGGTTGTTGGTGTTGCCCAAGTAATAGTGATTGGGCTTATTTCTTAGCTCAAGTATACTTGCCGAAACAGGCTGCGGAGTGGAATGAATTCTTGGTGGGTTTTGCCAAGAGCATCGGCAAACCTGATGCGGAAGAATATGTGAAAGCAGGTAATTGGAAAGCCCGCCAAGGCGGAGAAGGAATGGATGTAAGATTTACTCATCTTAAGTTTGAACCCTGTGCTAATGAACCTAATGCTAGCAATTATTATTTAACCACCCCAATAACAGGTAGCCTATATGAATATTTTAAGCCTTTTGGAAAATTGAACTTCGATATGGGCAAACGGCTTTTAGGAGAGGTTTATGTTTTGGATCGAGTTACTAAAGAACCTGTGCTGATCCTGCAGGGTAGAGAAGGCTCTAATCATCTAAAGGTAATTGCTCCCAATTCTTATAATTTAAAATTGTTGTTTGCTCGGATAGAGTGCCAGTTGCGAAAGTATCAATCCTGCATCCTTTGCGGCGGTTGCCCATCTATCTGTTCGGCAAAGGCAATTAAAATTGTGGGAGACCAGTATAAGGTGGACGGAGATAAGTGTATCGGTTGTATGAAATGTATCGCCTATTATGATCTCGGATGTTTAGTAACAAAAGTCACCCAAACCAGGAGGTCAGGATAAATGGAAATGAAATTTGCCAGACATGAAACATTTCACCTGAGGGAAGGGTGGCTAACCAAAGGTTTACGTAAAGTTGTAACGGAGGATTTACCTGATATATTTTTACGCAAGGATGCTATTGAGCATTTAGGTATCGGCAGCAATATGGTTAGATCCCTTCGCTTTTGGATGCAGGCCACCGGTGTCTGTAAAGAAGTCAAGCAAAACGGCAAAACAATTCAGGCTCCAACGGATTTCGGTAGACTGGTAATAAAATATGATCCTTATTTAGAAAACGAAATGACTTTGTGGTTGCTTCATTATCATTTAGTCAAAGAAAGTAAACATGCTACAACTTGGTATTGGTTTTTTAACCATTTTGAGTACCGGGAATTCGATGAAGAAATTTTCATTAAGTTACTGGAAAGCTGGATCCAAGAACAAGGAGTTCAAGTGGCTAGGGGGTCCTTAAAAAAGGATTATGATTGTTTTATAAATACGTACTTGTCAAATAAATATGTTGGAGAGATTAATCCGGAGGATAACCTAGGTTGCCCTTTACGGGAACTAGGTTTGATTGAATTGTTAGACGAAAAGACGCGGAGGTACCGTATTACCAAACGCAACGTTGCTGCTTTGCCCAAGGAACTCTTTTATTTTTGTATCCTGGATCAAGCTATGGAGAACAATTCCCGCTATGTTACTATTGATGAAATGTTTTATAACCCGGGTAGTATTGGCAGAGTGTTTTTATTAGGGGTGTCCGAGGTAATCCAAGTGTTGGAAATATTACAGAACTATAACTTTCTTTATCTTACTAAAACCGCTGGTTTAAATAATGTCTCATTGTTGGAAATCCTAGAACCATATAGACTATTGGAAGAGTATTATAAGGGGCAAATCAGAGGTTGAGAAGTATGGATAACAAAACTGTAGCTCTAAGTGAATATGTAAGCACATCCCAGGGGTTTCAGTATTCGATCAATGTAAAATATGATTTATATGACAAGGAGAAAATCCTTAACTATATACCTTTATTGCAGAGCGCTAGCATCATAAGAGAAGTGCTAACGTCAACCCATCCGGAAAGTACTCAGCGATCTAAAATTATTGTGGGCTCTTATGGTACCGGCAAATCTCACTTGGCTGTAACTTTGCTTTCCCTTCTGACCAAGATGTTTCCACCAGAAACATACAGCGAGCTAATCAAAAAAATAAAGAATATTTGTCCTGAGACGGCTGACATCGTTTTGCATCAGATTCACAAAGGGGCAAAGTTTCTACCGGTGGTGTTGACCGGCGGTGAGCAGACTGTAACCCAATTATTGTTAAATGGATTGCAGCTGGCCCTAAAAGAACATGGTCTAGAACACCTAATGCCTGAAACTAATATGAATGCAGCTTTGGAACAGATTAAGTTTTGGCATGAAAATTATCCTGCTGCATATCAAGAGCTGGCAGATTACGTTTTACAAGCAGGGAAAAGTATAGCCCAGCTAAATCATGAATTAAAACAAAAGCGAGAAGATAGCTATGAGCTTTTTTTAAAGGCATATACTCACATTTCCCATGGGGCTCAATTCAATCCCATGTTAATAAGCGAACCAGCAGATGTTTATCGATACGTAGCTCAGAAACTGCCCGAGCCCTATGGGGGTATTATGGTGGTTTTTGATGAGTTTGGCAGGTATTTAGAAAACCAATGGAATGTCAATCAAAAAGTCAATTTGCAGCCATTGCAGGACTTTGCAGAAGCGTGCAACACCAGCGGCAAAATGAATTTACATCTTTTTCTTATTACCCATAAACAGATATCTCAGTATGCCGCCAAGCATGGGCAGGAACTGGTGAATGAATGGAGAAAGGTGGAAGGGAGATTTAAGTCTATTGAAATAATCACCCAGCCTACCAAAGTATATGAGCTAATGTCACAAATTATAATTAAAGATGAAAGTTTCTGGAATAGCTATTACCACCGTTATCAAAAGATATTTAAGATACTTACCCACAAAATCAATAGAACTAGGCTTTTTGCTGATTTATCTATACAGAGTTTCGAGAATTATATTTTAAAAGGTTCATTTCCTTTACACCCGTTAACTGCCTTCTGCTTACCTCGATTATCTCAACTAGTGGCTCAAAACGAAAGAACCATTTTTACCTTTTTATCAGCATCTGACTATTACTCGTTAAACAGTTTCTTAGCGGCTACATCCAGCTCTGAATTCAAGCTATTAACTGTTGATGGTTTGTTCGATTACTTTGAGACGCAGCTAAAAAGTGCTGATAGCGACGAGCGGGTACGGGAAATATGGGTACAAGCTAAAGGAGCAATAAATAGGCTTAAAGAGGAGTTAGTATTAGAAGCTAAGCTAATTAAGGCATTGGCTATCATGAAAATAATTAATCTTCCTGCAGTGTTACCGGCTACCGTGCAGATTTTGCATTTGGCATTTGAGGGATCTGAATATTCTTGGGATGAAGTGGATAATGCATTGCAGCGCTTGTTTAATATGAGAATTATCTTTGAGGGATTGAGCTCGGGGATTTTAGAAATTATTGAACCAGGCGAAATTGATATAGGCGCTGAGTTGAGCATCACAATTCCCAAACGCAAACACTTGTTTGAGCCCATTCATTTCCTGAATGCAAATTTTCGGCCTCAGCCAGTATTGGCAAAACGCTATAATGATGAATATGCCATGACCAGGTACTTTTCCTGTATTTATATCCGAGACAATGATCCGATAGGTTTGGCTCAAGAACTTCTTGACCAGGAGCCAGAGCGGGACGGTTTCATTTTCTATTTGTGCCCGGGGGAAAACAATAGACCAGAGGAATTGATTAATTTGCTAGTGAGTTCCTCTATAAAAAGGGCTATCTTTGTTGTTCCCTTAAACTATCATCCAAATATAATTGGAGAGCTTTTTGAATTACTCCAAAAACTTGATGCTTTAAAGGTTATTTACAAAGATTTGGACGCTAGACTGCATATAGAAGCAGACCGTCTAGAGCTTTTGCTATGGCTAACTGAAGTAGAGGAACAGATTAGGATTATTTTAAATCGCCTGTATGCCCCTGAAAACACGGTCATTATATTTAATGGCCAAAAAGAACGGTTAGATACTATGTTAGATTTAAGCAAGATGGTATCTAAGATATGCGCTGAAATCTACCATAAAACACCTATTATGAATAATGAAATGATTAATAAACACCAGTTAACGAAGCCCATAGCCAGTGCCCGGAAAAAACTAGTGGACTGTTTACTGAAGCCTTATTTAGCTCCTAATTTAGGAATTAAGGGTAACGGTCCTGAAATAGCCATTTATCGCTCCCTGTTTCGGGCGCCGGGACGGGAGATAGTGTTACAAGAAGAAGAACAAGTTATCATAAGACCATTTTGCGAATTGAAAGATGATGGATTGAAGCTGGTTTTAGAAAAAATTCAGCAGCTAGTTGATGAAACAAGTGAGCAAGGGGTGAGAATGGACCGGCTGATCAAAGCCCTATATCTACCTCCCTTTGGCATCCGAAAAGGTGTTATCCCCATTTTACTGGCTTTGCTGATGCATGGTAAAAACAATGAATACCAATTGGTAGACACCCAAGGGGCGGAACGGATAATTTCAGGGGATAGCATTGAGGCAGCCATGGAGCAACCTGACCAATTTTATTTGAAGCGGGAAGATTGGTCAAAGGCAAAGGCAACCTATTGTTATCAACTGCTTCGGTTATTTGGTGATGCAGGGGATAGAGATGAGTTTGAATCCCTGCCTCGAAAAGTGGTTAACGCAATGCGCCGGTGGTTTGTGTCTTTACCGAAACTAACCAGAGATACCCAGCTAATATCTAAAGAAGCAAAAAGCCTTCGGAAGTTAATACGCAATTTGCATATGGTAAGTACCAGGATGTTATTTCGGGAAATACCAAATATTTTTGGCTATCAGCAATTTGACTCACAAGTTGCAGATTACCTCATATCTCACATGAGAACTATTAAAGACGAAATGGACTATTATCATTTATCGGTTATTAACCGTTTGGAAAAAAAACTGTTAGAGCAGTTACCTAATCAAGGTCAAAATTCGTTACTAAGCGGTCTTAAGCTATGGTATCAGGGGTTAGCAGCGCAACAAAAGAATAAGCTATACTCTGACGGTACCCAAGAATTATTAAATTTAATTGAAGGCTTTCATGGCGAGAATCGGATTGAGTTCGTCAAGAATGTACTGTATTTGCTGACAGGCTTGCGCTTAGAAGATTGGAGTGATACAACCTCTAATGGCATAGAACGTGAATTTGCCCAGATGATAGCTGAGGTAGCAAATGTTCAGGAATCTTTAGAACAGGCAGCAGGAAATGGTAGCAATCAGATTTTTATTGAATTTGAGAGAGCTGATGGTACTAGAGTTCAGCGGTCTTTCCCCATGGGGAATATTTCCAGGTCTGGGCAGTTGCTTCATAATGTACTCAGGTCCTATTTGCAGGAATACGGCGATGCGATTACCAACAATGAAAAGCGAAATATTGTGATCAAATTGTTAGAGGAGTTAATCTAAATGGACTTTTCAGGTGTTATTTACTTAGACAATGCAGCCACTACGTTTCCTAAGCCCCAAGATGTAATCAATGCAGTAGTTGAATGTATGAAGGATTATGGGGTAAATGCGGGGAGAGGTATTTACCATTTGGCCAGAAAGGCAGAACAAGTAATTGCCTCTACACGTCACAAGTGTCGGGTATTGTTGGGATTCAAAGATGGGGAGATGATTTTTACCTCCAGTGCCACCCAGGCTCTTAACCAGATTCTGTTGGGGTTAGAGTGGAACAGGGGAGATGTGGTTTACATTTCTCCTTTTGAACATAATTCCGTGGCCAGGGTAATTCAATATCTAGAGGAGTACGTGGGCATACAAACCAGACAGTTGCCGGTAGTCAAGGAAACTTTATCCTATAACTTGGAGGTGATCAAAAAACAGTTCTTTGCCTGCCCTCCAAAAGTCCTGGTTGTATCTCATGTGAGTAATGTCTGTGGGGTGATTGCTCCCATTAAGGAGTTAGCCTCTATGGCCAAAGAATATAATGGGCTGGTAATAATTGATGGAGCCCAAGGTGGGCCGATGCTAGCAGATACGGTGAGCAGCGATATAGATTTCTACGTGTTTTCTGGCCACAAAGCTTTTTACGGCCCTTTTGGAGTTGCCGGGTTTTGGACCAAAGGGAGGATCTTACTCCAGCCGCTGCTTTTTGGCGGGACAGGGAATAATTCTGATGAATTAACTATGCCCCAAGAACTTCCTTACCGTTACGAAGCAGGAAGCCATAATGTTGTGGCAATTGCAGGGCTGCAAGCGGCCTGTGATTGGCTTACGAAGGTGAATCCCGCTGAGATTATCCGCCATGAAAGGGAGCTGGCCATCCAGTTGGTGGAAGGCTTGGCTGATATAAAAGAAGTTAAGCTTTATGTTAACCAAGATTATAACCAACAAGCAGGAATTGTTTCTTTTAGAATTGATGGCTATACCGCTCAGGAAGTAGCTATGATATTAGATCAAAACTACAACATTGCAGTTCGAGCCGGAATCCATTGTGCTCCTTATGCCCATAAATTCCTGGATACATTACCCTATGGAACGGTTAGGGTAAGCTTTGGTTACTTTAACACAGTGGAGGATGTAAACATCTTGTTAAGGGCAGTTCAGGATATTGTTTAGATACCTTTTTTTGGAAGGATTATCTATTTTGTCGAAGAATATAAAAATACTGCAACAATTATTTTATGAGCCTTCTTTGTTATAAAGGAAGCGTTATTTATATTTTTGCAAAGATATATTATCAACACCGGGTTCAAATTCCCCAATTTCATTAACAAAAAGAAGGTATTCCGGCCAGCTTTCACCCAGCTTTGGAAAATCGACGTGAAATATGGTTATATTACCGGTTAGACAGATTTTTTTTTCATCATGCCAATTATGGATGGATGTATACGACCGCTGCATTGTGGCCTACCATATCGGTCTATCCTGTGGGTAAAAGGACGCTGCTATCACTTTATAACCGCTCCGCCACTTGGATGCTATCAACTAATTAAAAACAAACGCATAGACTTAAAGCCGGTAAAATTTTAACATGTTCTTTGGTGAGCCTTAGAAGGGTCTTTAGGCGACGCCGTAGGGAAGCATTGACCGGCATTGGACCCGCATGCTGTAAAATGAATGGTTTGACGAGGTCTGCGTACCTACGCGCATGTTACCCAGAGCCGCATCGTTGCTGGTGGTTTTTCTTAACCACATGTGGGGTGGCCATCAAGACCGCTGCCCTTTTTAGTGTATTTCTACGAAACCTTTAATAATATAACACTAATTGTCCATTTTTAGGGGGTCAGTCCTACGCTAACTGCAAAACCATATTAAAAAATTCGACATTTTGGAAGGAAATAGGCTTTTTGGAAGCGAATATTAAAAAAATGTAAACATATGATTCTTAATGGTGAAAAATTAATGGAATTTGGTAAGTTGATTTCTCGTGCCGATGACGAAATACTGCAAGTCCTTTTAGGGAGTGCATCAGTCCGTTTAATAATGCTGTTGGACCAGACTCATGCTACTCCGACACGTTTGCGGGAATTACTTTTAAGTTTAAGGAAGCCTGAAGACTTGTTACTTGATTCGAGCAGTAGAGCATTACTCATGGAACTACTTCGTGAGAGTGAGGCGAATCTCTTAGCGGAAGCGCTAGGATTAGATTATGGCGAAGATGTCTATTCTGCCTTGAAAGATTTAAAAGTGCAAAGAGGGTCTCAAAGGGAAAGAATATTATTTGAATTCTTTGAGCTCTACCCTCCACAGTATGAACTTCATGCACCGGTTCCAACAGAACAATCCTCTGCATGCGGATACGGGCTCTTTCCATACCAACGTGAAGCTATAAAAAAAGTAAAATCATACCTTAATCAACAACCTTACCGGGTTTTGCTTCATATGCCAACAGGTTCTGGCAAAACTCGTACTGCTATGCATGTTATCGCTGACCACTTACGTGATTACGAGCCAACGGTTGTTGTTTGGTTGGCACATAGTGAGGAACTATGCGAACAAGCTGCTAGCGAGTTTAAACGAGCTTGGTCGTATTTGGGTAATCGTGAAGTAGCACTTTATAGGTTTTGGGGTTCTCATAACCTTAACCTTTGTGATGTTCATGATGGGTTAGTGGTTGCAGGGTTATCGAAGGTATTCAATTTTATAAAAAGGGAGGGGGGAATCGATTTTATAAGTACTTTAGGTAGCAGAACCACGTTAATCATTATGGATGAAGCGCACCAAGCTATTGCAGAGACCTATAAATTGATTCTTGATACCCTTTTTAACTTGGGACACAAAACGGCGCTTCTAGGGCTAACAGCCACACCAGGACGTACGTGGGACGATATCACTGCTGATCAAGAACTAGCGGATTTCTTCAATCGGAGGAAAGTAACGCTTAGTATTTCGGGATATGATAATCCAGTTAAATTCCTCATGGACGAAGGATATATAGCTCAAGTTACCTTTAAGCCGCTTTTAACTAACAGTGGAATTGAATTAACACCCCAAGATTTGAAATACCTTGCGGAACAATTGGATGTACCTAAAAGGGTTTTAGAAGAGATTAGTGAGAATGATAAACGTAATCTTGCAATTGTTTTGGCAGTAGAAAAATTAGCTAGAAGACATAAACGTATTATCGTTTTTGCTGCTTCAGTTCAACATTCAAAAACTCTGGCTTGTGCTCTAAGATCCCGTGGAATTATCGCAGACTCTTTGACTGGGACTACACCTCCTCTGGAAAGATCAAGATTAATTAATGAGTTTAAGAAGGTAGATGATGACACTAGGGTTCTATGCAACTTCGGTGTACTTACAACAGGTTTTGATGCTCCTATTACTAGTGCTGTAGTAATTGCCCGCCCAACCATATCGCTTGTGCTTTACAGTCAAATGGTAGGGAGAGCAATAAGGGGACCTAAAGCTGGTGGTAATGAAAATGCAGAAGTTGTGACTGTTGTGGACCATGACTTACCTGGTTTTCGTGCAGTCGCAGAAGCTTTTAATAATTGGGAGGACGTATGGAAAGAGGAATAAAACAACAACCTTATATACCTGCACATCTTGCGATTCAGGCAATGAGGGATAACGGTTATAAAAATACTACTTACGCTATAGCTGAGTTAATTGACAACTCAATTCAAGCTGAAGCCACTCTGGTAGAAGTTCTTTGTGCTGAGCGAGAGCAGCAATTAGGAGGAAGAAGGCGCAAACGTATAGAACAAATAGCTGTTCTCGATAACGGTACTGGAATGAACTCGGAAGTACTATACAAAGCCTTGCAATTCGGTAATGGGACTCGCTTAGAATCCGGTCGTCGTTCAGGGATAGGAAAATTTGGCGTAGGGCTTCCCAATTCTTCCATTTCTCAATGCAAAAGAGTCGAAGTCTGGACCTGGCAAAATGGCGTTGAAAATGCAATATATACGTACCTTGACGTCAACGAAATTAAAAACCAGGAGCGCGAAACAGTACCTGAGCCGGAAGCTAAACCAGTCCCAGAAGTCTGGAGAAAAGTTGGAAAAGCCTTTGAAAATTCTGGTACCTTGGTGGTTTGGTCTAATCTAGATAGATTAATGTGGAGAACAGCAAATGCTGTCATTGATAATTCTGAGTTTTTGATAGGCCGATTATATCGAAGATTTTTAAATAACGGAAATGTTAAGATACGTTTAGTATCGTTTGACATCGAAAACCCTGATAATAACGTTAGTGAAAAATATGCACTCCCTAACGATCCGGGGTACTTGATGGATAGGACTTCTTGTCCAGCACCTTTTCATGATAAGCCTATGTTCAAACCATACGGTGAACCACATGAGGTTATATATACAGTAGATTTCCAGGGAGAAAAACATGATATAAAGATTACTTTTTCTTACGCAAAAGAAGAAGCTAGAGCTGAAGATCAATCGGGAAGTAAACCGTACGGCCGACATGCACAAAAGAATGTTGGTATCTCAATTGTTCGTTCAGAACGGGAACTTGAGCTTGATCAGACTTTGGTGCTAAAATATGATACTCGTGAGAGATGGTGGGGTGTAGAAATTGAATTTCCACCTTCATTAGATGAACTTTTTGGCGTTACTAATAACAAGCAGTATGCAAGGAACTTCTCAGATGTTGCCACTATGGATATCGAATCGTTGCTAACTAGCGGAAAGACTCTTAATGAAGTCATGCAGGAAATGACTGAAGAAGGAGATCCAAGGGCTCCTTTAATTCAAATTGCTCATAAGATCAAGAGTCAATTAACTGTTATGCGTAACTTAATAAAAGCTCAAGGAACAGGTGCTCGTCGTAACCGAAGGCATAGAGAGGATTTTACGGTTGAAAGGACTGCTACGTCCCGCACTAGAGAACGTCAAAACCAAGGTTATATAGGAAACAGTGATGCAGATGAGCAACTTCCTTCCGAACAACGTCAAGAGGAGATAACGCAAATACTCCGGGATTCGGGTGTTGCTGAAAGGGATGCCGGAGAATTAGCAGCTCGTACTGTTTCAAATAACCTTAAGTATGTATTTGCAGAAGCTGATCTTGAAACGGATGCTTTCTTTTCGGTAAAGCCTAGAGGCGGCGCAATTATTATAACACTAAATACGAGACATCCTGCGTATGATAAGCTTATTGAAGTGTTAGAGGATGATTTAGAAGGAGTTGAAGCTTCGGAACTAGGTGAACGTCTTGCAAAGGCTTCCGATGGATTAAAGCTGCTGTTGATGGCCTGGGCACGTTATGAGGATGAGTTACCTGACGGTTTTCGGAAACAGAACGCACAGGACGCACGTAATGACTGGGGGAGAATTGCACGGAACTTTTTAATGAGTGACGATTAATGGTGTTTTTAACATGGAAGATATGTCAACACTTGGTGCCCAATTGATAGATCTATGCAAAAATGGGGTAAATGAGGTTATTTTAGCATCACCATTTATAAAAGTCGACGTTATGGAGCACATAATTCAAGCTATCGGAGATGGAGTACAATTGTATTGTTTTACCCGATGGCGTCCTGACGAGATTGCAACAGGTGTTAGCGATCTAGATATATGGCTTCTGGTAAAAAATAGAAGAAACTCTTTTCTCCGGTTATGTTCCAACTTGCATGCAAAGTATTATCGTTCCGATGACAAATGCCTCATTGGCTCAGCTAATCTCACTGCATCAGGTTTGGGTTGGTCTAAGCAACCTAACCTGGAGCTCCTTGTACCTGTCTCACCTATAGGTTCGGATTTAGCAAAGTTCGAGAAACACTTATTTCGTAACTCAATAGAGGTAGATCAAAGCCTTTATGTTCAGATGGTTGAGTCTGTCAAAATATTTTCTCAAATACAATTAACAAGTAGACCAAATGTGGTTGCGGAACAGGTTACTAAGGATGCGATAATAGGAATGTCTGAAGGCCCAAAATTTTGGCTACCGAGTTTGCGCAATCCAGAGGAGCTTTTTGTTGCTTACTCTGGCCACTTAAATCAACTTACTACAGCTGGACGGGTTGCCGCAGAAGCTGATCTTGCTGCCTTAGCAATTACCCCTGGATTGCCACAGGGTGTATTCGAAAGATATGTGGGTATAATGCTACTTCAACAACCAGTGATTAGGCAAGTTGACTTGTTCGTTCAAACTCCTAAACGGTTTGGTGCAGTAAGAGACCTAATTGCATCAATATGCGGGAATGAACCAAACTTTGATGCAGATCGCGCGTGGCAAACACTTGCGCGCTGGCTAAGATACTTTTTACCAAACCGCTATGGCTTGTCAACGCCTCATTACTCCGAAGTATTTTACCGCAGATTTTAGGAAGCATTATCCTTTTTGCCAATTTTTCACTTCTATTAGTAAGAGCGACAATATGAGTATCTGCTAGGAGGATAAGGCACTGCTAGAGAGCAACCCGAGCGCCTGTCAGAGTTCCACCGAGGATAGCAGGCGTGGTCTGGAGGCCGCTCCGCTATAATTTTCCGTAGGCGTCAAATAAACCCCACCTTACTTTAAGACCGGTGGGGTTTATAGCACTTCTATTTTCTTATTCGACAATTATTTGATAAAGAAGCCTACTAGGGAAGCAACTCGTCCAGAACCTCCGGATTCCCGGTATCCATAATGGAAAGTTTCTTAAACATATAGTTCAGATAGCGGAAAGGGTTCAGACCATTTCCCCTTGCCGTTTTTACAACACTATAAACAATGGCACTAGCCAGGCAAACAGCCAGTTTTTGCGGCCAATTACAAATGGCTTGATAGACGTTCAATGCGGTTATTGTCTATTTCCAGCCGCCCCTCCTACATAAATGTTTCGAGTTTATCCCATTGTGTTTTTGCTAATCTAAAAGGGGACCACTAAAAGCCCCGTGCGCACGAAAAAGGGGACCACCCTGATCAAAATTTCCTGTAAGCTGTAGGTGGAGCAAACCGCAGCGAACAGGAGGAAAGGAAATGATCAGTGTGGTCGATAAAGAGATTATCAGAAGACTCTACTTTAAGCAACAAAAATCTATTCGCTGGATCGCCCGAGAATTAGAGATATCCAGAAAAACCGTGCGCAAAGCCCTGGTGGATGGTGATGAACCAAAGTACAACCTCACCCGCCCCAAACCCAAACCGGTAACCAGCCGCATCCGGCCAATCATTAGACAGTGGCTCAAGGAGGAAAAACAATTTCCTGCCAAACAACGGTACACCGCCCGGGGGATCTTTAACCGGCTGGTGGAAGAACATGACTATAAGGGCAGCGAATCCAGCGTCCGCCGGGTGGTGGCCGAACTGCGCCAGGCAGAGAAAGAAACCTACATACCGCTTGATTTCAAGCCCGGTACCAACGCCCAGTGCGACTGGGGAAGCGCGTATGTTTATCTTGATGGTGAGTACACTGAAGTGCAGCTATTTTGCATGCGCATGACCAGCAGCCGCCAGCCGTTTGTTATGGCCTTCCCCCACCAAAAACAAGAAGCCTTCTTTGCAGGACATGTAGAGGCATTTACCTATTATGGCGGTGTACCGGCAACCATTACCTATGACAACCTGAAAGCGGCGGTTCTAAAGGTATTACAGGGCAGGACCCGTCATGAACAAAACCGGTTCATCGCTTTGCGCAGCCATTACCTGTTTGAATCAATCTACTGCACACCAGGACGGGGTAACGAAAAAGGTCAGGTGGAAAACCTGGTGGGGTACGTAAAAAGGAACTTTCTAACCCCCATCCCGCACGTAAAAACTTTGGACGAGCTCAACGAACTACTCCTGGCCGGTTGCGCCAGGTACGCCGCCAGTCACCAAGTGCCGGGCACCGGTTTAACCGTGGAACAGGCCTGGGCTAAAGAAAAACAACTACTGCTACCCCTGCCGGCCAGGCCATTTGATTGCTTTAGCTACGCCGAGGTAAAAGCCAACAAAAGCCAGCTGGTCCGTTACGACAACAATCATTACTCCGTACCGGCCATGTGGGCCGGGCGTAACTTATCGGTAAAAGGATACGTGGACCGGGTAGAAATCTATGGCCAGCGCCAGCTAGTGGCCACCCACCCCCGGTGCCACAAGAAAGGCCAGGAAATTTACAACCTGGACCATTATCTGGACACGCTGACCAAAAAACCGGGGGCCCTGGAATACGCTAAACCATTCCAAAAAGCCAACCTGCCGGGTATTTACCGGCAATACCTACAGGAATTAAAACGCCGGCACCCGCGCCCCGAACGAGAGTTTGTGCATATGCTGCTATTGCACCGTACCGTGGGCTGGGATACCCTGACCCGGGCGTTGGAAGAGGCATACCGTAAGGAAACATACCACCTGGAAGGGGTCCGTAACATAGCCGAAAAAATGAGCGGCAAGCATATTGTTGCTACACCGCTGCGGGAAGGCAAATACCCGCACCTGGAAACATACAAGGTACCAAGACCAAAGCTCAGCCGGTTCAATCAACTGCTTGACCGGTCACCGGGAGGTATGGTGCATTGAACAGTGACACCATCACCATGCTCCTGGACACCTACCTGAAACGTTTGAGACTGCCGGCAGTGGCCAGCCAGTACCAGGTCTTGGCCCGAGATGCTGCGGAAAAGAACTGCACTTATGAGGAATACCTGTGCACGTTAATGGAACAGGAGGTGCTGGCCCGGGACGAAAACAGCCGCAGGCTCAGAATCAAGCAAGCCGCTTTTCCCGTATTAAAAACCCTGGAGGGATTTGATTTCACCGTCATACCCTCGCTGAACAAACAAAAGGTGGTGGCTTTAAGCCAGTGTGAATACATCCGGGCTAAGGAAAATGTCATTGCCATTGGTAGTGAACAAGTTTGAAAAAAGAGTATGCTTATAACTAAATACAAGTTTTGGTAGTCAGCGAATTAAGTTTTACTTTGCTGCAGCTACCAAAAATGACGCCCCAGCCGAATATTAAGTGGTTTGGAATATTTTTATAATTGCCCAACCCGGCTTTTGACAACGGATGATAAAACCTTGGCCTGCCCGCATTATTGCGGTGACGGGCCTGATTCTTTTCTGGAGTTTGCTAGGTATAAAATGGTTCCCGGTGATTTATTGACACACCATTTTTTTATGTTATATGATATCGATATCGATTATCGTTAGTGATATTAATAGAAAAAATGGGCGGTGTTAAAATGAAAAAACCTTGTCAGGATCTTATTTGCGTATCAAAGTTGAGCGGAGGGTTACTTTTAAGAGGGCTGCTGCCTTTTTATGTACTTAGTCTGCTAGCAAAAGAGAAGATGTATGGCAAGCAAATAATTGACCAGATAGCGTCCATGACCGGGGGCAATTGGAAACCATCGCCCGGTTCCATTTATCCAATACTGCAAAAGATGGTGAAACTGGGGATTGTAGCTCAACACATTGAAGGTTCTAAGGGAAAATCTACACGGGTTTATGAAATAACCGATTTAGGAAGGGATTTGCTCAGGGATATGCGTGAAGAAATAAAGCCCAGGCTAAAAAATACAATCGAGCTTTTAAATAAGCATTTAAAAGAGTTGGAGAGTATTTAATATTTGAAAAGAAAGTGTGGTAATTATGTCTGTAATTCAAAAAACACTTAGCTACGTTATGGCAGCTGCGTCTGGTTATTATAGAAAAAAATTTGAAAAAGATACCTTGCAGGCGGTTGAAGTTAATCGATTGGTTTTAAAGGAAATCCTAAATTTAAACAAAACCTCGGAATACGGGCGAAAATACCAGTTTTCTTCTATATCATCATCTTCAGATTATAAAGAAAGAGTACCTTTAACTACTTATGAGGACTACCGGCCTTATCTCGAAAGAATGGCCAATGGTGAAAAAAACATTCTTACCTCACTGCCTGTTATATATTTTGGATTAAGTTCCGGAACCACAGGTAAGAGTAAGTTAATACCGGTTACTGCTTTAAGCAGAAAAGTGGTTAACAGCCACATGATGCTTTTGACTGAAGGAATACTCCAGCAGGCTGTACCAGGAGCCCGGAACAGTAGCCGGGGAATGATGATTATGAATGCTGTAAAGACCGGAGTTACGGCCGGAGGCATTCCCACCGGCGCGGGAACGTCTGGTGGAATGAATTCCATGCGGCATATTATACCTTATTTATGGACATCGCCGCCGGAAGTAATGCAATTGACTGACCAGCCAACTGCTATTTACCTGCACTTGCTTTTTGCGCTGCAGGAAAAAGACCTGGCTTATATTAGCGCGCCTTTCCCTGCACCCATATTACAATTATTCCACACCCTGGAGGAACATTGGCCGAATTTAAAACGTGACCTGGCGGAGGGCAGCATAAGCCAGCATTTGAACCTGGAGCCGGAAATCAGAAACCAGCTTGTCAAGCGACTGCGGCCTGATGCCGGGCGGGCCGAACAATTGGAAAAAGAGATTAAAAAAGGTGCGGAAGATATTGCCTGCCGGCTGTGGCCCAAGCTGCTTTATATCAGCTGTGTGGCCGGCGGTAGCTTTAGTATTTATATTGATAAACTTCGCCGGTATACCGGCCCAATACCGGTTTATTCCGCGGTCTACAGTGCTACTGAAGCCATGATCGGTATATGTACCGGCATTAATGATGTTACTTATGTTATTACACCCCGGACAGCTTACCATGAATTTATCCCGGTGGATGAAACTGAAAGTCCAAATCCTACTGTGCTTGGTATGGATGAGCTGGAAGAGGGTAAAAGTTATGAGGTGGTTATAACAAACCATGCCGGATTTTATCGCTACAGGCTGGGAGATGTAGTCAAGGTGGTGGGTTATTATAATAAAAGCCCGGTGGTTGAATTCTTGTACAGAAAAGGTCAACTTTTAAACTTAACCGGAGAAAAGACCCAGGAGGCAGCTGTTCTGGCTGCTTTAAAAAATGCTACAAAACACTGGGACTGTGACTTGGTTGACTATACCACTGCAGTTGATCTGAATGGATCTTTAGGCAGGTATGTAATTTTTGTTGAAGTTCGAAATTCAGAAAAGATAACAGGCATTACATCGTGGCAGGCAATTTTGCAAAGGGCGCTTGAGGAAGCCAATCCCCGTTACCGGGCCGCCATTGAAGCCAGGCGGATAGGTGGTTTAGTGTTGCATGTTGTTCAACCCGGTACTTTTCATCGCTTGCAAAGGGAATTAATGTCAAGAGGGGCTTCTGCCAATCAGGTTAAAATTCCCAGAGTGCTTAAAGATGAAAGTTTAATTAGCTTTTTATCTGAATCAACTCTAAAAGCGGGGAACTACTAATGAGAGATAATTTTAAACCCATAGTGATTTTGTTTATCACATTATTTCTGGTAATGATAGGTTTTGGTATTGTTATACCAATTTTTCCTTTTTTAATTACTGAGTTAGGTGGGGGGCCAACTGCCCTGGGCTTTTTTATGGCTTCCTTTTCCGTAATGCAGTTTATTTTTGCTCCCCTTTGGGGACGGTTGTCCGACCGGGTTGGTAGAAGACCGGTATTGTTGATAGGTTTAGGCGGTTATGGCCTAACATTTATTTTGTTTGGCTTTGTGTCCGAACTTTGGATGATGTTTGCTATAAGAATACTGTCAGGTATCATTTCCTCGGCCACCATACCCACAGCCATGGCATATATTGCCGACACAACCAGTGGGGAAGAAAGGTCCAAGGGGATGGGCATATTGGGGGCGGCCATGGGGCTGGGAATGATTGTAGGGCCGGCTGTGGGAGGTTGGCTGGGTCACAGTAGCTTTTCCGTCCCGTTTTTTGTGGCCGGCGGGTTGGCCGTGATAAATCTGCCCTTTGCCATTTTCTTTCTCCCGGAATCCCTTAAGGAACCCGCAGAAAACACGTCCCGTGACAAAGCCCGAATTACCTTTGCAGTGATAAAACACCCTCTTTTTATACTGTTTTTCCTCGGATTTATGATAAACTTTACCATGTCCATATTCCAGGGCACATTTGCCTTGTTTGCCGCGGACAGGGCAGGATTTGGCCCTAAAGAAATGGGGATTGTATTTGCTGTTCTGGGCTTTGCCGGGGTTATTATTCAGGGGGGCCTGGTTGGTAAGCTGGTTAAAAAATTTGGTGATGTAAGATTAATTAGGGCCGGCTTGCTCATATCTGCGGTGGGTATGCTGTTAATTGTAACTTCTACTAATGCCTTTTTGTTGTTCTTAACTTCTGCCATATTTAGTATAGGCAATACCTTGTTAACTCCCAGTTCAACCAGCCTGGTATCAAAAAATGCAACGGGAGCACAGGGTGCCGTTTTGGGGGTAATGCAATCCTTCGGTAGTTTAGGACGTATTTTCGGGCCTATGGTGGGTGGGATATTATATGATATTCACATGAATGTTCCATACTCCTTGGGGGCAGTGCTTTTGCTGCTTGTGCTTTTGCTGACCGGGAGTAAAATTGCGAGGTTTGATACTGATAAGGCAGCGGCAAGGGGGTAGTTTCCTTTATCGTCAAAGGAATGGATTTCCTCATGAACAACTGAACCCCCCACGGCTAAAGCCGGGGGCTTTACGGCGCTTCTCGGTAACCATGACGGCACCCGGCCCAGGAGAATGCATAAAAGTTACCATGTTATTCTTGCACTTTCACACTAACTGTTCCCCTGTGCTGGTCATGGTGAGTTGTGCTGGTAGCCGGTACGGTTGACTTATTAAGGCGCGTGTACATTAATATAGGTAGCGGGAGAATGTAAATGGGGGAGTGAAGAGTTGGGTAACCCGGTATTAAAAACAACTCAGCCTGAATTACGACACGGGTGGCAGGTTTGGTGGCGCCTGCTGCGACCGCATACCTTGACCGCTTCATTTATCCCGGTGTTTGTCGGAACGACGCTGGCTCTGCAGCACGGTCCGATTTCTATCGGGCTGTTTATGGCGATGCTACTGGCCTCGCTATTGATTCAGGCTGCCACGAACATGTTTAATGAATATTACGATTACAAGCGCGGGCTGGACAATGAGAAATCCGTGGGTATCGGCGGTGCCATCGTCAGGGAAGGGGTAAAACCTGAGGTTGTCCTTAACCTGGGTCTGGCTCTTTTCGGCGTGGCCGTTATTCTTGGCGTGTATATCTGCATTGCGAGCAACTGGTGGGTGGCTGTAGCCGGTTCGCTGTGCATGCTGGTCGGCTACTTATACACCGGAGGCCCTTATCCCATCGCCAATTCACCTTTCGGTGAACTTTTTGCGGGGATAATGATGGGGCCCGTGATCGTCGGCATTGCCTTCTTCATCCAGACCGGAATGGTAACGGCCGAAAGCATCCTGATTTCGATTCCTGTCGCGGTCTTGTGCGGTGCTATTCTGACCTCGAACAACATCCGTGACCGTGAGGGCGACCAAAGATTCGGCCGGCGGACTCTGGCGATCCTCCTGGGTCACGACCGGGCCGTTCTCTTCTTGGGCGGGATGTTCGGTACGGCATATCTGTGGGTTCTGGGGATGGTGCTTTTTGGTGTTTCCTCTCCGTGGCTGCTCCTTGTCTTCGGCAGCTTGCCGAAAGCGGTGCAGGCCATCAGACTGTTCCAGGGCAAGAAAACGGCTGTGGAAATGGTGCCGGCAATGAAAGCAACCGCCCAGCTCCACACCCTCTTTGGCCTGCTGCTCGCGGCAGGCATCCTGCTCAACCTCTAACCTGTTGGGTGCTGTGTTCCCTCTGTGTTCTTTTGTTTAATTTGGTCAATGATATTTTGTTCGATAAAAGATGGCGCAAAAATGGGAGGAATCTTTTTTGTACCGGCGAAAAGAAAAATCGGGGGTTTTGTAAAATGTTGACCATAGTACACAGTTTGGCCATTAACGGTCTAGACGGAGAACTGGTACGGGTTGAAGTTGATGCCTCCGGCGGGTTGCCGGGTTTCGACATAGTGGGGCTGCCGGATACTGCAGTACGGGAATCAAAGGACAGGGTGCGCGCCGCCCTGAAAAACGCGGGCTTCGATTTTCCCGCCCGGCGTATTACCGTAAACCTGGCCCCGGCTGATTTAAAAAAAGAAGGCCCCGTTTACGACCTCCCCATATCCCTGGGCATACTGGCCTCAACCGAACAACTGGACCCGGTTTTATTGCAAGGATATATTTTCCTGGGCGAACTCTCACTGAACGGTTCCATCCGCGGCATCGATGGAGTACTCCCGAGGGTGGCGTCAATGGCCGCAAGTGGTTGCCGGCGAGTTGTGGTACCGGCGGAAAACGCTGACGAGGCGGCTCTTGTCCAAGACGTGGAGGTGTACCCGGCCTCCGGGCTGGTCCAGCTTGTACGCCACCTGAAAGGTGAAAGCGTTATTCAACAGCATAAAGTTGATATGAGCATGTACTGGAGCTTCAATGACGGCATACCGGACATGTCCGAAGTCCGCGGCCAGGCGGCGGCCAAGCGCGGGCTGGAGGTAGCTGCCGCCGGTGGGCACAATGTGCTCATGGTGGGCTCGCCTGGCTCCGGCAAAACAATGCTGGCCCGGCGACTGCCCGGCATATTGCCGGACCTGCTTCCGGAAGAAGCGCTGGAAATCACAAAACTTTACAGTCTTGCCGGGCTCCTGCCACCCGGCAGGCCATTGATTACCGAAAGGCCCTTCCGTTCACCGCACCACACGGTATCGACGGCCGCCCTGGTTGGTGGTGGAAAGTTTCCCCGCCCGGGAGAAATAAGCCTGGCTCACCGTGGAGTGCTTTTTCTTGACGAGGCGGCCGAATTCAAGCGTGACGCCCTGGAAGCCCTGCGCCAGCCCCTTGAGGATGGTACCGTCACGGTTTCCCGGGTTCACTCATCGGTGACGTTCCCGGCCCGGATCATGCTGGTGGCTTCCATGAACCCTTGCCCGTGCGGTTTTTTAGGTGACCCGGAGAGGGAATGCGCCTGCTCGCCGCTACAGGTGCAAAGATACTTGCAAAAACTGTCCGGGCCCATGCTGGACCGGATAGACATCCATATCGACGTCCCCAGGCTCAAGTTCCATGAACTGGAAAATAGCCCCTGCGGTGAAAACTCCGCAACAATCCGAAGCAGAGTACAGCGCGCCCGGCAAATCCAAGCCGAGCGTTTTGGCACCGCCATGTGCAACGCGGAAATGACCCCGGCACAAATAAGGAAATACTGCCAGCTGGGCAAGGAGGCGTCGGACATGCTTCGCCGGGCCTTTGACATGCTGCAGCTAAGTGCCCGCGCTTACAACAAAATTATCAAGGTGGCACGGACCCTGGCCGACCTGGCGGAAAACGATGATATCCAGGTTGAACATATTGCGGAAGCCGTGCAGTACCGGAGCATGGAAAGGAAATACTGGAGGTGAATATTGGGTTAATCTATTTATACAAGAGCTAATCGCAAAATTAACATCCCAAACCCAGCACAAAAAGCCCAAAACCGGTAAACACAAGCCAAAACAAAAGTTAGCTTGCTTTATAATATAAAACAAGTTTTTTTACCGCGGTAATTCAGTTTAATGATGGCCTGGCCACGCAGCTTTAAAGCATGCAAGTATAGGGGTACAAAGAACATTTCTACAGGCAAAGAGGTGAAACCTTTCCATTTTTGCAGTATTTAAGAGATATTTGCGATTTTTAGTTTTAGGTAAACAGTTTTTCTTGGCTTCTTAAGCCCTTGTTATACGTGGGCTGGGAATTACGCAATTGGCTCTATTAAATGATAAAATTATTCAAGGAACAAATTACAAAAAGTCCCCAAAAACTCTGGTATATAGCGTTATCAAAGTTCTTATAAAAGAAAATATATTAGAAAATAAAGAAAATTATAAACGGATGTACGTTTTAAAGAAAGACCCGGAGCATGTATTAAAGTGGTTAGAGTGTATTTATTGATTTATTGTTATGCTTTCATGTAATTAGTTTACCACAAATATTAACTATTGGTATTTGGTTCTGGGAATCAACCGCTGTTACTCAGGACGATAACAGTCGCTCCCCGCTAACGTTGGGATCAACACCCTCACACATAAAGTAAATAATGAGCTGGATAGGGTCATCATCAATACCCGCGGCTTTAAGTACACGACCCATAAAAACCGGCGCAACGGCGTAAAACGACTCCGCCCAGCGTAAATGATTAAAGCGGGTGCTTTTCTTTGAAGCCAAAGAACGCATGTGATTAAGCAACCGTTGGCTTACCAACAGGGTTAACATAGCCACCAGCACCAGCGATTCCACCACCATGGGCGCCCCGCTGGATATCACGCTCAATTGATAGAGGCTCTTTAGTTCTTTGAAAAGCAGTTCAATGCTCCAGCGTGCCCCGTAAAGAAGCGCCACATCCTCCGCCGCAAGCTGTCGGGGGCTGATATTAGTAAGGAAGAAATGATATTTCTTGGTTTCCTTATCAAACACCCCTACCAGCCGGAAAGTCTCTTTAACTTTTTTAGACGCGCTGCCTTTGGGTTCTTGCCGGGATAATTAGAATCAATTTTCTTTAATTTTTACAGTGACCAGAATGGCTTTGCAGCAATCATCATTACGTATAACAAAACAATCCTCCCGTTCATACAGGGAATACGGCCCGGTGGCTTCTATAACAAGCTGCTCGATGTCAAGGTCATTTTTTTCCACGAAAAGCATCCGGGACAGCGGTACCATTTTGTTTTCAAATAGGGTTTTCATTTTTGATCCTCCTCAAAATTTAATCTGATATACCCCTAAAACAACCTAAGGGTCGCGTTTCGCCTGTTATAAGATTTACACTTAGCATTTGGGTTACTCCATATATGGGCCTGATGGTATCTGCGGGAACCATCCAGCGGCAGTCCGGGTGTTCCAAGTTATACATTAAACCCTTGGGAGTATAGCGATAGTCTAAGACGGTTACCTCCTGTGGGGAATTTATCATTAATGTTGCTTTTTCGCCCGGTTTGATAACCGTTGCCCAGTCATCTTCCGGAACACCCAGCGGAACGCCAGCTGCGGCAACCTCTTCTAACCTTCTTAAGGTCAGTGTTTTCGCGGCTTCCGCCAGCATAGCTAGTGACTGTTGGACTTGTTCAGGAACTTCGTCCATAGTGGCCGCCAGGTCTGCAGCAACCTGTGCCATCTCTGAAAATTTTTCAGCCAGGACCTGCGTCATGCGCTGGCTACCCGGAGCGCCATCGTAGATACAACAGTCCGTAATTTTGTCTAAAATTACAGGGGAAGTTCTGCTCGAATAATAACCGCTACCGACATCACGGTCAAGAATGCCGGCTTCCTTGCAAAAAACATCCTTGAAAAACAGCAATGCGTCATCGTCCAGACGCGCAATTGTGGAAAAATGCCAGCAGACGCCGGTGGTTTCAAAGAAATTGTTCAACGGGCGCTGGTAATAGCGCGAGCCAGGGCCATAGGTATGTGTTTCCGGGGCTGCCGAGCCACGTTTTTCTCTAAAACCCAGCACACGCTCGCTAACTTGAAGAGCGGTTTCGGCTACAAACCCGTCTCCGCTAGGAGTAGCCCACAGTTGCAAAAGCCCAGCCTGAAAGTTAGGAAAAACCATAGCCTGGCTTACCGGATCAGTAGTCCAATACCGCTCTTTCGCTACAATTATCTCTCCGCTACGGTAGTTGAGTTGCCTAACCCGGTAGGGTCGCGCCATGTAGTAGTATATACCGCCAGGGTAAGCTTCCCGCAGCACCTGTGAAAAAGTAAGCGTACCCAAACTCTCTTGTCCGGGAGCACGATGCCATACCTTAAACTGCTTTTCGACACCACTGCGCAGGGGAAATTCCAGATGCGGGCTTGCCTCTCCCAACTGTTTTAAACGGAAAAGATCATCTGGAACTGGTTCCGATGGGTGAAGCTCATTATCTAAAAGTGTTTTGAACCTGGAGGGTAAAGTGGTAAAGGCTTTGGAATTGGCAAAATGTTCACCGCGTTGAGAAATCTCCGCAGCAGCACACAAAACATTTGTATACTGGATATACCTGTTGTCAAGATAAAGCCAGTTGGGTTCATTGGGACGCTGAAGATACTTTTTTAGCCCGGTCATCGTAATGGTTCCCGCAGTATCTATGATTAGGCAAATGCCAGGTTTCCGGCGGCCCCCACGGCCAATGCGCTGCCTAAATGCTTTTACGGAAGGAGGAGTGGTAAGCAAGATTACCAGACCGATTTCCCCTATATCCAGACCTAATTCTAATGCGCTCGTACAGACTACACCCGCAAGCTCCCCTTGCTCCAGTGCCTTTTGAATACGTAGCCGGTCCTCATCCTCATAGCCTGCACGATAAGGCAAAACCGATTCAGAAAGCCCGTCGTTATCTTTTTCGTTTACTTCTTCTATGTTAACAGCACTGGTACCCGTTTTATCGTCGCCTCTTTTTGATTGTCGCTGAACAGCGGATACAAGTCTTTCCACCTGCTTCCTGGAATCAGCAAAAGCCAAGAACGGGTTTTTCCCCTTACTGGCCAAGCTATTAAGTAACTTTATAGTCTCTGTGAAGCCCGCCGGCTGGGAAAGCAATATAGTTTTAGTTGGAAGGTATGAACCGTCTTCATTTTCCGTGTAACAAATCACGGACCGCCCGGTCAGTTTATACATAAAGTCCTGTGGATCTCCCAAGGTAGCGGTACTGGCGATAATACGATAGGTGTTGGCTGATACTCCCTCCAACCTTCTGAGCATATACGCCATGTTAGTTCCGAACGCCCCTTCATATACATGTGCCTCGTCCAGTACCAGCAATCGAATACTGTCCAGAAAACGCTCAATGACAGGGTTTCCCACTTCCCGCAATAACCAGGCATGAACAACATCCGGAGTCATTAATACAATGCGGCTCTTCTTTAGGAACTCTAACCTTCGGTCAATTGGCACATCTCCGGTGATATACCCTACCTTAGATCCCATTTCAAGAAACGCGGACCACCTGGCCAGCTGATCCTGAATCAGTGCTTTTGCAGGGTATAAAGCAAGAATCCTAGCCGACGATTCCCGTAAGGTCAGGTCAACCGCAACCACCATGAACACGAGACTTTTGCCTGACGCGGTTGCCGTTGCCAGGCACACGTCATTCTCATTCAACGACTGTTTAATTGCCATCGCCTGGTGATAATAAAGGCCATTGGGATAGGTGTTTACAAGATAATCTCGAACGTGCTCGTGTATCCCCGAAGGAATTGCCGCGAATCTACCCTTTCTACTGGGCAATTCCACTTGTTCTACTATCTTAAACCCCGCTTCCCCCGCGAGGCGAATCACCAATTCAGATGAAAAATCCTTGTTCCCCAATTTCAGCCCTCCAAAAAAATATTAACTAAAATAACCATTATCCTGTCGTGGTCAAGCAAGACTAAAAGCCGGTTTCTACCTTCAATCGAGCTAATTGCATAACTCCCAGCCCATATATATCGCAGGCTTAAAAGCCGGGAAAAACCGTTTACCTAAAATCGTAAAAATCTCTTAAATACTGCCAAAATAGAGTGGTTTCACTTCTTTTCTTGTAGAAATGCTCTTTGTATCCCTATAAAAAACATACAAGCGAGATAAAACCCTAAAATGTATATTCTTGGGGGAGTACTTTTTCCCTTTGAAATTTCTGCAGAAAATTTTAAGGAGCACACCCGTGGGAGCACAAAGGGGAGCATAGCACGGCACGGAGGGACGCGGCACGGCGGGACGGTTCTTAAAGGGAGCAATCGGAAGTTTTGCTACAAAAAGGCCTAAATTCTAGGTAAAACCTGCTATTTGGGCCTTTGTCATCTTCAATGCATCACAACTACCAGCAAAATTTTTGATTGCCGTATCCTCATTCATCGCAACAATCCTGTTATTCGATATGGCAATCCGGTGCGTATACTGTCCCAAATATCGCACCCATGACCAATATCGTGCAATAAAGCAGCTAACCTGATTATTCGTTTTACCTCATTATCTTCCTGGCTTAACAACCGGTCAATCAGTTTCCCCGCAAGGTGCATTACCCCAATGGAGTGATCAAATCAACACCGGTTTAAAATTCCCAATTGGGATTTTACCACTGGTTTTAACATATGGATACAATAAATAATATAGCTTGTATGGTATAATATGTGACATATTAGAACATCCCAATCTGTTTCAGTAGCAAGGGGCCACCGGTATGGACAAAAACAGTCTTTTTATAAACCGGGAATTAATAACAAACAAAATACTGGATATAGAAAAGTCGCTTTCCCTGTTGAACAATATAGCCAAAACTCCACTGGATGAATTTCTTGCGGATCAAATACTTGTTTCCGGCGCCAAGTACCAGTTAATTCTTGCCGTTGAGGCGGCCCAGAGCATATGCAATCACCTGGCCGCCAGGGTGGCCAGAGAAGCTCCACAAAGTTACGCGGATTGTTTTCGTATTCTGGGTGAAAGCGGGGTAATAACCAAAGAGCTGGCGGGTAAACTGGCCTCCATGGCTAGATTCAGAAACCTTCTTGTACACCAGTACGGCAAAGTTAACGACTCAATTGTATACGACATACTAAAAAATGACATCACAGACCTGGACAGGTACATTGAAGAAATAACCCCCTTGTTAAAAGCCGCTTTACTGGAGGAGGAGCAAGAAAGTGAAAGTTGATAAGCAACTCCTCTCCGGCGAGGACAAGGAAAGAATAGAAAATATACTAAAAAGAGAACTGAGCCGGCGCAAGGAGATACTTTTTGCCTACCTGCACGGTTCTTTCCTTCTGCCGCTGCCCTGTGGCGACGTGGATATAGCAGTTTTCCTGGACGAATCCGTCCTCGCTCGCAAGCACTGGGAATATGAAGCCGAACTGGCCATATCCCTGGACCGCCTGGTGGCCCTGCCGGTGGACGTGTTAACTTTGAACAACGCCCCCGTGTCCCTGCGTTACCACGTAACCAGGGGGAAACTGCTTTTCAGCAATAACGAAAAAGCCAGGTTTGATTTCCTGGAACAAACCTGGCGTGAATACTTTGATTACCAGCACTTTACAAATTCATTTTACAAAGACCTGCTAAAATACGGGTAAATTACCATGGACACAATTACCCATGCGTGATCGGTTTACCATAAATACTAACTATTGGTATTTAATGCCTGGGAATTAGCCGCTGTGCTGTGTCTCTCAACCACTGTGGGGGAAACATCTTGTTGAGCACGTTTTCAATCTCGCAAGGATTAATGTTTCTGGTAAGTAGAGCCAGTGTGGTTCCTCCTCATTTGTATTGTTTGGAGGAGGTTTCCACAAAAGAAAGGGCTATTTCCTTCTTTTTAGCGTAAATTTCAACAGTTTTTCTTTTCAATTTTCCAGGGGTAAAATGCCATCTCTGGATACCTATGGCATTTTTTATGCTTAACCGAACACTGATGAATTTATACATAATCTATAAAACACGACTAAATATGACGTAAGAGCTATGTTTTTATCCCATTGACCAAATCTTTGGTCTTTTCAAATATGGGCTTGGAGGTGTCGTCTACATGGATTTCCTTATAAAAAAAGTAGTTGAATTTAGAGATAAACGAAACTGGAAACAGTTCCATAACCCAAAAGACTTAGCAATTTCTTTATCACTAGAAGCGGCTGAATTACTAGAAATTTTTCAGTGGAAAAATAGTGAACAAGCAGTGGCTGAAAAACTTGATAATATTGAGGAGGAGCTAGCAGACGTACTTATATATGCCTTTCTACTGTCAAATGAGCTAAATATCGACCTTAATAAGGCTGTTCTTAAAAAAATAGAAAAAAACGATAAAAAATATCCACTTGAAAAAGCCTACGGATCAGCTAAAAAGTATTCTGAACTGTTATAAAGCACCCAAGGCTATTAATTACTATCTTTAATTTTTCGTGTAATGAAATTATTAGAAAATTTACTGTTATGGAGGCTATATAAAAATAGAGTGGCAGTAAATGAGCAAACCAGTTGTTATCCCTTATCTTTGGAATAAGGGCTTTTTTTGTAAATATTTAATTATGTTCGAAAATAATGAGTGACACCGGTAACTGCCATGAAGGTAATAGTGATTTGTGCTAAAAAAAGCTGTAGGATGGTTTTTGCGCTTTTGGGGTGTTAAGTTTGATCCTAATACTTGTAATACGCTACAAACAGGCTAACTTTTGCTTTGGCTTATGTTTACTGGTTTTTAGCTTTTTGTGTTTGGGTTCGGGATGTTAATCTTTCAATTGGCTCTTATATCAATTAGCCTTCGATTTATCCGGCTTTTACCCCTAGTATTTCCTTTCCATGCTCCGGTACTGCAGTTGCTCGGTTGAGCCAGTATGCCTAGGGATATGGGAAGGTCGTAAACTTGGCCTTCTTTTTTTAAATCGGCCGGGGCCAGGTTTACCGTAAACCGGCAAGCCGAAAGGCGAAGGGGGAGCATTGATGTGATATGCCGTGCTGTGCCTGCCCAGTCATTCATTGCCAGGAAATTAACGCTACATTATAATCAAATGGGGAAAGCAATTTAAAATGTCAACAAGGAGGAAAAATGACAAAAAAGATCTGGCGGGTCAAGCCACCGGACCCGTTGTTGCAGTATATACTTTCAAGGAACCTCGGTATTTCAGGTATCATGGCGCAGCTTCTGGTAAACAGGGGCATATACACGGTAGCGACGGCAAGGGATTTTCTTGAAGCGTCACTTGACAAGCTGCATTCCCCTTTTCTGATGCGGGATATGGAAAAGGCGGTGGAACTGGCAGCCCGGGTCATTGAGAGGAAGGGGAAAATACTAGTTTTTGGCGATTACGACGCGGACGGGATTACGGGGACGGCACTTCTGGTTGACGTGCTCAAACGGCTGGGCGGGAACGTGGAATACCACGTCCCGCATCGCATTGATGAAGGATACGGTTTAAATTCGCCTACCCTGGCAACGGCGGCCAAGAACGGGGTTGAGCTGGTCATCACGGTGGATTGCGGAATAAGTAACGTGGTTGAAATTGATGAGGCAAAAAAGATGGGCGGCCCCGAAGTTATCGTCACCGATCACCACGAGCCGCCTTCCAGCTTGCCGGCCGCTGCGGCGGTTATTAATCCTAAACGCCGGGACTGCCATTATCCCTTCCGCGAGCTTGCCGGGGTGGGGGTGGCTTTTAAGTTTGCCCAGGCCCTGGTGGAAAAATGCGCGGCAAGTGTGGATCCACTGGAATACCTGGACCTGGTATGCCTTGGCACCGTGGCGGATATTGTGCCGCTACACGGGGAAAACCGGGTATTTGTCAAGTATGGCCTGAAAAACCTGTCCCGGACAAGCAGGCCCGGCCTAACCGCCTTAATCAATGTGGCGGGTGCGAAAACAGGTTTCATGGGTACCCGGGAAGTCGGGTATGTGCTGGCACCGCGAATAAACGCCGCCGGCCGTATTGGCGACGCGGCTACGGCGGTGGAACTGCTTCTTTGCCGTGATTACCACCGGGCGCTGGAGCTGGCCGCCGCGCTGGGCAAAAGCAACCACGACAGGCAGGAACTCGAGACAATCGCGCTGGGTGAAGCCCTTGGAATAATAGATAGCGATCCAACCCTAGCGGAATCGCGTGTGCTTGTCCTTGAATCGCCCAACTGGCATCCAGGCGTAATCGGCATTGTCGCGTCACGCCTGGTGGAGCGTTTCAGCAAGCCTGTTCTGCTTATTGCCGGGAATGGGATCATGGGAAAGGGCTCGGGTAGAAGCGTAAAGGGTTTCAACCTTGTGGCTGCTCTGAAACATTGCTCGGATTGCCTTGTTGAATATGGCGGTCATTCGATGGCAGCGGGGTTTTCCATAGAATTGTCCCGGGTGGAATGGTTCAGGGAAAAAATTAATGAGTTTGCCGCCGTCACAATTGACAAGGGGGAGCTTTTATCATCGCTGGAGCTTGACGCGCTGGTCTCGCCGGAAGATGTTACTTGTGACCTGGTTGAAGAAATAATGCGGCTGGAACCACACGGGGAAGGTAACCCCCGCCCGTTGCTGGGCTTTTCAAAAGCAAAAATTTTACAGACGCGCGGAGTCGGAAAAAACGAAGCTCACCTGAAGCTCCGGTTTGGAAGGTACGGTTCGAGCCTGGACGGGATAGGGTTCAATCTGGGACGGTATGCGGAAGAACTGGCGGCGGGCAAAGATGTGGGCGTAGCATTCACTCCCGCAGTAAACAACTGGCAGGGCCGGCGGTACCTGCAGGCCCTGGTGAAGGAACTCCAGTGCGATATGATTTTGGACAACCCCGGCCACTGCCGGTCGGCCTGCGAGGGGTACCTGCGGAAAGGCGGCGACCTGATATTCGTCCCCGAAACCATGCTCGCTCTTGTAAAACAACACCTTGTTGAAAACAAGCACCAGCTACCCGGCGAAATGCAGGCGTTGCAATCGTGTAAACCCGTTTTAAGGAACGGTACCCGTGCACTGGTATGCCCACCTCCAAACGGTGAGGGCGCCGAAAGCAGCTTGAACCGCTTGCAACCGCCTGAAACAAAATGTATATTGCTTTTAACAGCCTGCGCTAGCCAGACAATCCAGCTGGCGCGCCACGCAGAGTATCACAATCCCTCTTTTGCCGGTTGCACCGCTTATATAAACGGTTTCATGACGGGTGACCAGATTTACAGCGCACTGCATAATGTATATGACGGAACGATTAAACTTTTGATATCAACTTATTCATGCCTGCCGGAGGACACACCCGGTTATAACCTGTTCCACCGGGTTTTGCTGGCCAGGCCGCCCGCCGTGCCGGAAGACTGGCTGGCGGTGACGAGACTATGCGGGTCCGGGAAAGGCCTGAATGTTGAAGTAATTTATTCCCGCCGCGACTTGAAGCAGAACATGGATTTCATCAAGGAGTCGTTACCGGACAGGGACATGCTGGCCGGTTTGTATCTCGCGTTGCGCTCCATTGCCGGGGGAAATACCGGAATGTGCCCTACTTCCGAAGCTGCTGCTCGCCTGGAAAGCGCGGGGATTAAAATATCCTCGATACTACCGCTGGTTATAGCAGTTTCGGTGTTCGCGGAACTGGATTTATTGCATTATCGCTGGGAAGAAGGTATGCTAAAATATAAGCTTTTGCCGGCCGGCGGCCAGAGAAGGGATTTAAATGCATCAAGCACATTTGTCCGGACAAGGGAAATTGAAAAGGAATGGCTTAAATGGGTTGAAGCGGGTTACCGGTAAGCCCGAGCGTGAAAACCATTCCATGGAAGACTTGATCCGCAAAGTGGTGCATTACAACCCGGGCGCGGACCTGGACTTGCTTCGTCGTGCCTATGAATTTGCGGCCCGGGCGCATCACGGGCAAAAGCGAATTTCCGGCGAGCCGTATATCAACCACCCGGTGGCCATGGCCATAATCCTGGCTGACCTTGAGCTGGACATGGACACGCTGGTAGCAGGGCTGTTGCATGACACCGTCGAAGATACCGGTGTAACCCTGGAGGACTTGAAAAAAAACTTCGGCCAGGACATTGCCGCCCTTGTGGACGGTGTCACCAAGCTGAGCCGCCTGGAGCATCATTCAAAAGTGGAACGCCAGGTGGAAAACCTGCGCAAAATGTTCCTGGCCATGGCCAGGGATATACGCGTCGTTTTAATCAAACTGGCCGACCGGCTGCATAACATGCGTACACTGCACCACCACCAGGAACACAAGCGCAAGGAAATAGCCCGGGAAACAATCGAGATTTACGCCCCGCTGGCCCACCGGCTGGGAATTTACAGGCTCAAGTGGGAACTCGAGGACCTGTCTTTTCGATATGTAAACCCTGAAAAATTTTACGAGCTGGCTGAACTGGTATCGCGCACCAGGGACAAAAGGGAAGAGTATATTCGCAATATTATTAAAATACTGCGCGGCAAGCTAAAGGAAGTCAATATAAACGCAGAAATACACGGCAGGGCCAAACACCTGTACAGCATATACCAAAAGATGGTGAAGCAGCAGCTTGAATTCCACGAAATTTACGACGTCATGGGAGTTCGTGTAATTGTGGACACCGTGCGGGACTGTTACGCCGTGCTGGGCACGGTACATACCATGTGGATGCCGCTGCCGGGGCGGTTCAAGGACTACATTGCCATGCCCAAATCAAACATGTACCAGTCCCTGCACACCACGGTGGTAAGTCCCCTGGGCGACCCGCTGGAAATACAGATCAGGACCTGGGATATGCACCGCACAGCGGAATACGGTATTGCCGCGCACTGGCGCTACAAGGAAGGTGGCAGGGGAAGTGATTTCGACCGCAAGCTTAGCTGGCTCAGGCAATTGCTGGACTGGCAGAAAGATTTGAAAGATGCCAGGGAATTTATGGAAACCCTGAAAATAGACATTTTTTCCGACGCCGTATTTGTATTTACGCCACGCGGTGACGTGATTGAATTGCCCGCCGGTTCCACTCCACTGGATTTTGCCTACCGGGTGCACACCCAGGTGGGCCACAATTGCATAGGCGCCAAGGCGAATGGTAAAATAGTGCCCCTGGATTATAAGTTGAAAAACGGCGACATCGTGGAGGTGCTGACTTCAAAGCAAAGCCACGGGCCAAGCCGCGACTGGCTTAAAATAGTGAAGACTTCCCAGGCCAAAACGAAAATCCGGCAATGGTTCAAAAAGGAACGGCGCGAGGAAAACATCGCCCGAGGCAGGGAGATGCTGGAGCGGGAAATTAAAAAACAGGGACTGGAGCCGGAAGCAATTAAAAGCGACAAGCTCCTGGAATACGGGCGCAAAATGAATCTAACAAGCCACGATGACCTCTATGCGGCTGTGGGGGTCGGTACTGTTTCGGCCTCCAGCCTGGTAAACAAGTTGCGGGTGGAGTTTGCCCGCGATGAAAAAAAGACATTGACTGATGAGCAACTGCAGGAATTGCTGCAAGAAGCACGTGCCAAGCCTTCCTGGGGAAAGCCCACCCAGGGAATCAGGGTGCGGGGCGTGGATAATCTTTTGATCAAGCTGGCCCACTGTTGTAACCCGGTACCCGGCGATGAAATAGTGGGTTACGTCACCCGGGGCAGGGGCGTATCCATACACAGGGAAGACTGCCACAATGTCAGTTCACTGCTAAATGAACCCGACCGTCTGGTGGAAGTGACGTGGGACAAGGACTTCCATTCCCCCTTCCAGGTCAGGCTGGAAATAGAAGCGGCGGACCGCGCCGGCCTGCTAAACGACATCATGTCCATTTTGACCGAGCTGAAAATGAGCGCACCCTGGGTTAACGCCCGTGGGCGCAAGGACAGCTCGGCGGTTGTGGAAATGATTTTAGAAATAAGGGATATGGAACAGCTGGATTACGTTGTCGGCAGGATCAGCCGGGTCAAGGACGTTTACAGCGTCCATCGCTCCGGATCGGCTGTCAAAAAAGGAAAAAGAGGTAGATCATATTGAGGGCTGTTGTGCAAAGAGTAGCTAAAGGCGCCGTCGGCGCGCCGGGTCGTGAGAGGCGCGCCATAGGTCCCGGTATTGTGGTGCTGCTCGGTATCGGCGCCGGAGACGATGAAAGGGATGCCGAGTATTTGGCGGACAAGATAATAAATTTGCGCGTATTCGAGGACGAGAACGGTAAAATGAACCTTTCCCTTGTGGAAACGGGCGGGGAGATGCTGGCCATATCACAGTTCACCTTGTATGGCGACTGCCGCAAGGGAAGGCGCCCGAGTTTTTCGAATGCGGCACCGCCTGAACAGGCCCTGGCTTTATATGAAAAATTCGTGCGGGAAGTAGAAAAAAGGAACATTAACGTCAAGACCGGTTATTTCCAGGAACACATGCTGGTGGAGATAATGAACGACGGGCCGGTAACCCTTTTGCTGGACAGCAAAAGGAATTTTTAAAGCGATGGGAGGTAATCAATGGATGATTTTTGAAGGTTTCGGCGTGGGACCGATGGCAGCCAATTGCTACATCATAGGTTGTGACAAAACCAAAGAAGCGGCTGTAATCGATCCGGGTGCGGAAGGCAGGCGAATAATTAACAGGCTCATGCAGTTAAATTTGAAATGCAAGTACATCATTTTAACCCACGGCCATGTAGATCACATTGGGGCGCTGAACGAATTAAGCGAAGCCACCGGGGCAGAGGTGTGTATTCACTCGGAAGACGCGGGCATGTTGACCAGCCCGGCACAAAACCTGTCGCTCTTCATGGGTTCCTTGCGCAAGTACAAGGCAGCGGATAAGTTGCTGGCAGACGGGGATAAAATCCAGGTGGGTGAGGTAACCCTGGAAGTTATCCATACTCCGGGCCATACTCCCGGCGGCATTTGTTTGAAGATTGACGGAAACGGAATAATTACGGGTGATACATTATTCGCCGGTTCTGTTGGCCGCTCCGACTTTCCCGGCGGTAGCCACAACGTGCTGATAAACTCGATAAAAACACGGCTGCTCGGATTCCCCGACGATACGAAAGTGTACCCCGGTCACGGCCCGGCTTCCACAATTGGAGCCGAAAAGAAATTCAATCCCTTCCTGTAAGTAAATCCGGTGCCGGGTGTTGCGATTTGGAGTTGTTGCGATATTAGCCAAGGTGCCAAAGGCAGAAATATCATTTTTACCCATAGCATAAAGGGGCAGTCACTAACCGCCCCTTTATGCTTTTTTATCTGTAGTCTCTGACAACACAAAAGAACCGTCCCCCTGTGTTCTGGCGCTATTTATAATGGTCTCGGCATCATACAGCAACGAGGCGGTATAAATCTGGTTAATGATTCTGTCTAGAATTTCCAATTTACTGATGGACCTTACCTTTTCTTGTAACCCTCGTGAAGCCTCACCGAATCTTACATCAAGAAATGTGCAGATGGCATCGGCTCTGCCTTCGGCCCTTGCGCCGGCCAGCGTGGAGATTTCGTCCCTGCCAGCCTTTTCCCTGAGCTCGTATAGCCTGCGCTCTTTTTTGTCCTTCAAGAAGATCTGCTCAAGGGTCAAAGCTTTGCGAATTCCCGGGTTTCCCATGGCGATTTCCTCCATTTCTTCCCCCTGGATATTGTTGAAGTAAAGCAGCCATTCCTCCAAGTCATTTTGCGGTTTACGCTTCAGCCCGGCAATCTTCCTCAGCTCCAGGAAATGAATTTCCAAATCGTCGTTCAATAACTCGCCTGTTTGGTCTTCCCTAATGTGAAAAGTGTAGTGGTATTTTCCGGTATCTTCAAGCCAGTTGAAGCCGAGTATGTTGATGGTGATGGTCTTTCTGAAGTTTATAAAGTCTTCGCCGCTGCCCAGTTGACCGTATTAAAGACCCGCCCAGTAGAATAAGTTCCTTTTGTCGATGTTATATTTGTTTACCGCCTGCACTTCTATATTCACCAATGCTCCGGTGGCTGTTTTGGCCAGGATGTCCAGCTTAGCGCTTTGTCCAGCAAGTATTTGGGGTCTAGCTCCCGGTCCAGCAACTCCCCGCTGTTAATTCTTGCTCCGGCGAAGGTTTCAGCACTGCGTTAAGTAAACTTATGAGTGCATCCTTGCCTTCTTCCGAGCCGAATATCCTTTTGAACAGGTAATCGTTGGTCCGGTTGATGCTTTTTATTTCCACCGAGTTTGCACCCCCCCGGCGGGTTTTGCTACTACCCATATTATACCAAAATAGAAAGGTTGACTAAATGTAGGATAAATTTAGTTTGGAAATAGAGGAATGTTCAACGGTGCCGGTGACTACCATGGTCATGTCCTCGCTCACGTTGCGCTCCTGGGTACGCCAGCATTGCTGATACGGGTCTCTTGGCGCCGACCAGATTTTTGCAAAGGGTTATGTATAAAGTTCAACCATTCCCCATTCCCTACATAAATCTTAAACACCTCCGTTTTGACGGATCTTTGGTATTTATATCTCCAGGGGGTGTGGATTTTACCACCGATGTTTACAGTGCATCGGTTTTAATTTTGCTCAAATAACAAAGCTAACAAAGCCGAAGCCTTGCTTTGTTATTGAAAATTACAGTATACGGTATAATGAGCAATGCACTAACTTTTGGGATAAAAACCCTAAATCAAAACTAATAACTTAAAAAAACCGGAAAAGCAAAGATAAACCTCTTTTCAAAGACGACAACCATATAAAACAAGCCATAGGAATTGCGCGGGTATCAACCGCCGAACAAGCCAATGAAGAACGATATTCCATACCTCACCCAAAAGCACATATGTAAATTTTTCAAATAAACTTGGTAAATTCAGGAGGTGTAGCAGGAAAAAGGCACCACATAAGCTAAATTAAACATAAAATATGCGGTTCCTGTTAATTTCGGGTTAAGCTCAGAAAGGAAGTAGGTGTTATGAAAAGGCACATAGCGCTGTTTGTGGTTGCGATGCTCCTAGTGTGGTCAGCAGCCGTCCCCGCCTTTGCGGTTATGGAAACGCAGGTAGCTCCTAACGTCCCGGTTGAAGGCATATTATTGGCGACGCATAGCAATACTTCTATAACCGGGAAGCTACACTTTGGGATAAATGGAAACTGGGTTCATCTGCGAGACTTTATTTGCCCGGCGTCTTTTCCACGGTGTATTTCTCCCGATAATAGATATTTAGTAGGCACCGGTTCCGTTTATATGGAGCCAATACGGATTTATTTATGGGATCTGGTCAAGGACAAAATGGAGGTTATCGGCGAGCAAAAATTCTATGTCCCAAACACGGAGATGCATTTTTCTCCCCAGGGTGATAAAGTCTTGTTTTACTCCGGAACCCCAGAAATACGTTGGGATAATATGCCCATTGAAGGTATTTACCAGATCGAGCTAGCTACGCGGACGATCACTCAAGTTACCATTCCATACCATAAATCTCGTGTGGAGAATGCGCGTTGGTCGGCAAATGGAGAGCAGATTTTGTACGTAGAATGGTTTTATAACGATGAAATGTGTCTTTACCCGGACCACTATATCGGTGCAGAAATTAGGGCTCATAATGTTTTGACTGGACAGACCAAGACCATAGTCAAAATGGACAACAGTGTTAATATTGAAGGATTTGAGGTAGTGCCGGATAGCAATCAGCTGGTGATCAACCTTAGTCGCCGGGATGGTAACTATCAGCTTATGCTATATGACGGCGATACCGGGAAGCAAAACATCTTGTTATCCACGCCAATTCCTTATGGCACCGTTTCGCCGGTCAATCAGCTTGCTGTGTCCCCGAAAGGCGACAAGATGGCGTACTCTCTTTACTTAGATGACTCTGGGGTGCTCAATAGGCTGGTAGTTATCGACCTTCGAGATAAGACACAGACTGTCATCGCTGACAACGTAGGTTCTAGTTGGTATGGGCTGGACCCGGTTTGGTCTCCCGACGGGCGGGGTCTTTTGTATGCGGTTCCGGACAATGGAGATAAGTGCGAGGCGCTGGCTGTGGTACCGGACATAGCGAAACCAGTGGAAAAGGAACTGTTTTACGCCGAACAACAAATATACTTTTACACCTGGGTGACCCCTGCCTCCAAACAGATTGCCTTCAAGGGCCGGACCGGGATTTCGCAGGATGTGGTGGGTTATAACCTCTGGGCCTCCCATTTAAAACGCTATACACCCCTGGGAACGGCGGTAATGCGAAAAGGTGATCTGGTGTTTGAGTTATCCATTCTACCGTCCACAACGCCAGAGTATTCAGACCGTTTGGCCCTGGATATGGTGGTGCGCAAGAATGGGCGTTTGGTTAAATCAGAGGATTTGGAAGGTACGATTTGGGCGTGGGTTGGGGACACGGGCTATGGAAGAGAGGTTTCTCTGTATAAGGGTCATAATCTGATAAATGATTTTTATGACCCAAAGTGGGGCAGAATTACCATTGAATTTGAGGGAACGTATGCCGGTCAGCCAGTAAAAGTGCGGGGTAGCCTCGGGCTAAATCGGTAGGATGTAGCTACTCTAAAGCACGCCGACCGATGGATTGTATGTTTTTCTATGGGCCAAGCGTTGGGGGAGTAAATTGTTTCATTGGGCATATCCGAGAAATGAAAGCATTGATTCCTAACACTTGAGCGCATTCGTTCAAGAACACAGGGGGACGGTTCTTTTGTGTTGTAAACCTGGTGCCGGGTGTTGCGATTTGGAGTTGTTGCGATATTAGCCAAGGTGCCAAAGGCAGAAATATCATTTTTACCCATAGCATAAAGGGGCAGTCACTAACCGCCCCTTTATGCTTTTTTATCTGTAGTCTCTGACAACACAAAAGAACCGTCCCCCATATTCCTTCCAGTTCGGGTAAACTGTCTGTTTTTATTACCAGGGCAATTAGAATTCATTCTCTTTGACTTTTACAGTAACCAGGATGGCTTTGCAGCAATCATCGTTACGTATTACAAAACAGTCCTCCCTTTCATAAAGGGAATACGGCCCGGTGGCTTCTATAACAAGCTGTTCGATGTTAAGGTCATTTTTTTCCACGAAAAGCATCCGGGACAGCGGTACCATTTTGTTTTCAAATAGGGTTTTCATTTTCGGTCCTCCTTTCATGTAGTAGCATTGACTGTACTTAACTTGAAATCTTTCATCAAATAACTTACAACAGATCACTTTTGAAAGTATTGCATAACCGGATATACTTACCAAAAGTAAAAGCTATTAAATATATTACTAAATAAAGGAAAACAGTGATATCCCGGAGTATTGTTTACTTGGAGACCGGAAAAATCATTTTTCCTAAATATCAATACAGTTCCGGTGCGGTGTATTTTATTTTTGAAAAGGAGGTTTAAGCAGCTGCGAAGCACATAACTTTACTTTACCATTCTTAACCAT
>CBETWA010000019.1:0-49642 GCA_965539975.1 uncultured bacterium | reverse complement strand
GTATACCTGTTCCGGGCTCGCTCATATGCTCCCGCGCCGACGGCACCAACGGCTTATACGTTGGGGACATACTTCCGACCCAAAAGATTTGACCCCAAAGGGGAAGTGTGTCCCCTGACCGCTGTCCGAAACCGGACCGCCATAAACTCACCGTCTGCGGTTCGGGAAAGGCTTTCGCGAACATCACGTTCGCTCGTCCGGTTTCGTAGCCTCGCTGCGCCGGGTGCTGTTACCGGCGCTCCCGCAAATCGCTCGACCGGAACAGGTATACCCTACAAGTAGTATTCATCTTTCTACTGGTGCCGCAACGCGCCATGGGGGTCTACAAAGAATAATCCGAGAGGTAGTATAATGCCGGTTGTTACACACTACAATACAATTTGTTCACGCCCGGTGCTGCCTTGTGAAAAACACAATGTTGCCCAGTTTTGCTCCCGCCGCTTTGCCAACGCTCTCACACTTGATTTTCAAGAGAAAGAACACGCGCCCCGCAGCTATTTCTTCGTGTTCCAGGGTTTCAAAGTTGGCCTGTCCTTTCGAGATGACTACGCCGGTGTTTTGGATTTTCTCCCTTGCTTCGGCTGATACCTTGTCCAGCGGTGCGCCAAGGTAGTTGGACCCGGTGGTGATTACCCGCGTTATTTTATCCATGCCCGCCATGGCGGCATCTTCCAGGGTGGCGTCGTTCAAGATGGGACCACCCTTTACGATGTAAGTGACATTTTTTCCCGCCGCCACCAGTTCCTCCACTAAAAGCTTGTCGAAAACTATTTCCCCGGCGTTATCTCCAATAACCAGCACTTCTTTTGTGTTTTCCAGCTTTTCTCTAAATAAATTGTAGTCATCTTTAGCAAACCCCACATTTAGGGAATGCTTCAGGCTGGCTTCAATATCAAAGCTTTTATTAATGCCCAGGTCGATAACATTTCCGGCCACCGCTATTTTCAGCGCGCTATAAAGACGGTCCGGCGAACCCGCCAGGTAATCCTTCAATCTCGGGTATAGTTCCAGGGCTAGCTTGTTTGAACTGGCTTTTATTTCCTTGTAGGGGTCGTTGTTGCCTATGGCCCGGTAAAGTTCCAGAAGCAATATGGTTGAGTTTTCCGCGGGGGTTTTGGTGCGGTCCAGTTTTTTAATGTGATCCATGAGTTCGAATAATACCTCGTGTTGCCTGTCATTGTCTATACCGGCCATGGTCATGCAGTTGGTCGCCTGTTTTAAGTAGCAATAAACACAGTTTACAGAATGTCGCATATTTTATTCCTCCGGATTGGGATATTTAATTTTACATTTTCTCTCATGGCAAGCAATGCCCGGGGCACCAATGATCATTTCCACCCTGTTTATCACCCTGGTCATGCTTTTAAACAGGAACTTGTCCTTTTCCGCAAAACTAATATAACGATAGCCATCCACTTCGGGAATCACGCGCCCCGCATTGTTCGTGAAAAAAGAACGACACTTCATGTTAGCGGTGTCCGGCAATTCCCGGCGCACCAGTAAAAATAAATGCAAGTCCTTTTCCCTTGTGTATTCGAAAACACCCAGGTTTTCCAATTCTTCCGGAAGGATGCGAAGGCCGGTTTCCTCTTCAACCTCCCGGACGCATGCGGCCCTGGGGGTTTCGCCCGGGTCTACCAGGCCCTTTGGAATGTCGTAAAAATTACTGCCGGTAACATGGCATGCCAAAAACCTTTCACCATCGGTCAGTACCAGTCCCGCTGATAATTTTTTCATCCGAGATCCTCCCATTATGGTATCTTGAAAGTGAAGTTTTTACAACTTCGGGGAGAGGGCGGTTCCTTTAGGGTTTAACGCGGCCAATCCCGTTTGTTTTTTATGAATAATCTCCGGTAAACGCTCAATGTACAGCCAGGGGTCCCGGGGATTGTAACGGTTTACCAGAAGCCCGTCCGGCAGCAGGTACTTGGAACCGGCTCCCGCGCCCAGCCCGACTATGCTATGCCGTTCTTCCATGATCATAATATTGTACAGGCAATCGTGGCCCGGCAGGGTATAACCGGTATTCTCCTGTTGTCCCAGGGTGTTTTTCTGGCGGTACATGTAATAGGGAATCATTCCCATTCGCGCGGCATAATTCCGCGATTCCTCCACCATGCCGGCGGTTTCACCGGCTGTGGGCATGGGGTGCTTCTCTACCTCCCAGCGCAACCGGGATGCTTTCTTTATCGCCAGTGTGTGCACACTCAGGTTCTCAGGGCGCAAAGAGGCAATTTGCCGCAGTGTGTCCCGCAGGTCGGCGGTGGTTTCACCGGGCAGCCCGGCGATAATGTCCATGTTAATGGTTTTGAATCCGGTCTTCCTTGCCGATTCCATTGCTCTAAAAACATCGTCCACGCTGTGATTGCGCCCGATTGCCCTCAGGGTTTTTTCATGCATAGTTTGGGGGTTTATGCTAAGCCGGTCTACACCCGCTTCCCGGCAAATGCCGAGTATTTCCGGTGTCAGGGTTTCCGGCCTTCCCCCCTCCACGGTAAACTCTGAAGTTTCCGCTCCGCGCAAATTCCGGTTTAAAGTTTCCAGCACGGCGGCCAGCCGGTCCGGGCCAAGGCAAGTGGGGGTGCCGCCACCCAGGTAAATACAGCGAACGGCCAGGGAATTATCCTTTACCGCATTCCCGGCGGCTTCAATTTCGTGCAATAGCGCTTCTACGAATGGATCTATCCAGCGCTTGTACTTGTCTCGGGGGTAGGATGGAAAGGAGCAGTACAGGCAGCGGCTGGGGCAAAAGGGTATGCCCACATAAACTCCTATTTGTCTTTCCCTGCCCGGTTTTAAAGGAAGGTAGGGGCGCTGGTGCAGGGCTATGCCTGTCACCAGGTCCGCTTTGTCTCCGGTCAGGGCAAATTCACTAGTCAGCCTGGTTTTCACTTCACTTGCGGTTAATCCCTGGTCAAAGAGCCGGTGCACAACCTTGGTGGGTCGTATCCCCGTCATGATGCCCCACGGGCTGGGCCGCTTCCCGGTCAATTTTTCCAGCAGGTGGTATACAGCCAGGCGGGCCAGTCGCCGGGCTTCGTTTTTTTCAAAACCCTGGGTAACTGTTGTTTGCTCTTGGTGTTGCAGCGCAAGATTGCCGGCTTCGAGCGTAGCCAGCGCTCGCAAGCGAAAGGCTTGTACATCAATTTCCACGTATAGTTTTAATTCCGCTTGTTCTCCCGTGCCGGCTGTTTTTATCGAACAGCCCGGGTAAAAGACCCGGATTACGTCGTCTATTCCCGGCCTGTAGACGTCTTGTGCATTTACGGATATTATCATAAGTATCACCTTTAAAGCCATTATAACTTAAACTGTATCGACAAAACCCGGGATGGTGATATGTTTTTGTATTATTGGGGTATTTTTAGCCGCTCTTTATTTTTTACGTCCTAATATGTAAAAACAAAAGGTAAAATGTACTGTAGCGGCCAATATAAAAGTATTTGATTGAATTCACCTGTTCAGTATTCAGTTTAAAACGGGTGGTAAAAATGTGCGATCAAACGCGCAAATGAAGGTTTTGGTTTTACCACTTGGCCGGTTAGTGGCGGGGAGGATTAATGAGAAGCGTTGATGACGGCAACCGTACCGGCGGGGGAGACTCCGGCGATTACGGGCGGGGCGGGGATAAAAAAACGGGTGAAAGTAAAAATCGAGAACGGCGAGAAGATCTTGATGATCACCAGTCAAGTTATGATGACGGGTTCAACGGGTACGAAGATTATGACGAGTATCTTGAGTACGGTTACGATGAAGACCCCGAAAAGGACTACCCCGATGAACATGATTTGGAATACTTGAGACAACTGGAAGACAGCGAAGATGAATATGAAAAAGAGCCGCCGGGCAAGACTCCACTATTGCGGGTAGTGGCCCTGTTGACGGCGCTGGCTTTTTTGGGCCTGGTGGTGGCGGTGTCTTGGCCGGTTGCCGAGTTACCGCTGGCCAAACTGGTTTCCAGGTCGCTGCAGCTGGAAAAGGATATAGATGTAAAGAAGCTGCAGGCAGCGGTGGTGGATATAGAGGTGGTGGCGCGCCGCCCGGGTTCTCCGCTGGTGGAAAGAAAATCGGGCACCGGTTTTAATATCAAGCCGGAGGGACTGGTTGTAACCAACCACCATGTGATTGAAAACGCGCTCAACATGACAATTACTTTTCCGGACGGTAAAATATGCCGGGCTGTGAGATGGCTATTTAACCCGGATTACGACCTGGCTGTGGTTGAACTGAGCGCGGAAAGCCTTCCGGTTGTGCCCGTAAATTACGATAGAATGCCCGGCCCCGGCGAGCGGGTGCGGGTGGTGGGAAATCCCTTGGGGTTAAACAACATTGTAGTGGAGGGGGAAATCCATGGTTATGTAAGGCTTAGAGGCAGGGAAGAAACAGTGTTGAGTATTGACGCCCCCATATACCCGGGTAACAGCGGAAGCCCGGTTTTTAATCAAAAGGGGGAGGTTATAGGCGTTGTTTTCGCCCGTTACCAAAGTGACTCCGGCGGCGAGAATAAGATATTCGGCCTGGCCGTTCCAATACAGGAAATATTAAATATGCGGGATGAAAATGAAAAGCGGGCCTAGCATGCTGTTTGTTTCCGGCCTGGGGGGCCGGGGCGGGAGGTTCAGTCCCGTATTGTATGCCAGTCAATATCGCAAAAAGGAAGGGGATACCATGGGAAACATATTGAGCCAGACTGCCCGGAGGTTTCAGGATACCCTGGAATCGCTGGGATATACCAACCAGGTGGTTGAATTCACCGATACCACCAGGACATCTGAAGACGCCGCCCGGGCCATAGGCTGCGGGGTTGAACAAATTGCCAAGTCGCTTGTTTTTAAAACTAAAAAAACGGAACAACCTGTGCTGGTTATTGCCAGCGGAATTAACCGGGTGGACGAAAAAAAGGTGAAAAAACACCTGGGAGAGGCGGTGGGCAAGGCTGATGCCGATTTTGTGCGCCTGTGGACCGGTTTTGTTATCGGCGGAGTGCCGCCCACCGGGCACAAGGAAAAAATCAAAACTTTAATTGACGAGGATTTGCTGCGGTTTGAAGAGATATGGGCGGCTGCCGGTACCCCAAACGCGGTCTTCAAGCTTACCCCGGAGGAGCTGGTCAAGATGACCGGGGGGGAAGTGCTTGATTTAAAGAAGGCGTGATTCAGCCGTTTTATCTTATTATTACGATTCTTATTTGGAAAGCCTTTTCATGAAAGAATGAATAACCAAACACCAAAGTGATAATAATTCTAATATAACTTAAAAATAATACAAGCGTGTAAATTGATGAAAACGGGGCGGCGCATGGCCGTCCCATTTGCGCTTTAGCAGCTATGAATTTGGGGCTATGACGGGCTGGTCAACGCATCCGGTTGTGTTGCCCGCTACGGATAGAATATTTTGTTTAAATAGAATTACCTGGTTATGATGGGGAACAATAAAATAAACAAAGACGCAAGGGGGTTGAGCAGGTGGATTTTCAAAGAGCCAGGGAGATATATAATTCGGAGGAAAATATTCGGGTTTTTCACAACGGTACTCCCGTCTGGATCGAGGAACTAAACGCAGAAAACAATTCGGCCACAATAAAACCCCTGTACGGCCAGTGGGGTACCAGCCAGGTGCCTGTAACCGAGCTGGAAGAGGGTTAAAAGAAGCAGGCAGGCTCTTATCGCCGGGCCTGCCTTTTTATTTGCCGGTACCGTTAAACTTGAAGCCTGTATAGGATTTGTAATTGCACACCCGGGGTAAACAGCAGTGTTTTTGGGCGCCCGCAGGGCGCGATACCCCGCCGTACCACCGTGCAAATGGAAGGATGCCAGCAATTACCGGCGAACTAATAATAAAAAGCATCCACCATGTTGATGTAAAAGGTGGTGCAGGCAATAATAAATGGACCAGGACAAAATAAACGATACAACATGGAAAGAACTGGTGGTTTATTATCACCCCGCGTGCCGGGAACATGATCCCCGGGGGCACATCGAAAACCCCGAGCGCCTTTTAAAAGCCATGGAAATCTTAAATTCGGCGGGGGTTTGGTCGATGGCCGACCTGCGCGGGCAATCGCCGGCTTCGGAAAACGATATTAGCTCCGTACATACCACGGAATATCTTTTGCGGGTTAAAAATATGTGTGCCCGGGGGGCGGGCATGCTGGGTGATGGCACGCCGGCCTGCCAGCGAAGTTACGAGGCGGCGCTACTGGCGGCAGGTGGAGCGCTGGCCGCCGTCGACTCTGTCTTGACCGGCGCGTACAAGCGCGCGCTGGCACTGGTAAGGCCGCCTGGTCATCACGCGCTGCCGGATGGGGCTATGGGCTTTTGCATATTCAACAACATCGCGCTGGCCGCCCGTCGCGCTCAGGTCAAATACAACTTGAAAAGGATTATGATATTGGACTGGGACGCCCACCACGGCAACGGGGTGCAAAGAATTTTCTACAGCGACCCCGGAGTTCTTTATTGTTCCATGCACCGGGACTTTTCCTATCCCGCCACCGGCTGGGCGGAGCGGGTGGGCGAGGGCGGGGGGCGGGGATACAACGTTAACGTACCATTGCCCTTGCGCAGCGGAGACGCCGATTACCGGGTGGCATGGAAAGAAATTGTGGTGCCCCTTGCCGGTGCGTACCGGCCGGAACTGGTACTGGTTTGCGCGGGGTTTGACGCCCACGCCGGCGACCCCATCGGCGGTATGAATTTAACCGACCGGGGATTCCAGTGGCTGTTCCAAAAAACGCTTGAAGTTGCGGAAAAATATACCGGCGGCAGGGCGGTGGCCGTGCTGGAGGGAGGTTACAACCCGGCTGTGCTGGGGCGTAACCTGGTGCATGTGATCAGAAATTGGTCCGGCAAAACCCGGGAACAGGTTGAGCTGCCCGGGATGCCGAAGGGGGAAACACTGCAGGCAGTGGCGAAAGTTAAAAAAGCGCATGCGAAATACTGGGAATCTGTTTGAGTAGACGCCCATGCCGCCGCGTTGCAGCAACAGTGGAAGGATAAAAATACTTATGGGTACACCTGTTCCGGTGGAGCGATTCGGGAGCGCCGGTAACAGCACCCGGCGCAGCGAGGTTGCGAAACCGGGCGAGCGGCCAGGACGGCCGCGAAAGGTTGAAATTGAGCCAAGGATGGCGAATTGAAGCCGGTCCGGTTTCGGGAAGAGGATAGAGGACACACCCCTTATTAGGTGTCGAAACTCCGGAGGTGAAGGTATGTCCCCAGCGTGTACGCCGGTAGTGCCGCCGGCATGGGAGCTTTAAACGTGGTGGTTCATTAACTATAAGAGGGTGCTGTAATTTTACCGGGTAAAGCGTATATATTTTTAAGTGACTGTATTAATTATGTTACTACCGGGGACGCCAGTGGTTCTTCCTGATTTTGTGAACAAGGTTTGCGGTTTGCCCGGCGTACTGTTGGTACAGTTTGCCCAGGTACTCTTTTAAGTTGGTGCCGGGTATATTGAGAAGAATGAAACCGGCAAAAACAATTGTTAACAGGAGTATCAAAAAGAGAGCGGTTTTCCATCCCTGGCGGCCGGTTTCTTCGCCGGTTATGCCCTCCGCCGGGGGATTCAAGCCCAGCACCGCCGGCACCGCTTGAGCCAGCATATTTACACCGCTTTGCGCCAGCCATTTTTCGTTGGTATAAGTGCCGGCTTCAATAAGTATCGCCGTGGATAACAGGTCCTGGTTGTAGTTACCCCGGGCAATGTAAATTTCTTTTAGCAGGCCGGGGTATTCCTTGTTTCCGTAGGCCAGCAGTCTTTTGGCGAAATCGAGGTTGGCTTTCATTTTGGGATTTTGCCTACCTACAACCAAACGTATTTGAGCCACGTCTTGCTGGGAAACGATACGCCGGTAAAATTCTGGATCGTCCACGCCGTCCCGGTGCACGTCGAAGAGGGCCACCGGGTTTTCTTTGAGCAGCCGGGCGGCAGTTCGCCGTGACCTGTAGTATGCATTGGCATCGTGCGGGTCGTGCGGAGTTGTGTCATGTATTACTCTAACTTTTTCTTCCTTTAACTTGCTCGTGAAAGATTCTCCCACCTGGAATATTCCGCCATTAAACGGAATTGAATATGCCCCGTCGGTTGGCAGGTACGATTCATCCGAATGGGTGTGATAAATTGCCACGGGCCGGTCGGACCATTGCCGGGCGGTCGCCGGTATTGATTCCAGATTTGAATAGTAGTTTACCAGGGACACGAGCTTCCTGTCTTTGCCGAGCAATTTAACGCGGGCCTGTTCGTTTTGAACCCTTGTCACACGGTAATGGTCCCCCCCGGCGGTGATGATTTCGTCACCCGGGTGGGGTTTCCGAGACATCATGGTAACCAGTTTCCCTTCCGGGTCCATGAACTTGCGGCACGCCCCCGGCACGTGGTCATCTTCATGGCTGGCATTGCCGCGGCTTGAACCGGTCCCGAGCAACGTAACCATGACCAGTAAAAATATATATAAAATTGCCTTTTTTTTCATAAAACAAAAAAGCCCCCCAATTAATATGTAGTAAAAGTTTTTCCCCGAAAATGAGCTATTAATTAAAATTCAACAAAAACCTAATTTACAAATGTCTCCTGGCAAAAACCAAGCTGGTACTCATAGATTAAAAAAAATAAATAATGGGGGTTGCATCCATGAATACTAACCAGGTGCCTTGTCCCAGCGGGCGGTTTATCAGAATTGAACAGGGGGATACCTTGTATCTTATAGCATTGCGCCTGGGCACGACGGTATCTGAGTTGCTCCGCTTGAATCCCGGCGTTGACCCTGATAACCTGCAGGCCGGCCAGTTTATTTGCCTGCCCGAGCGGCTATGTCCCTCTAAGGTTTTTTGGAAGGTTGCACCCGGGGATACCCTTTATGAAATTGCGCGCGCCACCGGGACCACAGTGGAAAAGTTGCTGGAGTTAAACCCGGGAGTCGATCCTCTAAATCTCCAAGTGGGACAGCCCATTTGCCTGCCCGGGTAATAAAAAAAATTAATCAAAGCTTTAAATAAGATACCTGGTGTGCTATATGTGATACATGGTAAAATATGAGCACCAGTGCCAAGCAGCAAACAAAACAGTGTATTTATTGTATACGTGCTCCTCTTGGCTTTAAGAATATGTAAGGTTTCAAGTTAATAAAGAAAGGCCTGATATTGAATGGACATAGTGGCAATTATAGCGGAAGGTAAAATCCGTGAAGCCATGGAAAAGGGCGAGTTTAACAACTTACGCGGCCGGGGCAAGCCTTTGAAGCTTGATGACATGTCGGGCGTTCCCGAAGATTTGCGTGTGCCATACAAGATATTGAAAAACGCCGGAATCCTTCCCCCGGAGATGGAGCTGGATAAAGAAATAGTTAACTTGCGTCGTTTAATCAATTGCTGTTTCGACGACGAGGAAAGGGAAGTTTTAACCAGGAAGCTGAACGAAAAGGTGCTCAGGTTTAACATGCTCTTGGAAAAGAGGGGCATGAATGCCTCCATGCGCGTGTACAAGGAGCGAATATACAAAAAGCTGGGCGGTTGATAAATAAAGCCCCAAAAGCAATCGATCGACTCGGGGTGAGTTTTATGAAAGTGGTTTTTCACGAGCGTTTCAGGGAAGTTTACGATAACGATCCTGCCGCGGCACCAGGCCGGCTGGACGGTGTAGTAAAGGAATTGCAACCTTTTTATGAATTTGTGGAGCCGGTGCCGGCGAAGGAAGATGATATACTACTGGTGCACTCGCCAGATTTTTTGAATCGCATAAGCCGAAAGGGGCAACTGTACGAAATTGCCTTGCTTGCTGTGGGTGGCGCCATCGAGGCAGCCAGGCTGGCTGTGGGCGGTGAGCCAGCCTTTGCCCTGGTCAGGCCGCCCGGACACCACGCCAGCCCGGATTCGTGCTGGGGTTTTTGCTGGTTCAACAACGTGGCCGTGGCCGTGGAGAAGATGCGACGCGAAAGCGGCATAAACAGGGGCTTAATTGTTGACATAGACTTGCATTTCGGGGATGGCACCAGCAACATCTTTTCCCGCGTTCCCGAGGTTGATTACTATCACTTGAGGATACCCGGCGACCTGGAAAAATACCTTGCCGGCATTGGTAATTGTGACCTGGTGGCTGTTTCAGCCGGTTTTGACGGGCATGTGGACGATTGGGGCGGGCTGTTCTTATCGGAGGATTACCGGGACCTGGGCCGGATGGTTGGAAGTTTCGCCCGCCGGGTATGCCAGGGCAGGGTGTTTGCCGTCCTTGAAGGAGGCTACAACCACCAAGTACTGGGTAAGAACGTAAGGGCGCTGCTGGAAGGCCTTGACGAAACGGTAAATTCCACCACGAAGGTTTGACAAAGTATTTTCATCCTCCTATTGGTGCCGCAATGCGGTGACATTGGGGGTTGCACGGTAAGTAAGTTGTTAAAAATCAGTATACATATTTTCAGCGGCATGATAAAATTTATAAAAAATCGGGATGGGGTGATACGGATAGCAAAATTTGATATTGAAGACAGCCTGGGGCATCTGGTGGCCAAGGTCCACCAGCGCTTTTCATCGCGATTCAAGGAAAAACTGGCTGGGGCCGGGTACGGCATTACACCGCCACAGTTCGGCACACTGGCCTTTCTATGGAAGTACGGCGAAATGAGCCAGGTTCAGCTTGGCGAAAAAATGTACAAGGATCGCACCACCATCAGCGGAATTATCGACCGTTTGGAGAAGGAAGGGCTGGTTTCCAGGTGCAACGACCCGGATGACCGGCGTATACACATGATTTACCTTACGCCAAGGGGTATGATGCTGAGAGAAGAGCTTGAACAACTGGCCGAGTTAACGATAGCGGAAGTTACGGCTATGCTGTCCGGTGAAGAGCGGGATACGCTGCGCCGTCTTTTAAAAAAGATACATTCCGGCGGCGGCTCTGTTTAAGCTTTTTAAATTTTCCATTTATATTCCTAACCATCGTATGGGCTATTTTGAGTGAGATTAAATTCAGGGGGATGAATATGGAACAAGATGCTGCTTTGAAACGCTATACGCTCTTGGTTGCCGCAACGGCGTCTTTTTTGACGCCGTTTATGGGTAGTTCCATCAACCTGGCCATACCGTCCATCGGCCGGCAGTTTGGTGCGGATGCTTACGTGCTGGGATGGGTGGCCACAAGCTATATCCTGGCCTCGGCGGCTTTCTTGTTGCCTTTCGGCAGGATGGCCGACATAGTGGGCAGAAAAAAGGTATTTCTTGCCGGGGTGGTTTCATTCGCATTGTCTTCATTACTGTGCGGGCTAGCCTGGTCCATTGAAACACTTATAGCATTCCGGGTGCTCCAAGGTATAGGCAGCGCCATGATTTTCGGCACCGGAATGGCCATCCTCACCTCGGTTTACCCTCCACATGAGAGGGGTAAAGTGCTGGGCATCAACGTGGCCACCGTTTACGTGGGGCTATCCCTGGGCCCGGTACTTGGCGGGATGATGAACCATAACCTGGGATGGCAATCTATATTTTACCTGACCACTATCCTTGCCGCTGTGGTTATTATCCTGACTATAGCCAAGCTAAAAGGTGAATGGGTGGGCGCGCGGGGTGAAGATTACGATTATGCGGGCGCAGTTCTTTATGTGGCGGGTCTGGTATCTCTTATGTACGGGTTTACGTCCGCCGGATCAACGGAATGGGGCAAGTACATACTGCTGGCCGGGGTGCTTTTGATGCTGGTTTTTATCCGGCACGAGATGAAACTGCAACACCCTCTGATGAACCTTCGCCTGTTTAGTCACAATGTCACCTTTGCTTTTTCCAACCTTGCTGCTTTAATCAACTACAGCGCTACTTTTGCGGTTGGTTTCCTGCTTTCCCTGCATCTGCAGGTGGTAATGGGATATGATTCCCAGGCGGCGGGATTTATACTACTCTCCCAACCAGTCTTGATGGCGGTAATATCGCCTTTTGCCGGGAGACTTTCGGATCGTGTGGAACCCCGCTTGGTGGCATCATGGGGAATGGCTTTAACCACCCTGGGGTTGTTTGTTTTTTGCTTTCTTTCAAATGATACGCCCCTGTGGCTACTGGTCATCAACCTGGCCGTGCTGGGAACGGGCTTTGCCCTGTTTTCATCGCCCAATAGCAACGCGGTAATGAGCTCGGTGGAAAAAAGGTTTTACGGTGTGGCATCTTCCACCCTGGGTACAATGCGCCTAGTAGGCCAGGCGTCAAGCATGGCCATTGTAACACTGATACTGGCCCTGTACGTGGGCGGGGTGGAACTTACCGCCGCCGGCGCAGGGATGTTTCTGGGCGGCGCTAGGACATCGTTCATTATACTGACCATAATCTGTTTCGCGGGTATATTTGCATCACTGGCCCGGGGCAATGTCAGGCCCGGCGAAAATTCGGGAGGGAAACCCGCCGGGAATATTCCCGGCGGTCCCGGCCGTCCCCGTTAAATTCAAGTAAAGAAAAAGTGCCGGGCCTACCCGGCATTTTTTCCATGTTATAATCGTTTAATAAAAATTTTTCGGATCACCGGGAAGGAGTGGCCGGGAGGTGAGCAAGCCCAGGGAAGTTGGCCTGGCCCTTGGAGGAGGAGCGGCGCTGGGCGCCGCTCATGTGGGTGTGCTGCGCTATCTTGAAGAAAAAAAATTCAAAATAACCCATATAGCCGGAACAAGCGTTGGAGCCCTGGTGGGCGGCGCTTATGCCTGTGGTGTTTCCACCGGTGAACTTACCAGGTTTGCCCGGCGGGCCAGGTGGCTTAAGTTTACTGGCCTGCCCATTCCCCGGCTGGGCCTTTTTACCAGCGAGCGTTTAAAAGAACAGGTGCGCCACCTGGTTAACGATCGCAATTTTGAAGAAACCGGCATACCCTTTTCCGCCGTGACTTGCAACCTGCTGGACGGCCAGGAAGTGGTTATCAACAAGGGCCCGCTGGTGGACGGAATAATTGCCAGCTGTGCCATTCCCGGTTTCTTTGAGCCGGTGGCGATGGGTGATTACTTGTTATGCGACGGTGCGGTGGTGAACCAGGTGCCGGATGACGTGGTCTGGAAAATGGGAGCGCGTGCCGTGATTGCCGTCGACTTGATATCGAAGGTGGCGGGAAGCGAGCGCCCGGATAGTGTTTTCAAGGTGTTTTACAGGTCCCTTAATATTATGATGAGAAAAATAATAACTTATAACCCTGAAACAATTGTCATTTACCCGGCCACCACCGGCTATTCCACCATGGACCTGAAAAATTACCGTGAACTGATTGCCGCGGGCTACCGGGCGGCGCGGGAAACCCTTGAAAATTACTGGCCCGGGCTTTAGTAATTTGATTCGCTCTTTACAAGAAAATAAAAAATTAATGTACGGGTAAACGAAATGTGTTTTTATTGTTCCCCAAACTCTATAATTTAAAAACAAATCTAAAAACTAAGACAATAACTAAAAAGTGTCACACATATTCGGCTGTTTTGGGGGCATCATACTACTGAAAGTAAAAACAATTAATTAATAAAAGGAGGTTATTGTTAATGGCCACGGGACAAAGAAGGAACCGTATGCTCATCCCCCAAGCTGCCAGCGCAATGGAACAGTTTAAGTATGAAACAGCTGCTGAATTAGGCATTCAGAATTACCAGGGTTACTTGGGCGACTTGCCTTCAAGGTTAAACGGGGCAGTTGGGGGCAACATGGTTAAGAAAATGGTTGCCGCGTATGAACAAAGCCTGGCTCAAGGCCAACAACCTCCCACCCCGCAAGTAACCAACCAGCAACCCACTCCTTAAATAAGTTACCGGCCTTTCAACGGGGCCGGTAATTTTATGCGCTTATAGCAAGCCACACCAGGAGATAGCGGTTGAATTTTTAGCCAGGGATTTCTTTCCATATTTAAGCCGGGGTTGGGGTAAAAAGATACTGCAAAGTTTACGCGGGTGGATGTATTTGGCCCGCTTTCCCTGTTCCTATTGCCCTTTGTAGCGGAGCATCCTGGCTACCTGGGCGATAATGGTTTCCACCCCGACAAGGTTGAATCCCCCTTCGGGTAAAATTATATCTGCATGGTATTTTGACGGTTCTACGTACTTATCATGCATTGGTTTTACTGTTCTAAAATATTGTTTTAGCACCGAACCCAGAGAACGCCCGCGTTCATCCATATCCCTCTTGATTCTGCGCGCCAGTCTAACGTCTGAGTCCGTCTGCACAAAAACCTTAAGGTCCATAAGATTGCGCAAATCGGGGTAGTGGAAAATTAATATTCCTTCCAGTATTACGATGGGTGCGGGCCCCACCACCAGTTTTTCCTTTTTTCGGGTGTGGGTATTAAAGTCGTAAATTGGTATTTGAGTTTTTTTGTTATTTTTCAACTGTATGATACAGTGCATCAATAAAGGTAAATCTATAGCATCTGGGTGGTCATAATTAACGTTCTCTCTTTCCTCTTGCGGCATACCGGACCTGTCAAGGTAAAAACAATCCTGCTCCACCACCACCGCGTTGTCCAGGAATGCACCTGCGATTGCTCTGGCAACGGTTGTCTTTCCGGATCCCGTACCCCCGGCTATGCCCAGTACAATAGCCAAATCAAGCATCCTCCCGAATTTATTTTATCGCCCACCCCCCAGTATTTCTGCTCTTTTACTGGATATCCTGCCGGTTTCCCCCTGTATGTTGCAACTTATTATTTGTATTTATTATTTGTATATAATTGCATATTTTTCTTTCAGGTGGTTATTCTAATTCAGGGAGGTGATAAAGATGCCCAGCATCAAGTGCAATGTCACTGAGTGTGACTATAACGAGTCAGTGGAATGCGCCGCACCTATGATCCAGGTAAACAGGAATAATACAAAGACGGCTAACAACTCGGATCAAACAAAGTGCGAAACCTTCAAGCCCAAAGCGTAATATTATTATTTTAACCACCGGCACGCGCACAGGTGCCGGTTTTCTCATGGTAAAAAACGGGGGTGTTCATTTCTGTGGAGACCCCCATACCTAAAGAGCATTTTCTGTACAGAGTAATATTATTATAGTATGGAGAAATCGCTAACGCGAAAAGGGGGTGATGGGTGTGCTGCGGAAGCGTTATATGCTTCGCCCGGTGGCTCATTGCAAGGGCGGTTGCTGACACAGTCCCCGGCATGAATAAACTGTCTGTTGAAAGATATATTTAACGCTTGTTTTTGGAATTGGCAATTTATTGCTTGAAAGTATGGCTTGATAGTGCAATGGAGATTCTGCTATGACGGGATCTCTTTTATTTTGCTTGATTTAAAGTTCCCGGGCAAATAAAATGATTTTAAATTGATTTAATATTATATGTTGGGGATATATAAAGTAATATATATCGTACATATTTATTAATGTATATAATAAAAGGAGGGTAAATAAAAATGGCATTTGAAGTTTACAAGCCAAGATCGGCCAGGGATAACATGGTGTCATTGACAAAACACCATATACGGTTGGGCGGCAAGCTGGCTGATAAGCTGGGTAGCCGCCGGGTAGAGGTTGCATACGACAGGGACACGGATAGGCTGCGTATACGGGGCGTTAAGGAAAACGGCTTGTTGCTGAACAAAAACAAAATTGGAGCCCGCGGGATTTTTGCTTATTTCAACCTTAATGACAAAAAAGGGACATATCACGCCGTGTATGATGAAAAGGAAAACGCCATTTTTGTTAATCTAAGCCCGGAGGAATAATTTGCAACAGTATAATTATGCTAATATTGTTGACAGTCATTTCCCGCGCCGGTAGAATAAAACAAACATTTGTTTGGGAGAGGTATGCTTATGCGAACGGGTGTGGCCAATCTACCATTGCACGGCCATCATTGCCCTCGCTGGCTTTTTGACCGCATGACACGACTTGGCGCGGCGATAGTGGAAGCGATAGTTGAGGAGTTCGGGCCGCGGGAAGTGCTGTGCCGCATGTCCGATCCTTATTGGTTTCAGGCTTTAGGATGCGTAGTGGGATTTGACTGGCATTCGTCAGGTCTTACCACGGTACTATGCGGCGCCTTAAAACAGGGGCTGGTGCCAAGGCAACACCAGCTGGGCGTGTTTTTTGCTGGCGGCAAGGCTATGACTTCCCGCAAAACCCCTGGGGAAATAGAGTCCTATACCGACAGGTATGGCCTGCCGGACCACGTGGCCGAGCTGCAATACGCCAGCCGGATGGTTGCCAAGGTGGATTCGGCGGCTATACAGGACGGTTACCAGATTTATCACCACTTTTTTATGTTCACCGCTGATGGCAGCTGGGCGGTGGTACAGCAGGGTATGAACCCGGAACTCGGGTGGGCCAGGCGTTATCACTGGCTAAGCAACAACCTGGAGAGTTTTGTAAAAGAACCCCATGCCGCGGTGTGTGGTAACCCGGGTGCACAGGTTCTGAACATGGTATCCCGGGAAAGCGACGCCGCAAGGGACGTTTCTGTTTTCCTGGCCGGAGAACCGCCGGACAAAACAGTACACCAGTTGAAAAAAATTGCCGGGCTGGCCGCGCAAAGGCCGGCTTTGTTGCAGTTACCGGCGGCACACCCGGTACCGCAGGCGGGAAGGATAGAAAAAACGCTACGCCGTCTTTATAACCTGGCACCGCAAAATTACGAGCAGTTACTGGCGGCCAGGGGGGTGGGGCCGGCTACCGTGCGGGCTTTCGCCCTTGTCGGGGAAGTTGTTTACGGGGTCCGGGCAAGTTACCGCGACCCGGTGCGTTATTCCTTTGCCCATGGTGGCAAGGACGGGCATCCGTACCCGGTGAACCGCAAAAATTACGACCGGTCCATAGCGATGCTGGAAACCGCTTTGCGCCGTGCCCGGACCGGCGACAGGGACAAGATGGAAGCGTTGCGCCGCCTGGCGCAATTGGAAAAAGGGGTTAAGGCCGGCAGTCTAACATAAAGCCATTGGAGGTAAAAGATGGACAACCGTGAAGCGCTAAAAGAAATGCTGGACAAAAAAGCGTTTGAAAGACGACAGGTGGTATTGTCGTCAGGTCGTACCAGCAATTATTATTTCGATGGTAGAAAGGTTTCACTCACACCCAAAGGGGCCTACCTGATTGGTGAAATTATTTGTGATATGATTAAGGATGACCGGGTTGACGCCGTTGGCGGGCTTACTATGGGTGCGGATCCCATAGTGGCAGCGGTGGGAGTGGCGGCCTACCATCGCAATATGGATATTACCATGTTTATAGTTCGCAAAGAAGCCAAGAAGCACGGCACCATGCGCCTTATTGAGGGGCCACCCCTGAGCGCGGGGCAACGCGTTGTGATAGTTGATGACGTTATTACCACCGGGGGCTCCATTATCAAAGCTGTGGAGGCCGCCAGGCAAGCCGGGTGCACGGTGGTAAAGGCTATTGCCCTAGTGGACAGGCGGGAGGGCGGCACCGAGGCGCTGGAAAAAATAGGAGTAAAAGTTGAGCCGGTGTTTACAGTCGCCGATTTCGGCCTTTAGGCTGTGATATTTTTTGTTCTGTTTTAATTAACCAGTTACAAGTATGGCTGTTTAAACAAAGAACTTTCAGAGGTGTTGACAATGACCAAAAACCCCGGTGTCGCCGGAAAAACTGGTGAGATTCGCGTTAGAATTATAGGGTCGGGCGAGTATTCGCTGCCCGAAGGTATAACTCTTCAGGAATTACTGTCTTATGACAAAATTCCCCGCAAGTCCCCGGTAGTGGCGGCAATGGTGGATAACCTCCTAAAAGACCTCCAGGCCAGGCTGGTCAGGGACTGCACGGTGGAGTTCGTGGATCTGAATTCGGACGACGGTAACCGTATCTATACCCGCAGCCTTGTTATGCTGCTGGTAAGAGCCGCGGCGGAAGTGCTTCCGGGATGCAAGGTAAGGATGGAACACACCCTTGGCAACGGTGTTTACGGCGAAATCGATTACCAGCGCCGGATACGCATTTCAGATATCGAGGCAATTGAAAAACGCATGAGGGAAATTGTGCGGGCGGATGAGCCTGTAATAATGCGGCAGGTCAGCAAAGAGGAGGCGAGGGAGCTTTTCATATCGTCAAAACAGGAAGATAAGCTGGGTTTGCTCCGTTACCGCAAGTTTGACCAAGTGTGGGTGCACTCCTGTGGTTGGTTCAATGACATAACTTACGGCAACATGGTGCCCAGCACGGGGTATCTGAAAGTTTTCCGCCTCCGGTATTACATGCCGGGTTTTATACTGGAATTTCCTCGCAAGGAAAACCCGCTGGTGCTGCCGGAATACGTTGAACAGGGGAAGCTGGCCAACATTTTTTACGAGTCCGTGAAATGGAGCCAGGTGCTGGGGGTTAGCAATCTTCTGGAACTGAACGAGCTTCTGGAGAAAGACAAAGGAGGCAATTTAATAAGGGTTGCCGAGGCATTCCACGAGAAAAAAATAGCTGCCATTGCCGATATGATAGCGGATAATTTTGACCTGATCAGGATAGTACTAATTGCCGGGCCGTCTTCTTCGGGCAAGACAACTTTTGCCCAGCGCCTTGGTGTACAATTACGCATTCACGGCATTAACCCCATTCCCATTTCCCTGGACGATTATTTTGTGGACAGGGAACTAACTCCTAGGGATGAAAAAGGGGAATACGATTTTGAAAGCCTGGAAGCTGTGGATCGTGAACTATTCAACGAACACTTGATAAGGCTGGTGCAGGGTGAAGAAGTTGAGATGCCGGTTTATGACTTTATTGAAGGCAAAAGGAAAAACAGCGGGCAAATATTGAAGCTTGGGGAAAGGGACCTTCTTATCGTGGAGGGCATCCACGGGCTTAACGATAGGTTAACCTCTTCCATTCCCAAAGGGCGCAAATTTAAAATATACGTCAGCGCTTTGACCCAGTTAAACCTGGATAACCACAACTGGGTCCCCACCACCTACCTTCGTATTATAAGGCGCATCGTGCGCGACTATAATTTCCGGGGGTATTCTGCGCTGGAGACAATTCGTCGCTGGCCTTCCGTGCGGCGCGGGGAGGAGCGCCACATTTTTCCGTTCCAGGAAAGCGCCGATGTAATGTTTAACTCTTCGCTAATATACGAGCTTGCTGTGCTGAAAGGGTATGCTATGCCCCTGCTGGGCATGGTGGGGCGTGAACACCGCGAGTACGCCATGGCCAAAAGGCTGAGAAGGTTTTTAAGCTATTTCGTGCCCCTTTCTTGTGAAGATGTTCCTTCCAACTCGATAATCAGGGAGTTTATAGGCGGCTCTTGCTTCAATACCACTTAATAGGTAATGAACCCAAACATTATGTGACAATGGGATGAAGGATATTACTGGCGGTAACCTGAATATGTTATATGAAAAAGGAAAAAGGTGGTGTGAAAGGATGGAAAAGATAGCAGACCTGCTGACGGAAGAAATAGAAAAGGCTGGAAAGATTGATTTCCTGCTTGAAGAAGAAAAGATTTTCGACAAGAACGTGAAGGATGTTACCATTTTTTACAAGCTAGTGGGCGACTCGCGTTTTAAACTGTTCCGCAGCAACGACTATGAACTGGTGTTCGTGCATTTGACTGAAGACTGGATGCGCCAGGCCAAGGTGGACCTGAACGCTTTAAACTGCGAGGGCGGTTTAGAGGTGGTTTTGTCGTGGCATGAAAAAGAGGACGTCATGTCTGTGCGGTGTGCGGGTAAAGAGGAATATGTTACCGTGACCGCAACGCAAATTGACGATTAAAAGGCGGGTGGGGCCGGCGGACGGCGACAACGGGCTCTTGTGAGGCTTTATTTATTATCAAAAGGTATTTTGATTTGTTTTATTGTACGGGGGGCGGGCTCGTTCACAATCACCTCCACCACAAAATAGCTGTGGTATTTTTTTATAGCCGTGGCAAGCCCGTACGTGCGCAATCCATACTTATCAAGGGTTTGTATAAGCTCGCCGTAAATTCGGGCCTCAACTGCCAGTCGCTGGTTTAAGTCCTCGTGGTCAACTCCCGCTAGAGACTTGCGCACGGACTCCTCGAATTCGTCAAGGGCCGGAAGAAGTGGAGAAATGTTGAAACTCTTATACTCTTCCACTATTTCAATCACCATTGCTCACTCCTGTGTAACATATTTTGGGATATATTACCATAATCGGAAGTAAATATCTATAGCTTAAAATGTATGCATGTGTCGTTATAATGTCATATGCCTCGGGCGAAAAAATAAAAAATCCCCGTATATTTTCACGGGGGTGGTTGCCGGAAACTCCATTTCCGGGCGGCTATTGTGATGGGGTGTGCTAATTCACTGGATGGGGGGCGAGTTATATAAAAATTATTTTGAGTGCCTGCCTGGCAGGTGAAAAATGCCGCTATACCGGCGATGGATTTGATTACCCCGAATTAAAAAGGCTGGTTGAAGAGGGCCGGGCGGTGACGGTATGCCCTGAAGTGATGGGGGGCGCGCCGGTCCCGCGGAACCCGTGCGAAATAAAAGGAGGAAACGGTTTTGATGTGCTGGAAGGAAGGGCACATGTGTTTGATAACCGGGGTAGGGATAAAACCAGTATATTTATTGACGGCGCAACAAAAGTTCTGGAAATGGCGCGGAAAACCGGCGTTCGCGTGGCCATACTGAAGGAAAGAAGCCCGTCCTGCGGCAGCACGGAAATATATGACGGTACTTTTACCGGCAATAAAGTGCCGGGTTGCGGGTGTACCGTAGCCTTGCTGTTGAAGGAAGGAATTCAGGTATTTTCGGAAGAGAACTACTCTAAAGAACATTTGTTTTATTTTTAATAAATACATTGACGACTTAAACCGTTTCCTATATAATGAAGCAAACATTTGTTTCACTCAATGGTGGAACCGAAACGGAGGACCGGCTTGTGCAACCTGATTCGGCGTTTTTATGCAGAACATGTGGACGGGCAATGGCGCGTAAACACGATGAGTCAGAATTCGTGTTTTTAGAACGGGCGCAAAGCTGGTTGGAAAAAGAAGACACTGTTTTTGCCCGGTCACTGGGATACGCTGTCTGTTGTTTTGCGGTGATATACCTAGTGGGGAATATTATACGCATGATTTTGTATTAGGCGGTAATATAGTTGAATAAATAATTTGTTTGCAATATGTAAATTAGTTCCTGAACGTGTAAAATGTTCGGGGTTTTTGCTTTTTTTTAGGAAATACTTTTGTAAATAAAGTGAAGCGCCGGTACCTGGAACGAGCACAGGAGACCATACGCTAAGGGCATTCCTCCGTATCCAGTTTCGAGGAGGATATTACCTGGTGGCTTAAGAAAATGAAATATAAAGTAATTATTAAAGGAGGATGATTTATGAAAAGTTACCGGAAAGAGCTGTGGTTTGAGGTGCCCACCAGGCGGGCGCTGATAAACATAACGCCGCAGGTTCAATCATGTGTAGATGAAAGCGGGATCAAGGAAGGATTACTTCTATGTAACGCCATGCATATAACTGCCAGCGTGTTTATTAATGATGATGAAGCGGGTTTGCACCAGGATATAGAAGAATGGCTGGAAGGACTGGCACCGGAAAAGCCTTATTCCAGGTACAGGCACAATACTTTCGAAGATAATGCTGACGCGCATTTAAAGCGCACCATTATGGGCAGGGAAGTTGTAGTGGCGGTTACCGGGGGAAAGCTGGATCTCGGCCCCTGGGAGCAAGTCTTTTACGGTGAGTTTGACGGGAAGCGCAGAAAAAGAGTGCTGGTGAAAATTATCGGAGAATGAACGGCAAGTGGTTTTTACTGAAAGTGGGGGCTTTCGGTTTGGAATATTTTATCATGCTCCGGAAAAAATACTTGTAACACATGTAGTAGATGAAATTCCTATATATGGAGGATTGTGCTAGTGTTAGGCAGGAGCGTATTCTTCTTTTATAAAGCCCTCTTATTTGGAATAGCGGCTTATGCTGTAATCCCCAGGCATGAATTTAAAAGGTATTTACTTTATGGATTTATATTTGGAGCAATTGGCGATGTAATCTTGGTGTTAATATCGGGTTCTGTATTTAATTTAATTAGGTACTATAATACGGGTCCTTTCAGTGTTTGGGGTGTGTTTTCATTCTGGACACCAGTAGCATGGATGTTTGCATTTATGTTATTCTTTTACTTTCTTCCTGTCAGGAAAGTTTTTTTAGTCCCGTATGTAACCGGATTTGCAATTTTCGGTTATATGGTTGGGCTGGTTTTAAGTAACCTGGGTTTATTTGAATATGTGGGTAACTATAAATATTACGCCCCGTTAACCTTTCTAGCTTGGTTTTCAATAGCCGCTTATGCCTACTTTAGAATCGGAAATGTAAAGCTGAAATTCATCAATTAAGATGCAAGTAAATTGCCCTTTTCCTGCCGGAGGTAATCATAAACCAGATTTCCCGGGAGACCCCCATGCCGTCGCATGCAGCACCAGTAAAAGGTAGAAAATATATATGGGTATACCTGTTCCGTTTCGCTTTTTCTAAACAGGTGACGTACTACTTAAACAGCATCAATTGGGAGGGATAAGAACATATTCGGTTATGGCTCCTGCGAATATCACGTTCGCTCGTCCGGTTTCGCAACCTCGCTACGCCGGGTGCCGTTACCGGCGATCCCGCAAATTGCTAGACCGGAACAGGTATACCCATACTCAAGAGTTTTTTTGGTAAGAAATGAGGTTTTTAAGGGTGAATGCTTGTGAATAAATCCGGGTTGTTATGCAAAGCAGCCGTTCTGGTATTGCTCAGCATTGTAATATTATCAGGTTGCAGCGGCCGGGGAAGCGAAACTGATACAACCGGCAATAAGACTAGCGCGCCGGACAGGCCGGCTGTGCAGGTTGATAAAGAGAAGGCGGAAACCGCTTCCGGTGAGGCGGGAGATGAAAAGATAGTGGGCGGCCTCGTGCAGGCCACCGTTACTTCCGTTGTGGATGGTGATACATTTCATGTAATTCTGGAAAACGGTAAAAAGGAAAAGGTAAGGTTAATTGGCGTTGATACGCCCGAAACCAGCGGGCAAGTCGAGCCATATGGCAAGGAAGCTTCGCAATACACGAAAAAAAGGTTGCTGAAACGCAAGATTTGGCTGGAACTGGATGTGGAAGAAAGGGACCGTTACGGCAGGCTGCTGGCTTATGTATGGCTGGAAAGCCCGGGAGAGCGGAAAAAGGACGAAGCCCGCATAAGGGCGGGGATGTATAATGCCGAGTTGTTGCTAAAAGGTTACGCGCAGGTAATGACTGTTCCTCCAAACGTCAAGTATGTCGATTATTTTACCGAATACCAGCGGGAGGCCAGGGACGATAACAGGGGATTGTGGGGATTGGACCAGGGAACGCAGGAGGAATATTACCTGGCTTCCTCCAAGAGTAAAAAATTTCACCGGCCTGATTGCCGCTGGGCACAGGAAATTCATGATAAAAACCTTGTCAAGTTCAATACTGTTGATGATGCCCTGGACAAAGGCTACCAGCCTTGCCGGTGGTGCAACCCGTGAACAGCCGCCGGCGATCCAGCGTGAATCGACGGCTTTGCTGCCGGGCCGCGTACCGGTTTATTTTTTACCTGATTATTCAACGTACATGGTTAACTCGATGTATTTGTCAACCCGCATGGCGCGATCTATGACATCTTCTGTTATGGTGGTTCCCTCGGAAACCACTATGTTTCCACTGGAGTCTATAATTGTTTTGCCGGCTTTTTTACCGATCAGGTACTCTCGCTGTTTTTCGCTAAACAATTCCAGCGGGTCTTTCTGTTGTTCACCAGGTTCAACACTTTCCCCGGGTTCTTCAGTCGCGGGATCCTCCGGGAGTTCCGGAACCGGCAACTGCATAGGATCAGAACCGTTCCCGCCGGGTTCTTTTTCCAAGGTGGTATCGGCGTCTTCAGCCACCACAAGATAACGTCGCCCAAAAGTTACTATTTTAGATGCAGGTATCACTCCGGCGGGCTTGTCATTATTTTCGGGAGTGAGTTCGCAACCCGTTATTTTACCTGATGTTTCATCGAAAAAGAATTCCGAAACGGTGCCCACCATTCGCCCGTCTCTGGTCATAACCCGGCAACCCAGCACCCGGATTTCGTTCTGCAAAAGCTTAACGGCGTGCTCGAACTTGGAAACCGGTTTTACGTTGTCTGATTTTTCAGTGGTCACGGCGTTGGTTCCAATGGCCGAAATGTCGCCAAATGCGATGGCTTTTTTCTCTAGGAACCACTCTTCGCCGTCCAGCAGCAGGTAATCGATTTTGCCCTCCTCCGGGTTAACCAATGGCATGTAGACTTTGGCGATAAAGTCGCCCTCTGCAATGGCAAGTAAAGGCAAACCATTAAGTTCCGTGCTCTTCCTCAAATTTCGTACCTCCCATTGTGCAGGTGAAAGATATCAAGGCGGTCAATACCAGCACCGGCGTTATGATAGGAATGCGGTGCCGGAAAGTAAATAACAGGAAAACACCAAAATCAAGTTGAAGAAAAAAACCGGCGCTATAAAGTCCAGCATCTTTTCTCCGCCTTTAGTAAGTGATTCCAAGTATTTTTCGACTTGTTACACAAATATTCCTCCAAAAACATAAAAATGCCTGTCGATAATACATGGTGTATGAAATTTCCGGCGGGAGGATTACAGGTGCGGGGGTGGAAGTATAAACGTTAAAGTATTAATTTTAATTATTATTGGAATTAGACGGGGTGCATGTAATGCCGGGTTATAAAAGAGAAGTCATAGCCTGCGCCGTAAACCGGGCGGGGCTGAATAAAGCGTTCGAAATTGCGTCTACCAGCGGGATTGTGGTTTTTGGGACCATGGACGGTGCGGTGCTGGATAAACTGTCGCGGGCCGGAGCAAAAGGTTCGCCTGCCGTGTACTTTTATGAGCCCGGTTGAGACTATCCCCGCAAGGTGGTTGCCGTGGGCAATTTTTTGAGCGCGTGGGTGGACCCGCCTCCGGAAGCTGGTGAAAAGGAATATAAAAGGGAATTCGCACGCTTCTTCGGTGCGAACTGGGAGGATGTTCTGGTGGGGGCCGAAAGGCCATTCCAGGAACACATGTACTGGGACGGTTATTTTGCAGTGCGGGGATTGAAAAAAACGACCGGTTTGACCCTTGAAGAGCTGGCCGGCGGTGCCGGCGGGTGCGGGGTGCGCTGCCACCATGTTCTGGCCGGCACGTAACAATAAGTCTTTTACCGCCGGATCTCGACATTGCACCAACCGGGAGGGGAGAAGCAACAATGACCTTTGATTTTCAACGGAATGTATTGGAGAAGCTGGAAGAGGGTACGCTGGAGGAGCTTAAACCCGAGGACAAGTTTACTTTTTCCTGCCCGGAGGAGTGTATGGGCAGGTGTTGCCGGAAAATAACAATACTGCTAGAGCCTTGGGATGTGGAAGTAATGGCCAGGCACCTGGGGATGCCGGGTCAAAAGTTTTTTACTAAGTACTGTCACATGGAGTTGAACCGCCAGGCGGGCTGGCCCGCGGTTTGGCTTTCCCATGCGGCAGAAGGTCGCTGTGCTTTCATGCTGGAAGACGGCAAGTGTTCCATTTACCCGGCCAGGCCGGGAAACTGCCGTACTTACCCGCTGGGCCGGGCCGTCCGGTACGTTGGCGAGGGCGGGAAAGCGCGCAAGGAAGAAAAGTTGTTTATGGTGGAGCGGATGCAATTCTGCCTGGGGCACCTGAGAGGCCGGGTGTGGACGGTGCACCAGTGGCTGGAAGACGCGAGTGTTTACACTTGGTACCGGATGTCCGACCAGTATACGTCCCTGGTTGATTACGCCATGCGGGAGCTGAATGCGCGGAAATGGATGAACGACAACATTATGCGCATGATTATTCCCTTTCTTTTTGCCCCGGATATACTCCGTAACCGCCTTGGCTCCGCCGTGGAAGAAGTGGACCACGAGGAATTTCACCGGCGGCGCATGGAAGCAGTGCGGGTTATCCTGACGGACCTGGCAGCGGGCTTCGGGTGCGGCCCGCGGGCCGGAGCGGGAGTAGCCGGTAAGTCCGGCACCTTGATGGACCGGGTGGGTAAAATACTGGCCGGTGGCAGAGAATAGGATCCCAGCCGGCGCAATAATTCCAAAGCCCGCCTTTCTCCGGATAAACGCGAAAAAGGGGGGTGATACCTTTTATATTTTTTGAGGTGCTCGCCCCCTTTTTGTTGCTTTAAAATACATGCCCGGGGTTTTAAAGTTTTACCTTAACAACTCTTCTGACAGCCTGGCCAGTTCTTCGGCCATGGACTGAATTTTTTCCATGCTGGCTGAAATCTCTTCAGTTGACGCCGCCTGCTGTTGGGATACCGCCGAAATCTCGTGGGTTTGGGTGGCAAAGCCCAGTATCGTTTCCTGGATATGCTTCAACTTTTCGCTTATTTCCTTGACCGAACTTTGGGTTCGGGTGGCCAGCTTGCGTATTTCTCCGGCAACCACGTTGAATCCTCGCCCGTGTTCGCCGGCCCGGGCGGCTTCAATGGCGGCGTTGAGGCCTAAGAGGTGGGTTTGATCCGAAACTTCCTTGATCAAAGCGATAACCGTGTCCATGTCTTTGATGTCTTTCTCAATGCCCGAGGTGTTGTCGGCAAGCTCTTGGGCGGTGGCGGCCAGTTGCTCGGAGGCGCTCATTAGGTTGCTGCTGATAGTGGTAATGTTGTCCATGGAGCGGCTCAGTTCTTCTGCCATTTTGCTAATCTTTTCATGGATTTCAATAGGCTTGCCAATGGCTATAACGCCTTCTATTTCACCTGCATCGTCTTTTACCGGTATGCTTAACCCGACATAGGGGACCCCCAGTACCTCACCGGGGATCAGCTTGACCGTTTTTTCGCCCGCTGTTAGCGATTGTTCAGCGATGCTGCCTTTTTTAATCAAGTCGCCTTTGGTGACCGGGAGATTCAGTTTCTTTCCTGGTGCGGTATACAAGTATTTTTCCCGGTCGGCAATGGTGAAAAAAGAATCCTCCCCGGCCAGCTGGTGTAGGTAGGGTGCCAGCTTGATCATCAGTTGGAGATTATCGATATTTTCGCTATTAGTTAATTCATTATCCACATAACCCACTCCTTGTTCAATATTACATTATTCTCATTTTTATGCCATATTTTTGCATGTTTTATTGCATATTCGACGCCGGTAAATGGTATCCTCTTATTTGAAAAAGTTTGTAGCTATTTTTTGGGTTTTAGATAAAGGAATCCGGAGAGAATACTTTGATAAGATTTTGTAAAGATTTATATTAAGAGGTTGAAATAATTTGTTTTAAATGCAACTGGCGGCACCTGAACGGTAAAATCGTGGATTTATATTTTTGTGAAATTTTATGTTTGGTAACAAACCCGCCATCTCAGGCTTGTGAAATGTTCGACTTAATAAACCGGTAATTCAGCGGATAAATGTTTCGGAGAAAGGTGGTAGAGAGTAATATTAGTGTAACAGAATTATTCGTTATGTTACCTCATTTGAAAGGGTGGTTTTTGTGAAAATTATAGAAAGGTTGACAAGGTGGATGGAAGCCAACCTGGAAAGGCCTTTATACGAGGCTGAAATAGCCCGTATCCAGGTTTTGCGCGTTGATCAGCGAGAGCGCGAGGATAGAACAGTGGATGGAATAAAGCACAGGAAGGTTGCTTTAAAGATTGTTAAGTAAGTGTTTTGCCAGGAGGTAAAGTATGTCCTATGCGAATGACGTTGATATTTAAGCTCCTGCTGTTTGATTTAACGGCAGGAGCTTAATGTTTCGGGGCTGGTTGGATAGGTATTTGTGTGTAAACCAGAGTAACACTTTTTGTTTACGCGCGGGAATGCAGTTTTTATACCCAAACCCGGGCTTGTTTTGTCACGAAAATAAATGTTAAGCTGTTTACCGGCGGCCCGCCGGCGGCACTGGACAAAGGACTTGTTAACACTGCGCGTGACCATTGAACGAAATGAGTTGACACCTTTATCTTAGTGGCACTATTTTTGCAAAATAATTATTGATGTAAATATCGCCCGGTACCCGGGTCACGGGAGGTGAAAAGTCTTTTACCGGCCTGCGGGTACGCTGTATTGGGGTTGTGAAGCTCCAGTTTAAATAATAGTCAAAAATTTAATTGCATAATTAAAGTGTAAAAGAATGTTAACGCTTTCTAGTTGGGAGATGAGAAAATGAGCGAAAAAATGCTTAAAGATTTGGACTTGGAAGTGAAAGAAAAAGAAAGCCAGATTAAAAAGGGAGGAGCTCTCAAGTACCACGAAAGTAACGCCAAAAAGGGCAAAATGTTCGCGCGGGAAAGGCTGGAGCTGCTGCTGGACCCCGGTTCCATTGTGGTGGAGGACGGTCTTTTCGCCAATAACCTGGCGGACGGTCTACCGGCAGACGGCGTGGTGACGGTGGTGGGTAAAATACACGGCCGGACCGTTTGCGTCATGGCCAACGATTCCACCGTTAAGGCCGGCTCATGGGGCTGGCGTACAGTGGAAAAAATTATTCGTATCCAGGAAACGGCAATGAACCTGAAGGTGCCCATGCTGTACCTGGTGGACTCGGCCGGCGCCAGGATTACGGATCAGGTGGAGATGTTTCCCGGGCGCCGGGGAGCGGGGCGTATTTTCTACAACGAGGTAAAAATGTCGGGAATGGTACCCCAAATATGCTTGCTGTTCGGGCCGTCGGCGGCGGGTGGCGCGTATATTCCCGCCTTTTGCGACGTGGTGTTCATGGTGGACGGTAACGCCAGCATGTACCTGGGTTCACCCAGGATGGCGGAAATGGTGATCTTTGAAAAAACCACCCTGGAGGAAATGGGCGGCGCGCGGATGCACTGCAGCGTAAGCGGCTGCGGCGACTTGCTGGCGGCCAGCGAAAAGGAAGCCATTGAGGCCTGCCGGAGATACCTTACTTACATGCCCCAGAATTACATGGAAAAAGTGCCGCTGGTGGAGGCCAAGCCACCCAAAGAGGGGCGTCCCATCGAGGAAATCGTGCCTGTGGAGGAAAACAGGCCTTTTGATATGTACGAAGTAATTGACAGAATTATCGACCGTGACAGCTGGTTCGAGATTAAAAAGTTGTTTGCCCCGGAACTGATTACCGGGCTGGCGCGTATAGGTGGTCGAACCGTGGGCGTGCTGGCCAACCAGTCCACTGAAAAGGGCGGGGTGCTGTTCGTGGACTCGGCGGACAAGGCGGCCAGGTTTATGAATTTATGTGACGCCTTTAATATTCCCCTTTTATTCCTGATGGACGTGCCCGGGTTTATGATTGGTTCCGCCGTGGAGCGCCAGGGCATTATCAGGCACGGGGCCAAGATGATCTCTGCCATGTCCGAGGCCACGGTGCCCAAGGTGTCGGTTGTGGTGCGTAAAGCGTATGGCGCCGGGCTGTACGCCATGTGCGGGCCCGCCTTCGAGCCCGACTGCTGCATGGCACTGCCTACGGCCATGATTGCGGTTATGGGGCCCGAGGCTGCAGTGAACGCCGTTTACGAAAATAAGATCAAAGCTTTACCCCCGGAAGAAAGGCCCGCTTTCGTGCAGCAAAAAAGGGAAGAGTATGCCAAGGACGTGGACGTTTACAGGCTTGCCTCCGAGCTTGTGGTGGACCACATTGTCACAGGCAGCGAACTGCGGGAAGAGCTGATTAAGCGGTTTGAACTTTACCAGTCCAAGCAAAAAATATTTACCGAGCGGAAGCACCCGGTTTACCCGGTTTAATGAGATGCGAGCTTACAGAGGAATTATTTTGCCCGGGGCGGCCGGGAGCGGTTAAAATGGGTTCCCCCCCACCAGGACCGCCGCCGGTGCCCGGGACTTCTTTATTAATTTGAGGGGGACGTGATAAACATGGAATATGAAAACATTAAGTTAACCCGGGAAGGTAACATTGCCATCATGGCATTTAACAGGCCGCAGGCCATGAATGCCCTCAGCACCCAGACCGCCCGGGAGATACTGGCCGCCCTGGAAGAAATGGAGCAGGATAACGAGGTTTTTGCCGCCGTGTTCACTGCCGAGGGCGACAGGGCTTTTTGCGTGGGGGCGGACCTGAAGGAAAGAAAGACCATGACCCGGGAAGAGATGAAAAAACAACGGGCGCTTTTCGTTAAAACTTTCACCGCCGTGGCGGAGTTTCCCAAGCCGCTGGTGGCGGCGGTGAACGGGTATGCCCTGGGTGGCGGTTGCGAATTCGCCCTTTGCTGCGACTTCATTATCGCCGCCGAAAGAGCCACGTTCGGTTTGCCGGAAGTGGGCCTGGCCATTATTCCCGGCGGGGGTGGAACCCAGCTTTTGCCCCGGGTAATAGGCCGCAACCGGGCCAAGGAATTGATATTCACCGGACGGCGTATCAGCGCCCGGGAGGCTTATGACATTGGCCTGGTCAATCACGTGGTGCCTGACGACCAGTTGATGGAAAAGACCATGGAGATAATGCGGGAAATCACCAAGAACGGTCCCATCGCCCTGCAGCAGGCCAAGCGAGCCATCAACCTGGGGGTGGAGCTGGAACTGCACACCGCGCTGGCCCTAGAGGCCGAGTGCTACAACGTCTGCCTGGCCACCGAGGACCGTGACGAAGGTCTTAGGGCTTTCAATGAAAAACGGAAGCCAGTTTACCGTGGCAGGTAAATTGCTATGGGTTTATTATATAAGGGGGAGAGTGTATGTTTGAATTAAAATACCCTAAAAAAGTAAGAATAGGCGAAATTACGGTTCGTGACGGTTTTCAACACGAGGAAAAAACCATTCCCACCAGGGCCAAGTTATGGGTACTGGAAGAGCTGCTCCTGGCCGGATTCAGAGAAGTGGAAGTGACCAACCTTGGCAACCCCAGGGGAATGCCGCAGTTCGCCGACGCCGATGAACTGTTCAAGATGCTGTACGAATCCAAGCGGGTAAAGGATATCCTGCCCCAGTGCGAGTTAACCGCCGTCACCATCAGGGAGAAGGCGGTGGAGAGGGCTATTGAGCTAAAGAAAAGGGGTTACGGCCCCACCCGGATACTACAAATGGTATCCACGTCCGAATCGCATCAATATAAAAACTCGGGCCTCGACCACAAGGGATACTGGAAAATGACCGAGGAGTGCATCAAAAAAGCCCATGACGCCGGAATAAAGGTCAACGGAACCGTCAGCACCATCTGGGGCTGCCCCATTGAGGGTCCCACCGAGCTGAAGAAAGCAGTGGAGTTTACCAAGCGTTACCTGGACATAGGCGCGGACGATATCGAACACGCCGACCACGACGGCTCGGCGCCGCCCAACAAGGTTTACGAGTATTTTTCCATGATTCTTGACGCTATACCCGACCCGAACCTGCACGTAGCCCATTTCCACGTTACCCGGGGCTGGGGCCTGGCTAACGTGCTGGCGGCGCTGCAGGCCGGAATTATTCGCTTTGAGAGCGCCATGGGTGGCATTGGCGGGCAGCCTGCTAACTTCGTGGACGGTGTCCCAGTGGCCGGAACCGGAAAATATTATTACCAGGATCCCAACATCGTGGGACTGGTTTCCACCGAAGACATGGTGGTAATGATGGATGAGATGGGTATAGACACCGGTGTGGATGTGGACAGGGTACTGGAGATTGGCCAGATGATGGAGAAAATTGTGGGGCGGCGCCTGCGCAGTGAGTGCATCAGGACAGGCCGCATCCCCAAGACTGCCACCGGTCTGGGTTAAAACAAATACCCGGCGGCATTTGTCACCCGTTTTTGCCATAAACTTATTAATTATATCAACATGGTTTTGTTATAACCCGGCCCGTTCCCTGTTTTGTTTGTCCAAAACAGGGAACGGGAGTTTCTTTTTAGCGCGTTATGTTGGAATATCGCTCGGGGAGTGGGTAAAAATGCTTATCCGGGAGGTTGGACCCAGAGACGGGCTGCAAAATGAGAAAATTTTTCTCCCCACGGAAAAAAAGATTGCGCTGGTCAGGCAACTTATCGAGGCGGGCATAACCGCCATTGAAGCCACTTCTTTTGTATCCCCGCGGGCAGTGCCCCAGCTTGCGGACGCGGAAACCCTGCTGGAAGGTTTGGGCGATCTTGGCACCGGGGTTGTTTTAAGCGCGCTGGTGGGTAACGCGGCCGGAGTGCGCCGGGCGCTGGAAACCAAACAGCCGGCCCTGCGTGAGATTGTGGTGGTGGTTTCGGCAAGCGAGCACCATAACCGTGCCAACCTGAATCGCACCGTGGATGAATCCCTGCGGGGGCTGAAGGAAATTTGCCGGCTTGCAGAGGGCAGGTTCCGCGTTAGGGGTGCGGTGGCCACCGCCTTCGGGTGCCCGGCCGGGGGAAATATCACTGCGAGGGAAGTATTTCGCGTTGTGGATGGTATGCTGGCATCAGGTGTGGAGGAGATTACGCTGGCGGATACGGCGGGCATGGCCGTACCGCGCCAGGTGACGGAACTGGTTACCAGGACCATGGAGCGGTACCCCGGCGTGAACCTGGCCCTGCACTTGCACGACACCCGCGGGTACGGCCTGCAAAACGCCAGGGCGGGAATGGAAGCCGGTATTTCCGTGCTGGAAAGTTCAGTGGGCGGCCTGGGCGGTTGCCCGTTTTTACCCGGTGCCGCCGGAAACATTGCCACCGGCGAGCTGGTGCGCATGCTTCACGGCATGGGGGTAAAAACGGGCGTGGACCTGGGCCGGCTGCGCCGGTGCGCCCTGTTTCTCGAGGACGCGCTGGGTAAAGAAAGATTGAACGATTATTGAACGCTTACGGTGTTGAGCTTATCAATGCCGGTGGGGTGCGGCACGTATCCCTTGACATATTTCTTTAGGATCAACGGGTCGTTGCAGTGCACCAGGGGTACCCAGGGAGCGTCCTCGTGGATGATTTCCTGGGCCTTTTTGTAAAGCTGGGCCCGCTTATCTTGATCTATTTCACGCCGGGCTCTGATCAACAGTTCGTGTACTTCGTCATTATTATAGAAGGCATAATTATTGGAACTGCCTTTCACCGCGTTATCCCTGTCCAGCAAGGCGTAAATGAAATTGTCGGGGTCACCGTTGTCGCCGGTCCAGCCCAGCAGGATCATGTCGTGTTCGCCGTTTTCGGCCTTTTTAAGGTAGGTGTCCCACTCGTAAGTGACGATTTTCGCATCGATACTCACTTTGGCCAGGTCGGCCCGGATGGCTTCCGCCACCTTCAGGCCTTGTGGCATGTAAGGCCTGGGTACGGACATGACCCACAGGGTGGTTTTGAACCCGCCGGCATAACCTGCTTCCGCCAGCAGTTCCTTGGCCTTGGCGGGGTCGTACTTATAAGGCCGGATATTATCGTTGTAACCCCATAATGAGGGCGGCAGCGGGTTTTTTGCAGGCTCGGCCAAACCATCGTAGAAAGTATCGATCAACGCCCGCTTGTTGATGGCATGGTTGATAGCCCGCCTGACCAGCGGGTTGTCGAAGGGTTTCTTCTCTGTATGCATGGCCAGGTAGCCCACGTTCATGCCGGGGCGCAGGAGCACCTGGAACTGGTGGTTGGCTTGGGCGGCTTTGACGTTGCCTGGGCCGGCGCCGTCCATCATGTCTATGGAGCCGGCTTGCAGTTCCTTAAAGCGCGCGGAGTTATCAGGGATGGCACGGAACACCACCTTGTCCACCTTGGCCATTTCACCCCAGTAATCTTCGTTTTTAACCAGGGTAATCTTGTCGTCCCGGATCCATTCCACAAACTTGAACGGGCCGGTGCCCACGGGGTTTTTAAAGAAATCGTTCCCGTATTTCTCCAGGGCCGCCGGGCTGGCGATTCCGAATGGGAACATGGCCAGGTTTTGGATAAAGGGAGCGAAGGGCTCTTTCAGGGTGATTTTTACCTGCAGGTGGCCGGTAGCTTCCACTTTTTTCACGATGGTATCGGGAGTGTATCCGTTGAAAACGTACGACCAGTACTGGCACTTGCCATTGTTCAGCGGGTGGTCCTTGTTCATCCAGCGTTCGAAGTTGTATACCACGGCTTCGGCGTTGAAGTCGGTGCCATCGTGGAACTTGACTCCTTCGCGCAAGTTGAATGTCCATTCCCGGCCGTCTTCGGAAACCGTCCAGCTGGTGGCCAGGGCGGGACGTACCTCGGTACTTTCAGGCTGGTAATCAACCAAGGTGTCGAAAATATTGGCGGTTACCATGCCGGATACACCGTCGGTGACAATGGCCGGGTCAAGGCCTGCTGGGTCGCCGCCGCGGCCCCAAACCAGGGTGTTTTCAGATTTGCCGGTGCTGGAAGGGCTATCAACCCCTGTTTTTTCACCGGAACTGCCGCATCCCGCCAAAAGCAATGCCATGGCAAGCAGTGCCACGGTGCAAAACGAGATAAATTTTTTTTTCACTATTTAAACCACCTCTTGGCTGGTTAATGCTAGTCAATAATTAATAAGTTACAGATACGCAATCTTTCTACTCGCCAGGCACCACCTCCTTCAAGCATACTCCGGTTTACTATCAAATGACGCGCGTGTAAATATTTTTTAAGCATGTTGTTATTTCCGTGCCTTTAACTGCACAAAAACGTAAAAATTGAACCGTATCAACGAATTGACAATGCAGATACTAAACATGAATAAAAGAAACCAAATACAAAGGAAGTGGAGGAAAGCTCATGGCCAAGTTTTTGTCGGACAGGACCAAGTTTAAATTCGCACAAGAGCTTGGTGTGGCCGATCAGGTAACTCGGGGAGGAAGCCTTTATTTTGGTCATGTCAGTTCGCGGAACTGTGGAAACTTCGTCAAGCTGGCTATAAAAAAGGTTGAACAATCAATGATCTAGCCCGTGCCGCCGTAAGGCGGTTTTTCTTTCATACGGAAAAAAATATTATTATTTAATGCAACTTTGTAAAATTTGCTATGGACGTACGGGTCCGGGTTTTGTACAATAAAGTCAAATGGTCCAAAGTGACCGGGGGGACATCCCCTAAATAATTAGTGGGAGAGGGAGGCAAAGTCATGTTCGTAGTTGAAATTGATCCAGACAAGTGCGAAGGTTGCGGTGAGTGCACAGAATCTTGCCCGGCTGACATCCTGGAGATGGATGGCGATAAGGCCGTTGTATCCGGAGACCCCACAGAATGCCTGGGCTGTGAAACCTGCGTAACTGTGTGCCCCAACGAGGCTATTACATTAACCGAACAGTAAAACAAACATTTAGCTTTAAACATCAACCTTAACCCATATCCGTACGGGTATGGGTTTTCTGTTTAATAAAAAGATTAGTTGTTGCCCCGATCCCGGTTTCCTTTTGTGACAAGATCAAACATGCAAACCCGGACCGGCGCAACTGGGAAGAAATAAAGTCAGGAAGCGACATTATAAATCGTTGTTGCCTGAGCGGGGGATGCTTTATCATAGATGTTGTGGGGGTGAACTGCTTGTATTACATCGCGGGGATAACCGGGGACGGTGCGGAAAAGGCTTGTGATTTCGGTTTTGACATGATCGATAGGATTGTTTTGGATGACATTTTAACCAGGCTACCCGGAAAAGTGAATAAAGGGGCAGTTAAAGAGAAAAGGTTCTCTTATTTCGGTGACAAGCCCGATTATCCCTTGCAGGAAATGCAGGGTATGACGGTGCACCGGTTGAAAGACAAGTATAATATAAACGTAAGCAGGGAATACTGCCTGGCCACGGTGGTGAAAAGAGATTACCTGCTGGCGGTTTTGAGGCGGGGGTTGATCAAAGTTAGTAACAGCCCCCGCTGGCGATGCCAACCGAAACCCGTTGAGCCGGAACTTTTTAGCGATATTGTGGTTTTTAACCCCCGGCTGCTCTATAACTTGCTGGGGCGGGAAAAATACGGCGTGTGGGACCACCGGGAGGACAGGGCGCGGGCGTTACGTGTATTATATAAATTTATTAATTTTTTGTATGAGAGCGGTGATTTGAATTATATCATTCTTTATAACGAGCTAGTGTGCCCGCACTGGGAAGCCTCCGGAGAGATACACTTTAACAACCGCGGTGAGCTTTTGCGCTTCAACTATTTCGGCCCCGGGAACGGCCAGCTGTACAGGTATTTACCGCGCGTGGAAGCCTGGGAACGCAGGTGAGCCCCGGGGCACTCTTTAGGTTACAGTTTATTGTAAAGCGTACTCAATTTTGAACCGCCCGCAAAGGCAGGATATATAATAAAAAAAGTAGAAAGATTAGGTAATAAAAGTGCGCAAACAGGGGGCGGGAGCAATGGAAAGATTATGGGCGCCATGGCGTAGCGTATACGTGGGCAAGGACCGGGGGCCCGGTTGTATATTTTGCGAAAAACTGAACGCCGCGGAAGAAAAAGACCGGGAAAATTACGTGCTTTACCGGGGCGACAGGGTGTTTGTGATCCTGAATATTTACCCTTATAACAACGGTCACCTGCTGGTGGCGCCCAAGCGGCACGTGGGGGACATAGAAGAGTTGGATGAAGGGGAAATGCTGGAACTGTTTACGGTTACCAGGAAAATGATCCAAATGCACAGGCGGGCATTTAACCCCCACGGGTTCAACATGGGGGTCAACCTGGGCGAGGTGGCGGGCGCGGGAATACCGGGCCACTTTCACGTTCATATTGTGCCCCGCTGGGAGGGCGACAACAACTTCATGCCCGTACTGGGTGATGTGCGGGTTATTTCCCAGGCGCTTGACCACACCTATGACAAATTGAAAGAAGCCATGCGGCAGGAATAGTAGAAATTTGCATAAACCCGATTTTTGTCCAGTAATAGTTTTTAGTTTTATAGATAAAGTTCGATAATAAACCAGTTTTTCATGAATAGTGTTTTGGTGACTTTATCTAAACCGGCATATAAAATTTTTTTCGTTCGGGTGCCATTTCCAGCATATACTTTCTTGACTTCGCCCGGTGCATATGTTAAGATACTTATTGCGCCGGAGATACCGGCGAGTTGTCATGGTGGGTGTAGCTCAGCCGGTTAGAGTACCAGATTGTGGCTCTGGGGGTCGTGGGTTCGAATCCCATCACCCACCCCATTAACTACTTTTTAACTACTCTGGGGCGTAGCCAAGTGGTAAGGCAACGGGCTTTGGACCCGTCATGCGTTGGTTCGAATCCAGCCGCCCCAGCCAAAGTTAATATACGACCGCAAAAAGCGGTCTAATTATGACCCATTAGCTCAGTTGGTAGAGCACCTGACTTTTAATCAGGGAGTCCCGCGTTCGAGTCGCGGATGGGTCACCAAAAAACCCCGCAGTGAAAAGCTGCGGGGTTTTTTGTGTGTGCACGCCTGTAAGCAATGATTTTTTCTTGAATGGTAATAATAATGGTTTTCCCAGGCCGGCAGGAACAGACCGGTATATGCTTTAAGCGACTTGTCCTGCGCAAATGTTACATAAAATGTTACATATTGGGAAGGAAAATATTGCTTTATGGAGTAATATGTATTATTAAGTCACCTGGGCATTGACATAAAAATACCCGGTGATTTTGTTTTTTAGCTTGAAATGCAGAAGATTTATTATAGATGGTCCTGGATGCCGGGTTGGGGAGAAAGGGCGGCCAATTATGGGTGTGTGGAGAAGAACGATAAGTCCAAAATATAGGAAACCCAACTTTGAGCGGGATTTTTCAAGATTATAAATGTTGCTAATCAATATCTTTAATCTTTTTTGCCTCGTTTAAGAAATTTAAGTACCACTGCCAGATTTCCGGCTTTTCTAACAAAATGTTAAATTCTTTAAAACGCTGGTTTGGCTTATAAAAGAGACCGGGTCTTCAACCAGAAGCCGGTATATATTACTTAATCTCTTGATGAATTTCTGAATATTCTCTTTTTTACACAATAAAGTTAAGTCCAAATCTTGGGTTAACCTTGGTTTACCCCAAACCATATTAGCCATGCCGCCAATGAGCATATATCGGCGATTTACAAAAACTTGTTGTTTTCTAAAAAAAATAATCCTTTTAGGGAGTATACATTGCCAATCTCTTTTTCAAAAATATGTTTAAATTCCTAGTAGGTAACAATAAGGGTTAAATTTGATCTTTTAGGAAAATTCTAATAAAATATAAACGTCGTAACAGCTCTTATTCAAGAATATTAAATTTCTAGGGAAGGGGAATTAATTAAGTGCCACCAACTGCTAAAATGTTACTTTTAGCCATAGCTTTTACAGTAATAGCAACCATTATTATCACCGTTGTTTTTGGTTTTTTTATGGGCGAGGTCCACTATAACCACACTTATATATTCTATAATTATAACTTTTTTTAAGATTTTTTAAAATAATTGCTTGTTTACAAGTGACAAAGTGTTGTCTGTTGCCCAAATTAAAATTGTGTCAAAAATAATTTTGCAAGGTGGTGGAGACGTGGGATTTTTGAGCGCCGTGCGTGATATAGGCACCCTTGCCGCTGATACCGGTTGGGAAGCTTACTTGAAACTTCCCCTGGGGGAGAATGATGACGGGGAGCCGGGCGAGGGGAACAAAGTTATCCGCGTTTGGCTGGACGTGCGGGACCCCGGTGCGGTTCAACTGGATGTGCGTGGCGTGAACAAGATGGACCTGGTTGATTACATGACTGGTCCGGAAATGAAACGAAAGTATTTGTATCGAGAACCCGTTGGCAAAAATACAAGCTGGGGATTTACCCCATTGTTTAAGATGGGGAAGCCCAAAAAGGACATCAACACACGCAAAAAAGCCCTGGTGGGCGAAAGCGGGGACTGGGAAAAAGATAATAAGTCAATATATAACAAATTGAAGTACAGGTTGCTGAACGACTACGAGGTTTGTGAAGTTTTCTCACCTGGTTCAGTGGCCAGGGTCATGGATTTTCTTAGCGGTCACGTGGATGATTTGGCCGGCCTGCACCAGGGGAGTGGTTCATTTTTGCTTGTTTTCGGAGTGGCAAAGGACGGCTTGTTTTGCTACCCGGGGGAAATACCGGCTTTTGTAAATTATTTCAAGCAGAAGCTAGAAGAACACGTGCAAAAGAAAGGGGGGCAAAGCGGTGTAACTACCGAGTGTGCCTGCTGTGGCGCGCAGACTGGCTCTCCTGCTACCGTGGACAAGGTTTTCAAGTTTGCCACTTTTGACAAGGTGAGCGTTCTGCCGGGTTTAAACAAGCAAAACTTATTCAAGGTGATGCCGGTTTGCCAGGTCTGCCTGGAAAAGCTCACTGCGGGCAGGGAATTAATTGAACGCGAACTGACCGACAGCACCACCATCGGGGGTATCAATATCTGGCTGGTGCCCGAACTGGTGGGTTTTGCCGCTGACAGAGGGCTGCTAAGGAGTGTGGTGGATAAACTTAACGTGGACAAGAAAGGCGCCAAGGGAATGGGCCAGCAAGGAGAGCGCAGGTTTTTGCGTGAAGCGGCCAAGGCGGGACAGGGTGTGGTATTCCACTTCCTATTCTGGGAGAGCGTGCAGGCCCAGGAGCGGGTTCACCTTATGGTGGAGGACGTACCACCGTCCCGGCTGGCCAAACTAGCGGGGGCGTGGCAAAAGGCGCTGGAGGTTTGCAATTTGGACTGGGAAAAAGACCTTGATACGGGGTTGAAAGTTCTTTATGCCGCTTGCATGGCGCTTTCAGGAAAAAGCGACGAGGATAAGAAAGTGATGCGCGACTACGTGATTAAGCTCATCGGGCGCATGCTGAGAGGGGAGCGGGTCCCGGCGGGTTCCTTTAAAACAATGTTTGTGCGGCGCGTTCCCAAGCTGGTCTTCGACAGTGGTGGCTGGGCAAGTGTCAGGAGAGCGGTGGCAAGGGGCCAACTGGTGGTGGAGTTTATGGAACAAATAAACAAGGTGGTGGTCCAAAATGAAACCAAACTTGAAGTTTCTTGATGCTTTCGAGGACAAGTACTTAAAAACGCCTTACGGCAAAGGGGTTTTTTTGGCGGGAGTGCTTCTGGGCTACATGGCGAGGCTACAGGTGGGGAAAAACGATGACATCCACAACGCGCCACTGTTCAAGCAACTGAATTTCGGGAAAGTGACTGAGCGGGACTTAAAAAAACACCTGTCCAGGGTGCCCGAACTAATTAAGGCTTATCGTTTCAAGTACTCCTGGCATTTGCAACAGCTGTCCAACGAGGTTGGTGCGTTGTTGCTCCAGGGTGGCGGCAAAGAACTGGGAGTGGATGGCAACTTCGCCTTTACCGCGGGCTTTGCCAACGCTTCCGAATACTTCTGGGGCCACATATTTGAAAAGGAAGAAGATATCCAAGATTAAAAGGGGGATGTAATATGTCTTTTACAAACAGAAGAGAAATTTTGTTTGTATATTCGGTTAAAGATGCTAACCCGAACGGCGACCCACTGAACGCAAACCACCCCAGGTTTGACGAGGAAACGGAACAAGTACTGGTTTCGGACGTGCGGGTCAAAAGAACAATCCGGGACCAGTGGCTGCGCGAGGGCAAGCCGGTGTTTGTCGACGGCGAGCCCAAAACGCTGAAAGGACGTTTTGAAGAGCTGAAAAAAGAAAGCGGTTTGGAAACCGGGCGCGAGATTATGTCTTATTGTATCGATACCAGGCTGTTCGGAGTTACTTTCGCGCTGGGCAAGGAGTCCTTTTCCTGGACCGGGCCGGTTCAATTCAAGTGGGGACGCTCGCTGCACGCGGTGACGGTGGATTTTGTGCAGGGCACATCGGCATTTACCACGGAGGGCAGGGAAGGCCAGGAAAAGCAGCAGCGCTCGTTCCGCAACGAGTATAAAGTGCCATTCGCCTTAATTGCTGTATACGGAATTGCCAACCAGCACGCTTCGGAAAGAACGGGTGCTTCCGACGAGGACCTAGAATCGCTTAGGCAGGCCATCTGGTCGGGCACTCAAAACCTTATTACACGCAGCAAAAACGAGCACATGCCCCGTTTTTACCTGGAAGTTGTTTATCGTCCCGGTTTTATGGGGAAAATCGGCTCTCTGGACGAGAAGGTTGTTTTAACAAGCGCTGCCGGCGAGCCGCTGTCCAAGGATGCCGGGCGGGCGCTGCGTGATTTGAAGGAATGCCGGCTGGACATTAGTGATCTGGTGCATGTGATTGATAACTCCAAGGAACATGTGGAATATATAGTGCTTCGCAGGGACGGGGAGCTGGAAGTGCAAGGGCTTGACGGTTTAAAAGGCCTGGGGTTGACAGTAAACGAGTTGCAGGGGTGATGGCATGACCCTGGTGTTTGAAGTTACTTCTGAACTGGCCATGTTCAGAAAGGGCTATACAACCACATCCATGATATCCTACCCCTTCATGCCGCCCACTGCTTTGGCCGGGCTCATCGGGGCTATTACAGGCCTTGATAACGGGGCGGGTGAAGTTGCGGAAGGGGCGCGGTTTTGGCCGCAACTCGAGGGGACACAAGTGGCAGTGTCTATTAGGTCTCCCATTAACTGGTTTATTACCGCGGTGAACTTGCTGAAGTTTAAAAGCGGCAGCGGTGAGATGGACGAACATATTCAACCAAAACACCAGTTTTTAAAGCGCCCGCGCTACCGGATATATATACGTGGGGGCGAAGTATACCACGAGCTGAAAACCCGCCTGAGCCGCGGAGAGTGCGTATTCACCCCTTGTTTGGGGGTGGCGTATGCCCTGGCGGATATTGAATACCTGGGGGAATTCCAGGAAGAAGCTGTGGGTGACTTTCCCATCGACGTGCACAGCGTGGTACCCTTGCCCGAAAACATGGATGGCCTGGACATCGATATATTGAAAAGCCGGGCTGTTTACAAAGAAATAGTGCCCGTTAAACTGGACGACAGCAGGACTCTTTTGAAATCCAGCCCGGTTTTATATAGTGATTTGGGGAAAGATGGTGTGATTTGCATGCGTAGTAAAGGAGAGCTGGAATTGAGCAAAGTGGGGGATGATGTAATTGCCTGGTTTGCCCCCTGGTAAGACCGAAAGCCACCCGGGTCGAGCTTTGGAAGACCACCTGTTGTGCACTGCTTGCCTGGCGGAAGGTATTGCCCTGGAAAGCCTTGGCTGGGTTCCCCGTAATTTGTCACCAGTTTGTCTTTTACACGATGTGGCCAAAGCTCACCGGCGGTTTCAGTCCCGCATAAAGACGGGCAAAGGCCGTTATGCCCACGCCGGTCCTTCCGCCTACATCACTTTCCTTGTCACCCGGGATATTATGGCTGCCGAGGTGGTGCACCGCCATCATAGCGGGGCCAGGTGCAAGTTTACCACCGAACACTGGTATGACCTTGACCACAGTGAGCTTTGTGACGTGGTAAAGGATGTGCCGTTGTGGCCGGAATGCGTAAAGGTGTTTGAAAAACTGGGCATGAACAATATCAGCAACTGGGGGGAGTTGCTCCCTTCCGAAGACGAGCTGGATGACCTGCTGTCAGAAGCATGCAAGCTGCCCTTAAATGAACAAAACTGGCTTGATTTCAGGCTTGTATACTCGCTGTTAATTGCAGCAGACCGCATGGACGCCGTGAGCGGCGGGACAGGGGAATTGCTACCCCCGGCCCTGCAGATTCCTAGTGACAAAGTCGAACATTACCTGAAGACTTTAAAAAACACACAATTAACAAGCTGGCGTAACAGGGTGAGGGAGGATGTATTGAAACGCGCTGAAAAATTGCTTTCAGGCCCCGGGGTGTATACCCTTACCCTGCCCACCGGGGCGGGAAAGACGTTGCTGGGCCTGGAACTGGCAATGAACATCGCCAGGCGGGAAAACAAGCGGGCGATATTTTACGTGCTGCCTTTTATATCCATTGTGGAACAAAACAGCAAAGTGGCCAGGTCGTTGTTGCCGCAGGTTCAGGAAGATCATTACCTGGCCTACGGGAATGAGGAAAAGGGCGAGGATGAAGTAGAGAATGATACGCGTAAAAAATTCATGGCTTTGTTCAGGTACTGGTATGAACCCGTGGTGGTGACCACTTTTGTGAAACTGTGGGAAGTGTTGTATTCCCCATGGGGCAACGACGCCATGTCCTTTCACCGCTTGGCCAACTCGGTGGTTATTCTGGACGAGCCGCAGAGTATTCCAGCCCGGCTTTGGAAAGGGTTTGGCGAAACCCTGGAGTTTCTTTCCCGCAACCTAAATACCACTTTTATTCTCATGACGGCTACACAGCCGAATATGGCCAGCGGTGTGGAACTGGCCCCCGATGCAATAGAACTCCCCCGCTCGCGGTATACAATACATTTTTACCGCGACAAATGCGGCTTGCAGAGGATTATAAAATTACTGGGTGAACATGGTTTTCCTTCTCGCAGCACTCTTGTGGTGGCCAACACCCACCGCGCTGCGCTGGAAGTATATTTTTTACTGAAAAAGAACATCCCCGCAGGCGAGGAAATGTTTTTCCTTTCCAGCTGGGTAACCCCCAGCGACAGGAAAGATATTATGGACATGGTTAAGGCGAAAGAAGAAGGCCGGCAGTTAAGATACTTGGTATCCACGCAGGTGGTGGAGGCCGGTGTGGACCTTGATTTTGAACTGGTGGTCAGGGACTTAGCGCCGCTGGACAGCTTAATTCAAGTGGCTGGCAGGTGCAACCGCCACTCGAGTATAGATGAAGGAAAAGTTTTAGTTTATGAAATGTGCGACGACAAGGGCAGGAGCTTTTCCATGCTGGCATACCAGGACAAGGTGTTGTTAAATGCATCTGCGGAGGTTTTTAAAGAGTTTAGTGATGCAGATCCCGTATCCGTGAAAGAAGCAGACGTGCCTGGCATTTTACGAAAATATTACGATAAACTGGCCACGGCGCTTGATGAAGGCGGTCCCTGGTACGAAATTCAGCAGGGTCACTGGGATTACTGGAAAGGCCTGATTGAAGAACATGCCGATGAGCAAACGGTTTTCATTGACCGTGACGGGAAAATAAGGGAAGAGCTGGACAAGCTGTTCCAAGCAGGCAAAGGGCTTGACGACAGGCACAAAATCAAGGAGCGGTGGAACAGGATCAGGCAACACGCCATTAGCGTGCGAAGAAAGGAACTGGAGGCCTGGTTGGAGGCGAAAGCGGGCTTCATAGTGGACGAAGATGAAAGAGCCATAGAAAGATACAGTGAAGGCTTATGGATAATAAACCCGCCGGGTTTTGGGTGTATTTACCGGCCCGAACTGGGTTTTGTTCCGCGGGATATATACCAAAAGTATTTAGTTAATGAGGAGTAGAGAAATTGCATATCCACTTTGTATTTAAACCGGCAACTGACAATTCGATTCCTATTAACTATAACTATTTAGTACAATCGGCTATTTATTCCAACCTGGATAATGAGCTGGCGGGGAAACTGCACGATGAAGGGCGTATGGTGGGTAAAAGAAAGCTGAAGCTTTTTGCCTTTTCCCGGCTGCTGGGCCGGTACGAATTAGACCGGGAAAGAAAAACAATTAGTTTTCCGGACGGTTTTAAACTGGTTGTTTCCTCGCCGGACCACCGTTTTCTAGAGTCGCTGGCCCGAAACCTGTTACATGCCGGTGTGCTACGCCTGGGCTCTTCAACATTCGAGTTACAGGGCATTGAAACACTGGATTATCGTGTTGATGGCGACCAGGTTAAAATAAAAACCATTTCACCAGTTGTTATTTACAGTACTTTATTGAAGCCCGAAGGCGGCAAGTATACGTGTTATTACCAGCCGGGAGAGCGGGAATTTACCAATCTTTTAGCTGGAAACTTGCGTAAAAAATACGAGGCTTATTATAATCAAAAAGCTCCGGAGGGAGAAGTTTTAATTAAGCCGGTTAGCAGGCCCAGGCTACATGTTACCAGTTATAAAAACACGGTAGTTAAGGGATATTCTTGCAGTTTGATAATGTATGGCCCTGGAGAGTTGTTGAAAATAGGGGTGGATGCGGGGCTGGGCGCCAAATGCAGCCAGGGATACGGGTGTGTCAAGGTTATAGAATGATAGGGCGTTAAAATACCGCATGAGCTTAGACAGCGCTGTATTTATCATTTGGAGCCGGGGGGGTAATTGTGTGGATGCCGGGGAAATAAATGTTAGCGGCACTCTGGTATGGTACTATTACATCTGTCCCAGGGAGGTATGGCTGATTGGGCACCAGATTACTCCCGACCAGGATGATGCCAACGTATCCCTGGGTCGTTTTATCCAGGATCACACTTATTCGCGTGAGCGTAAAGAGTTGATGGTGGGCTGGAGCAAAATGGACGTCTTTCGGGTTACAGATGAAGGCCTGGTTATCGGGGAGGTCAAAAAAAGCTCCAGGTACAGAAACAGCGCCCGCATGCAACTGGCTTTTTACCTAAGTGAACTGCGGCAGCGTGGTATAGAAGCCCGGGGGGAACTGCGTTTTCCCAAGGAAAAACGCAAAGAAGAAGTGTTGCTGGATGAACAAACCGAGCGGGAGCTGGACAAAGCGCGCAGGGAAATCCTGCGCATCCTTTACCTACCAACCCCGCCGGAGCCAAAAAAAATAAGTTTTTGCAAAAAGTGTGCTTATGCCGAGTTTTGCTGGTCGTAAGACGGCAGTAACCGGCAATTTGAAATAACCTTAACCGGGCTTAACCGGGATTAATTCCAATATTACTATAATCAGGAAGTGTATTCTATGAAGAAAACCCTTTACATATTTTCCAGCGGCGAGCTTTCGCGTAAGGACAATACCCTGTATTTTGAGACCGGGGAAGGCCGGCGTTATATCCCCGTAGAGGATACCGGGGAAATAATGATTTTCGGAGAGGTCACGGTTAATAAAAAGCTTTTGGAATTCCTATCTGTTAAAGAGATTATACTCCACTTTTTTAATCATCACGGGTACTATATGGGCTCGTTTTACCCGCGCGAGCACCTTAATTCAGGTTACATGACGTTAAAACAAGCCGAGCATTACCTTGACGAAAAGAAACGCCTGGCCATAGCCCGGGAATTTGTGCGCGGGGCGGCCAGGAACATACGGCAAGTATTGAAATACTATCATGGCCGGGAAAAGAATGTGGCGCAACAATTAAACGCGGTTGAAAAATTGATTCCGTCTGTGGATGAATGCAAGGATACCTCAGCATTGATGGCGCTGGAGGGAAATATCCGTGATCATTATTACAGTGCTTTTGACGAAATAACTGGCAACCCGGACTTTATTTTTCAGGAGCGCACCAGGCGCCCGCCCAAGAATTATTTAAACACCCTAATTAGCTTTGGCAACTCGTTAATTTACACCATTTGCTTGAGTGAAATATACAAGACCCACCTGGACCCGCGAATCGGTTACCTGCACGCAACTAATTTCCGCCGTTTTACCCTGAACCTGGACCTGGCGGAAATATTCAAACCGGTTATAGTGGACAGGCTGATATTTTCGTTAATTGCGAAAAGGATGATCACTAAGGACAGCTTTGACAGGGTGACGGAAGGGATAATGATGAAAGAAAAGGCTAAAAAATGCTTTGTGGAAAATCTTGAAGAAAAACTGAAGACCACCATAAAACACAGGGATATAGGCCGCCATGTCTCTTACCGCAGGTTGATCCGGCTGGAATTATACAAACTGGAAAAACATTTGATGGGGGAAAAAGAATACCAGGCTTTTGTAGCCAGGTGGTAAATAGAAGAGGAGGGTGAGGTTGCCCTGTTCGTTATATTGGTTTATGATGTTGGGCAAAAGAGAGTGGCCAAAGTGCTGAAAAAATGCCGCCAGTATCTAAACTGGGTCCAGAACTCGGTTTTGGAAGGCGAAATTTCCGATGCTAACCTCAAAAAATTAAAAATGGAGCTGGAAAGAATCATTCACAAAGATGAGGACTCGGTAATATTCTATCATTTACGTACAACGAAATACTCTTCCCGGGAGATTATAGGGTTAAAGAAAGGCGGGGATGAAAATATAATTTGAAATTGTCGTCGACCACCGGTGGCGTAAAAAACCCGGGACTTCGACGACATCTTAAAAGTCTTTAAAGCCTTATAATAAAAGAAAAATGCTAAAATTATAATATAAAAACCAGTGCAGGTCTCTAATGAAAAGACCTTATTTTTAAAGGCCCGCAACGGGTTTGTAGACTGCCTATGAGGAATTGAAACAGAAATGAGCCTGGATGAAATGCACGTCGTCTTGGTCAGTTTGTAGACTGCCTATGAGGAATTGAAACTCCGGTTGCTCCGGGATTTCGTTCAGCTTTTCTAAAGTTTGTAGACTGCCTATGAGGAATTGAAACTAGATGGCTATCAGCTGTCTTTGAAATAGATTTTGCGTTTGTAGACTGCCTATGAGGAATTGAAACTTCAACAGCCTTACCCATCTGTGATTGCCATCGCCGGTTTGTAGACTGCCTATGAGGAATTGAAACCACCAAGATTGAAAATGGGGCGTCGCCCAGCGTAAAGGGTTTGTAGACTGCCTATGAGGAATTGAAACCGAGTACGGCAGGGCGAAAACCCCGCTGGACGTGATACGTTTGTAGACTGCCTATGAGGAATTGAAACATGCCGGGGGCCGGCAAACACGCCGCCCCGCATTTTTCGTTTGTAGACTGCCTATGAGGAATTGAAACCGCTCTTTGGCCGCCTTCTCTTCGGCCTGGGCCGCCGTTTGTAGACTGCCTATGAGGAATTGAAACCAAAATACGGGGACCGGTACTGGGTGAGCGAAGGGAAAGTTTGTAGACTGCCTATGAGGAATTGAAACACTTCCAATTGGGAAGATGAGTTAATCGCAGATGAGTTTGTAGACTGCCTATGAGGAATTGAAACTCTAGCCTTAAGCATGCTGCCCCACAGATCTCACTGCAAGTTTGTAGACTGCCTATGAGGAATTGAAACATTGAACAGGCAGTTATAGAGGGCGCGGAATCAGTGGTTTGTAGACTGCCTATGAGGAATTGAAACCTACAACTCACAAAACGATTTTGGCAACCGCCGCTGGGGTTTGTAGACTGCCTATGAGGAATTGAAACAGGAACCTCAATCATCATTTGGCCGGAATCTTGATCCCGTTTGTAGACTGCCTATGAGGAATTGAAACCATAGCCGCGCTCGCGGCATTTTTGGTTGTGCCGGGTTTGTAGACTGCCTATGAGGAATTGAAACTTCCCTGGACATATCTAACGTATTAGCAAGCACTTGCGCGTTTGTAGACTGCCTATGAGGAATTGAAACATGTACTGCCGTATTTTTCGCGTATTGCTTGCATTGGTTTGTAGACTGCCTATGAGGAATTGAAACTCATTATAGGTAGACTACAAACGCAAAAAAATAACCCTGTTTGTAGACTGCCTATGAGGAATTGAAACAAAATCTCGTCTGCCGTGAGGTTTTCTAACCCTTGGTTTGTAGACTGCCTATGAGGAATTGAAACTATATTAGTGAACATTTTTATTATTGGATACGAGAAAAGGTTTGTAGACTGCCTATGAGGAATTGAAACTTAAAAGTAAGATTTTATATGCTGTTATTGTTTTGGTTTGTAGACTGCCTATGAGGAATTGAAACTAACTTTTTTGCTCAGCAGGACGCCAATACCAAGATTTCGTTTGTAGACTGCCTATGAGGAATTGAAACATACAGGAAATGACGATCATCGGACGATCTGGTCCGTTTGTAGACTGCCTATGAGGAATTGAAACAACAAGCTGGTTACTTTTGGGCATATAAAAAGAAATCGTTTGTAGACTGCCTATGAGGAATTGAAACCAGAAAAAAGAAAATTATTACTGTGCATTATGCATAGTTTGTAGACTGCCTATGAGGAATTGAAACTCCTGTCATCACGAAGGAGGCACTCCCTAATCCTTCGTTTGTAGACTGCCTATGAGGAATTGAAACTAGTTTTGCGTATATTCAGCCATCAGCTAATCACCGTTTGTAGACTGCCTATGAGGAATTGAAACTCAAGATGTCTGTAGCGTTGTACGGCATTCCGTATAGTTTGTAGACTGCCTATGAGGAATTGAAACCCGGCACCATCTGCCGGGTAATTCTGACCACTTCATCGTTTGTAGACTGCCTATGAGGAATTGAAACAAATATCTCCGTGACATTGCCCAGCGAGAATACATCGTTTGTAGACTGCCTATGAGGAATTGAAACGACCATACTCACCGGCATTAAGCTCAATTACATAGCGTTTGTAGACTGCCTATGAGGAATTGAAACTTCAGAACCCGGGCGATGCGATTAAAGAGCTGGCCGCCAGTTTGTAGACTGCCTATGAGGAATTGAAACTTCCCCGTGGCCGATGAATGGGTGATAACACGCTGGTTTGTAGACTGCCTATGAGGAATTGAAACAAATAACAGCAAAAGCAGATAGTGATGCTAAATGGGGTTTGTAGACTGCCTATGAGGAATTGAAACTTACAATGGAGAAGCAACCGAAGCAGTAGTAAAAACAGTTTGTAGACTGCCTATGAGGAATTGAAACAATTGTTGGAGTATCATACCCTAAACGTGTATCAGCGTTTGTAGACTGCCTATGAGGAATTGAAACAGAACGGATTCAATCTTTCTAGCTGTCACATACTCAGTTTGTAGACTGCCTATGAGGAATTGAAACATGAAAACTCATAACGATTATTCTTGTCTTGACCTATGTTTGTAGACTGCCTATGAGGAATTGAAACCACCGAACAAAACAGCAGCATCAAAAGCAATTCCCAGTTTGTAGACTGCCTATGAGGAATTGAAACTTTCAATCCATTTGAAAATCAACCTGCGTAACATTGGTTTGTAGACTGCCTATGAGGAATTGAAACACAAATTTGCGTTTCAATATCTGTATGCGCTCTAAGTTTGTAGACTGCTGTGACTGGTAAAATAGAGTTAACAAATTTAAGCAAATTAGGGTGAACACAATTT
>CBETWA010000018.1:0-51206 GCA_965539975.1 uncultured bacterium | reverse complement strand
TGCCGTTCCTGGAAGAGAAGGGACACCCGGCGCTGACCATGGACCCGCTGATGTAACACAAAAGAAAATGAAAAAGTAATTGATCATTTCCTTTCGAGTTTCATGAACACTAAAGACGGAACCCCGCTCAACCGGGGTTCCGTCACCAGTGTTCTAATATAAGACTAGTGATTCAGAGAAAGGAGTTTGGAGTAATGGGTTTAACAGGTTTAGAGATTTTCAAACAACTTCCCAAGACCAACTGCAAAGATTGCGGTCAACCCACATGCCTGGCTTTCGCCATGCAACTGGCCAGCGGCAAGGCAAGCCTGGACCAGTGCCCTCACGTGAGCGAAGCCGCGAAAGAAGCGCTTGATGCAGCATCGGCCCCGCCCATTGCACTGGTTAAAATCGGCAAGGGCGACAAGGAGTTGCCACTTGGTAACGAGACCGTACTGTTCCGCCATGACAAGCGTTTTGAGCATCCCACAGGCATCGCCATCAGTGTCAGCGATACGGACGGCGATGTGGCAGGCCGCGTGCAAGCCATCAACAAGCTTGTATTCGACCGCGTAGGGCAGATTCATAATGTAAACCTTGTGGCCGTAGTAAACGAATCCGGAGACGCCGGTAAATTTGCCGATGCGGTAAAAACCGCCCAAGATAATTCTGATTTCCCGCTGGTATTGATCAGCGAAGATCCTGCCGCCATGGAAAAAGCCCTGGAAGTAGCCGGCGCCAACAACCCGTTGATTTGCGGCGCCAACGCCTCCAACCTGGAGTCCATGGTGGAGCTGGCCAAGAAATACGATGCTCCCCTAGTGGTAAAAGGTAACGGGCTGGAAGAGCTGGCCTCTCTCGTGGAAAAAGCCGGTTATAAAAAGTTGATCCTGGATTCCGGTGCGCGGGAAGTCAACAAGGTGCTGGCCGACCAAACCCAAATCCGCCGCCAGGCCCTGAAAAGGTTCCGTCCTTTCGGTTATCCCACCATTACCTTTGCCGATAACCCCGATCCAATCCAGGCTGTGGTGGACGCTGGTGTATACATCGCCAAATACGCGGGCATAGTGGTGCTGAATACCGTTGATCCCGCTGATATTCTACCCTTGATTACTTTGCGCCTGAATATCTACACCGACCCGCAAAAACCCATCGCGGTTGAATCTAAGGTGTACGAAGTGGGTAACCCGGGACCCGATTCACCGGTATTTATAACTACCAACTTCTCCCTGACCTACTTCTGCGTGCAGGGTGACGTCGAAAGCGGCCGGATCGATGGTTACATCCTGCCGGTGGATACCGATGGTATATCCGTTTTGACCGGCTGGGCCGCAGGCAAGTTCACCCCGGAAAAAATCACTGAAATGCTGAATGAAACCGGCATTGCCGACAAGGTATCGCACCGCAAGTTAATCATCCCCGGCGGTGTGGCAGTGCTGAGCGGAAAACTCCAGGAACTGAGCGGTTGGGAAGTTTTGGTCGGACCCAGGGAATCAGCCGGTATACCATCCTTCATTAAGCAGCGCTGGAATGCTTAACAGGTAAGAAAATCCCGACCGGCAACGCGGTGTTTTCAAATCGAGCAAGTGTGGACCGTTGATAGTTAAGGCAGTTTTATCACCAAAAAAAGGAGGCAATTAATTATGGCATTTCACATAGCAGCAGCCGGCAAAGGTGGCACGGGTAAAACCACATTGTGCTCACTGATTATAAGACAGCTTATCAAAGCAAATAAAACACCTATTCTAGCGGTGGACGCCGACGCCAATGCTAACTTGAACGAAGCCCTGGGCCTTGAAATCGAAGGCACCATCGCCGAAGTCCTGGCCAGGATATATAACAACCAGGACCCGCTGCCGGCAGGTATGACCAAGGACCAGTACGTGGAGTACAAAGTACACCAGTCATTATCGGAAGGCGACAACGTGGACCTGCTGGTCATGGGCGGCCCCGAGGGGGCAGGTTGTTACTGCTATGCAAACAATATATTGCGCAGTTTTGTAGCTGAACTGAGCAACAACTATCCATACCTGGTCATGGATAACGAGGCGGGACTGGAACACCTGAGCAGGCGAACCACACAAAATGTTGACGTGCTTTTCATCACCAGCGACGCTACGGCCCGGGGTATTCGCTCCGCGGGTAGAATACGCGAACTGGTGGAAATGCTAAAACTGGAAGTAAAAAAAATGTACCTGGTTGTGTCAAGGGTAAAAGACGGTTCCATTGAAGCACTGCAAGGCGAGATTGACAAAACAGGTCTTGAACTAATTGGAGCCATACCCGCTGATGACCAGGTGATGGAATACGATTTATTAAGCAAACCTCTCATCGATTTACCCGATGATTCTCCAGCGGTAGCGGCTGTTAACAAGATACTGGCCAAAGCCGCCATCGTGTAGTACCGCAAAACTATGCTTTCTAATGTAGAAAGGAGCGGAACCAATGGCTGTTACGATAGCAAAGGAAAAGTGGACCAGCAAAGTGGGCGAAATGGTGCTGGGCACCGAACCCAACACGGTTAAAATTGGCGGTGAAAGCACCCTGCCCTTCCTGCACTTTGAAGGGGAAATGCCCAACCGGCCTGTGATGGCCCTGGAAGTTTGGGACATGGAACCTTCCGATTGGCCTGAAATTCTGAAGAAACCCTTCGAGGGCGTGCTGGCTGATCCAGCGGCCTGGGCCAAGAAAAATGTTGAATACGGTGCCGACCTGGTGGCACTGCGCCTGATGAGCGCTCACCCCGATTTCAAAGATGCCTCTCCCGAGGAATGCGCCGCAACGGCTAAAGCAGTAGCAGATGCAGTGAATGTTCCCCTGATTGTAATCGGCTGCGGCGTTGAAGAGAAGGATGCCGCTGTGATGGAAAAGGTGGGCGAGGCATTAAACGGCAAAAATTGCCTTATCGGCTGCGCCACCGAGAAAAACTACAAAACCATTACCGCCGCCGCCATGGTCAACGGGCACAGCGTCATAGCATCAAGCCCGCTTGACATCAACCTGGCCAAGCAATTGAACATTTTAATAACGGAAATGAACCTGCCCGCCAACCGTATTGCCATCGACCCGCTGGTAGGTGCACTGGGATACGGTATTGAATACGCTTACTCCATCATGGAGCGGGCACGCTTGGGTGCCCTTATGGGCGATAAAATGCTGGCCATGCCCGTAATTTGCTTCGTGGGCATGGAAGCCTGGAAAGCCAAAGAAGCTAAAAGCCCGGACGATGAAACTCCGGAATGGGGCGCCCAGGAACGCAGGGCCATCCTCTGGGAAGTTTTGACAGCAACCTCATTTGCCCAGGCAGGAGGCTCGATACTTGTCCTGCGTCACCCCGATTCCATCAAGCACCTAAAAGCCCACTTCGACAAGATGATGGAAAGCAACGCTTATTAATGTAATTAAGTAAAACGAAATAAGGGAGGTTAACTGAATGATCCTCATCGGTGAGCGGATCAACGGGATGTTCAAGGATATCCGGGAAGCCATTTACAACAGAAACCCGGAGCCAATCCAGTACTGGGCCAAACGCCAGTACGAAAAGTGCGCTGCATACCTGGATATTAATACCGGGCCCACCGTGGAAGCCAAAGATCAGCCCGCGGTAATGGAGTGGCTGGTAAAAACCGCCCAGGAAGCCGTTCCCCTGCCGTGCTGCATTGATTCCACCAACCCGGACGCCATCGAAGCAGGCCTAAAAGTGCATAAAGGCAAAGCCATGATTAACTCCACCACCGCCGACCAGTGGAAAATGGATATTTACATCCCGATGGCCGCCAAATATAACGCCGCCATCATCGGCCTGGCAATGAACGAAAAGGGCGTACCCAAAAGCGCGGCCGACCGGGTAGCCCTGGCCATGGAAATTGTTGTTAACTGCGATGCGCACGGAATTCCCATGGAAGACCTGTATATCGACCCGTTGATGTTGCCGGCCAACGTTGCCCAGGAACACGGCGTTGAGGTGCTGGAGACCTTACGGCAGGTCAAGACCCTGGCCGACCCGCCGCCGCGCACCACCATGGGCCTGAGCAACTCCTCCCAGGGGTGCACCAACCGCCACCTGATCAACCGCACGTTCCTAATCATGTCCATGGCATGCGGCCTGGATTCGGCCATTGCCGACGTTGACGACGATGAACTACTGAATGCCGTGGCTGCTGCCAACATTCTGTTAAACAAAGACATTTACTGCGATTCGTTCCTTAAGACCTTCCGTTCCAGGTAAAGGGAGACTGTTAGCACTAAGATTTCCAGGTTATGAAAAGGTGGTTAAAAACCGCCTTTTCATAACCCTGTCCGGGCCGGTTCCCGGTTGATTTCGAATCAATTGACAGCCGGGCCTTCGAGGTATTATACTGTGGTTGGCGGTATGATCCCGAAATATCGTAATAATAGAATAATTATCAAAATAATTATCCATACACCAGCGTTATTGTTTACTCCGATTATGCCGGGTTAAAAGCCCCGGTGGAAGACTGGTAGTTCCAATCAATGCTGGACGGCTTTAATTGGCCGGATAACTGGCAAAAAAGGATTGACTCGGGATTTTACGCCAGGTGGGCCGCGAGTTTGATACCATCAAACTCTTTCCGGCCCGGCGGAATAACTAGAACTATTTGATCGCTGAAACTAGGAGGACGGGTGTGATGCTTATATGAGTACAAAGTCCGATAAGGTCGGAGCCGTACTGGTAGTTGGCGCAGGCATCGCCGGTATTCAGGCATCGCTTGACTTGGCGGAATCAGGCTACTACGTGTACCTGGTTGAAAAAGGCCCCGCCATTGGCGGTACCATGCCCATGCTGGACAAAACATTCCCCACCAACGACTGCTCCATGTGCATCCTGTCTCCCAAACTGGTTGAGTGCGGGAGACACTTGAATATCGAGACCATTACCAACGCGGAAGTGCTGGATATTCAAGGCGAACCGGGCAACTTCAAGGTGACCATCAATAAAAAAGCCCGTTTTGTGGATCCTGAAAAGTGCACCGGATGCGGTTCTTGTGCCGAAGAGTGCCCGGTTAAAGTGGATGACGAGTTCAACCAGGGTCTCAACAAACGTAAAGCCATATACAAGCTTTACGCCCAGGCTTACCCGAATGCTTACGCCATTGACGCAACCAAGTGTTTAAAAATCAAAAAGCCCAAGGCCTGCGGCAAGTGCCTGGAAGTCTGCCAGGCAAACGCCATCGATCACCAGATGCAGGACGAAACAGTGGAAGTGCAAGTCGGTTCCGTCATACTATGTCCCGGTTTCGAAAAGTATGACGTCAACCAGCTGTGGTACTACGGTTACGGAAAACTACCAAATGTCCTGACCAGTCTTGAATTCGAGCGTATCCTGAGCGCTTCCGGCCCTTACGGTGGCCACCTGCAGAGACCTTCAGATGGTAAAGAGCCGCAGAAAATTGCCTGGATCCAGTGCGTCGGTTCCCGGAACTGCCGTATGGATCACGGTTACTGTTCATCGGTGTGCTGCATGTATGCCATAAAAGAAGCTGTTATCGCCAAAGAACATACCAAGTACCCGCTGGACACCGCCATTTTCTACATGGACATGCGCACTTACGGTAAGGATTTTGAAAAATATTACGACCGGGCCAAGCTTGAAAACGGCGTTCGTTTCATTCGCTCCCGTGTATTCGAAGTTACCGATACATTCGATGGCACAGGTAACTGCCGCATTCGTTATGCTAATAAAGATGGCACCATAGCAACTGAAGATTTTGACCTCGTGGTTCTTTCACTGGGTCTTGAACCGGCTTCCGATATGGTAAAATTGGCCGGCAAACTGGGCCTGGAGTTAAACCAGTTCAACTTCTGCGAGCCTCCCAGCCTGACCGGTGTGGCCACCAGCAAGCCCGGCATTTATGTGGCCGGAGCATTCAGCGGTCCCCGGGATATTCCGGAAACAGTGATGCAGGCCAGCGCCGCGGCTGCAGACTCAGCAGCGAACCTGGCGGAAGTACGCGGTACCCTGACCAGGGTCAAGGAATACCCGGCTGAAAAAGATGTTGCCGGCGAAATTGTTCGTACCGGAGTATTTGTGTGCCACTGCGGCATCAACATTGGCAGCGTGGTGAACGTGCCGGAAGTGGTTGCTTTTGCCAAGACGCTTCCCGGCGTGGTATTTGCCGATGAAAAACTGTATGCCTGCTCACAGGATACCGCCGCCCAGATAAAGGAAGCCATCGAAGAACACAACTTAAACAGGGTTGTGGTAGCTTCATGCAGCCCGCGCACACACGAACCAATGTTCCAGGAAACCTTGAAAGAAGCGGGATTAAACCCCAACCTGTTTGAAATGGCTAACATCCGCGACCAGTGTTCATGGGTACACATGCAGGAACCCGAAAAGGCCACCACCAAGGCCAAGGACCTGGTAAAAATGGCTGTTGCCAAAGCCGCTTTGCTGGAACCCATCGACGAAGTAACACTGGATATGAACCACGATGCCCTGGTCATTGGTGGTGGTGTATCCGGCATGACAGCGGCCGCAAACCTTTCCAAGCAAGGCTATAAAGTACACCTGGTAGAAAAATCCGATACACTTGGAGGCATTGCCAACCGCCTGCGCTTCGGCATGAGAGGCGAAGACTTGCCTGCATTCGTTAAAGAACTCGTAGACCAGGTTAACAGTGACCAGAACATTAAAGTGTACACCGGCGTTGAAATCACTGATGTGAGCGGTTTTGTGGGTAACTTCGAGACAAGCCTGAGCAACGGCGAAGTTATCCAGCACGGCGTAACTATTATCGCCACCGGAGCACAGGAATACAAGCCTAAAGAGTACCTGTACGGCGAAAGCGACAAGGTAATGACCTTGCTGGAACTGGAAGACCTGCTGGCGAGTAAGGACAGCAAAGTAACGGGCGCCAAGAACGTTGTATTTATCCAATGCGTGGGTTCGCGCGACGCTGAACGCCCGTACTGCAGCCGGATCTGCTGCACCAAGTCCATAAAGCAAGCCCTCAAGGTCAAGGAAATCAACCCGGAAGCCAATGTATTCATACTGTACCGGGATATCAGGACTTACGGTTTCTTTGAAGAAATGTACCGCGAAGCGCGCAGGCAAGGTGTCATATTTATCCGCTATTCAATTGACAACAAGCCTGTAGTGGAAGCTGAAGCGGGCGGCATAAAGGTAACGGTTACCGATCATGTCCTGGGCATCCCGGTGGAAATTAACGCCGATATCGTGGGTCTTGCCGCAGCAATCGTCGCCGACAGGGATACCAACGGCAAGTTGAGCCAGTTTTACAAGGTACCGCTCAACCATGAAGGCTTTTTCCTGGAAGCACACATGAAACTCCGCCCGGTGGATTTTAGTACCGACGGCGTATTCATGTGCGGGCTGGCTCACGGTCCCAAGAACCTGGAAGAAAATATTTCCCAGGCCAAGGCCGCTGTGGGACGCGCCTGCACAGTTTTGGCCAAGCAATCCATTTCCGTGGAAGGCAAGAGCGCTTTCGTCAACAAGAGAAAGTGCGCTGGCTGTGGCGACTGCGAATCTGTATGCCCGGCCAAGGCTGTACAAGTCGACCCGGAGGAAAAAGTGGCTGTGGTTAACGAAGCCCTTTGCAAGGGTTGCGGTGCCTGCTCTTCAACATGTCGTTGCGGAGCCATCAACATCAAGGGTTGCACGAACCAGCAGCTTGTTGCCATGATCAAAGCGCTGTAGATGGGGGAGGGAAACGAAGACATGGAAAACGAACCCAAAATTGTAGCTTTTTTATGCAACTGGTGCAGTTATGCCGGCGCTGATCTGGCCGGAATCGGACGTATTCAGTATCCACCCAACATCAGGGTGATACGCATACCCTGTACCGGAAGAATGAACCCGCTGTTCATAATTAGCGCGCTCCGTCATGGTGCAGACGGCGTGCTGACCTCCGGGTGACACCCCGGTGACTGCCACTATGTTAGTGGCAACCTAGTCGCCCGTAGGAAATTTGCTATACTGAAAGAACTTCTGGAATACACCGGCGTGGAAGAAGGCCGAGTAAACTTCTCGTGGGTATCAGCCGCAGAGGGTGGTCGCTTCGCTGAACTGGTCAAGGAAATAACGGAAAAAGTAAAGGAAATCGGCCCCAATAAGGGTGTGGCGGATAGGGGACCCATTTATTGCAGGGGAATGTCCTCAACAATAGAAAGCGAATCGGGGTGTTGCGGATGCCAGAAGTAGCAGCTCAAATAAAAGACATTGCCAAGAAATTACTGGGAGAAAAGAAAGTCGATCTGGTGCTGGGCTTCGCAGACGGAAGCCTGCCCCTGCGCAGTACCCCTTTGTTCGCCCGCACCCCCGAGGAAGCGGAAAAACTCACATGGAACAGGGGCTGTGAAAATAACCTGGCCAATTACCTGCGCAAGCGCCAGGAAAAGGTGGCCGTAGTGGCCAAGGGCTGCGATGTCCGTTCAATTGTAGCCCTGGTGAAGGAAAACCAAATCAACCGGGACAACTTGTACATCATCGGCGTGCCCTGTGACGGCATGATTGACCGCAAGAAAGTGAACAAGCTATTAGGCGGCAAGGAAATTCTGTCCGCAGAGTACAACGGAGACACTATTGTCCTCAAGGGCAAAGATTTTTCCGAATCCGCAGCGGTAGCCGGTTTGCTTCACAACTCCTGCATCGAATGCCGTTACGGCAACCCCGTTATATACGATGTTCTTGTGGGTGAACCACTGCCTGAAAAAGAAGGCACCGGTGATTTCGCCGAAATTAAGGAATTCGAAGCTAAGCCCGCGGCGGAGCGCCGCGCGTTTATGGCGGAGGAATTCAGCAAGTGCATCAGGTGTTACGCCTGTCGCAACGCTTGCCCGATGTGCTATTGCGAAGAATGCTTCGTCGATTGCTCGCAGCCGGAATGGATAGGCAAAAGCGCGAAAGATATTCAGGACAACATTTTCTTCCAGGTAGTTAGGGTATTTCACAGTGCTGGTCGCTGCGCCGATTGCGGTGCCTGCGAAAGGGCTTGCCCCATGGGTATCAACCTGCGCCTGCTGACACGCAAAATGGTCAAGGACGTTAAGGAACTGTTCAACTCCGAAGCCGGTGTCAGCTTGGAAGACAAGGCAGCCCTGGCTACTTTTGCACCTGACGACCCAGAACCTTTCTTGGTGAAGGAATGAGGTGAAACTGATGATAGTAAGCAAAAAAGATATACCCAACTTCCTGGATAAACTGATTGGCGCGTATGACGAAGTAATAGCGCCTGTAAAAAAGGATGACTTTACGGTTTTCGAAACCATTTCATCCGGCGCTGATGCCGTCCTGGACGCCGGGAATACAAAGCTACCGGCCAAAGAAGTATTTTTCCCTCAATCCGAGGAACTGTTCAGGTACAATGTTACCAAAGAGGGAGCCAAGCTGGAGGCGCCCATCGACGATAAGAAGAAAGTGCTTTTCGGGATTCGCCCCTGTGACGCCAGGAGTGTCAAGTTACTGGACAACGTTTTTAACAACGACAAGTACCAGGATCCATATTACTTGGCCAGGCGAGAAAATACTGTTATCGTAGGTATCGGCTGCAACCAGCCCGCCAGCACCTGTTTCTGTACTTCGGTAAACAGCGGTCCCTTTGATACCAGCGGGTTGGACGTCTTATTGATTGACACGGGTGACGCGTACGTGGTGGAAACGATAACGGAAAAGGGCAAGCTTTTTGTTGAAAAAGCAGGTCTTGCCGCCGCATCCGATTCGGACAGGGCTGCTGCAGCCAAGGTCAAAGAAGAAGCAGTTGTAACTTGCCAGGTCAATCTGGACGGCCTTAAAGCAAAACTCGATGTTAACTTTTACGATCCCATCTGGGATAAGATCCATGAAAAATGCCTGGGTTGCGGAGCCTGCACTTACCTTTGCCCCACCTGCCACTGTTTTGATATAGTGGACGATGCGGTGGATTGCAACGGTTGCCGCGTTCGCAACTGGGATTCCTGTGCTTTCCCGCTGTTTACACTGCACGGTTCCGGGCATAACCCGCGTTCCAGCAACAAAGAGCGCTACCGCAATAGGATTATGCACAAGTTCAAGTATTTCATTGACAACTTCAACGAAATCGCCTGCGTGGGTTGTGGCCGGTGCATTAAAAATTGCCCCGTAAATATGGACATCCGGGTGGTACTGGAGGATATTCGGGGTTCGGAAGCGAGGTTGGATAGTTAATGAAAAATCCATATCTACCGCTACCAATGAAATTGGTCAAAAACTTTACTGAAACAGAGGATAAGCTAATCCATACCTTTACCCTGCAGTACCTCAGCGAAGAAGACGAGAAGAGCTTTTCCTACATGCCGGGGCAATTTGCCGAAGTATGTGTATTCGGAAAAGGTGAAGCTCCTTTCGGAATAGCGTCATCTCCCACCGAACCGGGTTTTCTAAAATTTTCGGTAGCCAAGGTGGGCGTGGTTTCCACTGCCCTGCACCTGATGGAAGAAGGCACCATAGTAGGCGTACGGGGGCCGCTGGGTAACTACTACCCGGTGGAGGAATTGAAAGGTAAAAACGTAGTCATTATCGGCGGCGGTTTTGCTTTCACTACATTACGTTCCCTGGCCACCTACATGCTGCACCCGGAACATCGCGGTGATTACGGAAAAATAACGGTCATTTACGGTGCCCGTAACCCCGGCCTGCTCCTTTACAAAGACGAGCTGGCCGCTTGGGAAAAGAACCCCGACATTGAATTAATCACCACCATAGACCGGGCGGTTGAAGGCTGGAACGGCAAAGTGGGCTTCATTCCCGCCGTAACCGAAGAAGTGGCGCCCAGTTCCGATAACGCCTACGCTATCATTTGCGGCCCGCCGGTAATGATCAAGTTCACCATGCCTGTTCTGGAAAAACTGGGTTTTACTCCCGAAAGAACCATCATGTCGCTGGAAAACCGGATGAAGTGCGGCATCGGCATGTGCGGCAGGTGCAACGTGGGCAACAAGTACGTCTGCAAGGACGGCCCGGTATTTACAAGGGCGCAGCTTAACGAATTACCGAATGAATATTAAATTACAAACTTATAGCGCCTCTTTTAAATAAGAGGCGCTATAGGGAATTTCTCCGTTTAAAGAGGTATTTAACGCCAAGACTCGGAGGGAGGCTATAAATAATTATGGAAGTTATTAAAGCTGCCGAATTAAATCCCAAATTCAGGGATGAAGTGGCTGGCCTGCTTAACAGCTACGATTTCACCAATTGCCTGGCCTGCGGCATGTGCACCGCCGGGTGCCCCTATTCAGACATCCATGAAAACCAGGACCCGCGCAAATTCCTGCGTAAAGTATTGCTGGGTATGAAAGAGGAAGTCTTCAAAGACCCGTACATCTGGTACTGCACCATGTGCGAGCGCTGCACCATCGAGTGCCCCATGAACGTGAACATTGCGGCGCTGGTGCGTTCCCTGCGCGGCACCTGGGACAAGGATAAAATTCCGGGTTACCTGCAAACCATTGCCGAAGAACACAAGGAATCCGGCAACCAGATGAACGTCAGCCAGCAGGATTACGAGGAAACTTTAGAATGGATCGAGGAGGAGCTGCGGGAAGAACTGGGCGACCCCAACTACAAGATCCCGTTGAACAAGAAGGGCGCCAAGTACTTCTATGGTTTTAACGCCCGCGACATCAAGTATTATCCTAACGAACTGCAGACAACCTTGAAAATTTTCTATGCGGCCGGAATCGACTACACCATCAGCACCAAGCGCTGGGACGCCACCAACATAGCCCTGTTCACCGGACAAAATGACGATTTTTTGGCCATTTCCATGCCCCTGTGGCAAGAAGTAGAGGACCTGGGTTGTGAAGAGCTTATCGTCACCGAATGCGGGCACGCTTTCCGTTCCATGCGCTGGGGTTACCGGACATTCTGGAAGGGCAAGCAATTCCCCATTCGCCATATTTTGGAGTTGCTCAACGAACTGGTTAAGGAAGGCAAGCTCAAGCTTGATCCCGATGCCATTACCGAGGTCGTCACCTACCACGACCCGTGCAACACCGCTCGCAAAGAGGGTGTTTATGAAGCACCGCGCGAGTTACTGCGGAGCTTTGTCAAAAACTTCGTGGATATGAACCCCAACGGCAAAATGAACTACTGCTGCGGCGCGGGCGGCGGCGGCATGGCCATGCCGGAATTTAACGATATCCGCAAGGCCAAGGGCAAGCGTAAAGTGGACCAGGTGGTGGCAACCGGCGCCGAGATCGTTGTAGTACCGTGCCACAACTGCATTGACCAGTTCAACGACCTGAACAAGTGGTACGAAGAAAAAGCCAAATCCAAGAACATGCATATGTGCACGTTGATGGAAAGAGCGCTTATATTGCCTGAAAAATAACAACGGAATTGGAATCAACAACCACAACGGCAGCAACGGCGGTACAATTAAACACATACCGTTAAGTTGATAAAGGAGTTTGCACCTTTAAGAGACCCGGGCGTTTAGCCCGCGGCTCTTAAAGGCAAACTGCTGCCGATGCGGGTAATCCGGAGTTTGTAGACAAACGCGTTATTTCTGTCTTGTTGGGCCATTCCGGACAAACCGAGTTATAACTGTTTTTATGTTAATGATTCCAAACCGAGAGGACGGATGTTATGTCATGGGAAACAATAAAATTGGTTCTGTTCTGGTTGTAGGCGCAGGTATCGCCGGTATTCAGGCATCGCTTGACTTGGCGGAATCAGGCTACTACGTGTACCTGGTTGAAAAAGGCCCCGCCATTGGCGGTACCATGCCCATGCTGGACAAAACATTCCCCACCAACGACTGCTCCATGTGCATCCTGTCTCCCAAACTGGTTGAGTGCGGGAGACACTTGAATATCGAGACCATTACCAACGCGGAAGTGCTGGATATTCAAGGCGAACCGGGCAACTTCAAGGTGACCATCAATAAAAAAGCCCGTTTTGTGGATCCTGAAAAGTGCACCGGATGCGGTTCTTGTGCCGAAGAGTGCCCGGTTAAAGTGGATGACGAGTTCAACCAGGGTCTCAACAAACGTAAAGCCATATACAAGCTTTACGCCCAGGCTTACCCGAATGCTTACGCCATTGACGCAACCAAGTGTTTAAAAATCAAAAAGCCCAAGGCCTGCGGCAAGTGCCTGGAAGTCTGCCAGGCAAACGCCATCGATCACCAGATGCAGGACGAAACAGTGGAAGTGCAAGTCGGTTCCGTCATCCTGTGCCCCGGTTTCGAAAAATGTGACCTCGAAAAGCTGTGGTACTACGGTTACGGAAAGCTGCCAAATGTCCTGACCAGTCTTGAATTCGAGCGTATCCTGAGCGCTTCCGGCCCCTACGGCGGTCACCTGCAGAGACCTTCGGATGGCAAGGAGCCGCAGAAAATTGCCTGGATCCAGTGTGTCGGCTCCCGGAACAGGCGAACTGAACACAACTACTGCTCGTCAGTCTGCTGCATGTACGCCGCTAAAGAAGCAATCATTGCCAAGGAGCACAGCCCCAATGGACTTGAAACCACCATCTTTATGATGGATATGCGCTCTTACGGCAAAGACTTTGAAAAATATTACGAGCGGGCCAAAAACGAGTACGGTGTAAAATTTGTCCGCTCGCGTATATTCGAGGTTACCGATACATTCGATGGCACAGGTAACTGCCGTATTCGTTATTCCAACGAGGACGGTTCTATAAGCACCGAGGATTTCGACATGGTGGTGCTTTCCGTCGGTTTCGATGCCTCCGCCAAGGCCAGGGAACTGGGTCAAAAGATGGGTATCGAACTTAACAGGTACGGTTTTGCCAACCTGTCACCGCTTACGGGTGTCAGTACATCACGCCCGGGTATCTACGTGGCCGGAGCATTCAGCGGCCCCAAGGATATCCCCGAAACAGTGATGCAGGCCAGCGCCGCCGCATCTGCAGCCGGAAGCCTGCTGGGGGACGTGAGTGGCACGCTGGTTAAAGAAAGGGTATTCCCGCCAGAGCGGGATGTATCGGGAGAAGAGCCAAGAATTGGTGTGTTTGTTTGCCACTGCGGTATAAATATCGGCAGTGTGGTCAGGGTACCCGAAGTTGTGGAAATGGCAAAAGAACTGCCGAATGTGGTGTACGCCGGGGAGTACCTGTACGCTTGCTCTCAGGATAGCCAGGCAAGCATGAAGGAAATCATAGATGAGTACAAGCTAAACCGGGTTGTGGTGGCATCATGCAGTCCCAGGACCCACAAGCCTTTGTTCCAGGAAACAATGAAGGACGCAGGCTTGAACAGGTATCTATTTGAAATGGCCAACATCCGCGACCAGTGTTCCTGGGTACACATGCAGGAACCGGACAAGGCAACCGATAAGGCCAAGGACCTGGTGAAAATGATAGTGGCCAAATCCAGGCTCCTCCAGCCCATCAAGCAGGGTTCGGTAAGCGTAACCAAAGCCGCGCTGGTTATCGGAGGCGGCGTTACCGGCATGACCAATGCCCTGAGCCTGGCAGAGCAGGGCTACGAGGTGCACCTGGTGGAAAAATCCGCCGAGCTGGGCGGCATGGCCAAGAGAATTAAAAAAGGATTCAAGGGCGAGGATATTCAGGCACTGCTCAAGGATCTGGTTGAAAAAGTAAACAACAACCCGTTGATTAATGTTTATACTTCCGTAGAGGTAAAAGACGTTTCCGGTTATGTAGGCAACTTCAATACCGTATTATCGGACGGGCGTACAATTAAGCATGGAGTCACCGTCATCGCTATCGGCGGCCGGGAATATCAACCAACCGAGTACCTGTACGGCGAAAGCGACAAGGTGATGACCCACCTGGAACTTGAAGAAGCCATTGCCGAAGGGCGGGTCAATAATGCAAAGACTGTGGTCATGATCAACTGTGTTGGTTCCCGCGAGCCCGAAAGACCGTATTGCAGCAGGATTTGCTGCACTAAGTCCATTTCGCTGGCGCTCAAGATGAAGGAAAGTAATCCCGACACCAACATATTCATCTTGTTCCGTGATATCAGGACTTACGGCTTCCTGGAGGAGCTATACGAGGAAGCCAGGTCCAAGGGCGTAATTTTCGTACGCTACGCACCTGAAAACAAACCAGTGGTGGAAATGGACGGTGACAACATTAAAGTAACCGTTACCGATCATGTTCTCGGGCAGCCGTTAGTTATCAACCCAGATATAGTTAGCCTAGCAGCGGCCATAATGCCACCGGAAGATAACGCCACGCTGAATCAACTGTTCAAGGTGCCTCTAAACGCGGACGGTTTCTTCCTGGAAGCACACATGAAACTTCGCCCGGTGGATACCTCCGCGGAGGGCGTGTTTATAGCCGGTATTGCCCACGGCCCCAAGAACATGGAAGAAAACATCGCCCAGGCCAAGGCGGCTGCAGGACGCGCAGCAACCTTCCTCAGTAAGGATTACCTGGAATCCCACGGGGTGGTCGCGGTTGTTCAACCCGATAAATGTGCAGCGTGTCTTACCTGTGTACGGTTATGCCCGTTTAACGCACCTCGCGTAACCAACTACGCTGCTGAAATAGAGTCAGTCATTTGCCAAGGGTGCGGCACATGTGCCGGCGAATGTCCCAACAAAGCCATCACCCTGCAAGGATACAATGACCGGATGTACATGAAAATGATGGACGATTTATTTAAGGAGGTGCGTTAAGGTGGCTGAGTTCCAACCCAAAATCGTTGCCTTTTGCTGCCATTACTGAGCATACTCCGCCGCGGACCTGGCAGGTTCGATGCGACTTCAGTATGCTCCCAACGTAAGAATAGTTGAAATGCCGTGTTCAGGCACCATTGACCACCGTGTAATACTGCACGCTTTCGAAGACGGGGCTGATGGGGTGTTCGTGGCAGGATGCATGGAAGGAGATTGCCACTTCCTTAAAGGTAACATTCGGGCGAAAAAACGCGTCCACCATGTAAAGCAAATCCTGGATGAAATTGGTTTTGGCGGCGAGCGACTTGAGTTTTATAACTTATCGGCCGCCCAAGGACAGCGTTTTGCCGAAATAGTAAAAGAAATGACCGAGCGGATTACTAAGCTCGGTCCAAACCCGATAACCAATCCTGCCGGGAAAGAAGGTGGGGCTGCATGATTATCGCCCAGCAGAAACCGATCAAAGATATTGCCGCCATGATTGCCGATTGTAAAAAAGTACTGCTGGTGGGTTGCGCCGGCTGCGTAACGGTATGCCTTGCCGGCGGCGAAAAGGAAACCGAAGTTCTGGCCTCCAGCCTGCGTATAATGCGTAAGTTGGAGAAAAATCCTCTTGAAACTGTGACATATACCGCTACCAGGCAATGCGATCCCGAATATATCACCACTATTGATAACATGGCGCAGGACGTGGACGCCATTGTATCCCTGGCCTGCGGTGTGGGGGTACAGTACCTGGCCGAGCGTTTCAATGACAAGTGGGTGGTGCCCGCCCTGGACACCAAGTTTATCGGTGGGTCAACTGTTCACGGCGTTTGGGAGGAGAGGTGCGGCTTGTGCGGTGATTGTGTACTGCACCGTACCGGGGGCATTTGCCCCATCATCCGCTGTTCCAAGAGTATTTTAAACGGGCCATGCGGCGGCTCCCAATACGGAAAATGCGAAATATCCAAAGACATTGATTGCGCCTGGCAATTGATTTACGACCGTATGAAGGCCCTTGGCAAGCTGGATAAACTGATGGAATTCCAACCACCTAAAGACTGGACCAAGTCCCGTGACGGCGGTCCCCGTCGGGCTGTCAGGGAGGATGTGATGATCGATTGAAAACCGAAAGCAAATTACAACAATTACTGGATAGGGGCGAATTCGTAGTTACAGCCGAAATCGGCCCGCCCAAACACGCATCCGCCGAAGGCATTCGTCACCATGCTCACATGCTGAAGGACTATGTTGACGCCACCAACATCACTGACAACCAAACAGCCATTGTACGCCTGTCCAGCATTGCCGCCGGCGTACACGTCCTTGACTGCGGGATTGAACCCATTGTCCAGATGACCTGTCGCGACCGCAACCGGATTGCAATGCAGTCTGACCTCCTCGGCGCGTACAGCTTGGGTATGCGTAACGTACTATGCCTGTCAGGCGACCACCAAAAATTTGGCAACCACCCGACTTCCAAGAACGTATACGATATTGACTCCATGCAGCTGATTTACCTGTTGCGACGGATGCGCGATGAAAAGAAGTTCTTCTCCGGCGAGGAAATCAAGGAACACGAACCACGTTTCTTTATAGGAGCTGTGGCCAACCCCTTTGCCGATCCATTCGAATTCCGGGTCGCCCGCCTGGAAAAGAAAGTAGAAGCGGGTGCGGAGTTTATCCAGACCCAGTGCATTTTTGACATGGAACGCTTCGAGCGGTTCATGGAAATGGTAAGGGAAAGAGGTATACATGAAAGGGTGCACATTCTTGCCGGCGTTACCCCGATGAAAAGCTGGCGTGCCGCCAAGTACATCCAGACAAGCGTCAGCGGCATGATTGTACCCGACGAGCTTGTACAGCGGCTAAAGAACGCCGAAGATCCCAAGCGGGAAGGTATAGATATCTGTATCGAACAAATTAAGTATATCAAAGAGAATATCAAAGGCGTACACGGCGTGCATATCATGGCCATCGCTTGGGAAGAAGTGGTTCCCGAGATCGTGGAAAAAAGCGGCTTGTACCCCAGGCCCAAAGTAGAATAATATTGCTTTTGAAAGCATTTCAAAAGACCCTGTTACAAGGGTCTTTTTTCTATTCCAATTACGTTTTATTTTAAAACAATTTTTCAATTTTTAAGGCATAACGAAAAAATGCATAAATCTTAGCGTAAATCAGCAATGAATTCGTATATTGGTCGATTATAAACATATACTCAAAAAAAATAAGCTGCTATAATGAAAGTAGGGTAAATTCAGCAAACACCAAAAAGTACCCGGGATAAGAGTGAAAGCTTAAGCAGGTAACACCAAAAGCGGTTTTCAAATGGATTGAGAAGCGAGGTTTCGGCGGATTTCTCGAATGTATACATAATACAAAGAGGGGGTGCATAAAATGTTTTTCCTTGATAAAAAACATGTAACTATTTCCCTCAAGTACCTGGGTGGACACCCTGAATTGCCCAAGCAAAAAAACCTAACCGCTTATAGAAACGGTGACTGCATTTGTTTCAAGGAGGTAACGCGCCCGGCAATTCCTATCTCATCAATCAAAAAAATAACTTTACGTAATGTGCGCAGAACAGCAAACAACTCAACACCGGCCCTGCTGAGGGATGAAAAATTCAGAAACGTGCTTGATGTTGTATTGAACTACAACGGGCTGGAAATTCACATGCTGTTTTCCGGTGATAATGTAACATCCAAGTACGCTCAGTTTCTGGGTCTTTTAAAGGGAAGTTACAAGGAATACGAAAAAAGCGAGTGCGCCCCTGTGTAAAAAACCCTTTGATTAACCTGCAGTAAAGCGCTTATCACCAAAACATCTCGCCTATACGACGGGATGTGTTAATATATGCAACGTCAAAACCTATGCCGGCCTTTTATTAACGGAGGCGGGATTTATCCCGGCCTCTTTTTTTATTGTTTTTTATGCTAGCATTTAACACTTATAAAATTTAAAATTTTAAGCTTTATTTTCTTAGAAAAGCAATATATAATATTTACGCTATGCTAAAATAGTCTCACTATAAATCTAGCGTAATTCGAAGAAAGTATAGGCAAAAGTAACAAATATACAAATAGCCTGTTCTGCTGAACGTTTTATTCCGAGGGGGGGAGCAGATGTTTTCTCTTGACAATGAAGGTAAAAGTTTTTACCGGGAAATCAGAGAAAAAAGCGGTCAGCCAATTGAACTGTGCTACCAATGTCAAAAGTGCGCATCCGGTTGCATAGCCACCGAATACGCAGATTTTTACCCGAATGAAATTCTGCGCATGGTTCAACTGGGACAAAAGGAAAAAGCATTGTATTGTTCAAGTATTTGGATCTGTTCCAGTTGCGAAACTTGCGGTGCCCGGTGTCCCAACGGGATTAACACGCGGGCAGTAATAGACGCACTGAAAGAAAAAGCCATTGCCGAAGGAATGGTTAAAGAAAAAAGAATTAAACTATTTCACGATATTTTTTTAAAGTCGGTTCAATCCAACGGCAGAGTGCATGAACCTTTGATGATGGCTATTTACAAGCTGAAAAGCGGCGACTTGTTCTCCGATATCGACACTGGCTTGAAATTATTCAGAAAAGGCAAATTACCCCTGTTGCCAAGCCGGATCAAAAACAAAAAAGCTCTGAAAAACATTTTCCGGCAAAGTTTAAATTAAATGATTATGTGACGTTTATATAGGTATTTCACGTAAAAGATAAAACAGTTAGCTAATGGAAAGGGGTAACATAAATTGAAATTATCCTATTATCCAGGTTGTTCGCTGGAGTCAACGGCCAAAGAATATGACCTTTCGACACGGTCTATTTGCAACGCCCTGGGGATTGAGCTTGTGGAACTCAAAGACTGGGTTTGTTGTGGAGCCAGTTCGGCACATAGCACCAACCACACCCTTTCAATAACGCTGCCGTCCATGAACATAGCCCTGGCACAGCAATACGGGACCGATCTGGCCGTCCCCTGTGCAGCCTGTTACAACATATTAAAAAAAGCCGATCACACCCTGCGCAATGACAGCGCCATGCGTGCAAAAACCGAAGAAATAGTGGGTTTTAAATACAATGGTAAGATAAATATAATTACCTTGCTTGAAGCTGTTACCAATGTAGGGGTTGAAAAAATCGCCGGCAAGGTTAAAAACCCGTTGAAAGGACTTAGTGTGGTCTGTTATTACGGGTGTTTGCTGGTTCGCCCGCCTGAAGTAACCCGGTTTGACAACACCGAGAACCCCGTTTCATTGGATAATATCATCAACTCACTAGGAGCCCGGGCTATTCCATGGTCGTACAAAACGGACTGCTGCGGAGCCAGTCTCAGCTTGACATCCGCCGGCATTGTGCAACAAATGGTATCCCGTCTTGTGGAAGCGGCCAGGGAAGCCGGAGCCGACGCCATTGTTACGGCTTGTCCCCTTTGCCAATCCAACCTTGAAATTCGCAGGGGGACACAAAAAGACAATGATTTACCCTCTTTTTACTTCACTGAATTAATCGGCCTGGCCATGGGTTTACCCGAAGCGGACAAGTGGTTCGGTCTGCACATGATAGACCCACGTCCTCTACTGCGTTCGCTTGCACTGATGAAGTAAAAAACGGGTAAATGGGGGAGATCTAACGTTGGATAAAAACCATGCTAAAGACAATGTAAAAAAGACCGGTTCAGTTTTAATTGTGGGTGCGGGAATAAGCGGCATGCAGTCGGCTTTAGACCTTGCCGAGTCGGGTTTTAAAGTATACCTGGTGGAAAAATCGCCGGCCATTGGCGGTCACATGCCCATGCTGGACAAAACTTTTCCCACCAACGATTGCTCGATGTGCATATTATCGCCCAAGCTAGTTGAGTGCGGCCGGCACCGTAATATAGAAGTGCTGACGTGTTCGGACGTGGTTAAACTGGAAGGAGAAGCCGGCAATTTTACAGTTACCATCAACAAGCGCCCCCGTTACGTAGATCCAGACAAATGCCTGAGTTGCGGCGCCTGTGCCGAGGAATGTCCCATCAGGGTAGCCAATGAATTCAACCAGTATCTGAACGAACGCAAGGCCATATACAAAATGTTTCCCCAGGCCTATCCCAACGCCTATGCCATAGATGCCAGTCGTTGCCTCAGAATGAAAAAACCGAAGGCATGCGGCAGGTGCCTGGAAGTATGCCCGGTTGACGCCATCGACCACACCATGGAACCCGAAGAGCTGAAGATTAATGTAGGGTCCATAATCCTTTGCACCGGGTATGAACTGTTTGACGCCGAACTGCGCGGCGAATACGGTTACGGTGTTTACGACAACGTAATAACCAGCCTGCAATTTGAAAGGATGCTGAGCGCTTCGGGGCCTTACAAGGGGCACCTGCAGAAATCCGACGGTACCGAGCCGCGTAAAATTGCCTTTATCCAGTGCGTCGGTTCCCGGGACGTAACATTAAACAGGGGTTACTGTTCATCGGTATGCTGCATGTATGCCACCAAGGAAGCCGTAATAGCCAAAGAACACCAGCCCGACCTCGATGTGACGATATTTTGTATTGATGTCAGGGCATTCGGCAAGGACTACGAAAAATATTACAACCGCGCTCGCCAGGACTACGGGATCAAGTATGTCAAATGCATAATCAGTTCCGTAAAAGAGTTACAGCAAAATAAACAATTGAGAGTGCGGTACCGGGTTCCCGGGGAAGCCATGCAAGAAGAGGATTTTGACCTCGTTATCCTGTCGGTGGGACTTAAACCCTCGCGGGAGTCTGTGGAATTGTCCAAAATTCTTGGTATCAACCTGAATAATTACGAGTATTGCAGAACAGGGGAATTAACCGGGGTTTCCACCTCCCGTGACGGAATATATGTTGCCGGCGTTTTCAGCGGCCCCAAAGATATACCGGAAACGGTAATGCAAGCCAGCGCCGCAGCCGGAGATTGCGCCACCTTCCTGTCGCCGGCCCGTAATTCCCTTGTTTCCGAAAGGGAATTCCCACCTGAAAAGGATGTAAGCGGGGAAGAGCCGAGAATAGGGGTGTTCGTCTGTCATTGCGGCAAAAATATTGCCGGTGTGGTAGATGTACCCGCCGTGGTAGAACACGCCAAAAAATTGCCCAACGTGGTTTTTGCCACAAACAGCATTTACGCCTGCTCACAGGACAGCCAAGCCGCCATGCGAGAGCTGGTGGAAAAACACCGTTTGAACAGGGTTGTAGTTGCTTCCTGCAGCCCCCGAACCCATAAACCGCTTTTCCAGGAAACCATGCGGGAAGCGGGTCTCAACCCGAACCTTTTTGAGATGGCCAACATCAGGGATCAGTGTTCATGGGTACACATGCACGAGCCAGATAAAGCAACCGTCAAAGCCAAGGACCTGTGCAGCATGGCTGTGGCAAAGGCCGCGCTGTTAAAGCCGGTAAATAGCATCAAGGTCAGCGTGACACATGAAGCCCTGATCATCGGCGGAGGGGTGGCAGGCATGACCGCGGCTCTAAACCTGGCCGATCAGGGTTACAAGGTGCACCTGCTGGAAAAAAACGAGCAACTGGGCGGCAAAGCTCGTCTTATTCAAAAAGGCTTTAACAACGAAGATATAGCCGGGTTTGTTGAAAACCTTTCCAACAGGGTTTTGAACCATTCATTGATTGAAGTTTATACCGGTTGCGACATTAAGGAAGTTTCCGGTTACAAGGGTAACTTTACCACCAAGCTTTCCGACGGCAGGGAAGTAAAGCACGGAGTAACCATTATCGCCACCGGGGGAGAAGAATCAAAACCCTCCGAGTACATGTACGGGCATGACCCTCGCGTAATGACGCAGCTGGAACTGGACCGCGCAATTGCAACCGGGGACCCGCGCGTAACCGGCGCCCGCAGCGTTGTATTTATCCAGTGCGTGGGCTCGCGTGAGGAACAACGCCCGTATTGCAGCCGCATTTGCTGCAGTAAAACAATGCAATTGGCATTGCAACTCAAAGAAAAGAACCCTGATTGTTCAATCAGCGTACTGTATCGTGATATAAGAACATACAGTTTCCTGGAAGACCTTTACCGGGATGCAAGGGCAAAGGGCGTTATGTTTTTCCGTTATGAACAAGACAACAAGCCCTCGGTGGAACTTCATACCGAAAACGGAGAAAATGTTTTAAGAGTATCCACAACGGATCACGTGCTGGGCGAAAAAATCCAGGTTAAAGCAGACCTTTTGGTACTGGCGGCCCCCATTGTGCCTGCCGAGTCAAACCACAAACTCTCCCAGATGTTCAAGGTACCGTTGAACCAAGACGGTTTCTTCCAGGAAGCCCACATGAAATTACGGCCAGTGGATTTTTCCTCGGAAGGAATATTCATGTGCGGCCTTGCCCACGGGCCGAAAAATATCGAGGAAAGCATTACCCAGGCCAAAGCCGCGGCGGGGCGGGCATCTGTTATTCTTAGCATGGATACCCTTGAATCCAGGGGCATTGTTGCCGTTGTGGATCCGGATAAATGTGCCGCCTGCCTTACTTGCGTGCGCTTATGCCCCTTCAAGGCACCCGTTATAAGAGACCACAAAGCGGAAATTGAACCGGTCATTTGCCAGGGTTGCGGTACCTGCGCCGGTGAATGTCCCAACAAAGCCATTACTCTTCAAGGTTACAGCGACCGGCAAATAAGAACAGCCGTTGACGGCTTGTTCGGAAAAACGGGCAGTTAACGTGGCAAGGTAATAAAAGGCACCAGTGGACCTCCATGCCGCGCTGCGGCACCAGTAGAAAGATGAAAATAGCACTGGGGTGGGCTGGTGGCTCCCCGCAAGTGATGTACTGGAGCGTCGGTAACAGCACCCGGCGCAGCGAGGTTGCGAAACCGGACGAGCGAACAGGACGTTCGCGAAAGCCTTTCCCGAACCGCAGACGGTGAGTTTATGGCGGTCCGGTTTCGTCCGAAGCAAGCTGTTGGTGCCGTCGGCGCGGGAGCATATGAGCGAGACGGAACAGGCATACCTACATCCAAGAGTATTTTTCGGGTAGACAAGGAGGTGTTCTCCGGGGATAAAAGGGAATTTTTAAAAGCACCAAAAAGCGCGCGCCAAAGGAGCACAAATTAGCGCGCGCTTTTCTTATTGCGTCAAACACCAAACATATGCCTTATGGTATCCACCATACGGCAAGAATAACCCCACTCATTGTCATACCACGCTATAACCTTGACTAGCACTTCGCCGGTAACAATGGTGCAGGAGGCGTCCACCACGCATGAGAACGGCGAGCCGTTGAAATCTCTGGAAACCAGAGGTTCCTCGCAATAGTCCATGATACCTTTCATTTCCTTCAAGGAGGCTTTCCGCAGAACGCCGTTAACATCTTCCACACTTACAGCTTTCTCCACCTGCACCACCAAATCCACCACAGATACATTGGGAGTGGGTACCCGCATGGCCATGCCGTTTAATTTCCCAGCCATTTCCGGCATAACCAGCGCCACCGCTTTCGCGGCGCCGGTGGTGGTAGGTATTATTGAGAGCGCCGCTGCACGGGCCCTGCGCAGGTCCTTGTGCGGTAAATCCAGGATACGCTGGTCATTTGTGTACGAGTGTACCGTGGTAACAGTACCCCTAACGATGTTAAACTCCCTGTGCAATACTTTAACCAGCGGCGCCAGGCAGTTGGTGGTACATGAAGCACCGGAAACAATGTGATGCTCCGCCGGGTTATAACTCTCGTCGTTTACACCCATAACGATTGTGATATCCGGTTCCTTGGCGGGTGCGGTAATCAGTACTTTTTTGGCCCCAGCGGCCAAGTGTTTTGAAGCCTCGCTTGCATTATTGAACCTACCGGTGGCTTCAACAACGCAATCCACTCCCAGCTGTCCCCAAGGGATAGACCCCGGGTCTTCGTAAGCGGTTACAACCACTTTTTGGCCATTATAGATTATGCAATTGTCCTCCACGGCTATTTCCCCGGCATCCCTACCGTGTACCGAATCGTATTTTAGAAGATGAGCCAGCGTCCGGGCACCGGTTAGATCGTTAACCGCCACCACCTCGATTTCGGGCACCTTTTGAGCTATTTTAAAAACATTACGACCTATGCGTCCAAAACCGTTAATACCTACAACCAAACTCATAAATTATTGCACTCCTTAAAGAAATTATAAAATAATTCACTGGTACTAATTTTTTTTCATTAGTTTGTGAACATATTAACACACATTAAATGCTCTTGACAATAAATGCAAATAATTTTATCAAGCTTGTTTATAAAGCAGGCAGGATTGTTCTGGCAACTGGAGTAAATAATAAAGACGAGAAAATTTTGGAGGGGTGTTCGGTGATTTTAACCACCACGCAGACGGTGGAGGGCAGGCAAATAGAACGTTACCTTGGTATAGTGTGCGGTGAGGCCATAATGGGTGCCAACATAGTGAGAGACATTTTTGCGACTATAACCGATATAGTGGGTGGACGTTCCGGTGCTTACGAAACAAAACTGTCCCAGGCCAGGCAAATAGCCCTTGATGAAATGGCAGCCAAAGCCCAGCGCCTGGGAGCCAACGCCATAGTCGGAATCGACCTGGATTACGAGGTCATCAGGGACGGTATGTTAATGGTAACGGCAAGCGGTACCGCCGTTAAAGTCCTGTAAATTATATACCTGGAGTGATTAACATGCCTGGCAAAGTGTTACTTGTGGTTGATATGTTAAACGACTTTATACGGGAAAACGGGGCCCTTTACTGCGGCCCGGCGGCAAATAAAATAGTTGACAAGGTTACTGAACTGGTACACCGGTTTAGAAACCAAAACCAGCCCGTCATATTCATCATGGACGCCCATGAACCCGATGACATTGAATTCAACCGCTTTCCCGCTCACTGTGTAAAGGAAACCCCCGGCGCGGAAATTATAAGCGAGCTCCAACCTTATACCACAGCCGGAACAGGTGTTTACAAGGTTACAAAAAACAGGTACAGCGGTTTCTTCAACACCAACCTGGAAAATATATTGTCCGAAATTCAGCCGGACACTGTACACGTGTGCGGTGTCTGCACCAATATATGCGTTCTTTATACCGTGGAGGAACTTTGTAATCGCGACTACAAAGTAGTGGTGTACCGGGAAGGAGTGGCCAGCTTCGACGTAAAGGCCCATGACTGGGCACTCGGTCAAATGGAAACGGTTCTGGGTGCTCAAATTGTCTGAGTTCCCGGGATTGGTAAATAACCGCGCAGCCTGTCGCCATTGACCATTATTTCAGGCGGGCGCTTGGTTTGCACTTGAAAGAAATATTCTTTACCACTCACCCGGAGGTAAAAACCGTTCGCCGGGAACCGGACTGGCTGTCCCTTTGATTTAGTTCCCGGTTCCGTGCACTGTTTGAACTTCACAGACATAGCATCAAAAAGAAAGTGGCACGCTATTTCTCCGGCCGCGAAATCGATACTGTGGCCGGTTTATTTTCGCGTAACACATACCCGCCGGGTGCCAAACCAGGCGACGGAGATGGACAAACCACCCGGGGTGCCATAAAATATCTTCAGACATAAAAAGGAGAGATTAGGAATGGAATCCATGGGGCAGGCAAGAACAGTTAAAAAATACAAAAAGGGAAACATAACCGCCGCTTTTGGGACCGATCTTTTCGCCCAGGGCTTTACATCCATTCCCAATCTATTATTGAAATTTTACAAGCAACTGGGAATCACGGATTCCGAAATGATGTTAATTATTCAGTTGTTCAGGTTTCGTGCCGAGGAAAAAAACTTTTACCCCAGCATACAAACCCTTAAAAACACCCTGTCTGGTGACGAAGAACATATTACCGCCGACCTGAAAAGCTTGCTGGACAAGGAGATGCTAAGGGTAACGGACTTTTTTGATGCGGATAAAAACCTGGTCATCAAGGGTTTTGATTTCGAGCCTTTATTTGAAAAACTTTCCGAGGTATGGGCATGCGTAAAAGTTAAAGAACACGAGAAAATTAAAAACATGATGGAAACGGGGCACTCCGAAACCATTAATTTATACAACAGTTTTGAAAAAGAGTTCGGGCGACCCCTTTCACCCATGGAAGTAGAACAAATCAATCACTGGTCCAACAAGCTAAACCCGCAATTGGTTATTGAAGCCCTGCGCAAAGCAGTTTTACTGGGTAAACATAATTTCAAGTACATTGACAGTATCCTGCTTGAATGGGAAAAGAACAACCTGCGTAGCCCCAGGGACGTGGAAGAATACGACAAGCGATTTAAAAACAGGCGTGCCGGCGCCAAAAAGCAAGCCCGCGACAGGGAAAGCAAAAAAAGCCTCATCCAGTCACTGTACATGAGTTAAAGGGAGCTGTTATATTTGGCTGTCAAGTGTGACTTGTGCGCCGGTCGCGGGTTGATAATAAGAGAAAACGTGGCGGAACCATGTCCCTGTGTAAAGCAGCGCGCTTTAATCAACAAGATCAAGGCAGCACAAATCCCGCCCAAGTTGAGAAATTTTACATTCGAAGACTTCCAGCTAAAATATTACTCGGACCGGAAAGTGGATCCGGTAAAAAATATAACTTACCTGGAATCCGCCTCCACCACTTTACAAGCGGCCAAAAATTTTGTCCGCGATTACCTCAATGACCCGCACACGCCGGGACTCCTTTTAACGGGTCCGGTGGGAAGCGGCAAAACCTTCCTGGCCTGCTGCATAGCCAACGCGCTACTGGCAAGGAATAAAACCCTGCTTTTTGTGGTGGTTCCGGATTTGCTGGATCAAATTAGGGCAACTTACGACACCAACCGCACAAATACGGTTACAGAATCCGAGCTTTTGGAAACCGCCCGGGAAGTACCCCTATTGATACTTGATGACCTGGGAGCTCATAATTACACCGGTTGGTCCAAAAACAAAATATTTTCAATTATTAACTACAGGATGAACTACCAGTTACCCACCATCATAACAAGCAACATCAGCCTGGAAGATTTGGAAGAATACTTGGGGGATAGAACCACGTCGCGTATTTTTCAAATGTGCCGTCCCTATCGCCTGCTGGTAGAAGTGGATATACGAATGCAAACGGCAATGCAATAAACACTGAAATACAAATTTAAAATGCATAAACCGGGCCGGCCCGGGTCATAATATTAATTGCGCGGAAAGGAGGAAAAAATGGACACTTATTTTTCCAGGTTGGCCGGCCTGGTTGTAATGCTTTTTTTATTTGCGGCTCTGGGTATACCCGGTGCCCTGGCCGGCACGGAAAAAGAAGTAGTCGACGAATTGAACACCATAAAAAAAGTTTACACCGTGCAGCGGGGGGACAATCTATCCACTATAGCGAAAAAGTTCGATGTCAACTTGAAATATTTAATTCGAGCCAACAACCTTCAAACAACAATTATTCACCCCGGACAGCAGCTGGTCATTCCGCCCCAAAACCGGGGCGATATAATACAACTGTCCAGAGGAACGGTTACAAGAGATGAACTGATGCTTATGGCCAGGGCCATATACGCCGAGGCGCGGGGTGAAAGCTTCCTGGGCCAGGTGGCGGTGGGCGCGGTAATTCTGAATCGGGTACACAGCCCGTTTTTTCCCAATACCATCAGGGAAGTTATTATGCAGCGCAACAAGCATACCTTCCAGTTTACACCGGTTTCCAACGGTACCATCAACCTGGAACCCGATGAAACCGCCATCAAAGCCGCGCTGGAAGCATTAAAGGGAAACGACCCCACCGGGGGGGCGCTTTTCTTCTACAACCCAGCTATAAGCACGGATCAGTGGATCACCACCTTGCCCGTGGTAGCCAAAATAGGAAGGCACGTGTTTGCCACCAAACCTTGAGCAGGGAACCTCACGGCTCCCTGCTCATACTATTCCCTCAATCTTGATGCCGGTAACAGTAACATTTACACTTGTTACAGTTAAACCGGTCATGTACTCAACCTGTTGCTTCACATAATGTTGCACTTCCCGGCTTGTGTTGCTCAAGTTTATTCCCAACCCGGCTAGAATTTCTATTTCAACTTTTATCTCAACCTCGTTATCCCTCCTGATAATATCAACCCGCTTCACTCCGGCTACGCCGGGTATTTTTCGGGCGGCACGGGTGGCTATGGTTTTTAAAGCGTGTTGAGAAATTGTCAGCTTCCCGTACATGGTAAAGGTTGGTCTTACAATGGATTGCTCCAACCAGCTTTTATGACCCAGGTGTTCCTTGCGGCGCATAAAAACTTGTAGGGGATTTATAATTGTCTCGGGGAAAGTCTTTTTAACCTCCACGGTTGGTGCCGGAATAACGTGTTTGCTGTGCTGGTTACGCATAATTCTGGCTTTTCGTATTTCCTTGGGGCTGGCTATCTCATTTATGCTTATAAACCTGGAGATGCCCGGCAAGCCCAGTCTTTGCGCTATTTTTGCCGCCATTTTTTCAGATGTCCCCAGTATTAGCACCTTGTCCGGCGCCAGTTCTTTGATGGTTTTCCGGGCTTCCTCTCTAAACTTTTCTTCCGTAAACAAGGCTGTTTTAATAGCCCCGATTCTGGTAGGTTGTTTTTTGGCGGAAATGCCGGCCACTATTTGGTTATTCTTTATTATCAACCCGTCGTCTATTATAATATCGGCTCCGGTTTGATGAGCCAATAGCGCCGCCCGGTGACTTTTCCCGGTACCGCTGGGCCCCACCAGCGCGATTACTTCCAAAAGGGATCCCTCATTTCTCCGAATACTGTTCCGGTACCTGAAAGATGATAACCGGCAGGCCACCTTGTCCGTAATGAAAATAAACTTTAACATGCCTGCGGTTGAAGATATTAAAGCATTATATTATTATATATTATCATATCCTTGCCCTTTGTCATTATATTATTTCCTTTACCACAACATGACAATCGGGCCGGAAAAAAGCACCGGAGTGACTGTTTTGGCCGCCATTTTTATTGAAATGCTGAAAAAAGAATTTAATTTAAACGAACAGGAAACTTCGCTGCTGGGCAAAACAACGCGCCAGATGAAGCGGGAAGACCGCCGTTTGTATTTCGGGCACCTAAAACGCCGGGAAAAGGCATTCAAAGAGTACCTCTTGCGCAATTACATGTCCCTGGAACCACAGCAGCGCAAGGAGTGGCTAGAAGCAGTTGTTCAGAGCATGCTCGAGCGGGGAGGGGAGCCCGATCTCGCCGACAACCTGGTAATGGGCATAGTGGGTCGCCTGCCCGTGTATCACCGGTTGCGGGAACGGTCTGAAAAAGAAGGTTTCAAGTTAAAAGCGCTGGTTAATTTCGGCGGCATGGGCGCCGTCATAATGCTGGTAGGAGCAATCACCGCCCTTGTACTGTACCTGACAGCTCGGTAAAACGGGGAGGATAATAACTTTGTGTAATGAATTAACTGCTCACACCGTAGCGGTAAAAGAGTTTCTTGTCACCGACCCTGGTGAAATGGTGTTGAAAAGCGGCGCCTCTTTTTCCGCCGACCGGAATTATATTATAATTAACTACTTCGGCCGGGAACACATGGTATCGGTGCAAAGCGGAGAAGTGCTGGCTTCACCCGGCGAAAAAGTAAACTTCAACGATGCCACGCTGGTGCTCCAGTATTTGAAACAGTGCAGCGGCCTTCCACCCCGGGGCAGGTGGTTGTCTTTCCTGGAACTTCCCGAAGGAGTACTTCACCACGTACCATTTATAAAGGATGCGTGCAATCCCCTGGCACGGGTATTCGGGAACCGGCCGGAATTATTCATTCAAACAGCCCAAAAACTCGGAGGAACGCCCATAAAAATGGGGGACGTGGCCGCCATTGTGCCGGCATTTCCCAAACTGCCCCTTGCCGCCGCCCTCTGGGAGGGAGATGACGAATTCCCGGCCAAAGCTGTCGTGCTTTTTGACAGCGTCGCGCCCCACCATTTAACCACCGCTGCCCTTTGGGTCTTGGGCTGCCAGTTGACAAAAAAAATGCTGGCGCTGGCCGAATAACGTAAAAGGGCAGGTTTGTGCTTGTGCAATTTAACCTGCCCTGCACTTAAAAACATTGCACTTAATTTAATCCCCGCCCCTGGCGAATCAGGTAATCCGGTAAATCCAGTTTATCCCGTTATTATTGTCCCAGTTCAAAGCCTCATCACGGAAACAAAAATTAAACTGGTTACCTTTTAAATTTATTGTTTGTTCCCACCCCTCATCCGTCCTCTCCATCAGGTAATCCTTTACCTCTAACCACTCGTCGCCCTCCCCCAAACCACCATGCAACCACACCTGTTTCGCGCCCTTATCCTTGAGTAACCCGTTGTAACGGATTACAATTTGTTTGCCATCCTGGGTCAGTGGTTTTACCTGAACCCCCTGGATGGGAACCGAAAATGTAAATGGGCTGATGGTACTCATACCGCACCTCCATTTTTCCTTTGATAAAACTTAGTTTATACAAAAACAAGCCAATTATTAGCCGCAAGATAACAGGTAAAATTTTGGCTGTCACATGCCCGCCTGGCACCGGTTGGCCCATCATTAACAATTTGCCTCTTCTTCTAACCGCACCATAATTGACAACCGGTTTGATATGGGTTATCATATAAGTTGCCTGACCGGCAACGGCAGGTACCGGGATGTGGCTCAGCTTGGTAGAGCGCACGGTTCGGGACCGTGAGGTCGCAGGTTCAAATCCTGTCATCCCGACCAGCTAATAATGACAAGGGTTTCAGCAAACCGCTTAACTAGTGGTTGCAATGAAACCCTTATTTATTTAAACCACTTTATTTGCTTTATTAAAAATTGAAAGAGAATGGTTTTTTTGTTTACGAAAAAAATTTTTTGGTATTAGGAAATTGAAAGCGTTTAGATGCACAATTTATTGACAATGTGCATATAATGTTTTACATTGTCAATAGAGAAAGGAGTTGAAATCATGCCTGCTACAACCAGTATAAACATTCGTGTCGATAAGGAATTAAAACGCAAAGCCGAAAATATTTTTAATGAGCTTGGTTTCAATATGTCCACTGCTATTAATATGTTTTTACGCTGTTCTGTTCGTTACGGCGGGATTCCTTTTGACCTTCGCCTTAACATGCCCAATGATGAAACATTAGCCGCCATCGATGATGTCAATCACAACCGCAACCTTAGCAAAACTTTTAACAGCGTAAAAGAGCTGATGGATGATCTCAATGCTTAAAATCAGGTATACCAGCAGATTTAAGAAGGATTACAAAACCATTGTCAAGCGGGGTTATGATGTCAAGCTTTTAGAGGAAGTAATCAATATTCTTGTTCAGGGTAAACCCCTTCCTCGGAAATACCTTGACCATCCACTTATAGGCGATTATAGTGGTCACCGGGAATGTCACATTACTACTGACTGGCTGCTCATATATAAAATTTGAAAAGGATACCTTGACTTTATTTTTGACACGAACAGGAACCCATAGCGATTTATTCTAAATCACCGTAATTTCAAAAGGTGATTTTTTTATTAATACATCTATTGACCAGAAATATTAATCCTTGTGAGATTGAAAACGTACTCAACAAGATGTCTCCCCCACAGTGGTTGAAAGACACCGCATCCACAGTAGGCTTTTTTCCAGCGTAAACGCAAGGCCGATCCGGTCATCTTTTTTTGGGTAGACGCCCATGCCACACTGTGGACCATGAGAAAGACGAAAATATATGTGGGTATACCTGTTCCGGCATTTTCCGGGCAAAACAAAAATCATTTTTTAAACACTATAGTAATAAAAATTTACCACGGGCCTAGATTAGCTTAGTTTCGCGCCTGGTTTTGAATCAAAAACCTCCATTACGCATGGCGCTTTTCAAAGGAGGTAAGTTTAATGCTGTCACCCAGCCTGGAAGACTACCTGGAGGAAATATACCGTTTTTCCCTGGATAACGATGTGGTCCGGGTAAGCGATATCGCTGCCTGCCTTGATGTTACAATGCCTTCGGTGAACAATGCCATACGAAAACTAAGTAGCGAAAATTACCTGGTTTACAAGAAATACAGGGAACTGGTTTTAACCAGCAAAGGACGCCGGGTGGGGAAGTTTTTGGTCGAAAGAAACAGAATACTGCAGGACTTCCTCAAGGTGATTGATTCAGAATGCGATATTAAAGCCGAAGCTGAAGCCATGGAGCATTACCTGACCCTGCCCACCATCAGGGCTATAGAAAGCCTGGTAGATTTTTTTAAAAAAAACGGCGAGTGCAGGAAGAGATTCCTGGAACACTGCAGTTACAGAAAGGAGAAGGGACTGGGACTTGTGGACGGCTATAAGGGTTAATTCCATAATAACAAGTGATACAGGCCGATTAGCGGCCGTTTTTTTATGCCGGCCGGTGGTTCCTTTTTACCTGTAACACAGGATGTCACCGTTTCATATTATTGAGTATGTGTTGTTAGAAGCATTTAACAAACTAAACCGGGTAAAAGTTTGCTTAAAGGACGGTGATTTTGTGAGCAACACCACCCCGTTGAGTTCCCTGGCCGAAGGCTCCTTTGCCCTGGTTGCCGAAGTGGCTGTGGAAGGCTTAACCGGGAGAAGGCTACTTGACCTTGGGCTCGTCCCGGGAACAAAAATAGAAGTTATCCGCCGCAGCCCGGCCGGCGATCCTGTGGCGTACGGCATCAGGGGTACGGTAATAGCATTGCGCAAGGAAATAGCCGATAAAATACTTGTCAACCCCTGGAAACAATAACTTCCTGTATTTTATTCATAGTGTTAGAAACAGGGGGTTAATATGATGGGACTTTCATACCAATTCACCGGTAAACTTGCCGCCAGAGAAAAATCTCGTTTTAAATGTCAAAATAATCCTGTCATCGCGCTGGCCGGAAACCCCAACACGGGCAAAAGTACCCTGTTCAACGCGTTGACGGGTTTACGGCAGCATACCGGCAACTGGCCGGGCAAAACAGTATTGCGGGCCGAAGGTCGATACATTCACAATGGCCGCAGGTATACACTGGTAGACCTGCCGGGCACCTATTCGCTGCTTGCCAATTCAGCCGATGAGGAAGTGGCCAGGGATTTCATTTGTTTCAACAGGCCGGACGCCACTGTCGTAGTAGTGGATGCCACATGTCTGGAACGGAACCTGAATCTTGCGCTGCAGGTTATGGAGATTACGAGAAAAGTGGTGGTTTGCGTAAACTTAATTGATGAGGCCAGGCGTAAAAATATCCGGGTCGATATTGACAGGTTAAGCGACATGCTGGGCGTGCCGGTGGTAGCAACGGCGGCTCGCAGCGGCCAGGGGCTGGCTCGCTTGATGGACCTGGTAAGCGATGTGGTGAATGGGCGCATTACGCCCAATCCGAAACCGGTACGTTATACAAAGGAAGTGGAAGAAGCGGCATCCCGCCTGGAACCCAAAATCAGAGAGGTGGTGGGGGACAAGATCAACCCGCGCTGGCTGGCCTTGCGCCTGCTTGACGGGGACGCAAAGCTGGTGCAAGCAATTAAAAGGCACCTGGAAAACCAAACCGGCAAGGCAGTGCGGGAGGTGCTGGCATGAGTTCTGATTCCGCCCGGTTGGATTCTCTACTGGAAGAAGCACGTAAAATCAGTAATGCACAAAATGCAGGGATCAGGGACAGCATTGTTCGGAGTATATACCAGACCGCCGAAAATATTGCCGGCGAAGTGGTGATAAATTCAAGACGAACCGACTGGGACCGTAAAATAGACAATATACTTACCTCGCGGCTATGGGGATTTCCAATCATGTTTGGCGTGCTTGCGGTGGTATTTTGGATCACCATAGCCGGGGCCAATATTCCCTCCGGCATACTGGCCGGGGGCTTATTTTGGATTGAAGACAGGCTTACGGACCTTTTTATGGCCATGAACGCCCCGGCCTGGTTACACGGCTTTTGGGTTTTGGGGGTATACAAGGGCCTGGCCTGGGTTGTGTCGGTTATGCTACCTCCAATGGCTATTTTCTTTCCCCTGTTTACCTTGCTTGAAGACCTGGGCTATTTACCGCGGGTGGCCTTCAACCTGGACCGGTTTTTCAAAAAAGCCGGGTCTCACGGCAAACAAGCCCTTACCATGAGTATGGGCTTTGGCTGCAACGCTGCGGGTGTAATTGCTTGCCGCATCATTGAATCGCCCCGGGAGCGCTTAATTGCCATTTTGACCAATAATTTTGTACCCTGTAACGGCAGGTTCCCCACTTTGATCGCACTGGTAAGTATTTTCATTGCGGGCCCGGTTTCATTATCACTGAGCAGCGCCGTGGCCACTGCGGCTGTAGCCGGCCTGGTGGTATTCGGAATAGCCGTTACCCTTTTAATCTCCCTGGTTCTATCCAAAACCTTGTTACGCGGCGAACCTTCTTCTTTCACCCTTGAATTACCGCCTTACAGGAAACCGCAAGTGGGCCGGGTATTGATCCGGTCGGTAATGGACCGGACCATTTTCGTACTGGGTAGAGCCGTGGTTATAGCCGCTCCGGCCGGCGGGCTGATCTGGATACTGGCCAACACCACCATTGGAAATTCCAGCGTGCTGTCCATTATTGCCGGCTGGCTGGACCCCTTTGCCAGGTTCATGGGCCTGGATGGTTATATACTAATGGCATTCATACTGGGCCTTCCGGCAAACGAAATAGTATTACCCATCTTGATTATGAGTTACACGAGCGGGGGTACCCTGGTGGAGCTTGATAGCCTGGCCGGTTTGCGCCACCTGCTGGTGGACCGGCACGGCTGGACCTGGCTGACGGCACTTTGCACGCTGGTTTTTTCACTTTGCCACTGGCCCTGTGGAACCACTCTTTTTACTATTCACAGGGAGCAAAAAAACTGGCGCTGGACGCTTTTAGCAGCTTTCATTCCAGCCGCGGTGGGCGTGGCCACCTGCATTATCCTGAACAATTTGGCCCGCCTAACAGGGTTGTTATAAAGCGGGAATTTCCAGCGCGCAGCGGCCCGTGGAACACTTGCCGCAAACATCGGTGAGCGGCAGGTCGGAAAAGTACTGGTCGACCTTGAGAAGCCACTGGTAACAACGCTTACGGTCAAATGTACCGGCTTTTAACGCATTCACCGGGCACAGGTAGACACAGTCCAGGCACTGCCCGCCCTTTTTGTGTACACACCGCTCGCCTGTAATTTTAGGGGTCGGTTCGATTTCAGCGTCCACCACCAGGCTACCAACACGGCCGGCACAGCCGTACTTAGTAATCAACAAATTGTTCAAACCAAAGGTCCCCAGCCCGGCCGCGTAAGCGGCATGCCGGTGGGACCAGGTCGCCATCAGTATTTCACGGTTGAAACTGTAAGTCGGCTCTTCCCAGGCCACCCGGATACCCCGCCCGGCCAGCATTTCCCGCACGGCCATGCAAATACCGGCTATCAACTCGTTGGTTTCCACGTAAGCCACTGCCCATTCCCTGGACACCATCTTCTCCCGGCGGTTGGAGTCAACCACTTCCTCCGAAAAGGGAAGGAAAAATGCCACCACGGATTTGGCGCCGTCCAGCAGGTCTTTAGGCTGCATGTGTCCCGGGTGCATAAAACTCGCGATGTTCAGAAAAACCGGGTCACCCGCGGCGGCGCAGCCCACCAGCGGTTCCCGGTACCTGGTGGTTCCGCCGGCACCGGCTACCAGTCTCTCAACCAGCTCCTTTATTTCCTTTAACAAATCCACTTGTCCACCATCCCTTTTTGCTCGTAAAATGGAAAAACCGGAACGCAAAAGCCGGGCCTTACAGGCCCGGCCCCAAAAACCGGTGGGGTCATGTTCGATTATAGCACGCCCGTGCCGCCTTTCCAAGCCAAACTAACTGCACAACCCCTTAATTTACTCATCTCCTTCATAAGCGGGTGCAAACCCGCGGCGCAACGTGTTTTCCACCACAACCCGCGGCACCATGAACTGCAACAGGTAGTCCGGCCCGCCGGCCTTGGAACCCACCCCGGACATTTTGAACCCGCCGAATGGGTGGCGCTCCACTATAGCCCCGGTGCATCCACGGTTGATGTACAGGTTGCCCACCCGGAACTCCCGCCTGGCCCGGGCAATGTTTTCCGGGCTACGGGAGAACAACCCGCCGGTCAGGGCAAAGCGTGTCCCGTTGGCCACCCGAAGCGCTTCGTCGAAATCCTTGACTTTGATTACACTCAACACCGGCCCGAAAATTTCCTCCTGGGCCAGCCTGCTGTCGGGTTTAATCTGGTCAAATATGGCCAGCGGAACATAGTGGCCCTCCATTTCGGGCATCTCCCTGCACAAGAGAAGCCTGCCCTCTCGCTAGCCCAGTTCAATGTAAGACATGATCTTCTCCCTGGCGGATGCATCTATAACCGCTCCCATGTAGCACTGGGGCAATTCAGGCGGGCAAATATTAATGCTCTTGGCGGCTTCCACCAGCCGGCTGACAAATTTGTCGTAGTTTTCTTCCAGCACGATGACCCGGGAACAGGCAGAACACTTTTGCCCCTGAAAGCCAAAAGCGGAATACACGGTATGCACCACGGCTTCATCAATGTCGGCATCGGAATCTATGATAATGGCGTTTTTACCGCCCATTTCGGCCACCACGTTTTTCACGCCCACGGCACCTTCCGGTGTTTTGGCAGCCATCTCTATAATGCGCAGGCCCACTTCCATGGAACCGGTAAAAGTTATAAAGGCAATATCCGGGTGGGTAACCAGGTAATCGCCAATCTCGCCACCGGAGCCGGGCAGGTAATTCAACACGCCGGCCGGCAAGCCCGCTTCGGCAAATATCTTGTAGACCTCGGCGCCTGTCACCGGCGACTGGGAAGCAGGCTTGTATACCACAGTGTTACCCGTAACAATGGCCGCGGAAGTCATGCCCACCGATATGGCAAAGGGGAAGTTCCAGGGCGCAATTACCGAACCCGCACCCCGGGGCTCGTAAAACATCTGGCTTAACTCGCCGGGGGCCCGGCCCATCCGGCGCACCTTAGCCAGCCTGATCATTTCCCGGCCGTAATACTCCAGAAAATCAATGGCCTCGGTGACATCGGCGTCGGCCTCGCTCCAGTTCTTGCCCACCTCCAGCACCTGCAGGGCGGCCAGTTCCATGCGCCTTTTCCGGGCCACCGCCGCGGCGCGAAACAGAATCTCGGCCCGTTCCCGGGGGTCGGTGTCCCGCCAGGCGGGGAATGCCTGCCTGGCCGCTTCAATGGCCTTTTCCGCTTCAGGCTGCCCGGCGGCGGAAACAATGCCCACCACTTCCGACGGCTTGTTGGGGTTGGTGGATACTATTTCTTTTCCCGTGGTCACCTCCCGCCCGCCGATAAACAAAGGAATTTTCCTGCCCAGGTTTTCACGCACGTTACCTAATATGCCGGCAAACCGGTTTCTGTTCTCCTCAACGGTCCAGTCAAATACAGGCTCGTTGCGGAATACTCCCCTGTCGCCGTATTCCGGCGCCGCGGGAGCGGGCTGCGCTGGGCTCGGGTTTTCCGCCAGCAGTTCCACGGGATTGCGCAGCAAGTATTCCCTGGACGTTCCCTCAGCAAAACTCTGGCGCAAGAAAGACTCGTTGGCCGTATTCTCCAGCAAGCGCCGCACCAGGTAAGCCATGCCGGGTATCATTTCTCCGATGGGGACGTATAGCCGCAGTTTCAACCCCGCCTTGCGCAGGGCCGTCCGCACCGGCTCGGCCATTCCGTACAGCACCTGGAATTCCAGGTGTTCACCCGGAACATTAAGGTCTTTGGCCTTTTCCATCACGTAAGCAATGGAACGTATATTGTGAGAAGCGCAGGCAAAGGAAACATACTCGTGATTTTCCAGCAAAATGCCCGCCAGCTTTTCAAAATTGGCATCCGTTTCGAACTTGTTGGTAAATACCGGTATCGGCCAGTTTTTTTGCTTGGCCAGGATGACTTCGGCGTCCCAGTAAGCCCCTTTCACCAGGCGAATGGTTATGCGCCGGCCTTTCTCCCTGGCCCAGTTAACCAGCTCCAGCAGGTCTTTTTCGCTGTCCTTCAGGTAAGCCTGGATAACTATGCCCGTGTGGGGGTAAGAACTGAACTCGTCTTCCTCCAGCAGGCTCTTGTACAGTGCCAGGGTCAGGTTTTTCAGCGCGGTGTGCTCCATGTCCAGCAGCACAAATGACCCCGTGCGCATGGCTTCCCGGAAAATGGGGCGCAATCTTTCCTTGGCCCGTTCAACAGAGTAATCAAAACTCTTTGGATCCATTTGGGAATACATGGCGGAAGGCTTGATGGATATATTAATTTTGGGCGAATGCCCCCAGTCCAGCTCGCCCTTGCCCCCGCCCAGGGGGTGCCACTTGCGCTGTTCAGCGGATAATATATTAAAAAGGTCCATATACCGTTCAAAGTATTCGCCGGCTTCTTTTTCGGAAACCACGGCCTCGCCAAGCAGGTCGGCGGTAAAAGCCATGCCCTCCTTGCGTATTTTTTTGAGCGCCGGCAGAGCGTCCCTGGCATCCACCCCCGCTATGAACTGGCGGGCCATGCCGGTGATATTGGCAGATATAGTCTTTGCCACCACCTTGGCAGCTATGGAAGAGGGGGAAAGCTTGCTCAAGCCCCATTGCAGGCTGGCGGGAAATTCCTGGTCAGGAGCACAGAAGTATTCTTGCAAGTGCCTGGCCACCGATTCGGAACGGGTCAGGTAGGGAAAAACATCCACAAACCTGAACATTTGCAGTTTAAATGCCTCGTTGCGCATGCACCAGTCCATTATTTTACCGGCCCAGAAATCCTTTTTAAAAACTGAAGGAGTTTCACCCTCGATCATTTTGTAAAGGTTAAGCCCCGTTTGCATTACTCTTTGTTCAAAATCCCCGGACAAGAAACGCTACCCCTTTCTTTGTGCTTTTTTTGGTAGACCCTTATGCTGCGTTGCAGCACCAGCAGGAGATGAAAATGCTAAATATTCACTCTTTTCTTTAGTACCTCAACGAAAATTAAAAAACGCAAAAACCGTGCCGGATTTGAATTTGCCGGAAACACGCTCTTCACGCGGTCGAACAGCGCTAATATGCGTCAATAATTCGACATGTGTCCAATTTCCGACGCTGACAGATCAAGCCCGCTTGCTTAACCGCCATATTCAAAAAACCTTTTAAAAGGACATTGCCGGGGACAAAGCGAATTTAATACACGGGGGAGTGATGTGTACTATGACGGGAGAACTCCATTCCATAAAAGCGAAAGACATTATGTTACACCCCGTAGCAACAGCACCTTCCGGAACCACGGTTGCCCGGGGCAAAGAATTAATCAATGACGGTAAATACAAGGGCCTGGTTCTGGTGGATGGATCCCGGATAACCGGGGCGTGCCCCGGAGACTACCTGCATATTGCCCGTAATGCCGATACGCCTCTCCACACGCTGGATTACTGCCGTCATATACGGCTCGTATCCCCCGAAACCCCTTTGGAGAAGCTTTTGCAAATAACGGAAAATAGCACTCTACCCATATTCGTGGTCTGCGTCAACGGACAGCATCCAACCGGGATCATAGACCCCGGGCGGCTGGCCCGCTGGTTGTGGGGACAGCTTGTCCTTACGGACAGCTGCCTCAAAGCCGTAGTGGATACGGTGAATGAAGCTATAACTATTATTGACCGCCAAGAGAAAGTTATTTGCTGGAACAAGCGTGCCGAAAAGCTGTACAACATCCCCGCCAGCGAAATAACCGGAAAACCAATCAAGTCGTTTTTCACCCGCCTTGTGGCAACCAGGGTGCTGGAAGAGAAGCGGGAGGTAAGAAACTCCTACCACCAGCCATGCGAAGGAACCCATGTCTTAATTAACGCCGGGCCCATACGTATTGGTGATGAAGTAATCGGCAGCATAGCAGCGGAAAGGGACATTACCGAGCTGGTACACTTGCACCAGGACCTGTCCAGAGCCAATACCCAGGTGCGCATGCTGGAAAAAGAAATTAAAAACATGAACGGCCGTTACGACCCGTTCAGCAAAATTACCGGCCACAGTATGCGTTTGTCCGAAACCGTGGCCCTGGCCCGCCGGGTGGCCGGTACTGACGCGTCGGTATTAATTCGCGGCGAAAGCGGCACGGGAAAGGACCTGTTCGCCGAAGCTATTCACCATGAAAGCAACCGGCGCGATAAACCGTTTATTGTAATCAACTGCGGCGCAATCCCCGCCACTCTTTTTGAAAGCGAGCTTTTCGGCTACCAGGGGGGCGCTTTTACAGGGGCGGACCGCAGGGGCAAACCGGGGAAATTCGAGCTGGCCGACGGGGGTACAATTTTCCTTGACGAGATAGGCGAGCTGCCACCTGAAATGCAAGTGAAGCTGTTGCGGGTGATCCAGCAAAGTGTCTTTTACCGGGTGGGCGGCAACGTTCCCATCAAGGTAGACGTGCGTATAATAGCGGCCACCAATCGCAACCTGGAAAATATGATTGCCAGGCGACAGTTCCGGGAAGACCTGTACTACCGCTTGAACGTGGTTTCCCTGGAAATACCCCCGCTGAGAGAACGCAAGGAAGATATACCCGAGCTGGTATATACATTTATAAATGAATTTTCCCAACACCACAACCGCAGTATTGTACAGGTGGCCCCCGAAGTAATGTCCATATTACTGAGCTATTCGTGGCCCGGCAATGTACGCGAGCTGCGCAATGTTTTGGAGCGCCTGGTTATACTGGCGGAAGGAGACACCATTGAGGAAAAGCACCTGCCCCGGAACATGCGAATGATGACACTGGAACGTACCATTCAGGACCCCTCGTCCACATTAATCGACCTCACCAGGCGCACCGAGCGGGAAATCATCGCCCGCGCACTGCGGCAGGCCAACGGGAATAAAGCCAGAGCGGCAAAATCCCTGGGTATTCCACGCAGCACGCTGTATTACCGGATGAAAACGTTAAAACTGGATAGCGATTGATGTGTCGAATATTGGACACACAATATATGTTTTCTATACCTTGCACAAATGTTATAATGTGTACAAGTTAAAGATAACGGAGGAGGGAGATCTTTTTGAAACTATTAATCATGGGGCCTCCCGGGGCCGGTAAAGGCACCCAGGCGGAAGTTCTGGTCAAGGAACTGAACATCACGCATATTTCAACGGGAGACATGTTCCGCGCGGCAATCAAGGAAGGCACCGAAATGGGCAAAAAAGCCAAAGAATACATGGACAAGGGGGCACTGGTGCCGGACGAAGTAGTAGTGGGCATGGTGAAAGACAGGTTATCCAAACCCGACTGCGCAAGCGGGTTCCTGCTGGATGGTTTTCCACGCACCCTGGAACAGGCACGCGCCCTTGATGCCACGCTGAAAGAAATGGATATAAAGCTGGATGGTGTGATTAACATAGCGGTGCCCAGGGAAAAGCTGATGGCCCGCCTAACCGGACGCAGAGTCTGCAAGGGATGCGGCGCCAGCTATCACATAATGTTCAACAAGCCAAAAGTGGAAGGCAAGTGTAACAGCTGTGGCGGCGAGCTTTACCAGCGCAGCGACGACAATGAAGAAGCGGTTAGCAACCGCCTGGATGTTTACGAAGCTCAAACTCAACCACTAATTGATTATTACACGCAACAGGGCCTGCTGCTCAACATCAACGGCGACCAGGAAATCAACAAGGTACTGCAAGATATCCTGGCTGCTTTGAAAAAATAACAAACAGGCAGCAACAGCAACAATAAACAACAAGCCCCCGGGATGTGGGACCGGGGGCTTCAAAATTAATGGTGGGCGTGATTTTAATGGCAACTGAATACAGCGAACTGTCCCGAATTTACGATTACCTTGTTTCGGGCGTTGACTTCGAATCCTGGATTGATTATGTGGAAAAACTCTTGGACCGCTTCAGCTTTACGGTGGCCAGCGTGGCAGATGTCGCCTGCGGCACCGGCAACACAACATTTCCCTTTGCCCGCAGGGGCTATGTCACCACCGGCGTGGACATATCCGGCGACATGCTGGAACTGGCCCGCGCCAAGGCCATAGCATTAAAAGAGGAAGTGACTTTTCTGCAACAGGATATGCGTTGCTTGTCGCTGCCCGAAAAAGTGGACCTGGTTACATGTTTCCACGACGGTTTGAATTACCTGCTGCACATAGAGGATATCGAGCTGGCGTTCCGGCGCGTTTTCGACAACCTGCGTAACGGTGGAGCTTTTATTTTCGACATTAACCGTATTAACTGGTTGTCCGAAACTGACGGGAGAATCACTATGGTGGACGAGGAGGATATGACACTAATCTGGGAAACGGGATACGATAACAGCAGTAATATCTGGCGCATAAAATTAACCGCCTTCGTGCGAGATGGTAACACCTACCGGAAGTTCACCGAAATCCACCATGAAAAAGGCTACCAACAGGATGAAATCAGGTCGGCACTGGAGGCTACCGGATTCAAATTGCTGGGCGTATTCAACGCTTTCACCTTCGAACCGGCGGACAACCGGTCCCTGCGCCATTTTTATGTGGCGCAAAAACAGTAAAACGGGGTGAACAAGCCATGGATAAAAACCAGATACCGGCGGCCGAATTCGCCGTCATAGGAGGTTCTGGCACCTTTTCAATCAACTTCCCGGAAGACCTGGGCATGGAAGACGTGGAGGTCAAACAGGAGGATCTTGTCTTTTCCACTCCTTTTGGCGAAAGCCCCAAATTCAAATACTTTACATGCGGTGAAAAAAAAGTACTTACCTGCAAAATGCACGGTTGGCGACCCGGCAGCACCAGGGGTGACGCATCCCGGCAGCTATTCTGGGTGTTACGGCAGGCCGGGGTAAAAAAGATAATTGCCGAAGGCGGAGTGGGCTCCATCAACCACCTGCTTAAGCCCAGGGACATATTGATCCCCTCGGATTACCTGGACTTTTCCATGCGCAAGGATGTGGGGTTGGGCGGGCCGTTCCTGCTTACCATGCGCCAGGCCGTGTGCCCGCGGATTGCAGAACTACTTTACGAAAATGCAAACCTGATATACAGCAAAGGTAGAATTTTTGACCGCGGGATTTACGCCGTCACGGATGGCCGCCATTTTGAAAGTCGCGCCGAAATACAGATGCTCGCCCGTCTTGGAGCGGATATAGTCGGGCAAAGCATGTGTCCCGAAGTTTACCTGGCCCGTGAAATCGGGGCATGTTACGCCCGCATGGACATCGTGGTCAATTATGCCGAGGGCGTGGTTCAAGACTGGAAGCACCGCGATCTTACAGATATATTTTACGGCGAATCCAGGAAAATTGCTTCCATTGTTATAAAAACGCTCAAGCAATTGGAAACAGGCCAGGAATGCGGTTGTGCCGAGTTAAGATATGATACGCTATTACATGAAGATAATTAACATTGTAACAGGAACGGGTTGGAACATAAACAAGCCGGTTGAAAGTTTTTGCGAGATTTACCCGGCTTTTTTTGTTTTATTTTTTACAAAAAGAATACTTTTTTGTGTGGGTATACCTGTTCCGGTCCAGCGATTTGCGGGAGCGCCGGTAACGGCACCCGGCGCAGCAAGGTTGCGAAACCGGACGAGCGACGCCGTCCCGGCACAAGCAGGACATTCGCGAAAGCCTTTCCCGAACTGCAGATGGTGAGTTTATGGCGGTCCGGTTTCGGAAAGCTGTCAGGGGACACACCTCCCCTTTGGGGTCAAAACTTTTGGGTCGGAGGTCCTGCTGGTGACGCAACACAGCGATATGGGCGTCTATTCCCCAAAATACAGCTTTAACACTGAAATACTGGCGCCAAGTAAAATTGTTTAACGAAGATGAAATTATGCTGCAGGAAATTTTATTTTTTGTGCGAATATGTATATTTGTGCCCGGTAGGGGCCGGGCAATCAGAACCCCGCAGAATTACCAGCTTTAACGTATTTATTAAAAAACTCCCATTAACAGAAAAGTCAAAAAATTACTTTTTATCACTACACCGAAGGGAGGTGAACAGGCCGGCAGCATATAGCAACACCGGCGTGTATAATGCAATCCCCGGCAGCCTGGTGAAACAAAGTTTCATCCAGCCTGAACGCGGGGCCGTTAAAGAATAATGCAGCCGGTGTAAACCACATTTTCAAAATATTAGGAGGTGGGAGTGTGTTAAAATCAAAAAATATTTTTTTGTTATTATGTTTTGTTATTGTGGCGGCCCTGGTAGCCGGTTGCGGCGGCGGTTCTTCCGATAGTGAAGACAAAAGCAGCGGTGCCGGGGATTCGGATGTAATCAAAATAGGCTTCCTGGGCGACCTTACCGGCGATACCGCAGTATACGGTCAGAATACCCTGGACGGCATGAGAATGGCCGTTGAGGAACTGAACGCCGCCGGCGGTGTGCTCGGCAAACAAGTTGTCATAGTGGAAACCGACCACCGTTACGACAAGGCGGAAGCGGCAAACATTGTACAGAAGCTAATCAACACGGACAAAGTTTCAGCCATTGTGGGCGACCCCACAACAGGTATTACCAAGGCCACAGCCCCTATTTCCAACGCGGCCCAGGTGGTACAGATTTCTGCCGGTGCCACCGGTGAAGGCGTTGTGGAAATTGGCCCGTATATTTTCCGCAACACCCTGCTTGACTCAGTAGGCGGTCCCGCCACCGTGGATTATATGATTAACGAGCTGGGCTTGAAAAGAGTGGCCCTCATTACTGCGGTAAACAGTGACTTCAGTGTCGGCCTGAGTAAAATCTTCAAGGAAGCCATCATTGAAAAGGGTGGCGAAATAGTCATAGAGGAAAGCCTCCAAGAAGGTGACACTGACTTTAGCGGCCAAATCAGCAATATAAAGAGCAAAAATCCCGATGTAATTGTATACTCCGGTTATTACACCGAAGGCGGCCTGCTTATGAAAGAAGCCCGCAAACAGGGCATGAATGATATTATCATGGTTGGCGGCGACGGCCTGCAGGCCTCCACCTTCTGGGAGCTGGGCGGCGAAGCCGTTGAAGGAAGTATTTCCTACTGCGGGTTCTCTCCGGAGCAACCCACCGATGAAACCGCCAAGTTTATTGAAGCCTTTAAAGCAAAGTACGGTAAGGAGCCCGATCTCTTCCATGCCCAGGGATACGATGCTGTCATGATCATAGCGGATGCCATGAAAAGGGCAGGCAGTTCCGATCCCAAGGAGTTTGTGGATGAAATGGCCCAAACCAAGGACTTCCCGGGTGTTTCCGGTATAACCACTTTCCGGGAAAACCGTGAACCCATCAAGAGCCCTGTTTACCTCCTGCAAGTGAAAAACCAGCAGTGGACTCTGTTGAAAAAAGTACCAGTTGAAATGTAACCTGAAATTTCATAAGATCACAGGGGCCTGGCTTAAGGCGGGCCCCTGTGCATGACTTAAGGAGGACAATATGCTCAGCAACTTGATTGTCCAGCTAATTAACGGAATTGCCCTCGGTTCCACCTACGCATTGATAGCCCTGGGCTATACTATGGTTTATGGAATAATACTGCTGATTAACTTCGCCCACGGTGAAATATTCATGACAGGGGCATTTGTCGGATTGCTACTGGTAACTGTGTTTGAAGTGCATATAGTATTTGCATTTTTTGGCGCAATGCTTTTTTGTATGATCATGGGCATCATCATCGAGCGCGTGGCCTACCGCCCTCTGCGCCGCTCTACACGCCTTGCCGCTTTAATCAGCGCCATCGGTGTATCAATTTTTCTCTCCAACCTGGCGAATCTTTTATTCGGGGCAAGCCCCACCTCTTTTCCCCCAACGGAGCAAATACTTTTTAAAATTAAAGCGTACCAGTTGTTTGCCGGTGCACAGATAACCAACCTGCAAATTCTTATTATCTTTATATCGGCTTGCTTGATGATTGCTTTGCAATATTTCATTAAAAACAGCAAAATAGGCAAAGCAATGCGCGCCACTTCCCAAGACTATGACGCCGCCGCCCTGATGGGGATTAACGTGAACAAGATCATTTCTTACACTTTTGCCATCGGTTCTTCGCTGGCCGCCGCAGGCGGCGTTCTGGTAGGTATTTACTTCGGTGTAGTTAAGTACAACATGGGGTTGATGGCGGGTTTGAAGGCTTTTACCGCCGCCGTTGTGGGCGGCATTGGCAGTATACCGGGCGCCATGTTCGGAGGTATTGCACTGGGTATGGGGGAGATGCTGGCCGTTGCCCTGGGACTATCATCGTACCGGGACGCCATAGCTTTTACTATCCTTATTTTGGTGTTGCTAGTAAAACCCACCGGCTTGTTCGGAACGCAAATCCAAAAGAAAGTGTAGGTGGCTGGGAAATTGGGTTTTCTGGACGGGTTGTTACCACCATATTACGAGTCAATTATGATTACGGTAGGCATTTATATAGTGCTGGCACTGGGTCTTAACCTGATTACCGGTGTTACCGGGCAGTTGAACCTGGGTCACGCCGCATACATGTGCATCGGAGCCTACTCGTCAGCCATGATTTCCATGAAACTGGGGTTGCCCTTTATTGTCGCCCTGCTGGGGGGAGGTATGGCGGCGGCCTTTTTCGGTATTATAATCGGCTACCCCACACTTCGCCTGACCGGTGACTACCTGGCTATCTGTACGCTGGGATTCGGAGAAATTGTAAAATCGCTATTATTAAATATGCCCATTGTAGGAGGTGCCATGGGCCTTGCGGGCATACCTCCCAAAACAACCCTTACCATTACAATGGTGGTCATGATCATCGTCATCATAATGATGGTACGGATAGAGAATTCCCGGTTCGGGAGAGCGCTGGTAGCCATCAGGGAAGACGAGATCGCCGCCGAATGCAACGGCATCAACGCCACCGTTTACAAGCTCCAAATGTTCACCCTGGGATGTTTTGTCGCCGGCATTGGCGGGGCATTGTGGGCGCACAAAATCATGGTTCTACAGCCAAGGGATTTTGGTTTCCTAAAATCAATCGAAATTCTTAACATGGTCGTGCTTGGCGGGCTGGGCAGCATACCCGGCACCATCCTGGGCGCCACGGTACTGACATCCATTCCCGAAATACTTCGTTTTTCATCGGAGTACCGCATGTTGTTATACGGCGCCCTGCTGGTTACCATGATGATTTTCCGGCCCCACGGGCTTATGGGTGGTGTGAGCTTCAACACACTGGTTAAGCGCAGTTTCCGCTGGCTGAAACCCGAAGACAAGCCCGGACAAAAGGGAATGGGGGGTTAAACATTTGCCGCTACTGGAGCTTTACGAAGTCACCATTAAATTTGGCGGGTTGGTGGCCGTGGACAATGTAGACCTGGTAATTGAAAAAGGCGAAATTTTGTCCTTAATCGGTCCCAACGGCGCCGGTAAAAGCACCGTTTTCAACCTGGTTACCGGCATTTACCAACCCACTTCGGGCGCCATAACCTTCAAAGGCACAAAATTAAATGGCAAAAAACCTTACCACATAAACAAAATGGGCATTGCCCGCACTTTTCAGAATATCAGGCTGTTTAAGGAGTTGCCGGTACTGGACAATGTTAAAGTAGGATGTCACTCCCGGAGCCGGGCAGGTGTATTCGGGGCGCTGCTGCGACCCCCGTCCGTAAAAAGGGAAGAGAAGACTATTGAACAAAAGGCGCTGGAATGCCTGGAACTAATGGATCTTATGCATAAAAAGGACGAAGCCGCCAAAAACCTGCCCTACGGGGAGCAACGACGCCTGGAAATTGCCCGGGCACTGGCATCGGATCCGGAGCTACTGCTGCTGGACGAACCGGCCGCCGGCATGAACCCGGCGGAAAAGGCGGTTTTGGTTGATAAGATTAAAAAAATCAGAGACATGGGTTTGACCGTTTTTCTGGTGGAACACGATATGAAATTTGTCATGGGTATATCCGACCGGGTGGCTGTGCTGGACTACGGCAGGAAAATTGCGGACGGACCTCCCGCCGAAGTACAGAGAAATCCCGACGTTATAGCCGCCTACCTGGGGAAGGAAGTGGTGTAGCATGCTGACCGTTGAAAACATAGACGTAAACTACGGGGCCATAAGAGCGCTGGTGGATGTTTCCCTGGAAGTGAACGAAGGGGAAATTGTCGCTCTCATCGGAGCCAACGGGGCGGGCAAGAGCACCACTTTGCGGACCATATCCGGGCTTATCAAGCCAAGTAAAGGGAGAATAGTGTTCAACGGCAAAGAAATTCATAAACTGCCGCCGCACCAGGTGGTGGAGATGGGCATATCCCAGGTTCCGGAAGGGCGGCGGGTATTCCCGCTGATGACGGTAATGGAAAACCTGGAAATGGGTGCCTTCACGCGAAAGGACAAAGCTGGCGTCAAAGAGGACATAAAAAAAATATTCGCCAGGTTCCCCCGGCTTGAAGAACGCAAGAAGCAGCCTGCCGGAACGTTAAGCGGCGGGGAGCAGCAAATGCTGGCCATTGGACGAGCTTTAATGTCCAGACCAAAACTGCTTTTAATGGACGAGCCTTCCATGGGCCTGGCACCAATGCTGGTTCAGGAAATTTTCAACATCGTGAAAGAGATTAATGAAGGCGGAACAACGATACTTCTGGTAGAACAAAACGCCAGAATGGCCCTGTCCGTGGCTAACCGGGGCTATGTGCTTGAAACCGGGCAAGTTGCCGTTTCCGGTAAAGCTTCCGACCTGGCAGAAAACGAAGAAGTACAAAAAGCCTACCTGGGGTATTAGTGTTCTAAAAAACCGCGCCGCAACCTGAAACCGCCCGGCTTTCTTGCCCAATATAAAAGAAAAATAACCCCTGTTAGAAACGCGCGCTCACCTGTTTCATCAACACGCGCGTTTCTATGCTTTACCATATCCCGTGCGCACGTCCGGAGACACCCCCGGCGCATGTAATATAACAACAGTAAACAAACACTACCCGGAAAATACTCTTGGTTATGGGTAGACCTGTTCCGTCTCGCTTTTTTTTAAACGGGTGACGCACTATACAATCAGCACCATTGGTGGGGATAAGAACATATTTACAGGCAGCAACTATCACTGTGTTTAAAAACTTCCGCGCCGACGGCACCAACGGCTTATACGTTGGGGACATACTTCCGACCCAAAAGATTTGACCCCAAAGGGGAAGTGTGTCCCCTGACCGCTGTCCGAAACCGGACCGCCATAAACTCACCATCCTTGGTTCGGGAAAGGCTTTCGCGAACATCACGTTCGCTCGTCCGGTTTCGTAGCCTCGCTGCGCCGGGTGCCGTTACCGGCGCTCCCGCAAATCGCTCGACCGGAACAGGTATACCCATATATTTTCATCTTTCTGATGGTGCCACAGTGTGGCATGGGCGTCTACCCGGAATCATTTGATCCTTCCTCCAAATACTGCTTGACCTGCCGGACTATATTCAGAATAAGTTTCAATTCCCTTGGAGAGCAATCCCGCACGACACTGACCAGTTCACCAACCAGGATGTCTTCATCCCCGTATTTCCTACCCGGTTCCTGGTGCAACAGCGACTCAACGCTTATGTTTAGCGCAGATGCAATCCTTTTCAATGTTTTAATGGACGGAACCTTGTTTCCCCGCTCCACCTGTCCAATATAACTGTAATGTAAATTTGCCCGCTTGCCCAGTCCTTGCTGGGTCAACCCCAGCTTAAGCCTGGTTTCCTTTATTCTTTGGCCCAAAACAACACCGCTGTCGCTTTCCAACAAAAATATCCCCCCCAGATAAGACAATTAAGTTTACGTTGACAATATTCCAAAACTACGATATTATACCAGGTGTATAATTTCTCTGAATTTTCAGGAGGTGCCGGACATTAAAATGCAGGTATACGACGTAACAATAATCGGCGGCGGGCCGGCCGGGCTATCCGCAGGAATTTATTCCGCAAGGGCGGCCCTAAAAACACTGCTTGTAGAAAAAGGCATGCCCGGAGGACTGGCTGCCAGCACCGAATTAATTGAAAATTACCCTGGATTCGCGGAAGGTGTGGGCGGCCCGGAGCTTGTGATGCAAATGGATGCCCAGGCCCGCCGGTTTGGATTGGAAGTCCGAAGCGCCAGCGCTGAATCAATATCATCCTCCGGCGAAGGCACTTTCACTATCACCACAGATAGCGGTGAATTCAAAACAAAAACTGTCATCCTGGCCACGGGGACACAACAACAAAAGCTGGGAGTGCCCGGGGAATCGGAATATCATGGCCGGGGCGTTTCTTATTGCGCTACCTGCGATGGAGCTTTTTTCAAAGACAAGGAGGTAGCGGTTATCGGCGGTGGTGATGCGGCGGTGGAAGAAGCGCTGTATCTTACAAAATTTGCAAGCAAGGTTCACCTTGTTCACCGCCGCGACGAGCTAAGAGCGACAAAGGTATTGCAACAAAGGGCCATGAACAATAACAAAATTGTATTTCACTGGTCCAGCAAGGTGGAGCGTATCAACGGCGATCAGGTGGTCAAAGACATAACCCTGAAAAATTTAAAAACCGGTGAAACAAAACCTCTGGAAGTGAGCGGCGTGTTCATTTATGTGGGTACCCGCCCGGCTTCAGAGCTGGTCAAAGACCTTGTAAAGCTTGACCCGCAGGGTTACATCATAACGGATGAGGATATGCGCACCTCTGTGCCCGGCATTTTTGCCGCCGGGGATATTCGCAAAAAAAGCCTTCGCCAAGTGGTGACCGCAGTGGCCGACGGCGCCATTGCCGCTGTCGCGGCCGAAAAGTATATTACGGAAAACGCTTAAAAGACCCCCATGCCGCGTTGCGGCACCAGTAGAAAGATGAAAACTACTTGTAGGGTATACC
>CBETWA010000017.1:0-52838 GCA_965539975.1 uncultured bacterium | reverse complement strand
CATGCTCCACCGCTTGTGCGGGCCCCCGTCAATTCCTTTGAGTTTCAGCCTTGCGGCCGTACTCCCCAGGCGGGGTGCTTATTGCGTTAACTGCGGCACTGGAGGGGTCGATACCCCCAACACCTAGCACCCATCGTTTACGGCGTGGACTACCAGGGTATCTAATCCTGTTTGCTCCCCACGCTTTCGCGCCTCAGCGTCAGTTACAGGCCAGGAAGCCGCTTTCGCCACTGGTGTTCCTCCCAATATCTACGCATTTCACCGCTACACTGGGAATTCCACTTCCCTCTCCTGCACTCAAGCTATGCAGTTTCAGAAGCAGGCCGCCGGTTGAGCCGGCGGGTTTCACTCCTGACTTGCATTGCCGCCTACACGCCCTTTACGCCCAGTAATTCCGGACAACGCTTGCCCCCTACGTTTTACCGCGGCTGCTGGCACGTAGTTAGCCGGGGCTTCCTCCAAGGGTACCGTCACTTGCTTCTTCCCCCTGGACAGAGCTTTACAACCCGAAGGCCTTCTTCGCTCACGCGGCGTTGCTCCGTCAGGCTTGCGCCCATTGCGGAAGATTCCCCACTGCTGCCTCCCGTAGGAGTCTGGACCGTGTCTCAGTTCCAGTGTGGCCGGTCGCCCTCTCAGGCCGGCTACCCATCGTCGCCTTGGTAGGCCGTTACCCCACCAACAAGCTAATGGGACGCGGACCCATCCATTAGCGGATAGCTACGCTAACCTTTCCTCACTATGTCATGCGACAATGTGAGCGTATCCGGTATTAGCACCAGTTTCCCGGCGTTATCCCGGTCTAATGGGCAGGTTATCCACGCGTTACTCACCCGTCCGCCGCTATCCGGCACTCAACACGCTACGCACTGGCCTTACTCTTCTCTCTCTAAATTAAAGCTACCCAGTGAGCACCGTGTTGAGTGCCGGACCGCTCGACTTGCATGTGTTAGGCACGCCGCCAGCGTTCGTCCTGAGCCAGGATCAAACTCTCCATAAAATTTTTATGAAAAGTTTAATCACTTTCTCTGAATTAATCTCGCTCAAAAGTTGCTCTTTTGACGAGGCTTTAGCATCTCTTTCCCAACACTGTTTAGTTTTCAAAGACCTGTTACCGTTTTATGCCCCCAAGTCTCTAGAGACAACTTTTATTCTATCACGCCAGACCCGCATCGTCAAGTGCCTTTTTATATGCTTAACGGCACCTAGCCGCTCGGGCCGACAGCTTCTATACTACCACTTACGCTTACTTTTTTCAACCACCAATTTCTTGCTCCGCTGCCAACGCTCTTTGCCTGCAGCAGCTTTTTTAATGTAGCATATCTTGTCGATACTGTCAATATAGTTTTACATGAATTTTCGTTGTTGAACTGGGATATATTCAACCTGGGAAAACCTATCCCGTCATGTTTAATTATTCTTTTCCGCGGCCCGATTTATACGTCTTCTAATATTGATTCCCACCTGATTTTGACTCCTGTCACTTGAGCCCGGCGGCGCCGGTAATGCCCCCCGGCAAGTTAATAACCGCATCGGGCACATCACCTACAATGATGCTTTCAGCGACGAGGACCTTGGTGGCCACCTCCACCTCGCCGCTGTAAAGGGGTATAACCACCCTCACCATGGTTGTAAAATCAAGGTATATTTTATGCCTGGTCTGGTTTATCCCGGCCTGTTCAAACCTGTCAACAACGTTCACACTGATAACTCCCATGGGGTGGATTCTTATGTTTATATAAGGCCCCATATCTGCAAAAATACGGCTGCCCAGGACCTGCCCGAATGGAACGGCAACATTTTCGTTTTCCAGTTTCCTCAATCTTTGCTGGACGTCCAGTGTCATGTCCGCCGCCAGCTTGTTGATCCTAACCGTATTGGCCTGCATCAGTGCGACACGCCCGTTATAATCACGGTGCACGGTGATAAAATCCTGGTATCCTATGTTGTTTCGAGACACTTCCTGCCGTACCGTTTTATTGATGCTTTCCACTGCCATCCTGGTAACTTGGACCTCTGCCACGGACAGCAACGTGGGACGCACACGCCGGTCAATAAAAAAATATATTCCGAGCAAAATGAAAAACACCAGTCCAAGCGCCATCCATTTTCGGCTTGTTTTTTTCTTTTTGAACACTGGATCACCCCGGAGCCTTCTCTGCCGTTTTTATAAAATATATATATGTGAACAGCCCTCGTTAATAAATTAAAAAGCGCGCCAAATTAAATCCTTGTTGAGCGCGCTTTTTGATATGCTTTTTGATGTAATATCCCTGATCGCATTAAAGGAAAGCTACAGACCTAAACAATGCGTAAAAATTTCCTTTTTCCGACCTTAATGACCATGCCAGGTTCCGGCTTGAACTTTTGCTCCGGGTGTTCCAGTTTTTCCCCGTCAATCCTGACCGCGCCTTGCTGGATTAGCCGCCTAGCCTCGCTGGTGCTTGAACAAAGCCCGGTCTGCTGCAGTAGTTTTGGCATCCATATCATGCCGTCCTCCAGCATATCCGCCGGCACGCTGAAGGTGGGCATATCCTCCGGCACATCACGCTGCTGGAATACGCGCTTGAATTCCTCTTCGGCCCGGTGTGCAGCATCGCTACTGTGATAAAAAGAAACAATTTCGCGGGCCAGGCGCATCTTCACGTCACGGGGATGCATTTCACCACTTTTCAACCCGGCGGCTATTCTGTTTACTTCATCCATGGGTACGGGGGTAAGCAGTTCAAAGTACCGGATCATCAACTCGTCTGGTATGCTCATCGTTTTCCCGTACATTTCCTCAGGTTTTTCATCAATACCGATATAGTTGCCCAGGCTTTTGCTCATTTTTTGCACGCCGTCTGTGCCTTCTATAATGGGCATCATCAGGGCAACCTGGGGTTCCTGCCCGTATTCCTTCTGAAGCGTGCGGCCCATCAGCAAGTTAAATTTTTGATCCGTGCCACCCAGTTCCACGTCCGCCCGCAGCGCTACCGAATCATAACCTTGCATCAGGGGATAAAAAAATTCATGTACACTTATCGGATGCCCTTCTTTAAACCGCTTGGCGAAATCATCCCGCTCAAGCATCCGGGCCACCGTATATTTTGCCGCCAGTTCTATGATTTGGGCGAAAGTCAACGGGGCAAGCCACTTACTATTGAAAGTAAGGGTTGTTTTTTCAGGGTCAAGAACTTTAAAAATCTGCCGTTCATAAGTTTTTGCGTTTTCCAGTACCTGCTGCTCTGTTAACTGTTTCCTGGTTTCAGATCTACCTGTGGGGTCACCAATCCTGGCTGTAAAATCACCCAGGATTATCGTCGTCCGGTGCCCCAAATCTTGGAATTGCCTGATCTTATGCAGTACAACGGTGTGTCCCAAGTGAATATCAGGCGCAGTTGGGTCGAGCCCAAGCTTTATATGTAAAGGTTCCCCGGTTTTAACCGAACGTTCCAACTTGGCCACAAGTTCTTCCTCCGGTACAATTTCCACAACGCCTCTTTTTATAATCTCCATCTGTTTCTCCACTGGAAGCATCTAAAAGACTCCTTTCCCTATACCTTAATTTTAAAATTATATCAACACCGGCATATGCACACAAGATTGCGTGTTTATTAAGTTAATTTTGCTTACTGATACTTTTCTCCTGTTTATGATATAATTGCGTTGATATGCCCGGTTTCCGAACTACTGGAGGGGGTTAGCATGACACGAAAAGAAACAAAGTACGGCAACAATAATAAAAGGGGCAGAAAAAGAAGAAGAAAATTGAACCCGTTCAGGTTTATTATTTTTATCATCATCCTTGGAATTATCACCGCTGCCGGTGCGGCAATGGGCCTTCTAGCCATCAGTATCAAGGATTTGCCGCCACTGGACGACGAAAAATTGATACCATCAATTGCAACTCAGATTTACGACAAAGAAGGAAACCCGGTAACCCAGATTGGCCTGGAAAACCGGGTTGAAATATCAATCAACGCGCTACCCAAACATGTCAAGAATGCCTTTTTAGCAGCGGAAGACCACTATTTTTACGAGCATCACGGTGTCGTGGTTAAAGCCATAATTCGCGCAGCTTTTAACGACGCGCTGTACTTTATCGGAATGGATCGAAATTTTCAGGGCGGCAGCACCATAACCCAGCAATTGGTTAAATTATCTTTTTTAACCCCCGAAAGATCGCTTAAAAGAAAGATCCAAGAGGTTTTCTTGGCTTTACAGGTAGAAAGAAAGTACTCGAAAGACGAAATTTTGGAAATGTACCTGAACAGAATTTACCTTGGTGAAGGAGCTTACGGGGTTCAAGCAGCAGCACGGACCTATTTTGGCAAGGACGCCTCCGAATTGTCTATTAGCGAAGCTGCGATGCTGGCCGGCATAACAAGATCCCCGAGTAACTATTCGCCATACGTGGATTATGAGGGAGCCGTAGCGCGGCGTGACCAGGTATTGCAGAACATGTTGAACTATAACTTTATAGAAGAGAGCACTTACCTTCGCGAAAAAGCATCAACCATTGAGCTGAAAAAAGACAACCCGGGTGGTTCCAGTTATCAATACCCTTATTTCGTTGACTATATTATCGACCGGTTACTTGATAATTTCAGCGAGGACATGGTTTTCAAGGGCGGGCTTAAAGTTTACACAACACTTGACCCGCAAATTCAGAAATACGTTGAAGCAGCCATGGCCAACCCGGAAAATTTCCCCGCATCGGATAGAAGTGATAGTGGGGTACTACAACCACAGGGAGCTATGGTCGTGCTGGACCCGCGGGACGGTAGTATTAGGGCTCTAGTGGGGGGCAGGGAACACACCCAGATGCGGGCACTGAATCGCGCCACCATGTCTCCCAGACAGCCGGGTTCGGCTATCAAACCAATTTTAGACTATGCTCCGGCCATTGAATTTGCCGGAATGGGGCCCGCCAGCGTAATTGACGACGCTCCGGTTACTTATTCGGAATACCAGAATTATTCGCCCAAAAACGACGGCGGGACATTCAGAGGTTTAATTACCATGCGAACAGCCCTTACTCATTCAGTCAACGTAGTTGCCGTTAAATTACTTATGGAACATGTAACCATGCCAAAAGCCATCCAATTTGCTTCCCGCCTCGACCTGGATTTTAAGGCCACAGGCCCGGCCATGGCACTCGGAAGCCAAGAGGTTACACCACTGAAGCTGGCGGCCGCTTATGGTGCATTCGCCAACAATGGTATATATAATAGTCCTTACGCCATCGTCAAAGTTGAAGACCGGGATGGCAGAGTGCTCTATGAGGCCAACCCGTCTCCCCGCCGGGCCATGAAGGAAACCACCTCTTACCTGATCACACACATGCTGCAGTCGGCGGTAAATTCGGGCACCGGAACCAATGCCAGGATTGACCGTCCCGTGGCCGGGAAAACAGGCACCACGGATGAAGGAAAAGACATTTGGTTTGCAGGCTATACACCCGACCTGGTGGGCGTGGTTTGGATAGGTTACGATACTCCAACCCGCATGCCCCGCAGTTACGGCGGTACCTACCCGGCCCAAATATGGCGCGAAGTAATGTCCCGGGCACACCAGGGAAAACCGGTGCGAGATTTTACCCGGCCGCCCGGCCTGGTTACCGCAACGGTGGACAGCAAATCAGGGCTGTTACCAGGACCCAATACTCCGCCTGAGCACTTGGTGACGGACCTTTTTGTAACCGGAACCGTGCCCACCGAAACCGATAATGTACACGTGCTTACCGAGGTATGCGCCACTAGCGGGTTATTGCCCGGCGAGTACTGCCCGGACCGGATCACCAGGGTAATGCTTAAACTGCCCTATTCGGTACCTAACAGTGTAGCCGATTACAACCTGAGAGTCCCAACCAAAATGTGTGACGTACACATAGAAGAGAGCGTATTTTCTCCGGATCTTGAAGAAGACCCGCTCCCATGGCCCGGCATGGATGAGCCGCAATATGAAAACGACCACGAGAAAAAACCACATGAGTATAGCAATCTACCGGAAAATCCAAGTTATCGATAAGGGCGGCAACAGCCGCCCTCATTTATTATTAATATGGGACTTTTCGATAGCCAAACCGGCCTATAATTAAGCCCGGCAAAATAACCTGTGAGAGGTGAAACCTTACCGGCGGAGAGCATCGCTTTTGTTACTTACTGATTGAACAATCATTCATTCACTCGAATACTTGAACCGGCTATTAAGATCCCTGAGATTATCCACCAGTTCATCAATATCCTTTACCATCTGGTCAACTTTTTGAGCTATCCCGTTATTTTCTTCAGATACCGCGGAAACGTGTTCAATGGCTTCGGCAATTTGGTTGATTAAACCGGGTATTTCCGCAACCTGCCCGAGGAATTTGTTAATATAAATCAGGTTTCCATCCATTTGTTTCCGAAGCACAGATATCTTTTCCACCTCGTTACGCACGCGATCATTTCCATCCGCTATTAAAGCAGCCGCCTGCTGTGAACTCTCTGCAATACTATTTATAATGGCACTTATCTCCTGGGCGGCCTTGGCCGACTGGTCAGCCAGTTTGCGAACTTCGTCCGCCACCACGGCAAACCCGCGGCCGGCTTCCCCCGCCTTAGACGCCTCAATGGCGGCGTTAAGTGACAACAAGTTGGTCTGCCTGGTGATATCGCTGATTAACTCAATGGCCTTACCCACGTCACCGGCCTGCTGGTTCAGTTTCTCAACAATTTCTACCGAAGAGCGATTTCGTTCAACCACCTCGTGCATGTTGTCATTGATCACTTTTAAATTATTGCAGCCATCCTCGATCATTTTTGCCACCTCTCCGGTGTTACGGTTGATATTTTCGATTTGGCCGCGAATACTGTCGGCGCTTGCCGCCACTTCCACGGAAGCCCTGGCAGTTTGCTCGGATATCTTGGAAAGTTGTTCGGAGCAAATTTTCAATTCTAAAATGGTTTCATTTAACTTTTGCACACCGGAGTTTAGTTGCTCGGTTAAATCATTTAAAATGGCCGTAAAAGCGCGTTCAAGATCCTTCACCGTGCGCAGGTTTTCTGCCGCCACCGTTCCACTTTGCTGGGCCACTTTTTCCACCTTTTCGATGGCACGTTTCATGGGAGCCAGCAACTGGCGATAATTGCGCCCGCTAATGCCAATACCCATCAACCCCCCGCTCACACAGCCAATCAGAATGGCAATTAACATGTCCCCGCTGGTGATGACCAGGTACCCGCTAAGGGCACCGGCGAGCGCACCGGTAGGTAAAGATATGCTGGCGGTGCGCACCAGGTATCGTGCCATTGTTATTTTTTTTATTTCCATAAACATCTCTCCTTAATTCACTGAGTTTCAAAACTCAAATCCTGTTATATTAAGAAAGCTCCGCCACTGTCACTCCACTACCCCCCTCACCCTGCTCGCCCAAGCGAAAAGATTTTACCCGGAAATGGTTTTTTAAGAAATCCCGTACCGCAGCCCTTAATGCACCTGTTCCCTTACCGTGCACCAGGTAAACCCTTGATAAACCCGCTAGGCACGCGTCATCGAGATACTTTTCCACTTCAGCCAGGGCTTCTTCAACCCGCATACCCCTTAGGTCAAGCCGGGTGCTTACTTCTTGGGCTTTTTGCCGCACCAGGTCGCCCGTACCCATTTCTACCCGTGCCTGCTTTGTGCTGGCGGCGTTTTCTGCTTTGCGGAGTTCTTTAATGTTTACTGTCATCCTGATCATACCTACCTGGACATGCACGTTGTCATCCCGGTCCGGCTCTTCCAGTACCACACCCCGTTGCCCGTAACGGGGTATGAAAACCTCGTCCCCCGGCCTTACAGTCTTTATTGGTTCTGTATCAGGTTGAGCACCGCCTTCCGGCATTTTTTTGTCCAGTTCGGCCTGTAGCTTTTTAAGCTGGTGCCTGGCGCTAGTTATTGATTTTTCACGGGCTCTGGCTGACTCCTCTTTCAGCGATGATTTCAATTGCTCCATAAGATAATCGGCTTCCCGCCGAACCCGCTTAACCAGTTCCCTTGATTCAGTAACCGCACGGGAGACAATTTCATTCCGTTTAGCCTGCAATTTTTCCATCATTGCCATGTATTCATTGCGGTATTCCTCGGCCTCCCGGCGCAGTTTTTCCGTCTCTTCCCTATCGCGCTCCGCCTGAGCCCTGGCCTTTTCCAGGTCACGTACCAAGTCGGCCACCTGCCGCTGCTCCGCGGTAAGATAACCCCTGGCACGCTGCACCACTGCTTCGTCCAAACCCAGGCGGCGAGCGATTTCAAATGCATTACTTTGCCCCGGGCGCCCGATTAGCAAGCGAAAAGTTGGGCGCAGTGTCTCCGGGTCAAATTCCACGCTGGCATTCTCCACCCGCTTTTCGGAAAAAGCATAATTTTTCAACTCTCCATAATGTGTGGTTACCACTGTACATGTTCCCAATCCCCTCAACTGGTCCAAAATAGCCCGGGCCAGGGCCGCCCCTTCGTCCGGGTCCGTCCCCGCCCCCAGTTCATCCAGCAACACCAGGCTACCCGAACCCGCCCTTGCCAAAATGCCGACAATGTTGGCCATGTGTGATGAAAAAGTACTGAGGGATTGTTCAATACTCTGTTCATCTCCAATATCAACAAAAACGTTTTGGAACATGCCAATAACAGTGCCCTCGTCAACCGGTACGTGCAAGCCCGCTTTTGTCATAACCACCATCAGGCCCACGGTTTTTAAAGCAACCGTTTTACCACCGGTATTAGGGCCGGTAATAATCAGGGTGTCGAATGTGTCACCTAGCCGGATGCTTATGGGCACAGCCTTGCCAGGTAGCAGCGGGTGCCGGGCCCTGCGTATATCCAGCCTGTACTCCCGTACCACACTGGGAGCACAGGCATCCAGTTTTTCGCTATAACGCGCGCAGGCCATTACGAAATCTAGGTGTCCCAGTATATCAATGGAATGAAGCAATTCTTCGGCAAAACCGCCCACCGCGGTGGACAGCTCTTGAAGTATCCTGTCCACTTCCCGCTTTTCCTCAATTAATAGGGTGCGCACCTCGTTATTTGCTTCAACCACCGGCATTGGTTCAATGAACAGGGTTGCACCACTGGCCGACTGGTCATGAACTATGCCGGGTACCTGTGCACGGTATTCTTGTTTTACCGGTACCACATACCTGCCGTCTCTAATAGTAACAATTGGATCCTGGAGATATTTCTGGTAAGCAGTGGACCTGACAATTGAGTCCAGCTTATCCTTTACCCTCTGCCGGGCTGAAGTTATTCTCCTGCGCAAGCTGAATAGTTTATCCGACGCCTGGTCTGAAATTTCCCCGCCCGGGAGAATGGCATTGTTTAATTTTTTCTCCAGCATTCTAAAATCCCCAAGACCCGTGGCTATTTTCGCCAAGAGAGGATACCTGTCCCGTCGCTCGCGGAAAAATGAAGCAATCTGCCTTATGGCGGCAATAGTTTGGACCACGTGCCACAAGTCCTGCGGTTCCAGCACCCCTCCCCTGCCACACCGCCGGGCCTGTTCCCGTACATCATTCCATCCATCTAAGCGCGCATTGGGTTCCAGTCGCAATATCTCCCGTCCTTCGGTAACAAGGGACAGGGCTTCCTTTATATCTTCTATGTCATTCTTTGGTAAAAGACTATAAACACGTTCCCGGCCTGGTTCCGAAGCAGCGTACTCCGCCAGGCACCCCTTCACGCGGTCAAATTCAAGTCTACGCAAGTTTCTTTCGTCCATATCAGATTCTCCCCGCTGAATCAATCCATTACGCCCCGGTAAAAATGCCCACGGGTATACCCAGAGCCTTCACTTGTCAGATCGCGGGCCATCTTTTCCAGATCCGGTAATTTTCTGGTTCCTCTTTTAATCATATCCAGTATTTTCCTGTAAGCCCGAACCGTTTTAATTACATAATGTTCACTTTCCCTGCGTGCTTCAACCCGCAACACCGCCGGTCCTTCATCCACCAATTCCGGCAAAGCTTCCATAAGGCACAGTTCCCGGGAATTAAACACGTGCATCAAGCAATACTTGTCGGTTCCAAGGGGGAAAATTACACCCTTTCTATCCAGCAGGGCATATTTACCCTTCCGGCAAGAAGAATTACATTTACCGTCCTGTTTCTTACCCCCCAAAAGGCTGCCCGGGGCGCAATAGCGGGATACCATCAGGGGTAATCTACCATGTACTATTATTTCTGTTTCAACATTTACGCCGGTAACCAGTTCCCGGATTTGTTCACCAGTCAACTCGGGTGACAGGGTAACCCTGGATATTCCCCGCTCGGCCAGGAATAAAACGCTTTGCCGGTTAAAAACATTAAGAGGGAAATCTACCGCCAGCGGCAAGCCTGGCGCCGCTTCCCGCAGCAGGGGTAACAAGCCGTAGTTTGCGGCCATAATGCCGTCGGGTTCCATTTCCAGCACCAGTTTTAGTTCCCGCTGGTATGGCACTAATTCCCGGTCATGCAAAATGCGCGGTGTCAACGGGATGAAAGACACTTTAGCAGCACGGCACAGCCGCCTTGCTTTTCGCATTTCATCCATTCCGGGCTTACCCCTGTGGCAAAAGCCATCGCTGGCAAAGTAAACGATATCCGCCCCACAGTCCACCGCCGCCCGAACCGAAGCCGGGTCGCTCACCGCCACTGCCAGGCGTGGAAACACCCTTGCCGGAGTTGCTGGAGTGTTGTTTAAAAAAAATAAAAGCTTTTTTTCCACCTGGCCGGCACTTAAAGGTTCGGGTCGCCGGGCAAGGGATCTTTTCCGGAACATCATTTCCACCAAGCGCCGCCGCGCATCGTTAATTTCACTAACCGGGACCATGACCTCGCCTTCAATGAAACACTCCAACCGGCCCAAGGCAAAAGGAGTATTGCCCAGGCGGCCCAGCTGACCCGCAACGAACTCGGCCGTCAGCGGTCGCTTTTGGGCCAGAGCGCCAGGGACCCTGGTATGCACCTCCACCCGGTTCCCTTCCCGGTCGCACGCCTCTATTGTTAAAGGTTTCCCCACTTTGGCCCGCACTTTCATGTCCAGGGGGATACCCAATATTTCCCTGCTGGACGCGTAAGACTGCATCGCCCTGTTCATAAGTTTAGTATCATGTGTCTTAAACACCCGGTCTCCGGGCTTTAAATAGCCTTCCAGCTCTACTTCAACGGTTTCACCAGCCCGGGCGTCTTCAGTTTTTCGACCGTTCAACCACAGGTCACGCACTTCGGTACCTGCGCGACCGCCCCGGCTCACCCACACTTCGATGCCGTCGCCGGTGCTAAGCGGTGCCTCAAGGGCAATTAGCGCCCGCTTGGTCCGCTGGTTGTACTTTTTTACTCTTCCCAGTAAAATGCCCCTGTTATTGGGGCGCTTGTAGCTCATCAAATCCCTACCCGGGTTGCCGAAATAGTAACCCGTGGTGAAACCGCGGTTGAATGCTTGGGCCAGTTCGACCTTTTCCTCTTCGGTAACTTTAAACCTTTCACCCGATGTGGCCCTGTCAATCAGTTCCCTGTATATCCTGACTACTGTGGCCACGTACTCGGGGCGTCGCATGCGCCCCTCGATCTTAAATGAATCTATACCGGCGTCTATAAGGAGCGGTATATGCTCACATAAATTGAGATCGCGGGGACTGAGCAAGTATTCACCCACGCCGGCCGGGTCCACCACCTGCCGCCCTTTTTCGTCCACAAGACGGTATTCCAGGCGACAAGGCTGGGCACATCGCCCGCGGTTCCCGCTGCGACCACCAATAATGCTGGACATAAGGCACTGGCCGGAATAACAAACGCACAGTGCCCCGTGCACGAAAGTTTCCACCTCTATTCCGGAGCGTTTCCGGATATTCCGCACCGCATCCAGGTCTAGCTCCCGGGAAAGAACCACCCGTTTTACCCCGGCATCACGCAAAAATTCAACACCGGGCAGGTTATGCGCGGTCATCTGTGTGCTGGCGTGTAATGCCAGCTCGGGAATTACTTGCCGGGCCAGCCTCACCAGCCCCAGATCTTGTACAATGGCCGCATCGGCACCCGCGTTATAAATGAAATGCAAGAAACGCACTGCATCCCGCAATTCCGTATCCGCCAGCAATATATTCACTGTAACATAAACCTTAACGCCCCGCACATGGGCGTATTCAATGGCTTCGGCCATCCTGTCCGGTCCAAAATTGTCCGCGCTCCGGCGGGCATTAAAAAGGCGGCCGCCCAAATATACTGCGTCGGCGCCGTTTTGCACCGCCGCCACCAGGGCATCCCACCCGCCTGCCGGGGCTAATAATTCAGGCCTTTTCATCAAGGACCCCCAGTCAGCAACCTGTATTTTAATATTGTTTTATAGTAGACGCCCATGCCACATTGTGGCACCATCAGAAAGATGAAAATATATGTGGGTATACCTGTTCCGGTCGAGCGATTTGCGGGAGCGCCGGTAACAGCACCCGGCGCAGCGAGGTTGCGAAACCGGACGAGCGGCTAGGACGGCCGCGAGAGGCTGAAATTGAGCCAAGGACGGCGAATTGAAGCCGGTCCGGTTTCGGAAAGCGGTCAGGGGACACACCTCCCCTTTAGGGTCGAAACTCCGGGGCCTGAGGTATGTCCCCAACGTATAATCCGTTGGTGCTGTCGACGCGGAAGTTCTGAACACAGCGGGGACCACCGGTTCCACAAGAAACTAAAAAGTATTTTCTGGGCAGACTTCTTAAAATCCTACTCCCGTTTATGTCTAATAAGACCCGAACAGGTGATTATTTCCACACCCCGCTGTTCAATGCCGTCAAGGAGCAAGTTCATACCCAGCGAATCACTGGCCATGTGCCCGGCAATAATCACGTTGACATGGTTTTTCTCGGCTTCCTTGCGATGCTTTTCACTCATGTGCATAACCAGTAACGTACCCACACCGGCCTGGGACAACTTGGCATAAGCGTCCTGGGAACCGCTGGTACCCCCGGTCATGTCAACCAAAATCTTGCCGGCCCGGCGTTCCTTGCTTCCCACCACTATGCTGGGGCCGGCGTTGAACTTTACGGCCTGGGCATACTCGGGTATGGTCTTGAGCAGTTTGATTATGTCTCCCAGTGTCTTGGGCTGTTCCTTATCCATTAATTCCTGTAGAAAAGAGGCCACCTGGTTGTCGGCCACCGTGTGGGCGCTCATTATCGGGATACCCAAAATCTTAGCTGCATCCACCGCCCGGTTATGGTTGATGGGCATAAGGCCTCGCTTGACCTCGGCTATACGGGAAGCCATGATGCCCTCGGCCACGTTAATGGGCACACCATAACGTGCCAGCAAGTCTTCTTGCAGGTGCATAACGTCGTGTAGCGCCGCCAGGGCTTTGCCTTCCGGGTGGTGAGACATGATCAGGTCCACCGGTTTACCCTTTTCACCCAGCCTGTCGGCCAGGAGCACCTCGCCTACCTCTATGTCTACACCCACCATCATACGGCGCACTTCAGCCTCCGGGTCCCCAAATAGCACCCTGGTGTCACTGTAGGGGTTGACAAGGCGGTCTGTGTCGTAATCTTTCTTTTCCTCTTCCTTCAATTCCTCGTACCGTTTCTTTTCTTTTTCAAGCTGCTCGGCTACCGCCTCGGCGCCCCGGGGGTCTTTTTCTATACCCCGGGCAATAACATATTCATATATTTCTCTTATCTTCACCTATAAATGTCTCTCCTCTCTAAAATACTTCATGATTTTATTATAATTATACACATACATTATGTTATTTTCTGGACACAAATTTATTTCCCTGCAAGTAAAACCTTAATGGTAAGTCAACTCCCTCCCGTATTCCTATCCGGGTTGTGGTCACCAGGCTCGATGTCTGCGGACCGTAACAAATAAATAACTTATCTCCTGTAAGATCGCAGCGGTTTTCATTTCGCCCTATTCCCATGGCCTGGGTGAGCTTGGCCGGTCCGGAGCATAAATCCCTGATGTTTTCCTTGCCCCGGCGGCGTTTCATTAAATCAACGCCCAGTACCGGTTCAAGTGCCCTGATCAGCACAGCCTCACCGATCCCCTCGCTTGAAGAAACCACGTTAAAACAGAAGTGCATGCCGTATGTAAAATAAACGTAAGCAAAGCCGGGCGGGCCAAACATGGGACTATTCCTGGGAGTCATCCCCCGGGAAGCATGGCACGCCGGGTCTCCCTGCAGGTACGCCTCTGTCTCCACAATAATACCGGCGGCGGTCCCCTCCGGCGTACGGTGCACCAGCAAACAACCCAGCAATTCCCGGGCTACCTGTACGGTATCTCTGCCATAGAATTCCCTTGGCAACGGGGTGCCTATAACAAGATTGTCTTTCACCGGTGCAACACCTTCTTTAATTCGTGTATAGAAAGCGTGTTTAATACATACTCCGGCTCCAACCACGCCCTCCGGGCCACGGAAACTCCGAATATTATATCATCCATGCCGAAACTGTCGTGGGCATCGGTGTTTATTGCCACCCGCACACCTCTCTCTTTCGCCACGCGGGCATAATACTCGTCTAAGTCCAGCCGGTCGGGTGAAGCGTTGATTTCCAGAACTTTATTGTAACGGGCAGCGGTTTCAATAACATCTTCAATGTCAACATCGTAAGGCTCCCTGTAGCCCAACAGCCTCCCGGTGGGGTGGCCCACGATATCCACATAATCATGTGCCAGAGCCGACTTAAGCCTTCCCGTGAGCATATCCCTGCTTTGCCTGAAACCGCTGTGTATGGAGGCAATCACAATATCGGTACTCGCCAGCACTTCATCGGGACAGTCAAGCTTACCATCGGCCAGGATATCCACTTCTATCCCCGTCAACAGTTGAAAATCATCCCACTGCCGGTTTAACTCCCGAATCTTTTCATGTTGTTGCAATAGCCTGTCACTGGTCAGCCCGCGGGCTATCTTCAAGGATTCCGAATGGTCTGTAATGGCAAGATATGAATACCCCTTTTTTCTTGCCCGCAAGGCCATTTCCTCAATACTGCACATACCGTCACTCCAGTTGGTGTGCACGTGCAAGTCCCCACGGATCTGCCTCGTCTCCAGCAAGCGGGGTAGTTTTCCACCGGTGGCGGCATGTATTTCCCCGGTGTTTTCCCGGAGTTCGGGCACAACATATTGCATACCAAGCAGCTTGTAAATGTCCTCTTCGCCGGCTATACCGGGTGAATTCCCGCCTGTGCGCGAAAATATGCCATACCGGTTCAAACGCCAGCCACGTTGCCAGGCTAAAAATTGCAGGCGAGCATAATGAGCTTCGCTGCCGGTGCTCCAAAGCAACGCAAACCAAAACTGGTCCGGAGGTACCGCAAATAGTTCCACCTTTACTCCCCACCGGCTGGCCACTCGTACATGGCCTGTTTCACGCCACAGCACTTTACCCAGGTTCGGGTTGACGAGGAAAGACTCAACCACTTCCTCCGCGTCGCCCGTTGCAACAAGCAGGCTTATAGTATCCACCAGCTTGCACCAGCGCCTGATTTGACCGGTTATTAAAACCTTTTGGACATTTGCCATGTGTTCCAGGTAATCCCTCAAGCCCATGGCCAGTTCCCGCGCCGCGCCAAGTGTAAGGCTGTTCACCTTCCTCTTTATCCTGCTGATACTGCGTACAATTTCCTGTTCAATTTTTGCACCCATACCGGGCACCTTGCGCACTTTACCCGCGCGCGCAGCCGACTCCAGCTCGGAAAGCGAGGTTACACCCAGATGCTCGTTCAGAAGCCTGACCCTTTTGGGACCCAGCCCGGGAAGGTTCATCAATTCGATTAAGCCAAGGGGAATTTTTTTTTGCAGCTCTTTCATTATTTCCATTTCACCGGAAGTCAACAATTCCCCGGTCCTAGCAATAATGTTTTTTCCTATTCCCGGTATTTCTTTTAGCCGGCCTGAAGCGTAAAGTTCGGATACGGGTTCCCCAAGCCCTGCTATAGCCCGGGCCGCCCGGCGATAAGCACGTATTCTAAAAAAATCCTCCCCTTTTAATTCCAGCAAATCGGCAAGCTGGGTAAAAACCCATGCAATCTCCATGTTGCGCACAAACAGTAACTCCCTCATATAACCAGATCAAATTAAAACAGAAACCCCGCACAAAGCTTCTACGCCCTCATTTATTATAATGTGCAGCGGGGAAATAAAAAAACTCATGAAGCGAACTCCATGAGAGTGGAAATAGCTTATTTTTTCTTTTTGCGTTCCGGTTCTAGCATTTTAACAAGATTGTCGTATTCTTCCCTAAGAATATACAGTTCTTCCGCTATGTTCAGCGCGGTAAGTATGGCCGCCTTGTATAGTGAAAGCCTGGGATTACGCTGTAGCGCCAACCTCATTTTCTCATCTACATCGCGAGAGATGCTGATCATCATTTCCGGAGATACGTCTCCTTTTAAGATATAACGAACACCGTAAATCTCCACTTCCACCCGGTTCTGGTCAGCGGCCATAGCCCGTCCTCCCTGACTGTACTGGGACATTAAAGATGTTAGTTCTACACATTATCTCATATTCCTGCTTTCCGGGACAATTTTGTGGCCGGTGGTCCGGGGCTATTCATGTAAGTCCCGAACCACCTTTGAAACTATGAATCTTAACCTGTTAATATTCCACGCCTTGGAGGTAGGCTAAAATTCAATTTGCCAGGTACCGTTACTCGCGCAGGGTTGCACCATACTCTTTTTCCAGAGCGCGAATAATAGCATCCACTTTCCGGGCTATTTCTTCATCGGTAAGCGTACGGTCCACGGCCTGAAACCGGAGGGAAAAGGCAATACTCCTGTTACCCTCGGCCACCTGCTCGCCCCGGTACACATCGAATACACGTACGTCCTGGAGGATGTCCCCGCCCTCGCGGCGTATGGTATCAACCAGGCTGGAAGCCGGGACGTCATGGCGCACCAGGATGGCTAAATCCCTGTCCGCGCCCGGGAACTTGGGCAGCGGCTTGTAAACCAGCGAGGCACCCGCTAATTCAGACAGCAAGTCAAAGTTAATTTCAAACACCGTCACCCGCTGTTTCAAGTCGTAGGCCTCCTGCACATCCGGGTGCAGTTCACCGATCAAGCCCAGTTTTTGCTCGCCTGCAAAAACTTCCGCCGCCCGCCCCGGGTGGAGCCAGGGTACGCCGGTAACAGGCCTGTAAGACACATTGTCAACCCTTATACTCTGCAACAACGCATCCAGTGCGCCTTTTAAAAAGTAAAAATCCATTTCAACCGGGCGGCTGTTCCATCCACCCGGTGTTTTACCGGTTACCGCAGCCGCCAATGCCATTATCTCTTCAGGCAGCGGTTTTTCCGGAGCGGGGAAAAACAAGTGGCCCATTTCAAAAACAGCTACGTCCCTATTCCGGCGGTTGTAGTTGCGCTGCAATACATCCAGCAAGCCGGGAAATAAAAAAGTACGCATGACGGATTGTTCCTCGCTGAGCGGGTTTTGCATAACCACGGCTTTTCTTAGCGGGTCGTTTTCGGGTATTCCCAGGCGATTAAATGTTTCCGGGCTTGTGAAACTATAGGTAACCACCTCGAAAAACCCCTTGCGGGACAGAAAATCCCTCGTCCGCCTGGCCAGGGACCAGGCGCGGGGCATGGAACCCGATGTCATGGAACCGGTGGGCAGCGTACCTTTAAACCGGTCATACCCGTATATTCTGGCAATTTCCTCAATCAAGTCCTCTTCAATGGCAATATCGAGCCTGTGCCCTGGAACGGTGACCAGCAATCCTTTTTCGTCCTCCCTGACCTCGAAATGTAAACTTTTTAACAATGAAGCCATACCGGAATGTTCAAGGTCTACGTCAAGTACATGACGTACCCGTTCCGGGCGCAACAAGATGGTTTTTTCCACCAGCGGTTTAGGGTAATTGTCCACCACAACATCCACCACTTCCGCAGCGCCCATTTCAGACAACAGGCGGGCGGCCCGGTTGGCAGCCCTCATACACCCCGTTATGTCAACGCCGTGTTCAAAGCGCGACGAGGATTCCGAGTGAAGCGCCAGATTCCTGGCGGTTTTGCGTATATTTACCGGGTTGAACCACGCGGATTCCAGCAGTACGGTGTTTGTGTTACCGGATACCTCGGAATCCAGCCCGCCCATTACGCCGGCAACGGCCACCGGGCCGGAAGGGTCAGTAATGGCCAGCATTTCAGGAGTAAGTTTCCGCTCTACTTTGTCCAGTGATACTATGGTTTCGCCTTCCCGGGCGCGGCGAACGATAATATGGCCGTCATGCAACTTGTTGTAATCAAAGGCGTGCATTGGCTGCCCCAGTTCCATCATCACGTAGTTTGTCACGTCCACCACATTGCTGATGGGACGGACACCGGCCGCCCGGAGCCTGTTCTGCATCCAGTACGGTGACGGCCCTACTTTTACATTTTTCAGCAACCGGGCTACGTAACGGCGACAGAGGTCCGGGTCCTCTATATCCACTTTGACCGGCTCCTCCCCGGCCGGAATGGTACCGGTTATTTCCGTGGGAGGCATCTTGAGAGGCCTGTTCAGGATAGCCGCCACTTCCCTTGCTACCCCAAGCATGCTCATACAGTCACCGCGGTTTGGCGTAAGCTCAATATCCAGGATCACGTCGTCCAGCCCGATTATAGGTTTCACATCCACACCCACCGGTGTTTCCGGGGGAAGAACCATTATACCTTGTGCCTGGTCCGCCGGCATAGTGGAAGGATCAAGACCCAATTCCTGGCCGGAACACAGCATGCCCCGGGATTCGACACCCCGCAATTTGGCCTTTTTAATCACAAGCCCCCCGGCAAGTCTTGCTCCCACCACCGCCACGGGCACCACCTGGCCCTCGGCCACGTTAGGTGCGCCGGTGACAATTTGCAATTCCTCGTCACCTAAAGTAATTACCCGACAAACAACAAGCTTGTCCGCATTGGGGTGCGATTCTACTTTTAAAATTTTGCCGGTATACACTTTTTGAATATCCTTACCGGGTTGTTCAATGCCCTCCACCGCCAAGCCCACCATAGTCAGGCGTTCGGCCAGCTCATGTGGTGAAACCCCGTCCAGGTCTACAAATTCACTAAGCCAGTTATACGAAACGCGCAACTAAAGCTACCTCCTCGCCAAAGTACAAATATTTCCAAACTTAAAACTGAGAAAGGAAACGCAAGTCGTTATCGAAAAACAGGCGCATATCGTCCAGCCCGTATTTTAACATGGCAATGCGTTCCACTCCCATACCGAAAGCAAACCCTGTCACTTGCTCGGGATCGTACCCGCCGGCCTCCAGAACTCTGGGGTGAATCATACCGCAGCCCAGTATTTCAAGCCAGCCGGTATGGGAGCATACCCGGCAGCCCTCGCCGCCGCAGTTGGTGCAGGAAATATCCACTTCGGCGCTGGGTTCGGTGAAGGGGAAGAAACTGGGCCGGAACCTTGTTTTTGTGTTCGCCCCGAACATTTTCTCCACAAAGACCTGCAGTGTCCCCTTCAAGTCGCCGAATGTAACCCGCGTGTCAATGGCAAACCCCTCCACCTGGTTGAACATAGGAGAATGGGTAGCATCATCGTCCCGCCGGTAAACCCGGCCTGGGGCGATTACCCGCACCGGAAGCGCGGGGTTGGTCCGCTCCATGGTACGTACCTGCACCGGCGAAGTGTGGGTCCGCAACAACACCCCGGGTGCGATAAAAAACGAGTCCTGCATATCCCTTGCCGGGTGCTCCACCGGGAAATTAAGGGCTTCAAAATTGTAATAGTCCAGCTCAATCTCCGGACCCTCCTCGATGGTGTATCCCATCCACAGGAAAATGTCTTCTATTTCTTCCTGCACCACCGCAAGCGGGTGCTTGCGCCCGGTCATGAAGGGCGTCCCGGGCAGGGTTACATCTATCTTTTCGGCTTCCAACCTGGCCTGTTTTACTTTTTCTTTTATTTCGCTGGTGCGCCGGTTTAAAAAGCTTTCCAGTTCCGAGCGCACTTCGTTGGCCAGCTGGCCTACCCGTGGTCTTTCCTCCGCTGACAGGGTGCCCATGCCCCGTAACACACCGGTTAGCAATCCCTTTTTACCCAGGTAACGCACCCTGATCTCGTTGACCTCTTCCAGACTGTCCGCCCGGGACAGGGCTTGACTTGCTTCATCAAGCAAATTTTTCAGCTTACCTTCCATGTTCATCCTCCCTTAAAAAGTATAAACAATATAGATATTATTACCAATACAGAAGAGGAAATAAAAAAACCGTCCTTCAGGGACGGATTGCATATCCGCGGTACCACCCTAATTTTGGCAACTAGTGCACAACCGCTCAGGCCGGGGCGTTATGAACACCCCGCTTCCCGTATAACGGCGGGAAGCCGGCTACACCTACTGGTTAAACGTTCAGCTGCAGTTCCGGGGTGAATTTCGGCGGGTTGCTCTTGCACAGGCTTTCAGTCGCCGGCCCGTACTCCCTGGAAAGGCAATTAACCGCTTACTTATCCCCTTCATTACCGTTTTCGATTTAATCTAATGTACAGCCAGCCTTCTGTACAGCATATACGCGCGGATGGAACCGGTAGCCTCAAACAGCCTCCAAAAAAATTCGGCGGTTAAAAGCATTTAACCACAACCTTTCCCTCATTCTTTGGGGACCTTTGCTGTTACTGATTATATCATACGACCGAAATCAAAACAAGAAAGTTGACTAAAAAATAAGGCTTTCCGGGCCGCGCCATCCCTGCATCAACGGTTGTAAACGCGCTGGCGCACCGCTTCGTACATCATGACACACGCCGCCACCCCGGCATTTAGTGATTCCGCCCGCCCGGGCATGGGTATACTCACCCTCTCCGGGAAGAACCGTTCAATCTGTTCGGAGAAACCGGCGGCTTCGCCTCCTACCGCCACGATCACCCGCCCGGATAAATCACAGTTATGAATATGCCTTTCAGCCGCCGGGTCACCCGCCACCACCTTCCATTCACTACTTTGCAAAACGCCCGGTAAACAGTCCGGGTTATCAACTTGCAAGAGCGGAACACGAAAGACTGCACCCATCGTGGCCCGAAGCGTTTTGGGGTTAAATGGATCTACCGTTCCCTTTAACAGTATCACTCCGCCGGCGCCATACGCATCCGCGCACCGGATAATGGTACCAAGGTTTCCCGGATCTCGCACACCGTCAACCAACACCAGCAATCCGGTTTCAGCATTATTCAGAACCGCAGGGTCCAACCCCGGCCTGCGCGGCATTTGCGCCACCGCCATTATCCCCTGGGGTGATTCGGTTTCCGCCAGTTCCGCAAAAAGCGCCTTATCCACAGCCAGCAAAGGCACTCCCTGTTTCGCCAGCATGTCTAAAACCTGTGCCCCACGGGGATTTCCGCCAGCTTGATGGACATACAAAGCATACTCCAGCGGCCATCGTTCCCTGAGCGCCTCTTCCAGGAAACGAACCCCTTCCACCAGGAATTTTCCTTCCTTTTCTCTGAACCTTCGGTTACCAAGGCGGCGTATGTATTTAATCCTGGGATTATTCTTGCTTAAAAGCATCCCGGACCCTCCCTTTACCGGACTACCGGAATTAAAATAAGCATGGTGTATAAGCCATGCTTATTTTATAAGTCTACACAATGTTTCACATTTACGCTTTCACATTGTTCTTTGCCAAGTCCACAAGCTGCCCGAAAGCCTTGCTGTCATTCACCGCCAGGTCCGCCAATACCTTGCGGTTAATTTCCACACCGGCATTTTTAAGGCCGTTCATGAACCGGTTATATGTCATGCCGTTGTTCCGAGCGGCGGCATTTATGCGGGCAATCCATAAACGCCTGAATTCCCGTTTTCTCGCCTTTCTATCCCGGTAAGCGTAAGCCAATGCCCTCATTACTTGCTGGTTGGCCACCCGGAAAAGTTTACTTCTCGAGCCCCGGTAACCCTTGGCCAGCTTTAAAACTTTCTTGTGCCTCTTACGAGAAACCACACTGCTCTTCGCCCGTGGCATAATAATTCCTCCTTTTCCTGAAACTTGAGTTCTGCGTTAAGGGAGAAGACGCTTGAGTTTTGCCTCATCCGTGGGGTGAATGATAATTGATTTCCTTAAATTGCGCTTGCGCTTGGCGGTTTTTTTCCCAAGAATATGACTATGAAATGCATGGGAAGCCTTGAATTTGCCCGTCCCTGTCTTCTTAAAACGTTTCGCGGCACCGCGGTGTGATTTAATTTTAGGCAAGATAAATCCACTCCTTCCATTCCTGCAATAACTTGTTTTCAAAAACTACCGATTATTCTTGCTATTGCGGTTGTTGAGCCTGAGGTTGCGTTTTTGGTGACAGTACCATGATCATGTTTTTACCCTCCAGTTTTGGGGGCCTTTCCACGTTGGCCAGATCGGACACCTCGCCGGCCAACCTGACAAGTAATTGCTTGCCCAGTTCCGGGTGCACTATTTGCCGGCCGCGGAACATAATTGTTGCCTTGACCTTATCGCCATCCTTCAGGAAACGGACGACGTTTTTCACCTTGACATTAAAGTCGTGGTCTTCAATGTTGGGGCGGAGCTTAACTTCTTTTACTGTAATGATTCGTTGCTTTTTCTTGGCTTCTTTCTCTTTCTTGCTTTGCTCGTACCTGAACTTGCCGTAATCCATTATACGGCATACCGGCGGTTTGGCCTGCGGAGCCACTTCAACCAGGTCCAACTGCTTCTCTTCAGCAATGCGCAAAGCCTCACGCAGCGGCAGCACGCCCAGCTGGTTACCGTCGGCATCCACCACCCTTACCTCTCTTGCTCGGATATATTCATTTATCCGATGATCCCTGGAAATAGCATTTCACCTCCCGGCAAAATCAAAAAAGCGGGCTACCCACCCGCTTAAACGACTATTCAAAAAGAGACCCTATCAAGACCCACAAACGTGGCCCTGTTATAGTACTTTTTAAGTCAACCCTTGGACTGCCCGGCGGGCGTCTTGGGGTGAGAAGCGAGCGGCTTCTACTTGTTACCATATACAACTCGGGTGTATTATACCACGGCAGTCCACAACCGTCAACTATTAACACGGTTCCGTATTTCGTTTAAGATATCTTCCACAAACCTGTTCAATTCGACGGCTCCAAGATCACCCTTACCACGATGCCGAACCGCAACAGTACCGGCCGCAACCTCCCGGTCACCGATAACCAGCATGTAGGGTATCTTTTGCGCCTGGGCTTCCCTGATTTTGTAATTTACTTTTTCATTACGGGCATCTAGTTCCACTCGGATATTCTTGCCCGCCAGTACTTTAACCACTTTTTGGGCATATTCCAATTGCCGGTCGGTAATGGGCATCACTTTTACTTGCACCGGGGCCAGCCATGTAGGGAATGCTCCGGCGTAATGCTCAATCAGTATGCCTATAAACCTCTCGATACTGCCAAATACCACGCGGTGAATCATTACTGGCCTGTGTTTTTGACCGTCTTCCCCGATATAAGTCAGGTCAAATTTCTCCGGCATCAGAAAATCCAGCTGGATGGTACCGCATTGCCAGGTCCGGCCCAGGCAATCCTTCAGGTGAAAATCGATTTTCGGCCCGTAAAAGGCCCCATCCCCCTCGTTCACCTTGTAGGGCATGTTCCTGGCTTCCAGAGCTTCACGCAAGCTATCGGTGGCTAGTTCCCATATTTCATCTGAACCCATGGCCTTTTCCGGCTTGGTGGAAAGTTCCACGTGGTATTCAAACCCGAACAGCTGGTAGAAATAATCAACCAGGTCGATAACCCCGGTGATTTCATCCTTCACTTGTGAAGACAGCATAAAAATATGCGCGTCGTCCTGGGTGAAACAACGCACCCTCATCAAGCCGTGCAGGGTGCCGGACAGTTCATGCCGGTGAACCAAACCAAGTTCGGCCATGCGGATCGGGAGTTCCCTGTAACTGTGTAAGCGGCTCTTGTAAATCAGCATTCCGCCGGGGCAGTTCATGGGTTTTACCGCAAATTCCGCATCGTCGATACGGGTAAAATACATGTTCTCCCGGAAATGATCCCAGTGCCCGCTGCGTTCCCACAGTGTACGGCTCAGTATGATGGGTGTACTGACTTCGTCGTAACCGCGCTTTTTATGCTCTTCACGCCAGAAATTAAGAAGCTCGTTGCGGAGAATCATCCCCTTAGGGTGGAAGAACGGGAATCCTGGACCCTCTTCTTGAATGCTGAAAAGGTCAAGCTCTGCGCCAATCTTGCGGTGGTCCCTGCGCTTTGCCTCTTCAAGCCGGTGCAGGTGCTCATCCAGCATTGACTTTTTAGGGAACGCCGTACCGTAAATGCGCTGCAACATCTTGTTGCGCTCGTCCCCGCGCCAGTATGCCCCGGCCACGTTCAATAACTTGACAGCTTTCAAGCGGCCCGTGGAAGGCACATGCGGCCCTGCGCACAGGTCCTCGAAGTCGCCCTGCCGGTAACAGGAAATTGTTGCATCTTCTGGCAAGTCGTTTATCAATTCGATTTTATAGTGCTCTTTATTGTCGCTAAATTTTTTTAGTGCTTCTTCCCTGGTTATCTCAATGCGTGAAAAAGGAATATCCTCCTTTATTATCTTGTTCATTTCCGCCTCGATTTTTTCAAGTTCCTCGGGCGTAAACTTGTGAGGCGAATCAAAATCGTAATAAAAACCATCCTCGATGGCCGGGCCTATAGCCAGCTTGGTGCCGGGAAAAAGGCGCTGGACAGCCTGCGCCATAACATGAGCGGCGCTGTGGCGAAATACCTCTTTACCTTCCTCGCTTTCAAATGTAAGAAACTCAACCTGGGCATCCCTTTGCAGCTTTGTGTTAAGATCGGTCAACTTGTCGTCCACCCTGGCGACCAGCGCTTCCTTGGCCAGCCTGGGACTGATATCAAACGCCATCTCCAAGAGTGATGTGCCCGGTTCATACCGGCGTACCGAACCGTCTTTCAAAGTAACATTGATCATATTAACGCATCCCCTTTTACTATTATATAGGTGCAAACTAATAAAGCCCCTGGCACAAGCCAGGGGCGGGATTTACCATCCCACGGTTCCACCCTGCTTAAGCCCGGCAAATTTACCCGTTCCGGGCTTACCTCAGAAGACGTTAACGGCGCCTGCCGGCCGTATCTACTGTTAATTCAACACGGCGGTTCAGAGGTGGTTTTCAACTCCCCGTAAACAAGGGCGCTTCCAGCCTACGACGCCCCCTCTCTGGGAACCGGCGAGAGTTTACTCGTCTCGTCATAACCTTTGTATAATGAATTTTTTCATCACGCTAAATTATATTTCCCGGTTCCACGGTTGTCAAGAAAAAGCCCTTCAAATACTTTTACCCGCCAATGAATTAATAACCAAACAAAAGCAAAAAAGCGCGCTTGATATCCATGTCGCGCACCCGGGAATCCCAACAGAGTGATTTTTTATTTACTGGCATTCCCCCTGCAAAGGTTACAACCCTCGCATTCTGAAACACGACCGGCAAAAACATTGCTGACTGTTTCCACGGTATTCCGTGGCATATTACCTTTACCAGGGTGGAAAACGATATTTCGGGGGGCAACGGTAATCAATGCGCTTATTAGCATATCTTCATAATTAATTTCGTTTTCAGTTATATTCAACATGAAATCTTCAAGGTATTCGCTGTTTATAACCTGTTCATGCTCGTCATACAATTTAAAAGCCCCGTTAGGCTGGAGCACCACGTTTACAAGCTCGGCCTGCGGGTCTTGAATTTCCACGAAATATTTCAGCAACTCAATGAATTCACGGTACTCCCTGTCCAATATAAAATCATCCGCCGCCTGGTCGGCAACGTCATAAAGCCCGTCAACGTATTCTTTTAAACGAAAGCGGATAAAACCGTCAATATTGATATTACTGTTTGACTCCAGGTACTCCGTCAGCCGGCGTAATATTAGCAACTTGTTTTTATTCCTTTTATTAACACTAATATTTAATTTTTTTTGGGCATAATCAAAAATGGTGCTCTTTTCATCATCATCAAAATAATAATAGTTTTCCCTGATTATATGCTTTAGTAATGTTTCTTCCCAGTTATCCAGGATAAGGTCGGTGATTATTCCCGCTACCCGTCGCCTGACCACGGTTTCCATGTTTCCCGACCCTGATATGCAACAGTCCATAAATGTAAGCCAACCGGCGGGGTTTTCACGGATACATACTTTAATGCCCCGTTCCTCGAAGACACTAAGCTCCCGGTCAAGCCTGTTTTTTAGCAATTCCCGGTGGTGTGCTCTACTGGTGGAAATGCATGAAGACACCCGGTTCACTCCTTTCATGTAAAACATTATATGAATACGCAAAAAACGGTATACTGAAATCTATATAATCGCAATACCAGTATGAACGAAAAACCGGGCTGAAATGCCCGGAAATATATAAACACCGACCCAAAAGGCCGGCGTTTATTGAAAGAAATGTTTTTAAACGCAAACTTAACGCAACACATCTGAAATGTCCTGTTCAAGTACAAAACGGCAAAATTCTTCGCAAGCACGCGACTGAAATTTTTCCCTGTGTTGAATTAAATAAAAACCACGCGTAAAATTAAAATCCTTTATTCGCAGCGGTTTTAGCGAGCCAAGTTTCAATTCCTTGCGCAAGGTCCACTTGGACAGCATTGTTACTCCCAGGTTGGCTTCCACCGCTTCCTTAATGGCCTGGGTACTGCCCAGGGTTATCACATGCGCCGGTTTGAAATTTAACCTGCGCAACATGTCTTCCATAGCCAGCCTGGTACCCGAACCCTCTTCCCGTATAATAAAAACGGCATCTCCCAACTTCTCCGCAACTTGGCTGGCCTCGATATACCTGGCAACGGCCAGTGGGTGATTGGGCGAAACAATCAATATCATTTCATCGTCCAGGAACTTGTTCACTGTAAGCTGTGGGTCATCCACCCTACCTTCCACCAGGCCAATATCAATGCTGTTTTCCCTAGCGCGCTCGTGCACGAATTCCGTATTACCAATGGTCACTGAAAACTTTACATCCGGGTACTTGCGTGAAAAAGCGGCCAACAGGCGCGGCAATACGTATTCACCAACGGTGAAACTTGCACCAATGGTCAAAGTTCCGGTGACCAGTTGCACCAGGTCTGAAACAGCTCGCTTGGCAACCCTGTGTAGCTCGAGTATTTCCTTGGCATAACCGTAAAGAGTTGCCCCGGCCTGGGTTAATTCAACCCGCTTGCTGGAACGTTCAAAAAGCTTTGCCCCGTAATAATCTTCAAGGGAATGTATATGTTGACTTATGGCCGGTTGAGAAACGCTCAGCGCCTCGGCTGCACGGGAGAAGTTTTTTTTTCCGCCACTGTTACAAAAATTAAAAGTTGGTTGTCCAGCATAATGTTTAGCCCTCCCCGGATAATAACTGGAAACTTAAGACAAAACTAATTTTAATATAAATAGCCAAAAAAGTGAAGCAATAATATTCTCATTACCCAGCTTTATTCACCCCGGCTAACTCGAATAGCGGGTTGCCGGCAGCCGGCTCTTTTTCAATCACGGAAGGGTGGCTCCACCTGCTTTGCCAGATTTCGAAGCTACGTATAGAGCTGTCCCGTCAATAAAGCCCTCCTCTGGAACAGCAAATTTCCATTACACCGTTTTTCACCTGCTTGAACGCTTTTTTGTCTAGCATGTAGATAGTTTTTCGGTTTTATGTGCATTCCACATTATTCATTACTAGCCTACCCAAATTTTATGCGCCCTTTTCGCTTTTAACAAAACAAAACGGGCTGGTTGAAAACAAAACCGACCCCCAAATCAGCGCACTGTTTGAAGGCCATAATCTGCACACCGAACAGCTAACCCGCATTGAAGAACAGGTCAGCAGGCATGGCAAATATATTGAATAAGGATTAAATAACTATTCCCAAATACCAACCGCTTAGTCAACTCATGGCAATGAAAGCAACAATCCCGCTTGTGGCGGCGAAATAAGCCTCCGGTCGGAATACCGGCAAACTTGTTAAACACCCTAAAAGTAAAGTTAGCCAGTGACACTAATAATCTATGTGATTTTGGCTGTTCAATTAAATGTTTAAATTGAATGTCTCATTTTCATTCAATGATTACCATCTTATTGGTTTCATCCCATGTAACTTTTTTCCCCAGTGCCTCGGCCACGGCTCGCACCGGGGCATAAGTAGTGCCATCAATAATAATTCCTTCAAACACCTTATCCCCAACGCGAATTTTGGGCTTGTTGCCGTCCGGTTTCGCCTCCAGCCCAACCCCCAGGTAATCGGCCACGCCCTGTGCAATAGCCAGGGCTGCTTTTTCTTGAAATTGAGGATTCTTCAGCAACCCCTCTTCAGTTGGGTTCGAAATAAACGCCAACTCCACCAGCGCTGCCGGCATTTTCGTTTCGCGCAACACGGCGAAATTTGCTTCCTTCACACCCCGGTCCGGACGGCCAAGGGCAACAACCAGATGTTTTTGAATCAACCCGGCCAACTTACGTCCCTCAGTCGCACCGTTATAGCAAAATGTTTCCGTGCCCTGAGCATTGCTATCGGACGCGCTGTTGCAATGAACAGATACAAAGCAACCCACGCCAGCCTGGTTGGCCACCATCGCCCGGGCGGAAAGATCGGCACCGATGGTACTTCCTAAATGCTTATCCGTGTCGCGGGTAAGTATAACGTCTATCCCGGCACCGCGCAAAATGCCGGCGACTTTTTGCGCCACAGCTAGTGTCACAATCTTTTCCTGTAAACCAGTTGGGCCCACAGCTCCCGGGTCCTTACCGCCGTGTCCAGGGTCAATACACACTTTAAATGTCATTTGTATCACTTTCCTTTCGTTCTTTACGGGTGCTCGCGTCTACCCGGGTAATTTTACCAAAGTCTAACGCAATTTTATCCGAGAAGCAAAAACTACATTAAATTACGTTATAATCGTAATTTATTCTTTTTTAATACGCCCATTCTCTTATATACTTTTAATTTACGCTAATTATATAATGACCAATTGCATAATTCCCAGCCCACGTATAACACGGTCTTAAGAAGCCAAGAAAAACCATTTACCCAAAACTAAAAATGTCAAATCAAAATAAGGGCTGCCTTTTCTGCCTGACTTTTTGCCTGACTAATTGCCTGAGTAGTTGCGGAAAACCGCGTGAGTAAAGGGTTTTTTATGGAACCCAACTAAAGTGTGCCGAAAAACAAAAATACCTGCAAAACCTTGTGTATAGCGGCTTTGCAGGTATTTGCCTGGTGGGTGCAGTAGGAATTGAACCTACGACCCCTTCCGCGTCAAGGAAGTGCTCTCCCCCTGAGCTATGCACCCGTCATTTTGTTCATTTTGTTGCAAAACCTATTATGCCGTATGACGGGCAAAATGTCAAGTGCCTAGCGCGACATCCAGTATATAAAACGTTTCAGAGGCGCGCGGGGATGCACCTCGTGAACAGCCACCAGGGGGGCCTTTAAAAGGCGGTAGCCGTTTACGCTGAACTCGGCGTATCCCAACATTTGGCCTTCCCTAACCGGTGCTTTGATGGATTTGTCCATTTCCAATTTCAGGCTGATGTTTTTTAACTGGTCCCTGGCAATATTAACGCGAACCGGGTCTGCAACGGTTACGGGAACAACGCTTTGCGTGCCATCTTCCACCCGCACCCGGGCCAGTTCCCCGCCGGCCGGGAATATAACCACTGGCCGCACTTCATTGAAACCGTATTCAAGGAGCTTTGCCGCTTCCCGGTAACGATCGCCATTGGCATGAAGGACCACCGCTATTAACCGCTTATCCCCCCTGGTGGCGGAAGCAATTAAACACTTTCCCGCCCTGGGGGTGCTTCCTGTTTTCACACCGTCTATACCCGGCACCTCACCTGATCCTAACAACCTGTTTGTATTGGTGATCTCCGTTTCCCGGCCCGGCGGTAAAACCCAACTAACCACCGCTTTTTCTGTACACACAAGATCATTTATTCTCTTATTTTGGAGGGCGTAACGAGTAATTAGCCCCAGGTCATAAGCCGTCGTGTAATGCTTGGGATCATAATAACCATTGGTATTTGCAAAACGCGTTTCACGGGCTTCCAGTAAAAAAGCCTTCCGGTTCATCTGGTATATGAATGCATCATGACTGCCCCCCACGTGTTCGGCAATGGCCACCGTGGAATCGTTGGCGGAGGCAATTAAAGCGGCTTTAAGCAAGTTTCCCAAGGTAATACGTTCGCCCTCGCGCAAATCTATTATAGACCCCACCGATACGGATGATGCCCTTTCACTTACCTCTACCACTTCTTCCAAATCGGCGTTTTCCACCGCAATAACTGCCGTCATCAGCTTGGTCAGGCTGGCGGGCGACCTCCTCTGATTGGCGTTGTGCGCCCAGTAAACTTGTCCCGTACTGGCATCAATGAGAATAGCCGCCCTGGCGTTGACGCTAAATTCACCCGCCGCCTCCGTTACCGTCCCGCCCAGATTTAAAACCAGTACCGTTATGAAAAGACTTGCTAAAATTTTCAAAGTGTGCCGGAGCAACAGATTCACCCTTCCTGGAAATATTCCCCGGGTTATTCCTTATAAACATACCAACCCGGCAAGATAAATATTTATTAAACAGGTTTGATTTTAAAAGAGGTGAAAAACTTGCGCTTTTACTTGTTGAGCCTGAAAAAGCTAAGGCGTAATATCTTTTTAGGTACTCTCCTGGTTGTTACAGCTGTGCTTTTCGTAGCCATAATCAGTCAAAACTCCGTTCCCGCCGGAGTTAAGCCAAAACCACATGCCATTTACAAGGTCCAAACTGGCGAGAAAGTAGTGGCGTTAACATTCGATATCAGCTGGGGTACAAAAGTACCGGGGCCGGTTATGGACATTCTCAAAGAAAAAAATGTAAAATCAACATTTTTCCTAAGCGGCCCGTGGGTAAAAAAATACCCGGAATTCCCGAAAAGATTGGTGGCTGAAGGTCACGAAATAGCCAGCCACGGCAACGAACACGTCAATTACAGTGAACGTAGCAAGGAATGGGTAAAGAATGACATCATGACCGCCCACGAAGCAATCAAGGAGGTTACCGGGGTAAGCCCGAACCTGATTCGAACACCAAACGGCGACTGGAATGATATGGTGTTGGAAACGGCGCAGGAGCTCGGTTACAAGGTTATCCAGTGGAGCGACGATTCCCTGGACTGGATGAAAGACCGCTCGGTGGAGCAAATCGTTAATCGTGTGCTGGAAAAAGCGCACCCGGGCGCCATCATCCTGATGCACGCCAGCGATACTTGTGACCGCACGCCGGAAGCTTTGCCAAAGGTAATCGACGGTCTAAGGGATAAAGGTTACAAGCTGGTTACCGTATCGGAACTGCTGAAATACGGGCCCGGAGTTATTGACTAAAAGTATTATAGGGCAAAGGGCAATAATAAATGCGAAGGAGTTTTAAGTATCCCCTTCGCATTTTTCATGTCTTTGTAAATTATTGGCCGGGTGCGTTGTATTTATAGCCTTTTGCGAGTTCTTCTATAGAGCCACCAGCCCAGTAATACCAGGATACCGGCGACGATTACTATGTCCAGACGGTGAAACCACGGTTTTATGGCCAGCCAGTTTTCACCCAGCTTGACGCCCAGGTAAGTAAGGAAGAAACACCAGGGCAGCGAGCCGAGGAACGAGTAAATAACAAACTTGTAAAAATTCATTCCGGAAATACCGGCCGGGAGGGAAATAAATGTGCGAATCACGGGCATTAACCTGGTAAAAAAAACCGTAGCCTCGCCGTAACGCTCAAACCATTCCTCGGCTTGCTGAAAATGCTTCTGCGAGAAACCTATATAACGCCCGTATTTAAGAAGAAAAGGCCGCCCTCCTTTGTAGCCGATATAATACGATAAAATTGATCCTCCCAGCCCTCCCAGGGTACCCGCCATGGCAGCCCAAAAAAAATTCAGCTGCCCTGTGGAAACCAGGTAGCCGCCGAAGGGTAGTATTACTTCACTGGGTAAAGGGATATTGGCGCTTTCGATTGCCATACCAATTGCAATGCCCCAGTAACCCAGCGAAACAATAAAGGCTGTAACTTCATGTACCAGAAATTCAAGGATGGTATTTATCAATGTCGAAATAGCTTCCAGCAATTACACCTCCCGCAAGTGGGCCAAACCGCCCCGTCTTGAACATCAACCATCCAATCGTAGAGTACGGCGAATGCTGCTGAAATAACTGGATATCGTAGAGGTAGAAACGTTGAACATGCTTGCCAGTTCACTTTGGCTGATATTACCGTTCCCCATGGTTTTGGTCATGGCGTATATCACCGCTGCCGCCCACGCACCCGGTTTTCTAAAAACGGGCTGGGCAATGCTCTGGTACCGGCGCCATATTTCCATCGCACTCTTAACGTGTTGTGCCCTGTAACCCATTTTCTTGAGCCCATCACTAATCAGTTCAGACACTCCACCGTCTCCTTCCGGGCCTATCTCTGTTACATCATCATAGCAATCCCTGGTGTCCAATAAGTCCCGGCTTGTAATCAGCTTGTACCATAACTTGGTCAAATCAGAAGATGGGCCTTTATTCCCGTTTTCAATCTTTTCTATATCCAATAGCAATTTTTTCAACTTTTCTCGCCCAGATTTAGTTCCATATGCTTCAAGAGGAGTTTTACCCTCCAACAGGTCCATGGGTTCATTAATCCAGCGCTCGTAGAAATAATCCATGAAAAGTTCTTCCATATCCCGGTCCTCATTCTCCTGTGTTACTGGTTCACCCGGGAAGTATTCCTCTTCGGCAAAATCCCAAAAAACTGAACTCGTTTCCGTAATTATGGCGTTCAATACATGCGCCCTGTCTCTCAGGTATGTGTTCCAGCTACCGCGGCGATTGTACTTGCTCCAGTATAACTCGGCATCCACCTTAATCCTGTTCATGATATAATTCTTGCAGTAACCGGGCAGAATAAGCCCTCCCGTGGAAAACTCGCATTCACCGCCCACGTCGATAATCCTGATGAAGACCAACTGACCCGGCTCGACCTCACGGGCTGCATGACAATCTTTAACCAGCGCTTCTTTATTGCGAACCAAATCCCACAATACAATGCCGCAATCCTGTTCAATCCGTTTCACCTGGTAAACCGAAGTCCTGGCCAGTCTCCATTTTTCCAAAAGCACTTTTTCAGCACTGGATAGCTCCCCAGCCATCAAAAAATACTCAAGCACAGAGCGCCCGCGAATGCGATAATCAAAAATAAACCACTCGAAGAAACGCTCCAGCAGGAAATCATCTTTTTCATCAGCCACTTCCGGGTCCATTACACTGAAATACAGTTCCCGGGCGATTTCCATCTCATCCCAAAACACTTCGCTGTCCGCGAATTCAGCCAGTTTCCGGCGAAGGTGCTGTCCAGTGCGCCATCGTCTATACTGGTTCAAGTCAATTACATTATTGTTTCTGTAACATGAACCGTTTTTCTTTTTACCGCTACCACAAAGGCACTGTTTATCAGGCACCAGGGAACACCTCCTTCCGGTATGTCCGTCTATAAAGCAAGATAAAGTAATCAACACCGGGCTGTTCTATATTTTCCTCATAACGTAATAACTCTCTCCAACCTTATTTATATTAATATTCAACCGGCTGAATAAATCCATAGCCAGGTAGCTATTTCCGTTATCGAAAACTATTTGGTTGCTCTCGCCTGCACCGCCGGTGTTTAATGCCAACTTTTCCTCTGCGCCGTCCATTATGTATACTTTTCCGTTATCCCAGTATACCTGGTAAAGCATTGACTCAAGCACAGGCCGCAACTGAAAGTAAACCGTGTTGTTCTTCTCTATAACTTTTATGTCAAGTTCTACTTTACGCCCGTTTAACAGTGTTTCGCCACCCGCGGTAAAAACAAGGTCCGGATCGTCTTCCGGGTTCAATAACTGCCAGGCCACCTCTTTTTGTATTGAATGAGTCAGCACCTGGTGGTCGGGTTGCAATCCCACAGAGTTTATCCTGGTTCCCTTTGGCGTAAGGTATTCAGCTATCGTTATCTTCAAGGCACCGCCGGTACTCAAGGGTATTAACGTCTGTACCGTACCCTTGCCGTAAGTGGTCCCGCCTGCAACGGTGGCCAGTTCGTAATCCCGCAAAGCACCTGCCATTATTTCAGAAGCACTTGCGGTACGGAAGTCTACCAGCACTACAATGGGCAAACCGGTTATTGTGGGTTCCTTTTCCGTACGTATTTCGTTATAAATCCCCCGCCCGTCCACGGTCTTAACCACCACCGAGTTTACAGGCAAAAAATTACCCAACATGTCTACTGCCTCGTACAGAAAACCCCCACCATTCCCCCGCAGGTCAATAATGAGACTGTCCATGCCCGCATCTTGTAATTTACTTATAGCTGACTCAAATTCATCCGGGGTATGCGTTCCGAAAGTACTAACAGATATATAGCCGGTATTACCGGCCAGCATTTCGTAATCAACGGACGGAACATGCACCTCCGCCCGCTCCAGCGTAACGGTGAACTCTTCATTCCCCCGCCCTATGGTCAATTCCACCGGAACCCCCCGGGGTCCGCGAATCTCCATGGTTACTTCAGTAAGCGGGCGGTCCGCGGTACTCTTGCCGTCGACCGCCAGTATGAAATCGCCCCGCTGTAAGCCACCCCGCTCTGCCGGAGTACCGGGTAAAACTTCCTGTATCACGGGGTATTTTCCTTTAGCTGTAAGGACAACTCCTATACCCACCAAGTCTCCATTGAGTGAATCAGTAAAACCCTGCAATTCCCTGGCATCGAAATACTCCGTGTAATAGTCATCCAGGGCATCCAGCATACCTTGTATGGCTCCATCCACCAAGGTTTCCGCGCTGGGATTGGATATGTGGAATTCCTTAAGCAACTGGTATACTTCCAGCACCAGACCCGGTTTCACTTCGCTTTCTTCAGCTGCCGTCGCCGGCTGAACCCACATCAGGCCCAATAAAAGTAATAATAAAATAGAAACCAAACGTCTGGTCATTGTTGCCTACCTCCATCCTGGCATATATATTTCGACCAACTGCCGTTAAAGTCCTCCCGTCATTTCAAGTAATTGGTGCAAAAGAGGAAGCCGGGCAGGTATTTACAACCGGTGCGTTGAAAATACTGATTCATAAATACACAAGGCAGGTAGATTAAATATGTCCCGGAACCGCTTTTTGATTATAGACGGCAACAGCCTTACCCACCGCGCCTTTCACGCCTTGCCGCCACTGGCCACCAGCGACGGTACGGTTACTAACGCGGTGTACGGCTTTACCAACATGTTGTTTAAAGTATTAAAAATGGTTAACCCCGACCACCTGGCCGTGGCATTTGATAAAGGCAAGACAACTTTTCGACACGAGAGTTACGCCGATTACAAGGCCAAGCGGCTCGCCACCCCACCGGAACTGCGCGCGCAGTTTCCCATTGTAAAAGAAATTTTAAGGCGCATGCGTATTCCCGTTCTTGAACTGGATAATTATGAGGCCGATGACATTATTGGCACCCTTGCCTGCGCCGCGGAAAAAAACAACCTGGAAACCATAATACTTACCGGAGACAGGGACGTTCTACAACTAGTATCACCGCGAATCAAGGTATTGCTCACTCAGAAAGGAATTACGGAAACCGAGGAGTATGACGAAGGTCGCGTGTGGGACCGTTACGGCGTTAGCCCCCAGCGGTTGGTGGACATAAAAGGGCTAATGGGCGATCCCTCCGACAATATACCCGGGGTGCCGGGTATTGGTGAAAAAACGGCAATGAAATTGATCCGGGAATACGGTTCACTGGAGAAAGTAATAGAAAAAGCGGAAGAACTAACCCCCCGCTGGAGAAATAAAATTATTGAATTCAAGGACCAGGCCCTTCTTTCAAAACAACTGGCAACCATAGAGTGCAACACGCCACTGGAATTCGACTGCAACACATTTCACTGGACCGGCCCGGATTACCAGGCCTTGCTGGAGATTTTTAACAAGCTGGAATTCAAAACCCTGGCCCGAAATATTATAGAAAAGTTGAACCAGGAAGGGAACACCGCCGGAGAAAACGGGGAGACCGGTAAAAGTAACGGTTCCCAGTTTTATCACGTTGAGCATGTCGTTTTAAAAGATACCGGTGAACTGGAACTACTAAGGCAAAAAGTGTTTTCTGCAAAAAGAGTAAACGTGGCGTTGGAGGGCGACCGCCAAACAGGAATTACCGGTGCAGCTTTGGCCCTGGATAACGGGCCTGTATACGTGTTGCCGGTACGTACACAAGCCCACGCCATGGATCTACTGTGCGATATCTGCTCGGAATCACACCCGGGCAAGCTGTTTTTCAGCGGCAAAGAGGCCATTTGGATGCTTCACAGGCACAACCGGAGACTGGAAAGGTTATGTTTTGACATTTCAGTTGCCGCTTACCTTTTGAACCCGGGAACCGGCCAGGCCACGCAACCCGATCTTGCCGCGCAATATTTGAATACGATTTTACCCAGGGAAGGCGAAGCAGCCCTGGCGGCGCATGCAAAGTCGGGCGCACAACTGGCGGAAATACTGTCCGCCAAGCTGGAAGAGCTGGATATGGACAGGTTGTACTACGATGTGGAATTGCCACTGGTTCCGGTTCTGGCCGAAATGGAAATAGACGGCGTCGCTGTAGACCCGAATATCTTGCGGGACATGAGCGAGGAAACCGGAAGGCAAATTGAGCAAATCGCCAGTGAGATTTACACAATGGCGGGCGCGGAATTCAACATTAATTCCACAAAACAGCTGGGTTATATACTATTCGAAAAAATGGGATTACCGGTAATTAAGAAAACCAAAACCGGGTATTCCACCGATGCCTCCGTGCTGGAAGAACTGGCCCCCGCACACGAAATAGTGAATAAGATACTGGAGTACAGGCAACTAACCAAATTAAAATCGACATATATTGACGGGCTTTTTGCACTTATCAACCCGGAAACGGGACGTATTCATACCACCTTCCACCAAAACGTCACCGCCACCGGGCGCCTGTCAAGCTCGGAGCCGAATTTGCAAAACATTCCCATTCGCCTGGAACAGGGGCGTAAAATCAGAAAAGTCTTTGTTCCCCGCAAGGAAGGTAACCTGATATTGACCGCCGACTATTCACAAATTGAGCTGCGCATACTGGCTCACATGTCGGGCGACCCGAACCTTGTAGAGGCTTTTGTAAAAAGCCAGGATATACACACCCGCACCGCCTCGGAAGTGTTTGGGGTACCCATGGACCAGGTGACGCCGGAACTTCGCAACCGGGCCAAGGCAGTCAATTTCGGTATAGTATACGGCATCAGCGACTTTGGTTTGGCCAGGGACATCCGGGTAAGCCGGACCGAGGCCGGGAATTATATCAAAAGTTACTTTGCCCGTTACAGCGGCGTGAAAAGCTTCATCGAACGCAAGATCGCAGAAGCCAGGGAAAAGGGTTATACGACCACCATTTTAAACCGCCGCCGCTACCTGCCGGAGCTGTTCAGTTCCAACCGCGTAACTCGTGCCTTTGGAGAACGGGCCGCCATTAACACACCCATACAGGGAAGCGCGGCGGACATAATAAAACTTGCCATGGTTAGAATAAGTAAGGAATTGAAAAAAAGAAATATGGAAACCAAAATGATCCTGCAAGTGCACGACGAGCTGATATTCGATACACCCGCCGAAGAGCTGGAACAAGCCAAGATGTTGGTGCGGGAGCACATGGAAAACGCACTACATCTGGATGTACCGCTGGTGGTGGACGTTAAAACGGGACCCAACTGGTATGACGTAAGAAAGGTGTAATAAATGCCCGAGCTACCTGAAGTGGAAACGGTTAAGAAAACACTAGAAAAAAAGCTGGCCGGTCTGACCATTACCGGAGTGGAAATAATGATGCCCAAGGTAATACGCGAACCCGAGCCCCGGCAGTTCGCGAACCTGGTTACCGGCAAGAAAATAACGAAGCTTGGCCGCCGGGGGAAATACCTGTTGATTTACCTGAGCGAGTTTAGTGTTCTTGTCATCCACCTGCGCATGACAGGCAGGCTGGTATACACCCGGCCTGAAGATCCCCCTCCCCGCCATACCCACGTTGTTTTTCACCTTAGCGACGGGTGCCAGTTGCGATTCGCCGACATGCGCCAGTTCGGGCGCATACTTTTAACTGATACTCGCCGCCTGGACCAGGTTAAAGGGCTGAAAGACCTTGGACCCGAGCCGCTAGGGCCTGAATTTACCCGGGAATTCTTGCGTAAGGAACTTAAACGCAAGCGGGTACGCCTGAAATCACTTTTGCTGGACCAGACATTTGTTGCCGGCCTGGGTAACATATACGCGGACGAGGCCCTATACCGTTCACGCCTGCACCCCGAGCGAATTGCCCAAAGCCTATCGCCGCGGGAAATTGCAAGCCTTTATAGATCTATCATAGAAGTACTGGAGGAAGCTATTTTAAACCGCGGCACATCAATGCGTGATTATGTGGACGGTGACGGCAGGGCGGGCAACTACCAAAAGCTGCTCCGGGTTTATAACCGCGAAGGGCAGCAATGTTTCAGGTGCGGCTCCAATATAGCCCGCATAAAAGTAGGCGGTCGCAGCTCCTACTACTGCCCGTCATGTCAGAAAAGCCAGCAATAAGAAAAGCATAACTGAAAAATTCCTTCGGCGCGGGAATTTTGACAGTCTGTAATACAATCATATAGAAGCATAGCAGCAATCAGCCACCTGCAAGCGGGTCACTCACACTTCGACTTTCCCAGCCATAGTATTTAAAAAAACAAAGTCACCACCACGGGAGGGAAAGTCGAATGGAGCTGCTGGCCCTGTTAATGTTCGCACTGGCATTGAACATGGATTCTTTTGCCGCCGGTGTAGCTTACGGGGTACGAAATATTAAACTTCCCATTTCATCGCTGGCAATTATTAGCCTCATGTCCACGGCGGCAATAACTTTATCCATGCTGTCGGGCCACGCCCTGGCCGGTTATTTTTCCCCCACCTTTGCCCACAGGTCGGGCGGGGTTATTTTAATGTTAATCGGGCTTTGGGTACTAATTCAATCCTACCAAGAAATAAGACGGGAAAAACGGGGCGGCACTCCCCAGGAAGTAAATGAGCCAAGCACTGTCTTTAAGGTGCACATCCCATCGCTGGGACTGGTAATTCAAATATTACGGGAACCGTCACGTGCCGACCTGGATCGTTCGGGGACCATTTCCGCCAGGGAAGCTGTGCTTCTCGGTATGGCCCTTGCACTCGATGCATTTGCGGCTGGTTTTGCCGTATCAATGATGGGCTATGAAATATTACCGACAGCCCTCATGGTCGGTATAGGCCACTTTGTGCTCACTTACCTGGGTTTACAGGCCGGTATGGGCGCAGTGTCCAGCGGAATAAGCCAAAAAATAAGCGTACTCCCCGGATTTATACTTATAGCGCTGGGGCTGATGAAAATTTACTGAACAATCACCGCACCATTGTAAGGCTTAATGCCCGGCACTGGCCGGGCATAATTTTTGAGCGGTGCAGGACAGGCCCGTATGCAGGCGAAGAAATAATAATTATACTGCCGGGGCAGTAGTAATAAAATGTTTAAACAATCTACCGGAGTGATATGAGTTGCCTCGTAAATTCAGGCTGAGCGTATTCCGGCTGCTGCTGGTTGTTTTTTTGGTGGCAGCGATTTACAACCATAAAACCATTATGCAGTTTTTTTACCCTATGCCCTACCGTGAAACCATAATGCAGTGTTCTGCCGAATCCGGAGTGGATCCGTACCTGATAACCGCCATCATGAAAACCGAAAGCAACTTCAATCCAGACGCGGTATCTCCCAAAGGCGCCAGGGGGTTAATGCAAATCATGCCTGAAACGGGTGAATGGATCGCCATGAAAAGCGGTATACACCCATTTCACCCCGATTTACTGTTCGACCCAGAAACCAGCATTCAAATGGGAGCTTGGTATATCGCCAACCTGCAGCAGGAATTCGGTAACAACAAGATCATAGTGCTGGCCGCATATAACGGGGGTCGCGGCAACGTGCGCAACTGGCTGGAACAAAAAAAAATTTCAGAGAGCATTAGGGGTATAAAAACCATCCCTTTCCCGGAAACAAGAAACTTTGTAAGCAAGGTTTTATGGAACTACAAAGTCTACAGGTGGTTATACGCCGATTAATTCCGGGTTAATATCCCGGTGAAGCGGTGAGATAAACTCTGATCGATGCCCCTCGATTCTCGAACGGTTTTTTTAAACATAAACCAGTTATCCCCCACATATATCAGACAATGGTGTAAAAGGTTATTGCCAAGGACGGTACACGGTTAACACGGACACCAGGAAGACCATGTAAAATACGCCGGTAAAAGCAAGCGTTGCTGGTCTAATTTCATTTTTTAACAACAGGCTCAGGTAAACCAGACCCGCACCGGCCACGGCCAGAACAGCGCTGAGCAGGGCCAGTTCAGAAAGCACCCATGGAGTGAAAGCAATACCCAGGGCGGGAATCATCGAGCTTTGAAAAACCATGGCCCCGGTGATGTTACCCAGGGCAAGGGTGTCTTTGCACCTGCGTACCCAAATCAAGCTGTTAAATTTCTCTGGTAGTTCCGTGGCTATAGGGACAATGATAATGGACAAGACGAAAGGAGAAATATGTAGTATTTCAGACAGTTGCCTAATCCCGCCTACAAACATGTGTGCGCCAGCGGTGATTCCTCCTAGAGCAACCAGGACCTGGGCAACAATTACAGTGGTGGAGGGCTTACTTTGTTTTTTTGCAAAGTACAGGGCCTTTATTTCCTCGTCACTGGGAGCCGGTTTATCCCTCAACGTCTGAGCTACATAGACAAAATAAGCCACCACCAGCAGTACAGCAACAAAAACCCTGAATTGACCGGGAAGAAAGGCCGCCATAATGGCTACGGCGTATACCGGCAGGAAAAAACCAAGGTCGCGTCTCATAACGAAAGTGTTAACCAGCATGCACTGCCGTTTTTGGCCATTAACCCTACATATCAACCCGGCGATACCGGTGATGGACAGAGCCAGCGTTGCCAGCATAAATGGTGCGCCCAGGATGGCACCTACACTGATTTCATGCGCCGCTTCGCCGGTGCCGAATATTATGGCAATAACCGGAATCATTGATTCCGGCAAGGCTGTCCCCACAGCGGCCAGAACGCTCCCCACCGTTCCTTCTGAAAGTTTCATCCTCTTGCCAAGCCACTCAATACCGTTGGTAAAAATCTCCGCGCTTAGCAGTATCAGCACCAATCCACCGGTTAATAAAAAAACTGTTAGCATTTCAGTACCCCCAAGTCATTGTTCATCTCTATGATAAACAAAAAACGAGACCTTCACGCATAACGCGAAGGTCTCGCCTGGCTCTTCCTGATAAAGCCACGTCAAACCGGGCCCTTAGGGCCGTATTGACGATTTGACAACCCGGAAAGCCCGGGTAGCTACTCCCCTTTAAGTTAATTCTAAGAAATTATAACAACGCAGTCAATATAAAATAATTAATCATCCCGCACCCCGTACGGTCATGCTATTGTGGTTATCGCGGGCACTATCCCTGGCCATGCCACCCCTGCTTCCGGGCTGGATACGCCTCGTCTCCTGCATTTCACTTACAACAGCGGTTTCCAGCGCCGGGTTAGTATATACAATTACTTCGCTTTCGGCATCACCGCCTTGAACATTGATTTCCATTAGCTCGCCGGGAAACAATTTAGCCAGTGACAAATTAGCCTCATTTATAGCTTCCAGCACGGTGCGCCCGCGAAAAACATCGGCGTTGACGTCAAGCCCGCCCCGGATGCAACGTTCATAAACAAGATAGTTGTTTACCGTCATCCCCAGGTCCTCCGCCCTGCTTCCGGCATCCCGGCTTGACCTGGCTACCATGACAGTGCTGCTGGCATTCTGCTTTACCAGTTCCTCGCGTATGATACCACGTATTTTTTCCGGGTCAACCGGCTCTGAACTGCCCTCGCCAACTGGCACCACACTAACCATGATGATACTTTGCTCATGGTCGAAATTACCTTTTTGGCCAGCGTCCTCCACAATTAGTCTTATCGCCTGGTATATATCCAGTCCTTTCAACGATAACTCTTCTACCACATAATCGGATATGGAACCGGTGCCTCGCACGGCCGCAATCCTGCCATCCCTGTCAACGTGCAGGTTCAATCCGTAACCGGTATTCATCTCCACGGCAGCCACTGCCCCACCCGGCGGCCACACCAGCGGGTGTATTAAAGCAAGTATTGGAATAAGCAAAAGTGCTGCCGCTACGGCTACGTGTCTAAACAGGTTCCCGGGGTTGGATATAATGCGGCAGCGTGAATTTATTTCAATAACCTGGCCTTTAACGGGAACCGGGTTGGGAGTTGTAATCTTAATAAAATCACCTGTTTCTGTAAATACTATAGTCTTTTTACCAGTAACTTTTAAAACCACGACTTTTACATTATCCATCGCCGGGCACCTCTTTCCCGTAAACTCCATTTTGTATTTGAGTAAATTCCTTCAACGGGTAAAACCTGTCGTCCGTAAGTATAATGGCTAAAGCAATAATATATTTGCGGCCTTTTTCCAAAACCCTTCGTTTAACTCCGGTTAGGGATTCAAGTTTTTTTATGGGCAACAACTTGTATTTTCTAAGGTAATCCATCATTTCAGGGTTTTGCGTCAAACAAAGGGCTACTTGCTGTAACTTTTCCCTGCTGTCCTTGTGTTTGGGGGATATTCTAATCAACTCATCAAGTGTGATGGAGTATTGTTCCAAAACACTAACATATTCCTCCACCGTACCGCTCAAAAAAGCCCGCCGCTGGTTTTCTTGATATTGTTCGACGGACTTTAATATGTCATGACGGCCCAGGACTTCATCTTCCGGGGTCATAGGTACAAGAGCCAGTCTTCTGTGCTTTGACTCCCGGCGAACATAGTCAACCAGCCGACTGCGAATTACTCTACCGGCGAAACTGTAAAACGACATCCCCAGGCCGGGTCTGAATTTATCTATGGCTTCATTGAACGCTAACTGAGCAACGCTCAATTCGTCATCATTACCCCAAGTAAGAAACTTTTTACAGGTTCTGGCGCTTACCCGGGTTATAAATTCCCGGTGGCTTTTAATTAAATCGTCTCTGGCCGCGGGATCACCTCTTTGTGCCGCAGCCAAAGTTTTCTCTACACTCCTCTCCCTGGACATGATGATCACTCCGTATATATAAATCTTCGCGTGTAGAGCAGTTTTTTCAATGGGTAGCTACAAGAAAATTCGTGTTTCTTGGTTTTTTCAACAAAATTGTGTTTAATATCCAAAAATACAACCTAATTATACACCATTAATTCCACTTTTGTGTTACTCTTACATCAATTGGTATAATTTAACGCTACTGGAAAAACACACAGCTTTAAAAACGCGCGGCTTATCCGGTCCAGTGAACCTTTACGCACTGGTATAACTCGAAGCAGCGCACCCATCACCGCTGTTGACAAGTCCAATAGGACGTAAGCATCTTTTCCAAAAAAAAGGATGCCTACCCCTTTTTTGGTAGGGCATCCTCTGCCGGTTTGAAAATTTTTTTAAACAACCCACTAAAAACCATAGGTAAGGTTCGCATAAATATATAGAATATGGTTTTGTCCCCAAACTTAGGTTAGCAGGACAAGCGGACAACCCTTTCACCAGTATATCGCGTCCGCAAGTCCGGCCCTTGAAAGGAGGGATAAAAAACAATCTAATCTTTCGGTTTTCAAATTATAACTAGTTAATTAAGGCCGAATCCCAAAAAGAAAGGGTACGGGGGAACCACTTAATACGGGGTGAATCCCTAATGCCTGCGCGGCAGGAATCAGGGTAGGGTTATCTTTTACCGAACCCGTCAGCTAACTCCGGAGGCCGTAAAAAGAAAGGGGAATACCATGCACAAACGTCATATCAGCCAGTTAACCGGTATTCTGGTTACCATTTTCCTGTTCTCAGTAGTTTTAGCGTCAGCATCACTGCCAGCAGCGGAAGCCTCGAACCCAGCAAACAACGACCCACAGGCTGTGGTCGAGCTTATCAACGATGCCCGTTCCAAAGCCGGGGTATCTCCTTTGACAATTGATTCCGCCCTGTCTGCCGCCGCCACAGCCAAGGCCCGGGCTATGGCAAACAGCGGGTATTTAAGCAACACCATGCCTGTTGCCGGTTCTGACTATAAAATGTCCGGTTCAACCGTTACCGGAGAAAGCTGGGCCAGGTCTGACAGCGCGGTTTCAGCATGTCAATTGCTAAGCCAAATCAGCGCCCTTAAAAGAACTATGCTTGACAATAAGTTTAACCGGGTAGGCATTGGTATTGCGCCCGGTAATTCAAATACATTGCTGGTACTGGTCTTTAAAGGGGGAACAACCGAACCGGCCCCGGTTCCCAAGCCTGTACCGCAGCCAGTTCCCCAGCCTCAGCCCCAGCCCCTGCCGCAACCTCAACCCGAACCGGGACAACCTGTCCAGGGGCTTAGTGCTGACGAGCAAAGAATGTTCAACCTGGTCAACTCCGCGAGGGCCAGTGCCGGTTTAAGGCCGCTCCAAATCGATATGACCCTGGTGAAACTGGCCAGGCTGAAAGCACAAGACATGATTAACAAGAATTACTTTTCGCATACTTCCCCCACCTACGGCTCACCTTTTGATATGATGCGTTCGTACGGCGTAAGCTACCGTTATGCGGGGGAAAACCTGGCCGGCGCACCCACCGTTGATTCTGCGCATACCAACTTGATGAATTCACCGGGACACAGGGCCAACATATTAAACAGCAATTTCACCAAGGTGGGCATCGGTGTGGTAAGCGGGGGACCTTACGGTAAAATGTTTGTACAAATGTTTACAGGCTAGCCGGTTGGTCAATAAACAAATAAGTATCGAGTAGGAGGGGGCGGCAAGCCCCCGTCCTCTCACACCACCGGACATGCGGGTCCGCATCCGGCGGTTCACCAAGCTTGACGAAGATAAGAATAGCGTTCGGTTAAGCTCATCAGGCCCCGGGATTGCCAGTAGGCGTTGCCCAGGGCTCTATTCATTGGCCCGTGGGCCATCCGCCATGGCGCTTTGCGAGCGTTGGCAAATTCATGCACTACCCATTCAGGTAATCCCAGTGCCCGCAACTCGCGGTATCTTGTCCGCACTCGCTTCCACTGCTTCCAAAGGCACATGCGCAATCTCCTACGCATCCAGCCTTCTATATTCTTAAAGATGCTGGGCGTTTGGGCCAGTGCAAAGTATCCCATCCATCCACCCAAGTAGGTGTTAAGACGTTTTATGCGCTCATCCATGCTTACGGGCTTACTCCGGGAGGTTATCTCCCGAATTTTCGTCTTTACCCGTTCGATGGTTTGCGGTGCCAGGCGGATAAGGATTTTCCCTGCTTTGGCTTTGTACATGCTAAATCCTAGGAATTTCAGTTTCCACGGCCGATCTACCGCGCTTTTCTGCTCGTTGATTTTGAGTCTCAACCGTTCCTGCAGGTACTTCCGGATGCTGGCCATGACCCTTTCTCCCGCCCGCTTGCTTTTGACGTATATGTTACAGTCATCGGCATAACGGACAAACTTGTGGCCCCTATTTTCCAGTTCTTTGTCCAGGTCATCCAGAAGGACATTGGCCAAAAGCGGGCTCAAAGGTCCTCCTTGTGGTGTACCTTCCGCCGTCTCCATGACTATTCCGTTTATCATGACGCCTGACTGGAGGTAGCGGCGAATAAGGGTGAGTATTCTCTTATCCGTCACTTTCCGGGCCACCCTGGCCATGAGGAGGTCGTGGTTTACCCGGTCAAAGAATTTCTCTATGTCCAGGTCCACGGCCCATTGGTATCCTTCTTCCACGTATTGTCGCGCTTTCTTTACCGCGTCGTGGGCTTTCCTCCCGGGTCGAAACCCGTAGCTGGCCTCTGAGAATTGCGGGTCGAATATGGGCGTTAGTACTTGCAGGAGTGCTTGCTGGATCAGGCGGTCCATGGCGGTGGGTATTCCTAATAGCCGTTTGCCTCCCCCGGGTTTCGGAATCTGAACCCGGCGCACGGGCTTCGGTCTATAGGTACCTGCGAGCAGTTGTTCTCGGATGGACTGCCACTGAGCACGGATTTGGTCCCGTAACCGTTCGGTCGGTATGCCATCCACGCCGGGCGCGCCTCCGTTACGCTCTACACGCTTCAGGGCGGCCAGCATGTTTCCCCTGGCCACCACCTGTTCCATTAAGCCGCTATTCCGGTCCTCGCAAGGTGACGCTCCGCTTTGTGCCGGAAAGATGCTCGGCCCTCCCGTGGTCCCCTGTGGCTTCACCACTTCCTCCCGCGGGCAGGCCCCTTTCGGGGTTTTCTGCTGTCTTTGCACTTCTCGCGAACGCATCGGTCTCACCTCTGACTTGATGTTCGGGCCTTCCCCTGTAGTTCATGACCTCCAGGGTACTATGCCCTCTGCTGACTCCTGCCGGCTCAGCCGTGCCTCTCGACACGGGTTACCAGCTCTGACTGGCTTATCCGGCAGGCCTCCCCGGGTAAGAACGTTAACCTTCACCCCGCGCCCGCCACATATACTCCGCCGTCCCTTGGCAGCCTTGGATTTCGCTGTGTTTAGCCAGCTCATCCGAACGACTTAGCCTCGTATGGGGTTCTTGTTCATCGGGCCGTGGTTTTGCCGCCGGCGCACCGATCCGATTCCACCTCACGATGGACACCCTTGCCTTTGGCTAGCAGACTGGTGCTGCCTCGCCTGCAGTGGACTTTCACCACCAAGTTAACGCCCATGCCGGGCGCACTAAAAATGGAACTTGCTTGATCAACACCAAGCAAGTTCCATTTTTATAATTAGCTTTTAGTGTTTTTATAAATAGAACACGATTTATTTAAAAAAATTATATAGCCAACATTACGGTGACTCAGTATGTATGATTGGAACCGCGAAGTAAATTAGAAAAATAGCTCAACAATAAAATATGACAACCCCGCTAATAGTCCAGTTATGGGCAAAGTAATCAACCAAGCCGTAACAATTTTTTGAGCTGTACTCCACTTGACGGAAGATAATCTTTTAGCTGAACCCACACCCATAATGGCGGTAGAAATTACGTGAGTAGTACTTACAGGTTGTCCCAGCACAGTGGCGCTAATAATAACGGAAGCCGAGGTAAAATCGGATGCAAAACCGCTGATGGGTTTTAACTTGATAATTTTTGAACCAACTGTTTTAATGATTCTCCATCCCCCGAAAGAGGTGCCCAGCGCCATGGCGACGGCACAAGAGATTTTAACCCACAACGGCACATCAAGGCTGTGGTGCATACCTCCAGCAATCAGGGCAAACGTTATGATACCCATTGATTTCTGGGCATCATTAGTACCGTGACTGAACGCCTGGAAAGCCGCCGTCAAAACTTGCATAGTCCTAAACCCCCGGTTTACTTTTTGAGGGTTGGAGTATCTAAAAATAAGTCTTAATAACGACATTATTACATAACCTGTTGCATAAGCAACAAAAGGCGAGAATATAAGCGCCTGTAAAATTGTAAGGAAACCCTTGAAATTAACACCGGACAGCCCGGCGGCCGCAATAACCGCACCGGTTAGAGAGCCAATCAAAGCGTGAGAAGAACTGCTTGGTATGCCGTAATACCACGTAATCAAGTTCCAGGTAATAGCCGCCAAAAGTGCCGCCAAAACAACAATCAGGCCATTTTCCAGCTCAAAAGGGTTGGCGATTTTACCTCCAATAGTTTTGGCCACCCCGGTAAAAGTTAGCGCTCCCACCAGGTTCATAGTGGATGCCAATATAATCGCCCTACGCGGTGTCAGTGCTTTTGTGGATACCGATGTGGCAATTGCGTTGGCGGTATCGTGAAAACCATTTATAAAGTCAAAAGAAAGGGCCAGTATAACCACAACAGCCACCAGTATAAATGTGATATCCATTTCTGTTTCTCCTTATGTGTTGCGCATCAACAGTGCTTCCAGTATGTTGGCTACATCTTCGCAAGAATCCGTTATTTTTTCCATAAACTCGTATATTTCTTTTTTCTTCATCAATAAAATGGGATCTTTTATTTCCGTAAACAAAACAAGCAAGCCCTCCCTTAGGAGTTGATCAGCTTCATTTTCCAGCTGGTTTATCCGGTTTACGTGTCTTTGGATCTCCTTCAACTTTTTCTGCTCAAGAAGTACCATGGCCGCTACAATTTCATCCGCGGAATGCACAATCATTTGGGCGAATAACTTTAAATAGTCATCCGGTTCTGTTATTTTATACAAGTCCAACCTGTCCGAACAGGCCTCTATACCGTCAACCACGTCGTCTATTTTTATGGCCAGTCCTAAAATATCTTCCCTTTCAATGGGGGTAATAAATGTCCTTTCAAGGGCTTTAATCACCTTGTGGGTCAACTCGTCCCCCTTATCTTCAAGAAGTTTAATGTTTTCCGCGTAGTTGCTGGACATTTCAAGATTATTCATTTGTTCTTGGAATAAAGTGGCAGCCTCTTTTAAATTGAGAGCGCTCTGCATAAGCGTTTCAAAAAACACATCTTTTTTTTTAAAAAACAAATTATCACCTGATTTCATTATTTTTAAAATAAAGCTCATAATACCAATATACTAGCTTTTTAAAATAAAAGCATGTTAAAAAATTATTAAGAATTTTAAAGAACAAATGTGAGTCTTTGCTATAAACCGTTTTTATCAATAATCTGATACTGAACCCGCAGGCTCTACTAAACTCCGTATCAAGGGCATGCCTTGGTAATAATTTTGCAGGTTTAATCCTTGTATTCATGAATTATGTTAACCATTACAACAGGCAAAACGCTGAACATTATCTGGGAGCCGTAATGATACACTTTTCGCTTTTTTTAAACCTGGGCTTTATTGCTACCAAATTTAAGTTCAGAGCCAGAATAGTACAGCAAGGCGCCCACCTAGCAGGGTGAGCGCCTTTCTTTTTTAACTAAAAAACGTTTGGCCACGATTTACTATTTGAAAATAATGAGATATTTGGAATAAGCCGGCAGGATTGCCCGCCGGCTTAAATTTTTTACTGTAAGTATCCAGCCACAAGTTCAGCGATATCTTTGGCTTTTATGCTTTCGGTTTGGTCACATTCCTTTAGGCCGTCTTCAATCATGGTCAGACAAAACGGACAGTTCACGGCAATAACTTCCGGTTGGGTTGCCAGGGCCTGCTCGGTTCGCATCACATTAATACGTTTACCGATGTTTTCCTCCAACCACATCCTGCCTCCTCCCGCACCGCAGCAGAACGCGCTTGCTTTATTTCTATCCATCTCCACCATAGAAACACCGGCTAAGCTTTTAATTATTTGACGCGGTGCATCATACTCGTTGTTATAGCGACCAAGGTAACAAGAATCGTGATAGGTTAATTTTACCGGAGTACCGGCACCCGATAAATTAATTCTTTGCCCTTTAATCAAGTCATTAATAAACTGGGTATGGTGGATGACCTCAAAGCTGGCGCCAAACCGCGGGTATTCATTTTTCAATGTATTAAAACAGTGGGGGCATGCAGTTATAACCTTCTTAACCCCATATTCTTTAAACGACTCAATATTCTCTTCTACCAGGGATTGGAATAAATATTCGTTGCCCAACCTTCGGGCCGAGTCGCCGCAGCATTTTTCTTCGCTTCCCAGGATAGCGAAATTTACCCCTGCAGCTTTTAATATTTTAACCAGGGAAGCAGTTACTCTTTTAATTCGGTCATCAAAGGAACCGGCGCACCCCACATAAAGCAAATATTCGGCGTCTTTGTTTTCGTCCAGCGTTGGCACATCCAACTCTTCAGCCCAATCTCCCCTGTTGGACCAGCCAATTCCCCACGGGTTGAAATTACGTTCAAGGTTGGTAAAGGCGAGCTGAGCTTCCGCGGGAAATTCGCTCTGGTCCAGAACAAGGTTGCGCCTTAAATCTATAATTTTGTTAATATGTTCATTCAACTGGGGACAGTGCTCCTGGCAAGCATAACATGTCGTGCATGACCAAATGATATCTTCGCTAATTACATTACCAGCCAGTTCAGGCAATTCATCCTGTTCACCTTCCGCTTCCGCGGCGTAGGCTGGTTTTAAACCAGCGGTTCGCCCGGGGGAGCTTGGTAAGTTTTCTTTTATGGTAGCAATTAATTGTTTTGGCGATAATGGCTTGCCGCTGAGGTAAGCCGGGCAGTTATCCTGGCAACGCCCGCACTCCGCACAAGCATAACAGTCCAGCAATTGCTTCCATGTATAATCAGTTACCTTGCTAACCCCGAAGTTTTCTTGTTCTTCATTTTCCAGGTCCAGGTCCCTTATGGAACCACCCCTGGGTTGCAGGTTGCGGAAGTAAATGTTTATAGGTGCGGCCAGCGGGTGCACAAGATGCGAATAGCGGAAAAACACAAGTATTCCAAGGGCCAAAGCCACGTTTACCCACCAGAATGTTTCATATAATCCCTGGCGCAAGGATTGGTTCATTGCACCTAAAAGGGTAGCCAGTGCACCTGAAACTGGTGCTATAACAAAACGCCCTTCAGCAACGGCAACCGCGTTTGCACCGTTGGATATGAAATAACTCACTACTATTAAAACGATAACCGTAATTAAAGTTACGATTACCCTTTCTTCCGACCAGTTGCCAACCCCCAGACGGGGTACCTTTGCCACATATCTACGGTATGCCGAAACAAGCATGCCAACTGCGGCGAGCAAGCCAAACACATCAACCAACATGTAGAAATAAGGGTTATGGCCTACAAAAGGCAATGTTGTCCCGGGAAATAACCCTTCTAATATTAATTGAATGATACCTAAGGAAAAAACTACTAATCCCCAAAAAATCATTATGTGCATCAAGCCTGCCCCGGTATCTCTAAGCAATCTCCTCTGGCCCAGTACGATAGAAAGCGCCCCGGACAATCTTTTCCACGGTTGGTCAAACCTGTTTTCGGGCTTTGCCAAAACCAGTACATCGTAACGTTCTTTCAAGCCCATTACGAAAGAATATAAAGCAAAAACCGCCATCAACACAAATAAAACAACTTTTACAACCGACACTGTGACATACACCTCACCGAAAATTTTTTTAGATTAGAATTAGATTGTTGGATAGAATTTGTGTTTCCACCTCAACGGATAACGCGGTATATTGCTACCCGTTCCATTTTAATGGCCAACAAAGTACATTTATAGCAAATATCCGACAAAAAAGCAAATATCAAAAACTTTATTAAAGTTTGGATTGCCGGTATAAGTTATAACATTTCAAAAAAATAATCCCATCCAAGGATGGACAGGACTTGACGCTTGGCTACCAGCGTTCTGGGATAACTAGTTTTTAGATAAATTAAGTATTTTCGATAATTCTATTCGTAGTGCAATTCCTCACTTTTTTGGCCGCCACAAACTCCGGCTGAAATGGTTAACCTCTACGATTCTTCGTCCAAAAATAAGATATAATGTAATAAAGAAGAAAACATTTCGCAAATGAGGTATTGAAATTGAAAGAATTTATTTCTACATTTTTTATTTGCCTTGTTGTATGCTGGATTGCCACATTCTTCTTCGCAGCTTTTATTCTAAACAATATTTGGGCTATTATTGTTGTTGTTGCATTTCTGTTGGCGGTGTTGATTACAGTTTTTATGAATCAAGTATCTAGAATTGATGAATTAGAAAAGAAAATGGAAAAGCTTCTAAATAACAACCAAGATTGAGATATATCTCCACATTTGAACTCAATGGGAAAGCTTAGTTATCTCTATTAGCCAGCTGGCGCTGGAAATATATAAACACAGGCAAGGGAATTATGATCCAGCCAAAGCTTTTGATAAGACTGTTTTTGGCCCTGTTTACCTGCCGCTCCTTTTCCATCAAAACCATTGCATCATATTGCCGTCTTAACTCTTCTTCCGATAGGGTTACCTCCCTTTCCGGCGCTTCGATACCGGCGCGGGGTTTTTCAGTTTCAAGACGCTTAAACTCCTCAAATGTTTGATAATAAGGAACAGGTGAAATTATATCAGCAACCGCCATAAATGCGCCCACGCTTCCACCGATAGTCATCATTAAAGTAGCGAACAACACCAAATATATGTAGACATTTTTTATCACGTCTTGGCCCCCTTTTTCTGTCTCAGTTTTAACAGCAACAACAAGAACGACAATAAGCACAACAACCAATATAGCCGCAACCAAAAGTGCTGAAAAAGCCATTTAACTAACCCCATTTATAACATTTTTACGTTGGTGTAATGAATAAATATCCATCTGATTCTATTTTTAACTTAATATACCAGTAATTGGCTACCTGCGCCCCGACTGTTTATATCTTAAACTCTATACTGTTGTAAATCAACCATGCATTGAATACCTATTTGAATGCTTCTTTAACCTTCCATAAAAAGTATATATCATTTTTCGCAGCATCTAGAGGCTCATCAAATATTTGGGCTGTTTTGCAACAAAATTGATGAAGGTACTTAAGTCCACCGACTGCGGTTGCTATTGCCGCGAGTTCTGGGGATAATGTATTTGAAAAAACTCCAGCAGTGACAAGCGCTCCCCCAATTAACACCTCTCGCATCGCATTTTTTGCTAAATTTTTTTTGCTTTTCTTGACAACTAAATCAATTTTATGAAGTTCTTTTTTAACAAAATCTTCAAATGCTTCTTTTACCTGCTTACTGTTTAATCCTCCGGATGAGGCCAAAACTTTATTTACAGCTTCTCTATAAATAATAAACGAATCCATTTCTGCATTTCTAAAATCTATTAACTGTTCAAGATCAATATTGTAAATGTAAGGAACCGAATGTAAGATTCAGTTGAGTCCGTATAATTGTGTAAAATAGGTTTCCAAAAAAAATACTGGAGCCAG
>CBETWA010000016.1:0-52978 GCA_965539975.1 uncultured bacterium | reverse complement strand
GTTGAGGTTAGATCTCTAACTGAGGAATTTTACACAAGAATTTGGACTTGATCTAAGATTCCTTCCATAATTGCATTACATTGTATATTTAAATCTTTTTCGTTAAATTTTTTTAAAATCTTAAAATCTAATGCCCGGTTTGTTACATACTGGGTGTTGTAATTTTTTCCTAACCAGCTTTGAGAATATATATCCTGAAATATTCGATTGGTAAATAATTCTTCAATTATCCCCATTTTTTTAACTTCATTTTTAGATAATGTATGATCTATTGAAGTATCAAATAATTCTGATAAGCGTTTTCTATACTCATCTCTTGCTATTAATGCTATCATAGATCCATGTGGAACATACTCATCATCTCCTTCCAAAAGTAATCTTGGAGGCTCACCATATCTGTTTGTATAAGTTATTTTTACTTTCTTTAAGTACTCATTAATTATATCATTTCTTAATGCATTCAGTCTTTTTTTAAATTTGTTTTTATCTTTTATTATTTTTTTATTACACTTTTTACATAATAATATCATTCCTGAGCTAAAACGTATTATGTTTGCACTAAGCAAGGGCTGCATATAATATAATAGCTCTAGATCATCTATAAGTCTATCCCTGTCTATATCATCAAGCACATCTTTATGCCTATATTCTTCAAACGGATTTAGGATAATAATGCTATCAGCATAAAAAATTGCAAATCTAGCAAGTTTATCTATATTGCTAATCCGGCACCGCAAATTAGTACACGAAAAACGACCACCACTTAATTCACTATTACATGAATAGTTATATTTGGATCTCGATATCGTTTCATTATCTATGATAATTCTTGTTATATTTTCTAGTATGTCTATGATTTTATCATTATCTAATGTTCTTAAAAACCCTTTATTATCATATCTTCCAAGTGACTTAGATGATAAATACTCAAATAATTCATCTATTTTTGCTTTCAACCCTTTAAATAAAAATTATTTTTAACATTGCTTTCCATTACCTTCGATCAACAAGCCCTATTCATTGCGATTCTTCTGTGTAAGAATTTTTTATTTAATACGCCAGAATATGTAATTTCCCTTTTCCGTATAACAAATTCGTCCACTAGTCAATTGAACAATGGAGGCCCCTGTTTTGGGGCCTTCTAAAAAAGCCTCTCAAAATATCATCACTCCGGAAGCCTTGACCTGAAGCCTCTGCCCCCCTAATCCCAAGGGTAACAGCCCAGCTCGGTCTACACCTCCCCCGGAGCACATCCCCTTAATTGTACCAGGGGAGCCACTCCAGGCAAAGGCCCTCCACTACGCTCCGGCCGCCGCTGGCAGTTCCTCCGTTTGCTTTATGCCGACTCCTATGTGAGGTTTATTCTCCAATTCTTTCACCTACCGCTTCAACTCCTGCAAAAACCCCCCATACTTTACGACGCTATTGTTCCCAGCTTTCAGCCATCTCAAAAAACCCCACTTTACTAAATCAAAAAAATGTCTGTGGCATATCTCCGAAATTTTCATCTAATAATCCCTTTTCCCAAGCCACCCACTGCCTGGATATTCAAATTTTTTCATTCCCTTAAAACTGCTTGCAAGTTTTCCCTGTGCCACCTCCTTGTATGGTATGACAATCCCTTTAATTTCAGGCTGTCTATGAAATGTTTCGTTGCTTCCTCCCATGTCATATTCCCGTATTTTTCTATGAGTTCATTTTGGACTGTTGCTTCTCCTGGCCATCCATTTCCTCCCATGCGTGTGCGCAACGCTTTTCCCGGCTTTAGCGCACATCTGGTGCGTGTTTTGTTCACACGTTTTTAAATACAAAAAGGCCGTAGGATATTTCCTACAGCCCTTTAAAATCAAGATATGTGGTGTCGGAGGCGGGACTTGAACCCGCACGGTCTCCCATACGCCCCTCAAACGTACGCGTCTGCCGATTCCGCCACTCCGACTCGTTTTCGTGCAAATATCATTATATGATTAGCGCATTCTTTTGTCAAGGCGCACATTTTCCCCACTATCATTATTGTTATTTTTTATCCTTTCCAGGGGATGAAAAAGGCGAAACCGCCACGTGTTTTTCTGGTTCCGCCTTTTATAATTCTGCCAGAAAATAATTCTCTGGAAAAGATCCTTGGATAATTTACATTTTTAAAAGATTCCTGGCAATAACCACACGTTGTATCTGGTTGGTCCCCTCGTAAATTTGGGTTATCTTGGCGTCGCGCATCATCCGCTCCAGCGGGTACTCCTTCATGTAACCGTAACCGCCCAGCACTTGTACCGCGTCCACTGTGACTTGCATGGCCACGTCCGATGCAAATAACTTGGACATGGATGAAAACTTGCTGACCTCGCTTAAAGGCACATTTTCCCGCTCCGCTTCCTCGATCAGGAAAGCAGCCTTGTATACCAGCTGCCTTGCGGCCTCCACCCTGGTAGCCATATCGGCGAGCATAAACTGAATGCCCTGGAAGAAAGCAATCGGCTTGCCAAACTGCACCCTCTCCTTGGCATAATTCACGGCATAATCCAGGGCCCCCTGGGCAATACCCACAGCCTGGGCCCCTATCACCGGGCGGGTGCGATCCAGTGTCATCATTGCAATTTTAAAACCGTCACCTTCTTTGCCCATAATGTTTTCGGCGGGTACCGGGCAATTGTCAAATATAATTTCAGTGGTTTCCGAACCGCGAATACCCATTTTGCGCTCTTTTTTACCAACCGAAAGGCCGGGGTAACCCTTTTCGACAATAAAAGCGGTAAGACCTTTCAATCCGGCCTTGGGGTCGGTGGTGGCAAAAACTGTGAACACATCGGCTATACTGCCGTTGGTAATAAAACATTTCTGACCGGACAACAGGTACTTGTCCCCTTCCCGTACCGCCCTGGTTTTCACGGCGGCGGCATCTGATCCGGCATTGGGTTCGGTTAAAGCAAAAGCGGCAATTTTTTCGCCATCGGCAATGGCCGGCAGGTATTTTTGTTTTTGTTCTTCCGAACCTCCCACCAGGATAGGCATCATGCCCAGTTCCTGGGCCGCAACAATCAGTGAAACGGAAGCCGATGCTTTGGCAATTTCCTCCACAATGATACAAACGGACGGTAAGCCGGCACCGGTCCCACCGTATTCCTCGGGAATTCCCGAGCCCAGCAGCCCCTGTTCAGCGATAACCTCCTTCAAGTCCCAGGGGTACTCGTCCTTTTCATCAATTTCGGCAGCTCTCGGCGCCACCTTTTCTTCCACCATTCGCTTTACCGACTGGCGCAGCATTTCCAGTTCTTCAGTTAAACGGTAGCTCATTTTCTCATCCCCCATTCCCTTTTATTCAATACACTTGCCACCCGGGTGCGGTTTAAAAAAGTATCCTTGTTCCGGGCATTTCAAAAAATACGAATTATTTTGAAGTATTAGGCACATTAACTGAATTTACCTGCATATTTGTCTATTCCTGCAATTTTTTTTACAACCACATCTTGTGAACTCTGTTAAAACCGGCCCCCAAAGGGCCGTTACCGCCGGCTTTAATACCAAATCCCGGTTTAGCCGGGATTTTTTTGGGCCCACTTGAGGATAAATTGCCTGGCTTCCGCTTTGTTTTTAACTTTACCCTCCACCTGGGCTTCTGCCAGCGCCTCCAGAGCCCTGCCTACAAAGGGCGAAGGCTTTATGCCCAGCATGGCGCATATTTCTGCCCCATTGATTAATTTTGGCGGCGAAATTAAAAAATCACCTTTTTCATAGTAAACCTGCAGCATGTGATGAATAAACCGGGCATACCTGTCAGCTTCCGTCTCCAAACCCGAAGCCTTTCTGGTGGAGGAAATATCGGCCAGGGAAAGCAGTAGCACTCCCGGTGTTTCTGTCCCCGCCCGGATAAAAAAACGGCGCAGCGCCCGGGAAGACGGCGAGCCGGATTTGTATAAAAACAAAGGGTCCATGTGACGCTTGACCAGTTGTACCATAACGGCACGTTCCGCGGCGCTCACTCGCAATCGTTGCGACACGCTGCGGGCCACGGTCTCGCCCTCGATGTGGTGGTTATAGAAAGTATACTTGCCTTCACCGGCGTAGCGGCGGGTGTACTGTTTCCCGGCATCGTGCAGCAGGCAGCATAATTTTAAAACCGGCAACCGCGGGAACCGGGCGGTAATTTTTTCCTGGATGTACTCTACTACACGCCCATTGATAGCCGGGGGCAGTCCGGTCATTACCTGTTCAAAGTATTCAAGTGTTTTCAGGCTATGTTCCCACACGTCATCCACGTGGTATCCACCCTGTTCCATCCCTTTAAGAGGCTTAATTTCCGGCATGACACCTTCCAAAAGGCTTGTTTTCCGGTCCATCAAGCGAATCACGGGAGCGGAATGGGGACACAAAAGCGTGCGGGCAAGCTCGCTCCATACCCTTTCACCGGGACAAGCATCCAGTTCGCCCCGTATCCCGTTAATTAACTCCAAAGTGTTTGTTTCCACCTCAAAGCCCAATTCGGCTTGAAAGCGGAAAGCCCTGTAAGCCCGCACCGGGTCATTTTTTAAAGTGTCACTGCTGCATACCCTGATTAACTTTCGCTGAATGTCAGCAAGTCCACCCGCTGGGTCTATTATTTTACCCGGGCTGAATGTGGATGCCAGGCATAGTTCCAAAGGTAAGGCCATTGCATTGATAGTAAAATCCCGCCCCAGCAAGTTGGCCTGCAGGCCGCCGGGGCCGGAACTTTCCAGGTCCAGTTCCATTTGCTTGCCATTCCGGCGAATCACCAGCCTGATAAAATCCCTGTCCCGGTCCAATGTGACAAGCTTCGCCCCCAAAAAGGCGGCCAGCGTTTCCGCCAGGGGCCGGGCCGGCCCGTCGCAAACCAGGTCCACGTCCGCCGGTTCCCGGTTCAGCACAAGATCCCTTATAAAACCCCCGGCAACGAATAATTTGCTCCTGATTTCTACCGGAATTTTTGCCAAAAGAATCAGCCACTGTTTAAAATGCATAAACGGCACTCCCCGCCCTTTTTTCACCCCAATGGCAGGCCACGTTATCGAAGTTTAGCCGGGAATTATTGAGAAATATAATAAGGTGGGTTATAGTTATATTGGACTACACGCCAGTTTTTATGTCAAATATAACCCGGCTTTATTTAACGCGAGGGCCGGGTGACGGGGGAAAACAATGACACCTAAATCAAGCTTGCTCCAATTAAGGGAAAACGAGCGCGAAGTTCGTAAAAACCTGATTATTGACGCTGCTGTAAGACTTTTCGCCCAAAAACCCTTTAACCAGGTCAGCATACGTGATATCGCATCGGAAGCCGGTATTTCCCCGGCGTCTATTTACAGGTACTTTTCCGACAGGGATGAACTTTTTATAGAAGCCTTTTCCCGTGAAGGAAAAAAAATAAGCGACACTCTTTTTAAACTTTTGGAAGAAAAACAAAATGCTCCCCTGGATAGGATTGCCGCGGATTATATCGATTACCTCATTGAACATGATACTTTTTTTCAAATGATGACTCATTTTATGATTGAAAGCAAAATTAACGAAAGGGCCCTGGAAAAGTTCAACGCGGCCGAACGGCGCTTGCTGGATATTTTCGACACGGCATTTAGAAAACTGGGCGTGACAAAAAATGTGCGGCTTCATTCTCATGCCTTTTTTGCCGCCCTAAACGGCATACTAATTACATTTAGAAACTACCCCGGCAGGAGTAAGGAAGAAGTAAAAAAACACATGCACAGGCTGTCGTTTCTGCTGGCAGATGTGTTTAAGCAGGCAACCCTGGTATAAAGAGAAACCCTGGCAATACCGGCCGGGGTTTTCATATATTCCATAAACATTGCAAGCAATGATAGAGTTTTCCAATCTTTGTGAAAAAATCGCCAGCCATATACCACTCTTTAAACTACAAAACCATCATTAAGGGGCTATTTTGTTGATATACCGGGCAGGAAAAATCTAAAATCTTATCAAGCCGGGTATACATTCTCTCCGGGAGGTGACTTAAGTGCAGGTAAAAACGGAAACCATAAAGGAATACATGATCCCCTTTTCCGACTACCCGAGCATCAACCAAAATGCCACACTTGAAGAAGCGGTCAACATTATGTACCGGACATCCAGGGAAAAGGGATACCGCTGGATGGTGGTACTGGATGACAGTGGCAGAATAGCCGGTTTTCTAACACTACGCAATGTGTTCGAGGCAATAAGAAACCTTGCCCCCAAAGCGGGCGGCTGGCTTGGAGTTTTTAATTATTCCAGACCGGGTTTGTTCTACTGGGAAGGAGTGCAATTGATAAAAGATACCCCCTTGAAAAAATGCATTCGACCGCTTGTCGATGTTTACGTAAATGAAAACGATTACCCTTCCAAGGCTGCGGAAATAATAATCGAACGTAAAATTACTATTGTTCCCGTACTCAATGAACAAAACGAAGTTGTGGGTATTATCAGACCGGTGGATTTGCTGCCTTTCATCAAAAAACTTTTTGACAACGCACCCGGAAAATAAAACACCAGGACTGTAGACATAAACTATCACCCCCGAAAATAAATTTTTAAGGATAAAAAACCAGGGGGTGAAAGCATTGGCAGCGGATTTTAATAATAAAAAGAAAATGCAAAATGAACACATTAAGAGGTGGTGTGCCCTTCCGGTACCCTACCCGGAAGTAAGGGTGCAAAGACCCAACCGGTATTACGCGGAATTACTGCTGGAGGACTACGCGGGCAGGGTAAGCGAGCTTACCGCCATAAACCAGTATTTTCATCATCACATCATGTTTGAAGAAAGATATCCCGACCTTGCGGAACTTGAGGAATGCGTATCCATAATTGAAATGTGGCACCTGGAAATGCTGGGCGAAACAATTCGCCTGCTGGGCGTCGACCCTCAATTTCGAACCTTGACAAATAATAAAATAGTATACTGGTGCGCCGATAATGTTTATTATGGAAATTCAGTTTGCGACCGCCTGGCAGCCGACATTGCCGCCGAAAAATCAGCCATTGCCGCTTACCGCGAACACCAGAGGCTGATAGGCGACCCTTACATCGTGGAAATGTTGGAAAGAATAATTATGGACGAAGAACACCACTTGAAACTGTTTACGGAAGCAATGAAAAAGTATTGCAGCCCGCACGGAAAATTATATGACAAAGATTAGAACCGGGAACGGCACCCATACCCCGGGCAAGCCACAGGCAAGCCCGGGTGTTCTTTTGCAACGCTAATTACTACGAGAGGAATTGTAAGCAACTAATTGAAATATTACGTAATGTCGACTGATCTTTAGTTCTAACACTGGAGAAAGGACTGTTGGCTGTTGAAGATGAACAAGAAAGCCCTGGCTTTGCTGGGTACCGGTCATGCAATTACAGATATAAACCAGGGCGCGCTACCAATAATCCTTGTTTTTTTGCAGCCCATTTTTGCGCTGTCCCAATTGCAGGTGGGAATTGTAATGTTGGCTTTCAACCTCAGTTCCTCGGTTATACAACCAATGTTTGGAATATTCAGTGATCGTTTCCGGGCCGCCTGGCTGGTTCCGTTAGGCTGTCTTATTGCGGGGTTGGGAATGGCTTTTACGGGTTTTAGTTCCAACTTCCCGCTCCTGCTACTGGCAGCCTTGTTAAGCGGCCTGGGAGTGGCGGCCTACCACCCTGAAGGCTCGAAATTTGCCCGGCTTGCCAGCGGTGACCGCAAGGCTTCGGGAATGTCTATATTTTCAGTAGGTGGTAACCTGGGTTTTGCCGCCGGGCCGGTTCTGGCTAGTTTTTTCTTCGGCATGGCAGGACTGGCAGGATCAGCCGGGTTCCTGGTCCTGAACGGCGTTATGGCCTTGCTGCTCTGGGTTTACCTTGCCAGTTTTACCGGAGGCAACACCTCTGTTCCGGTGCAGCCCGAACCTGCAACACAAAAAGAGGTATCAACATCCAATTTCTCGCAAATCGGTACAACAGCGCTTTTTGCACCGGTTGTGCTTCTTGTTCTTGTAGTAATCATGCGGTCTTTTACCCACATCGGCATGGTCACTTTTCTACCGCAGTACTACGTGCATCACTTGCACCAAAGCGAAGCGCAAGCCGCAACATTAACGTCTGTGTTTTTATTTGCCGGGGTTTTCGGAACTTTGGCCGGCGGGCCGGCTGCGGACCGCTGGGGATTGAAGACAGTGATTATTGCATCTATGTCTATACTTGTTCCCCTATTGTACCTTTTTACCAGAACTGAAGGTATATTACTTGTGGCTCTTGTCGCCCTGGCCGGGTTCGCTGTCATTTCCACGTTTGCCGTAACCGTAGTCTTTGCCCAGGAACTGCTTCCGGGAAATGTTGGTCTGGCCTCGGGCCTGGTTCTCGGCTTTGCTATCGGCATGGGCGGCGTTGGAGCAACACTGCTGGGCTGGGTAGCGGATCAATGGGGTCTGCAGGCCGTATTTCATATCATGATGGCTTTCCCGGTGATAGGATTGCTGTTGTCTCTGCCGTTACCAGGGCGGGAACAATTGGCCCGCCGGAACGAGATACTGGGTTTAAAATGAGATCTTCTATTTTAACTAAGATATATTTTAACAATTTTGAAGGAAAATAAATGTAATCGTCCAATTATGAATGAATACTTATTCATTTACCAAAAAGAAAGCAGGTGTAACTGGTGAACTTCAATACCATAACTTATGAAACCAGTGAAAACAGAGTGGCTCTGTTGACTTTAAACAGGCCCTCGAACTACAACGCCATCAACCTGGACCTGGCAACGGAATTCGGCCAGGCTTTACAGGAAGCAGCCCGGAGTGACCAGGTACGAGTTCTGGTTATTACCGCTTCCGGTAAAGCTTTTTGCGCCGGAGGTGATTTATCCTGGCTGATGGCATCCGACGACAACATTAAAAAAAGAGAAATACTCGATAATGCGGCCAGGATTATCGAAACGCTAGATCGTTTTGAAAAACCCGTCATTGCCGCGGTCAACGGCGTGGTTGCCGGTGCCGGAACCGCCGTGGCCATGGCCTGTGACATTATTATTGCATCGGAAAAAGCATCTTTTGCCCCGAACTTTGTAAACATCGCAGCCGTGCCCGACAGCGGCGCTTCCTGGTTCCTGCCCAGGGCGGTCGGTTATCACAAAGCCTTTGAACTGATGCTTACCGGTAGTATGTTAAGCGCAAGTGAGGCTTGCTCCCTGGGTATATACAACCGGGTTGTACCCGCGGAAAACCTTATGACGGAGGTACTGGGGCTGGCAGAAAAACTGGCTACGGGCCCGCAACGAGCGCAGCGCTATATAAAGAGGATGTTAAAATTGAGTCGCTACAACACACTGGAGGCGCAGCTGGAAACTGAAGCATCGCTGCAATTGATGGTCTGGTCGGACAACGATTTCCAGGAAGGCGTTAAAGCGTTCTTGGAAAAAAGAAAACCACAATTCAAATAAACCAGTATCCACATTTTTTAATCCGGTTTGCGGGTCCCCCCGGCACCCCAAAATAGCGCGTCGCGGGTTTTACACCAGCGACGTTTTTTATTCCATGGTAAATTAACCTTGCCCTTCTTTTTGGAATTCCTCCTTGTCCTAGAACATTGATTTGTTGTAAATTTCACTTTCCGTGATAAAAGATAAAAAATATCGTGCATCAATAATCCCCCTTTATATCAATATTTTTTGATGCGTGGAGCCAGCGATTAGCGACTTATACGTTAGGTACACGCCTCTGACCATGAAGTTCAGCCCTAAGGGGAGTATTTTTCCGCTCCCTGGTGTATGCCGTAACATGGTATTGGCACCTACCAGGTGCTAGATCTCGCTTCAGACTTTCCGCAAAACCGTCCAGCACACCGGTGTTAATATAATAGTATTTCTACTTACCACGTTGTTCTTCGTTGACCAGCCCCGCTTCCACCAACTCCTTCATGTGGTAGGAAACCCGGGACTGGATCATACCTGTGTGGGCCATGATCTCGCAATTACACAGGCCGGGCGGCGCCTCTTCGCTTTCTCCCATTTCGTGTTATGTGAAGATTTGCCCCGGCATGTTATACTATTTAAGGTGCCGGCGGTGAAATAACAGCCGCAGGCCGCCGCTTTTAAAGCAAGTAAATTAAAGGATTGCCTGTCGTTGTACATTTTTAATTATAAAAAGTGGGAGGGTTGGGTCTTCAAACAATTCGTCCCGGTCAGCGGCCTCTAAATGCTGCAAGTGCCGCCGGTGTGAGAAAAATCACATCCCCCTGGTTAGAGAATCAACTGCACAGCCTCCCAAAACAAGTATAATCAAACTATATAAAGACAGGCATGCTAATCCCAGGGAGGCCATAACATGGACTTTTACACTATTAAAAAATGTTTTAACTGCCGTAACCGGGTTGTTGACTTGGACAAGCTTGCAGATATTCTTACGCAGGTAATGGAACGAGCAAACTTTAACGCCCGTCAGGGCGCACGAGTGGATGCCACCCGCCCGTTGCACCACCAGGTGTTCCACGTGGCCCTGGCCGGCTGTCCCAACTCCTGCAGCCAGCCCCAGATCAAAGACTTTGGAGTGCAAGGACAAGCACGTCCCGTCCCGGGCGAAGGCTGTGACCAATGCGGTTTGTGCATCGAAGCATGCCCCGAGGGAGTCATTGCAAAGGGAAGTGAAGGTGTTATAATTGACCGGCAAGAGTGCCTAAACTGCGGTATATGTGCCCGTGCCTGTCCTACCGGAGCCATGCGGGTGGATAAAACAGGTTACCGGGTACTGATTGGCGGGAAATTGGGCCGCCGCCCCAGGCTGGCCACCGAAATGCTGGCCATGGCAAATAAAGAAGAAGTGGCTGCCTCACTGTTCCGGTGCGTTGAATTGTTCCTGACCAGCGCCCGCCCCGGGGAAAGGTTCGGGAGCCTGGTGGAAAGAGTCCAATTCAGGTAAGAAGAAGGGGTAACATGAACCAGTCCAAGGAAAAACGCGTGCACGAAGTATTCGAGTCAATTTACGACAAGTATGATTTCATGAACTCGGTAATCAGTTTCAGCCGCCACAAGGCCTGGCGCAAAGACACCATGCGCCGTATGAACGTGCGTCCCGGTCAACAAGCACTGGACGTCTGCTGCGGCACCGGGGATTGGACCATTTCCCTGGCCCAGGCCGTGGGTCCCGGCGGCAAAGTATACGGCCTGGATTTCAGCCAGAATATGCTAAAGGTGGCTCGAGAAAAAATTAAAGCCCTCGAACTCCGGCAAGTTGAGCTGGTGCACGGGAACGCCATGGAGCTTCCATTTCCGGATGATACTTTTGACTACGTCACCATTGGTTTTGGGCTGCGCAACGTGCCTGACTACATGCAGGTTTTAAAAGAAATGCGGCGCGTGGCCAAACCGGGTGGAAAAGTGGTGTGCCTGGAGACTTCCCAACCCACCATACCGGTATTTCGACAGCTTTTCTATGCATATTTCCGTTATATCATGCCGGTACTCGGCAAACTGCTGGCCCGCAGTTACCGGGAATACTCGTGGCTGCAGGAATCGGCCAGCGATTTCCCAGGTCGCGAAAAACTGGCGGAAATGTTCCGGGACGCCGGGCTGGTCAACGTGGAAGTCCGTTCCTATACCGGCGGCGTGGCCGCAATGCACATGGGGCAAAAACCTTAGACAAACTTCCACGGGCAAAGGCGGCGTTCCATGTAATCCAGGAACATGTAAATAACAAAACCCAGCAAGCTCAAGGCAATGATGCCGGCGAACATGTCCTGGTACGAGTAGCGGGACCAGGCGTCAAGAAGGTAATAACCAAGCCCTTCCTGGCTGGATATTGTCTCGGACAGAAATAGCACTGCTATAGCCGTGCCCGATGCGATACGCAGCGCCGTAAGCATTTCCGGCAACACAGCGGGCCAGACCACGTGCCTGTACAAGTGCCAGCGCCCCGCTCCCAGAGAACGAATGGAATTAATCAACGCCGGGTTAATGTTTCGTGATGCGTCGCGAATTGGCACAAGGATCTGGAAAAAAACAACCAGCGTAATCAATGTAATTTTAGATAAGTCCCCCAGCCCCAGCAAGGCCATCAACACCGGCAGAAAAACTATCTTAGGCACAGGGTACACCACGTAAATCAACGGCGCGGCCAGACGGTCCAGTTTTTCCTCCCGGCCCATGATCATCCCGCAGGGCACCGCCAGAACCAGTGATATGCCCAAGCTGGTCGCCACCCGGTAACAGCTGACCCAGAAATGATCCCAGAGCTCGCCCGGCAACTCCCTGAAAAAAGCAGTAAAAGAAGGCAGCGGGCCCGGCAGGGCTTCCTCGTTCAATATCACGGACAACAGGTGCCAGGCCAGCAGCAGAATAACAATCGAAACCCCGGCCCAAAGAGTATTCACGTATAACCTGTCACGCATACGTCAACAGCTCCAGTTGCGGTTTACAGGCGGGCTATAAATTGTTGCCGCTCGTCAATTCAAGCTTATCCCTGAGCAACGTGGTCAGGGCATGAAAAGTAGCCGTTTTCCGAAAACCCGCATCCCCAACCCCGGGATTTTCAATTATATCTATCACCCTACCGGGGTGACCGGAAAGAATGACAATTTTCCGGCCCAGGAAAGCGGCTTCCTCGATGCTGTGGGTAACAATGACAACAGTCATGCGCTTGGCAGCCCACAGGTCCAGCAGCAAGCCCTGCAGGTGTTCCCGGGTCAGCGCGTCCAGAGACGAAAAAGGCTCGTCCATTAACAGCAGGTCAGGTTCCAGGGCCAGGGCGCGGGCAATGGCGGTACGCTGGCGCTGGCCTCCACTCAACTGCGACGGGTAGCGGTCACGCATTTCCCACAAACCTACCTCGTTCAGCACCCTTCTTACTCGCTCTCTTTTCTCATTGCCGCTTACGCCCCTGATCTCCAGGCCCACTGACACGTTGTCATATACCTTCTTCCAGGGAAGAAGGCCATAATCTTGTAAGATTAATGCCGTTTTCCTGCGCGAGGGTTCCACCGCCCGCCCGTCCACCATTACTTGACCGGAAAAATCCCCCAGCAGCCCGGACAGCACGTAAAGCAATGTGGATTTGCCGCAGCCCGAGGGGCCGATCAGAGCGCAGGTTTCCCCACGGGCGACGGAAAAAGATATATCCCTCAAAGCGGGTACAAACCCGTTTGACTGCCGGTAACTTACTGAAAGGTTCTTTATGTCCACCATCATTCCGGCATTCACTTTTTTTCCCCTATTCCAGCACACTGGTGTCAACCAGGTCTTGGTATTCAAAATTCCTTTCCAGCAGGCCGTGTTCGCTCATCCACCGGATGACCTCGTTCACCCCTGTTTCATCGGGCAATTGGGGCGCGGTAAAATGCAGCGCCAGAGAGTGCTCCTTGCTGTTAAGCACCTCTTCCGGCACCCGTACCTTTTCCACCAGCAATTCCTCGTATTGCATCGGGTCGGTTTGCAGGTCCTCCACTGCCCTGGAGTATGCCTGGACAAGCTTTTTCACCGCTTCCAGGTTTGTATCAAGGGTTTCCTGGCGCACTATAATCACCGTCTCGGCCACCGTGTTTTTCGTGTTATCAATAACCAGGTTTGCACCCTTTATTTCAGCCAGGGTGGCAAAAGGGTCCGGCAGAGTGGCCGCCTGCACGTTACCCTTCAACAGCGCTTCCAGTCGCTGGGGAAGCTTTGGTATGCTGTTCTTTTTTATTTCATCCGGCTGCAGCCCTTCCGCTATCAACAGCCTGTCCGTTATATATTCATTAATAGTATTGAGGGACATGGCTATGGGCACGTTTTTCAATTGTTCAGGGCTGTTAATTCCCGAGTTCGGAGCCGAAAAAATGCCAAACCTGTTTTCTCCCGGTGTAGCCCCCTGGGCCACTGACACCGCCTTAACACCTGTACCCGCGTTGTTCATGGCCGCCACCGCCAGCATGTCGCCAACACCGGCGTCAATTTGAGCCGCGGTAAAAGCGCTGTCCCTTTCCAGCGCGCTGGGGAAATTAATCAATTCCACCTTGATACCTTCTTCCTCAAAATAACCCTTTTGTTCCGCCACCCAGAACGGCAGGTTGTCGGTAATAGGCATCATGCCCAGCTTAAGTTCCGGCCTTTGCCGGTCCTGCTGCCCGGAAGGCTGTTTGTTGCCTGAACATCCCGCCGCCACAAATACAAAAAGAGTGAGAATTATAACTATTGATATAGTTTTTTTACAACTGGCAAACACGGCGCTCCCTCCCCACCTTATTTTATCACCTGTTATAAATTACTTGACTTCTATTTTCCACAGGCAAATCCTGCTTTAGTCCGGGATTAAACCACAAATCCCGCACAGGTTGAAACGGCATTCATTACCGGCGGGTACAACTGAAACGTTTGCGTTAAACTATGCTTATTGGGTTATGGCAACGACCAAAAAACATACAAAACCGGACGTAAAGAGCAACACCATCAGCCAGGGGTTGGCCCGCAAAGAAGAGCTAAAACGTGTTAGGGGCTACACCAGGATCGTCAATCCCGAAGGAGACCCCGAAAACAAGTGGTAACTGCCCGGACCGTGAAAAGGTGCGTAATTGAAATGAGCGACGGGAGCAACTATACATCACATATCATATCACATATCATAATCTAAAAAATCAATTTTTTTTGCTTATTTACAATGACTATGCTAAAATTTTTTTGACGCACTACGGGAAAGGAAGGTGCTGTGAATGAACTTTTTCCAAGAAATAAAAGATAACGTGCTATGGGATTTCAGGCTTGAAAACGAATTCAAGGGAGAAAGGCGCCAAGGCTATGCATTCGTGGTGGACGTCTGCGATGGCACGCCGCGGCTGGCTATTTATATGATCAAGGAGCGTCTCAGCAAAACCCAAACCCTGCAGGAAAAACACCAGCCACCAAGGGAAATGCTGGTCAGGGCCGTCGAGGAACAAGGCGGAAACCTGAACCTGGACAACATTTATAACATAAACGCGGAAATCCGTGGCTGGCTGGAAGAAAACCTGTTTTCCTGATTATGTACAAAAAAAGTTAGCATATTTACTTATTTAATATATTGTATATATAGATTTTTAAATGTTATTGTGTTATAATTCAGATAGTTGTTTGAATAACGGGCAAACTTCGCACCGTTATCTTTTCGGGCTTGCTAACCCGCCCGAAAATATTTATTTTTGTACAGGGGCGATTAGTATGAAACTAACCGAAGAGGAAAAAAAGGTAGCCGTGGAAACAACCAGGAACATTTTATCGGGTTTGAACGGAAACAAGGGCAACCTGATACCCGTTTTACAACGAGTACAAAATGAACTGGGTTACGTGCCACCGGTGGCAATGGAGGAAGTTGCCGCTCATTTCAACATACCGGCGGTGGATGTATACGGGGTGATCACTTTTTACAACCAGTTTCGCCTCACCCCGCCGGGCAAAAACCAGGTTAAAATATGCATGGGCACCGCCTGCCACATGCGTGGAGCCCATATTATCCAGGAAGCCTGGGAACGCAGGCTGAACATCACGGTGGGCGAAACCACTGATGACCGCGAGTTCAGCCTGGAACGAGTGGCTTGCGTGGGGTGCTGCACCATGGCCCCGGTGGTTTTAATCAACGAGGAAGTGCACGGTAAAATGACTCCCACCAGGGTAGACGGCCTGCTGTTTTCCCATAGCCTGGAAAAGAAAAACACAGAGAAGGGCGGTGGCCAGTAATGCCGGCCGGTAATCAGCCCGCAGCCGCGGCATATGCAGTATTGAAAGAAAAAGCGGAAAAAACAAGGAACAAACTGTTTGAAAAGCCCCTCATTTTGATTGGCGCGGCCACCTGCGGCCGGGCCGCGGGTGCCCTTAAACTGGTTGAAGAAGTGAAGGAAGAGTTGAACCGGCTGCAACTGGACGCCAGCGTGGTGGAAGTGGGCTGCATGGGGCACTGCTACGCCGAACCCATAATGGTTATTTACAATGAAGGTTTTCCACCTATAGTATACGGGTACGTGAACGAGGGGGTGGGAGCAAGAATTATACGGGATTTCTTTACCGAGGGCGACCCCGGTATTGAGTTCGCCCTGGCGGCTCTGGAGCCCAACGACCTGTTCCCCACCTTCGCCGACTTTCCCCGGGGAGTGTACGAAAACAAAATTGTTTTGGAACAGTGCGGCCTCATCGACCCCCGGGAAATTGACCACTATGTGGCCACAGGGGGGTACAGCGCGCTGGCCAAATCGCTGGGTAAAACCCCGGAAGAAATTATAGAAACAGTTAAAGCTTCCGGTTTGCGCGGGCGCGGTGGTGCAGGTTTCCCCACGGGAATAAAATGGGATACTTGCCGCAAGGCCGGCGGCAAGCCCAAGTACGTTATCTGTAACGCCGATGAAGGCGACCCCGGAGCATTCATGGACCGTACTATCCTGGAATCCAACCCACACCTTTTGCTGGAAGGGATGGCCATTGCAGCCTGGGCCGTTGGTTCAGAACAGGGTTACATTTACGTCCGGGCGGAATATCCCCTAGCGGTGGAGCGGGTTACACATGCCATTCAACAAGCTCGCGAGGCGGGATTGCTGGGCAAAAATATCCTGGGTACCGGTTTTAGTTTTGATATAGAGATTTTCCAGGGCTCGGGCGCCTTTGTTTGCGGTGAAGAAACAGCCTTGATTGCGTCCATGGAAGGGCAGCCCGGCATACCCAGGCACAGGCCGCCGTTCCCGGCACAAGCCGGGCTGTGGGGCAAGCCGACGGTGATTAACAACGTCAAAACCCTATCCTATGTGCCGCATATCATCAACAAGGGCGCGGACTGGTTCAGGAGCATTGGAACGGAGAACAACCCCGGTACCGCCATATTCGCCCTGGCCGGCAAAATAGTAAATACCGGGCTGGCGGAAGTGCCCATGAGCACCACCTTAAATGAGCTGATTTACGACGTCGGCAGCGGCATCGCCAACGGCAAAAAGTTCAAGGCCGTGCAAATAGGCGGTCCCTCGGGCGGCTGCCTGCCGGAATCGGCCCTGCAAACACCCATTGATTTCGACTCCCTGACCGCGGCCGGGGCCATGATGGGTTCCGGTGGCATGGTGGTGCTGGACGAGGAAGACTGCATGGTGGAAATAGCCCGCTACTTCCTCGACTTTACCCAGAAAGAGTCATGTGGCAAGTGTACATTTTGCCGCCTGGGCACTAAGCACATGCTGGACATCCTGGATAGAATAACCAAGGGTAAAGGGAAACCGGAAGACATAGATGTGCTTGTGGACCTGGCTGCCCGGGTTAAAGAAGGCTCTCTGTGCAACCTGGGTAAGACGGCGCCCAACCCGGTACTCAGTACCATCCGGCACTTCCGGGAAGAGTACGAGGCCCACATCCACGAGGGCCGGTGCCCTTCGCTGATGTGTAAAGACCTCATCGCATACTACATCCTGCCGGACAAGTGTGAGCGCTCGTGTGACGCCTGCGTGGGCAGTTGCCCGGTGGAGGCCATCTTCTCAAACGAGGATCGCATCAAGGTTATCGACCAGGAAAAATGCGTCAAGTGCGACAGCTGCAAGGTAGCTTGCCCGCCCCAGTACTCCGCGGTGATAAAACTCTCGCCGCCCAGCCTGGTGGCTGAAAGAGAAGCCAAGGGGGGTAAATAATGTCCAGCCAAGTAACCATAAACATCGACGGGAAAAAAATAAGCGCCCCCGAGGGGGAAATGCTGCTCTGGGTGGCCCTGGACAATGGCATATATATACCCCACTTGTGCGCCGACCGAAAGGAAAAGGAACACCCGCCGGCGTCTTGCCGGCTGTGCTTCGTGGAAGTGGAAGGCCACCCCGCGCCGGTGACCGCCTGCACGTTGCCGGTACGCGAGGGGCTGGTGGTCAACACCCGCAGCGAGCGGGTGGACGCGCTGGTGGCAACCGGGTTTGAACTACTCATGTCCAACCACAAGCTGGACTGTAAAAATTGCCCGGCCAACGGCAACTGCGAGTTGCAGCGCATCGCCAAAACCCGCAAGCTCAGGCTTAAACCCAAAAACCTGCCGGTGCTGGAGAAAAACCTGCCGGTGGACGACAGCGCCCCCGGTATAACATACGATCCCAACAAGTGCGTGCTGTGCGGCCACTGTATCCGGGCCTGCCGCCACGCGGGTTACGGCGTACTGGGCTTTTCCCGCCGCGGGTTCCACCGTGTTGTCACCACTTTTGGGGACCGGCCGCTGGGTGAAAGCAACTGCCAGGGTTGTGGTGATTGCGCCGAAGCTTGCCCAGTGGGCGCCATGTCCAAAAAGGAATAAACTTGCCAGTAAATAATGCCAGCCGAAAACCCGGCCCAAGCCGGAAAAGCGGAAAAACCTGAAAAAGCTGAAAAAGGGACGGGCTTTTTTCAAAGAACGAAAAATAGCCTGTCCCCTTTTATACTTTCTGAACCCTGAAACACTTCAGCGTGTCAATTTTCCAGCAAGTCATTCCAACCCCGCTGTTATAACGCCTGCCTTCACCCTGGTTTGCGCCGGACGCCAGTTCCAAAACCAGCGGAATATAATCGGTACGCGGCTCACCCCCCGGCCCGGTATTGGCGGTAACCGGAACCAGCGCGTGCTGGTCGTCCGTGTATCTGAGGTCCCCTATTGTTGGACTCTCCGCAAGCTGGCCCAGATTGGTTTTAAGTTCTACTACAATTCCCGACAGCGCGTCACGCAAAAAATTTTCATCTTCCACCAGTAGGGATATGGTATTCAAGTCAGTATTGCCAAGGGCATAAAACCACATGCCCATGAAATAACCCTGTCCCTTGCTATCGAGCATATGCCAGAAGGCTAAAGTATCTTCATTCCTAATAGCTTCCAGGAACCTTCCCACCATGACATTCCCGCTGTCTGAATATAGATTTCCTGTAGAATCCCGCAAGTCATTCACCCCGCGTAATAAAATTGACTTCACTTACCATCTTATGCCACCTGCCTGGCAAATGCAAGACCGGTATTAAGCAGATACTTTGTTAAACATTATATTTCCCGGTTTGAAAATCTTTCATTTAAAAGTAAATGCCATCACCGGTTCTCCATTCACTTGTTCTTGAAGCAAAAGGCGCGTACATTTTTTGTTCCAGCGACTCAATCAATTCCCTTGGTGGCACGTATTTACTCTTCTTCGTCTTATTTTTATTGTTTGGAGCATAGCCGTCATTTTTCCTGGATCCATGCTGAACCTTAGCGTTCGGTGATACATCATTCTTATAATCAAATGATACAGTACCGCCGGCCGGTGCGGCTTCACAACGCGACCCCACAACAATTTCCGTGGGAAATACAACTTCGCTTGCCACTTGATTTGTTCCCGGGTAGCCACCGGGCCCCGGCAGGTTTTCTGAATTTACCTTAACAATGTGTTCGTGTTCGCCAGCGCCGCGATACCCCTTGCCCGGCAGGAGTCGGTTCAATTGCTCCCTTAACTCTACCGCCTCGCGCATCATTTTTTCCATGCCCAGTATATCCGAGGGAGTCCCCCTCTCACTTGCCGCCCTGTCTGTCAGGTCGGAAAAACAAATCATCCAGTCAAATAACTTTTCAAAATTCCTGTCAATCTCATCCAGCAGGTACCTGGCTCTTTTGACCAGTGTGGTGCTCAACCATTCCTGCTCCTCCAGCAAATTTTGCAAGACTTGCCTGTCCCGGTTGTTAAGTTCCCCAGCACGCGCGCCAAGCTCTTCCAATCTCGCCACCACTTCAGCATATCTTTCAAAAAGCACGGGGCAACACCTCCGGTATACTAGCTTGGCTAATTAACATAAATTTCCTGCTAGTGATTTTAATTTTTACATTTTTTCAGGAGTTTTTTTGCTAACGTCCTCCTCTTTGATTTTTTTATTGTTAAACATGCCCCTGAACAAAACTATGCCCAGCCAAACTCCCGCTATCCCGGTAACAACCGGGTCTGCGAAAAATATGTATGGAAATGAATTACCGCCAACTTTCAACCAGAGAGGTGCGGGAATTACACATAAAACGGCCGCCGGAAGACCTTGAATAACCAGCAGGTCCGGATTCATCTTGAACTCAATTACCCAGCCCCAGAAACGCCCCAGCTCCACCAGCATGCCCGCCAGTATCGCCGTCATGGATAACGCCAGCGATTCAAGCCATTCCCCGGCCGGTCCCTGAATTGTACGGAAAGTGCTGGTATAAAAAAAGGTGTATATTAACATAAATATGGCCAGCCCGGTCAACGCCTGGCCTGTTATATACCGGTCCCTCTTTTTTTTCATGTCTCGTCACCCCCCGTGTCTTCCTGCACAACACTTCTTCCGCCGCGCAAATCGTGTATGTTCCGGCAAACCATGGGAGGCCAAAGATTTGCCGGGTCCATCGTTTGTAGCGCCGTGAGAAAACGGGTTTTAACATCGGGATAACGGTTGCCCAACCATGCAACCAGTTCTTTCATTTCCTCTCTTTTGGTTTTCCCGTCTACCGGGCAGCGGCTTTTAACCACCGGTATGTTGTGCCTGGCAGCCAGTGTTTCAACAGTCTGTTGTGTTAGGTAAATCATGGGGCGAATTAGGGTTATACCGCTGCGGTCCATGAACGTTACCGGAGAAAAGGTTCTTAATTGTCCGGTATACACAAGGCTCATGAAAAAGGTTTCTATAACATCGTCCAAATGGTGTCCCAGTGCCAGCTTGTTTAAACCCAGGTCGCGGGCGGTGTTGTTGATGGCTCCCCTCCTCAGGTTGGCGCAAAGGGCACAGGGATTTTTTTCCTTGCGGTGTTCAAAAACCACCTCCCCGATGTCTGTTATCTTGTTGGTGAAAGGTATACCCCTTTCCAGGCAATATTTTTCCATTACATCCACTTCGGCGGGCCACCCGGGATTTATGTAAATAGCGTGTAATGTGTATTTTACCGGGATTTCCCTCTGTATCAGAAACAAAAGGTGCAGCATTACCATACTATCCTTGCCCCCGGAAAGGCCCACCGCAACCCGGTCTCCGTCTTGTAACATGCCGTAGTTTAATATGGCTCTTTTTACCTTGCCCTTCACCCATTTCAAGTGGGAATCTCTCATGTCCACCACCCGTTGAGCATATTTTTCTAGCAGGAATAAAGCTACAAAACCAGAAATTATTTAATGTTTTATTTTACACCCCAAGTATTTACACCAATACAACATCAAAACCATATTTTATTCATCACTGGATGCAATACATGTGGACCGTTATCACTTTTTTTACCGGGATTCGCCGTGAAGGGCACATTTTTTGGCATACATAACTTAAACCCGCCTGGGTATTACAGGACCGGCACGGGGGAAACCGCGTGAAGAAATTAAGTGCACAGCCGGCCAAGCGCTGTAATAAGCTGAAAACAACCAGTCTAGTCAAAACTTTTGACCGGGCGATCTTACCGGAGGTGTAATTACCAGTGCCCGTGACTATTTGTATTGTACAGTTTGACCGCAGCTCACGCGATCCGGAATTGAACATGAAAAAAATGTTGAATATGTTAAAAAGCATGTCCCGCCCGGCGGATATCATCCTTTTGCCCGAAGGCTGGCTTGGACCGCAGGTCCTGGAAGACAACTGTTACAGCGATATGCTCCGCGCATTGCAGTCGGAGCTGCCCGGAGGCACCGTTCTTGTTTCCGGTGCGCAGTATACCCGTTACGGGGAGAGAATAATATCCGCCGGCGCTTTCATCTGGAAAAATAATATGGTGTGGTTTGACAAAATTTTTCCCTCACGGGCTATAGGAGAAAGGGGGTTTGTTAAACCGGGAAACAGGCTTCCGGTCATTGTACACGAAAAGCTGGCGATGGCCTCCATTGTTTGTGTGGACCTTTTTTACCCGGAACTGGTGCGACGGCTGGCTGCCGCCGGTGCCATAATCATATTCAACCCGGCCAACATTCCCGAATCGCGTATCAAGCTTTGGCAGAGTATTGGTATAACCAGGGCCGCGGAGAACACCGTTTTTATTGCCATGGCTAATAATACGGAGACCTTTTACCCGGACGGGCGAAATGTAAGCGGTGGAAGCTATGTGACTGGGCCGGACGGCAAGCTATTCGTTGATTTCGGCCCCCAACCGGGTCTGTATTACGCCGAAATCGAACCGGACCTGGTTACCCGAACCAGGGAAAGGTGGATGTACCTTGCTGACATACGCGAATTTGAACGGGCACCGCTGTCAATCTCCACCGAGCATTATAACATATAACTTTTTCACCCGCGAGTGAACAATGCTAATCTTTTTTAATTAATACCGGACGCCCGTGCCGTTAACGCGTCACCACCAGAAGAAGGAGCTTTGCAATGAACTGGCTGCTGACTTTTTTGCTAAACGCCCTGGCCGTAGTGCTGGCCGACAAATTGCTCCACAGCATTTACATAGATGGAATACTACCCGCATTTCTGGCCGGTGCGGCGCTGGGCATAATCAACACCTTTGTTCGACCTGTAATTGTTTTGTTAACTCTTCCTTTTACCATGTTGACCTTCGGTTTGTTTATTTTTATAATAAACGCTGCAACTTTTTACCTTGCATCAAAACTGGTACCGGGCTTTGAAGTGTACGGATTCGGCGGAGCATTCTGGGGAGCGTTGATAACAGGTTTTATAAGCTGGGTGTTAAATTTAATTTTACGCGAACGCTAACCCGTTTAATCATTTGAACATTTAACAAAATAATGATAGAATAACCTCAACTCCAAAATTATATGTATTATGACCTCACTATAACAAGCCGAACAAGCCAACGGACCAGTGACTCCGGGAACATTATTTATGACAGGAGGTATGGTCCCATGATTGTTAAGGTAAAAGGAATCGCTTATGACTTAAACGGCTCTCCCATCATCCTGTTGACTGACACCGCAGAACAAAAGGTGCTGCCCATATGGGTAGGGCTCTTGGAAGCGCACTCAATTGCCATGGCCCTGGAAGGAACACCTCCACCCCGCCCCATGACACACGACATTACACTAACTATCTGCCAGACCCTGGGCGCCAAAGTTACGGGCGTGAAGATAACAAATCTCAAGGATAACACGTATTACGCAGAGCTATACCTGTCATCCGGTGAAAACAATTATCTTATCGATATTCGCCCCAGCGATGCCATCGCCCTAGCCATCAGAGCTCAAATACCCATCAGTGTTTCCGACACCATGCAAAAGCAAATGCTGGAAATAAATGAAATATTAGACGAAAGCACCCGGAAGGAACTTGAGAAATTGTCAGATGAATTGTTAAATAACTACAAAAAATCTTTGCACTAGTAGAGCCCGCATTTAAAGCGGGCTCTACCAGCCATATTGTTTACAAATTTGTTCAGAGTTTATTCATCTGGAATCCAGTGGCACCTGGCCTTCAAAGGGCCGGGTGCCTGGTCAACATTCGAGTTCTGGCCCACCGGTATTTCAATACATACCGCGGTGCCTTTTCCCAAATCACTGCGTATTTTTATGGTACCCCCGTGAGATTCCACAATTTTTCTGCATACTGTCATTCCAAGACCGAACCCGTTTGGTTTGGCGCTTGTAAAAGGTTCGTTGAATATACGGCGGCTCATTTCACTGTCCATGCCGAATCCGTTGTCCTCCAAAATAACGCTTACATGTCCAAGATTTTCCGTAGTGGTAATATGCAACCTGCCGCCACATGGCATGGAATCAAGGGCATTTTCTATGATGTTCCCGTAAACGGAATGCATCTTTTCCCTGTCTATATACAACTTTGGCACCGGGTTATATTCCTTAACAATAACAATGTCCGGATCCATAATGGGCGCCAGGGCTTGAAGCACCTCGTCCAACAACAGGTTGACATCCAACCATTCCCTTTTTAAGTCGGGATTGCGAGACAAGTTGTGAAGAAAACTTATGGTTTTATCCATATTTTTGATAGACCTGTCCATTTGTTCCAGGTCTTGTTCGGCCAGTACCCCAGTGGAATAATTCCTGGCCAGTGAATAAAACGACATCTTCAGGTTGGCTAGGGGGTTGCGCAATTCACTGGCCATAACCGAAGAAACCGCACTCAGCACTCTCATCTGGTGGTCTTCGTCCTGGCTGTGGTTATCTCCTGCCTCATTGCCGCCGCCCTGCCCGTTGCTTGAAACTACCACGCAGCCGGATTGCCAGCTGGCCTGGCGAATTTGTATATTCCCGACAGCCGGTGAAAGTATATTGGCCACCGTCTCCAGTATCCACAGATCCCTTTCCGAAAAGTCACCGTCTCTGGCGCTCCTGCCCAGTTGGATACTTCCCAGGATCCGGTTACCCTCCCTTATTGGCGCCCCCATGGTATACAAAATACCAAGCGGGGCAAGCGCTCTCTGGTAATAAGGGTGCTTCATTATTTCCTCCGGGTCCATAAATTGGGATGCCCGCCAGGGTCTCCCGGTGGCCTTAACTTTTTTTAACAAATAATTGGTCCCCGCCCATTTACCCAGGGAAGCAACAACCTCGTCTTCCGCTCCCGCCCCCACTTTCAAGTTAAACCTGCTTTTTTCTTTGATATACAACCCGCTTATTTTATATTGTATCAACTCCACCAGGTAAGCGTGTATGACTTCAAACATGTTTCGCAGGGGCAGGCTGGAGGTTACAACCCTGGTGATTTCCAGCAGCACGTTCAATTCCCGGTTCGATAAGCCGGTGCTGCTTTGTTGCCGGTTGACAAGCAAAATGATCACCCTAGTCTATCGATGATTTGCTTACCGGTCCAATCCAATTTGGCGCCGGGAACTACTTCGACATATTTATGAGAATATTATCACTTTACCCGCAACCCAGTGTCAATAAAAAGGCAGTGAACGGTCACATAGTACACCCATACGTTGTTTTGCATGGATAAAGTGCTTTTTCAACCTTTATAACAAACCGGCCTATTGACTCTACCCACCAGTTCCATCTGCCTTGAAACCGAACCGCGAAGTATCAATTTATAAATATTTTCCATTATTTCCCGGTCCAGGTTGTTCTTACCGGCTAGCTCAACAACCCTGGAGATAACCTCATTTTCCCTGCGCCGGTCTACAATCCGGTCCTTACTCTTTTTAATGGCAGCGATTTCATCCACAAGATGCTGTCGCATGGCAAGCAGGTAAATAATCTCCTCGTCCACCAGGTCTATTTTTTGCCTTATCCCCGCCAGGTCCGTGGAAGCATTAGCCGCCCTCTCCTCCACACCGGTGCTGGCGCCACCCTGTTCCCGGCATGCCGGGTACGACCCCAGCACCTTAATCCACAACGTGAACTTGGCCAGTTCACGGAAAACTTTTTTGATCAGGCTATCGTCGTCACGTCCACAAAAGTCGATAAAAAAAATGTAATCACCTAGTTTTTTCCCGGCGGGCCTTGATTCTATCCGGGTAAGGTTAATTTTAAACAGGGCAAATTCCCTTAAAATATGGTACAACGCGCCAGGCCGGTCCCGCACTGCCAGCACCATTGAGGTTTTGGCCGGCCCTTTGAAAACAGCCTTCTCTCGTCCCAGCACTAAAAACCTTGTGACATTGTCACCGTTGCCCTGGATGTCGAAACAAACCGGTTCCAGGCCGTAAGTCTCGGCCGCACCCAGCGAGCCGATGGCCGCCAGCGGCTCAACAGAAGACGATACCTGAAGCGCCGCTGCGGCCGTGCTGACAGTTTCGCTAACCGGAATGCCGGGCAGGTGTTCTCTCAGGAAGCACCTGCACTGGGCCAGTGCCTGGGGATGCGAATAAACCCTTTTTATCTCCCCGGTGTTGACCCCAGGCCGGGCTAAAAGGTGATGACGCACGGGTAACATCAACTCCCCGGTAATTACCACACCGTCCACCGCAGAAAGCAAGTCAAGGGTTTCCCCCACCGAACCAACGGTGGAGTTTTCCACCGGTACGATACCGGCATCCAATTCCCCTAGCTGCACGCGCCGGAAAATTGATTCCAAGCCAGCACAACATACCGGTATGTACCCGCTATTTTGGCCGAATTGAATGGCGGCGGTATGAGAAAAAGTACCAGGTGGTCCCAAGTAGCCAAGTTTTTTCATTACGCACCTCCTGTTACAGTTCCCTCCCCACGGCTTTAGCCAGTGGGCGTAATTTTAGCATTAATTCTTCAAATTGAACGGGGTCCAGTGACTGCGGGCCGTCACACAACGCCACCGACGGGTCGGGGTGCACCTCAATGATTAACCCGTCGGCTCCCGCGGCCACTGCAGCCCGGGACATGGAGCCCACCAGTTCACGCTTGCCGGTGGCGTGACTCGGGTCAACGATAACCGGCAGGTGGGTCTGAGTTTTGGCCAGCGCAACCGCGCTGAGGTCCAAGGTGTTCCTGGTGCCGGTTTCAAAAGTGCGTATACCCCGCTCGCACAGTATCACGTCTTCGTTCCCCGAAGTAACAATATACTCCGCCGCCATCAACCACTCTTCCACGGTAGCGGACAGGCCCCGTTTCAGAAGCACCGGCTTGCCCGCCCGGCCCGCCAGCCTGAGCAGGCGGAAATTCTGCATATTGCGGGCGCCTATCTGCAGTATGTCCACATAACGGGAGGCTAGTTTCATGCTTTCCTCGTCCACCACTTCGGTAACGGTAGCCAGCCCCGTTTCCGCGCCCGCCTCGGCCAGCAGGCGCAGGCCTTCCTCTTCCAACCCCTGGAAACTGTAAGGGGATGTCCTTGGCTTGTAAGCGCCGCCGCGCAGCACGGTTGCCCCGGCACGCCGAACCGCCCGTGCGGCGGCAAATAATTGCTCCCTGGTTTCCACGGCACAGGGACCGGCGATAACCACCAGCTTGGATCCGCCGAACTCCGCACCGCCCACCTTTATTACCGTGTCTTCCCCTTTTGCTTCCCGGCATACCATCTTGTACGGCTGCATGATGCGCAGTACTTTTTCAACACCGGGCATTGTTTCCAAAGTGGAAATGTTTATGGAGCGTCTGTCTCCCACCGCTCCGATTACTATTCGCTTGACTCCGTGGATCATCTGGGTTTGAAACCCGCATTCCCGCAACCTGCTGTTTACCTTTTCAATCTGCTCCGGGCTGGAATTAAGTTTCATCACCACAACCACGCCAATCCCTCCGTAATAATATATTAAGCCCGTCGCCAAATCCCCACAGGGACGAAAGCGACGGGCGAGCTTCCGCGGTACCACCCTGATTGACCCGCTGGAAAACGGGTCCTCCTCAAAAAGGTACGGGAAATAATTCCTGCTGCGACAAATGTAAAACCTCCCGTCCAGGGACGAGAGGCATTGCCACCGCGTTACCACCCCGGTTGAACCGCCTCAACATGGCGGAACCACTCGGCAGGAGTACAGGAATTATTCCGATACCCCCTTCCCTGTAACGTGGGAAGCATACGTCCAAGCCTACTTTCCCCAAAGAGATTCAAAAACCTCTTCGTGCAGGTTTCAGCCGGCTTCTCCGGGGAGAACTTCAACCGGTCATGACCGGGAATGCTTCCAGTCGGTGACATTCCCTCCCTGGGGGCCTGTTTCCGGCCTACTTTTCCCCTTCACGGAATTTCTGATCTTGAAGTTAGTAAATAATATAGCACCATACCTTTACGCTGGCAAGTTTTTTTGAACAGTAAAAAGTAAAACAGAAAATTTAATATAATGTGTTAAAATGAAATTTGACGAATCTTCTTTATTTTTATTTAATATGAATATGCCATTTAATCGACCATATATGGAGGTAAATTATGGAACAGCAAATAAACCTGAAATCTTTTATCAACCCTCAATCTGTAGCTTTAATTGGTGTTTCGTCCCGTACCGGTCCGGACACTTTCAACGTGCTGGAGAAAATGCTAAACAACGGTTACAAGGGGAAAATATACCCCGTCAATCCAAAGGGTGGTACCATCCTTGGCCTACCGGTTTACCGGTCGGTGCTGGAAATAGAAAAACCCGTGGACCTGGCGGTGATTTCAACCCCGCGCACAGCGGTCCCCGGGGTAGTCAAAGAGTGCGTGCAAAAGGGTATCGAAGCCGCCATTATAATTACCCAGGGTTTTTCGGATGCCGGAGACGAAGAAGGCATGAAAATGCACCGGGAAATTCTAAACATTATTAAGGGTACGAAAACCAGGGTAATGGGGCCGAACACCCTCGGCGTTTTTAATGCATTTTGTAATTTCAATACAGCATTTATAACCTTTAAAACTAAAAGTGCCCCCCTGGGGGTGCTCTGCCAGTCGGGTATCTTTTTGGCCGCATCCAGCGACTTCTCCGGTGGCATAGGCATAGGAATTGATACGGGCAATACAGCGGACGTGGACTTTACCGATTGCCTGGAATACCTGGCGGGTGACTCGCGAATCAAGGTAATTAATATTCACATGGAAGGCCTGCGCGACGGGCGGCGTTTCCTGGAAACAGCCCGGCGCGTCACCGCTAAAAAACCCGTACTGGTGCTTAAAACCGGCAGCAGCGAGGAAGGGGCCCGGGCCGCCAGCTCGCACAGCGGTTCAATGGCTGGAGAGGATGCCGTGTTCTCGGCCGCTTTCAATCAAAGCGGCATTATCCGGGTGGACAGCTCCGGGCGCATGGCTGACCTGAACAACACATTCATAACATATAATAACATGAGAGGTAAGCGCATCGGGGTTATTACCATAAGCGGCGGAGCAGGAATTGTGGCCGTGGACGCGGCAAGCAAGTACGGCCTGGAAATAGCCCGTTTTTTACCGGAAACCGTGGCCGCGCTGGAAAATGTTTTTCCCGATTGGATGCACCCTGGAAACCCGGCGGATATCTGGCCCGCCGGCATGACTCGAGGGTACAAGGAAATCTCTGCCATGGCCCTGGAAAAGATACTGCTGGACGATGCCGTGGACGCGGTACTGTTTATTACCCCCGCCTACCTTGACCCGGACCACGACCCGCTAAACATCGTAGACCTGGTTAACGAAATTGCGGCACGCCACAGGGACAAGCCAGTGGCTGTGTGGACTTTTGGCCCCACCAAGGGCAAATACATTGAAAAGTTTAACGAGGCGGGTGTGGTAGTGGCATACGGAACGCCGGACGACGCAATGTATTGCCTGGCGCAGCTTTACCGCTACCACAACAAAATAAAAGCCGCTTGCTACCCGTCCCCGGAGTTGCCGGAAAATATGGACAGCCAGCGGGTCCATTCAATCATTAAGCCCGCCCTGGATGAAGAATTGCCGTCTTTAAACGAGGAAGCCTTTGATATTATCGAGGCCTACGGCATTCCCGCGGCCGGGCGCGGCCTGGCGACAAACCCGGATGAAGCCGTACGTATCGCCGAAAAGCTTGGTTACCCGGTGGTATTGAAAGTTGCTTCCCCTGATTTGCCTCATAAGTCCGACGTGGGAGGAATCCGCTTAAACATAAATTCCGCCATCGAGGTGACTCGCGCTTACAGCGAAATCATGGGTGTTTTAAAAACCAAGGCCCCGGAAGCGAGAATAAACGGAATACTTGTACAATCCCAGGTAACGGGCGGCACCGAGGTAATCCTTGGCGGCCGGCGGGATCCCCAGTTCGGGCCGGTACTAGTATACGGCCTGGGTGGAATATTTACGGAACTGTTCCGTGATGTTTCATTCCGCGTGGCACCGGTTACCATAGAAGAGGCCGTGGATATGATCAAAGAAACCCGTTCATATAGGATTCTTTCAGGCGCCAGGGGACGTGAACCGGCGGACATAAACAGCCTGGCGGACTGCCTTGTGCGCCTTGGTTTTCTTTTGATCGACCACCCGGAAATAGAAGAGGTGGACATTAACCCGCTTTTGGTAACACCCGCGGGGTGCCTGGCCCTGGACGCGCTAATAGTGCCCGCCACGCGGTAGCAAGACATGGACGCGCGCGTACCCGTCCCGGGTATACCAACAGTGTAAACAGGCGGGACGCGCACGCCGGCCTCAATCAAATTTTATGGTAGCGATAATGGTTATTTCACGGCCGGAAAGTTCCAGCGATGATATGGCCCCGATGGCCGCGTACAAGTTTAAAAGCTTGCCCAGCACCAGCACAAGGGAAGCCTCCCCCGGCAAACCGAAAAAATGCATGACCGGTGCGAACAAACCGGCAACCCAGCCCATAACGGGCGTGTATTTCAAAAAAGTGACCACCAGGTACACAGGCACTATAACTTTGGCCAGTTTCCAGGTGGTGCCCAGCCCCTTGCTCAGCTCTCTTTTCCAAGTGTCAACGGTTACCATAAATACATCTCTCCCCGCGTCTCGCCCGGCAAAAACAAACAAAGTAGCTTCGACAATAAATATGTTTTACCTCCCATTTGCCTGTAATAACCATGGCCAAGCGCCGACCCGTGAAATTTACTGGCAAGCAGGAAAAAGTGTCCCCGGCCAAAGAATAATATTTTTATCGCCCGGGATGTGGAATAGTACGAAGGATACGCAATCCCGGCGTGGAAATGCGGCCTGCCGGCCGAAATCACCAAAAAGGGGGTCAGGTAACGGAATGAGCGAGCCGCGGCCCTACATGATCGGGGATGCATCAACGGGCAATTACCGTGCAGCATTCGCCAAGGCCCTCAAACAGTTCAGGGCCCGGGACCCGGTGGAAATAGCCGCCCAAAGCGGCGCCACATACGACCCCGGCCAGGGTACCATAACGCTATCCAGCTTCGGCAGAAAAATTGTGGTTCATTACCCGGGCGGGGAGGTAACATTCGGCGGCACCGGCCTGCTGCCACTGACCGGCTGGCGCCTGGTTGTCGTCAATTACCTTGGCCGGGCCAGCGGCGCGGCGCCAAGGGGGGAATTAATATCCTACCGGGAACTGGAAGACGGAATGGTATTTTTCAGCGCTTTTCAAAGGGAGAGCATTATACCGCTGGGTAAGTGGATCGGTGGCAAATCCCCTGAAATCGTGGCGCAGGCCATTGCCGAGCTGGGCGGCACATCAACAGAAGGGGCCGATATTGCCGCCGTGATTCCGGCGCTTCCCCGTTTCCCCGTTACAATAAAGTTATGGTTGCCGGATGAGGAGCTGTCAGGTTCAGCCAATATCCTGTTTGATTCCACGGCAAACGAATACCTGCACACCGAAGACATTGCCGTTGTCGGCGGGTACGCCGCCGCCTTCCTGGTCAAAGAGTACCAGTTGCTTACGGGCCAGCCGTGGAAAAAACTGATACTGTAGCGGAGGTGGTTAAGTTGGTCGATGAAAACAGGTGGCAAAAAGTGAGCTTTAAAAACTCGCGGGGACTGGTCCTGGCTGGTTTGTTGTACACAGCGCCCGGTACGGGCGGGCCGGTAGTGGTTGTATGTCACGGTTTCACGGGCAGCAAGGAAGGCGGGGGCAAGGCCCGGGCAATGGGCGAAATGCTTTCCACACGGGGTTTCAATACATTATTGTTTGACTTTAGCGGCAACGGGGAAAGTGAGGGTTTGTTTGAAAACCTCACCCTTTCCGGCCAGGTGGATGATCTTAAAAGCGCGGTGGACTGGTGCATCAGTTCCGGCATGGGACCGGTTTTCACCGTAGGCCGCAGTTTCGGTGGCACCACCGCCATTTGCCACGGGGCTATCGATACCAGGGTGGCCGGCGTCTGCACCTGGGCCGCCCCGGCCCGGCTGAGGGAATTGTTTACCGAGTTTGCCGAAGGACCGGTGGACGAGGATGGTGACATGTACGCCCTGGCCGGCGAGGAGGGCATAATTTACTTGCGCAAGGCATTCTTCGACGACCTGGAATTGCACGACGTCCCCGCCCTGGCGGGCAAAATTTCCCCCCGCCCCCTGCTGGTCATTCAAGGTGAAAAAGACGCCGTGGTGGATCCCGCGGATGCAAAGCTCATTTACGATAACGCCGGTGAGCCCAAGGAAATACACATCATTCCCGGGGCGGACCACCAGTTCTCCCGCCACCAAAGGGAAGTATGGAGCATTTTAAGCAGCTGGCTGGAAAAATATGTACCCAATACCCTTTAGTTTAATTTTTATAAAATATAATCCGAACCCGGCAAAAGGAGACCGTAAAATGCCAAAACAAGCGAGTAAAATAAAGATAGCCATTACATTTTTCACTGCGATTTTATTTACCGCACTTTTTGCCACCTTCCCTCCCGCTCCCGGTGAAGCGTCAACTTTCCCCGACATAAGCGGTCACTGGGCGGAAAAAGAAATCAAGTCCCTGGCGGAACAGGGAATTATAGGCGGTTACCCTGACGGGAACTTTTACCCGGACAAAAATATTTCCCGGCGCGAGCTGGCCAAAATTGTATTCACCATGTTTCCGGCAGGTGCCGAGCCGGAAAAAGTCAAGTTCGACACAACGCCGGATTACCCCGATATTCATAACGGGTGGGGACAAGAACACTTGCAAGTAGCAATAAATTATCTTCCCGGCTTCACCGACGGTTATTTTAGGCCGGACAGCCAGGCCACCCGCTTTGAAGTGGCCTGGCTGGCGCTGGCAGCCTCCTTGTTCCAGGACGGCAAATACAGAATTGATAATAGTAAACTTGTGATAGAACTCCCGCTAACCAGCGAGGAACACTGGCGGCAGTTGGTAAAGTTCAACGAATTCAAAGACTTGCCCGAGCGTTACCGTAATTCAACGGCCTACCTTGCCCATGACCCCGGTAAAAAAGAATTCTACCGCTATGCCGGCCTGTTTTTCACTGACTTAAATCCAGTGGCGCTTATGGCCGGGGCGGGTATATTAAAAGGTTACGGTGACGGGACCATTGGGCTTGATCGCGAGGTAACCCGTGCGGAAACAGCAGTTATTATTAACCGGATTAAAAGCGCCCTGTTTTCGTCCGCCGGCCAGTATGTGCTCGAGCCGGCCGGCGCAGTGTACCGCCCCAGGACGGTCAGCTTAAATTCTTCTTCGGCTGCCGCAAGATTGGCGGAAGTTGGCGGGTATTACCGGGAAAAATACGACGACCCGCTGCTGCGGGCCGGAATGATTTACAACCTGATGCTCCATACATTCAAGTACGACTGGGATACCCGGGAAGGGCTGGTCAATTATACAGTGGCCGACACGGCCGGGCTGATGGCCGCAGGCCGGGGCACCGACGCCGGGCTGGCGCAGTATTTCGTTGAGCTGGCCCGTAAAGCGGGGCTCACAGCCGAAACCGTCCGGGGCAGGGCCGTAAACCCCGGGGATAGCGGCCCGCATATATGGGCCGCACTTGAAATCGGCGGTCAAAAAGTTTACGCCGACCCCACTTACGGGGTTTGCACCGGGGACATATACTTTAACAATTTCGACCGGTGGGCGGGACTGGGTTACCAGTGGGTGGCGGAATAGATTACGCTGGGGACATTCCTTGAATAAGAAGGATGTCCCCCCTTACCGCTTATTTCCATATATTGTAATGACTTATCTCGCCGCTGGTTGGATGTAGCCCAACCCGTTGCGTAAAGCCTTCGGTTTGAAACCGAACAACTTTTCAACCACTTCTAAATCGGTAGTGTTGTCCAGTTCCATTTGTTTCAATTCAACCGGTGTTACCGGCGGATCCCGCATGATACTGCTCATCAGCGGCACAACAAGACGCATCAGAATCATGGGCACGTGAAGCTTGTATCGTTTTTCGCCCAGCCGTGCCAGAACTAAATCCAACATTTCGACGTAGCTTAAGTGCTCCGGTCCTCCTATTTCAACAACCCTATCCTTCATGGACGGGTTTTCCATTATTTTAACCAGGCAGCGAGCCACATCCTCCACCGCGATGGGCTGAAACTTGCTTGCCCCCTTTCCGGGTACCGGCACAAATGGCCTGGGGGTCAACTTGATGGACTGAATTAGCCTGTCAAAAAAACCAAAACCTTCCCCGTATATAACCGATGGACGTACAATGGTCCAGGACAATCCACTTTGTTTTACCGTTTCCTCTCCCCGCCATTTTGAGTAAGCATATTTGTAACGCGGGTTATCACAAGCACCCAGCGCGCTCATATGCACAAAATGTTTTACCCCGGCTTGCCCCGCGGCAATCACCAGGTTAAGCGTACCTTCCACATTGACGTGTTCAAATGTGCTCTCACCTTTTTCTCTGATGACCGCCACCAGGTGAAAAACTCTATCAACTCCTATGCATGCCTTTTTAACCGATTCATTATCTGTAATATCGCCACGGACGAGTTCCACTCCGGGCGGTAACACCTGCCCGGCTTTTTCCAGCGAACGAACCAGGCAACGAACCTCGTTTCCCTTTTTTACAAGCTCACGCACCAGGTGTTTGCCCACCAGTCCCGTTCCACCGGTTACGAGAATCATTTGTTCCCCTCCATGGCCAGGGTGTTTTTTCTCTATTCCGGGCCCGATTCAAAAGAATATATTTGTTCTTCGCCAACAAAATTCCTTTCTTTTGTCGAAAGTAAAACTCTTAAAACAAAAACCTGTAGATAAGGAGCGGGGTGATAAAAGTTTCGATTGCAGCCGCCAGTACAAGAAGCGGTAAAACAACAAGCAAGTAGGTTTGCATAACTGCCGACCATTTGAAATCACCCGTTTTGCGGAGGCGGCGATAATAAAAAGTAGCTCCCGCAGCTAAAAACAGGGCGCCAAGTTCGGGCACACCGTGTGGTAACAAACCAAACAACCATATTTCAAAACTATACCGTTGAAATAGAAGCGACTGCAACTTGACAATAAAACCGCTAATGGCCCCGTTTACAAGCAGAACCAGAACCGGCCACACGCTATACGTAAGTATCCCTACAACCAGCACCAGAAAGCTGACCAGCGCGTTACGGCCCAGAATATATAGAAAAACGTTTTCCGGTATACCCCCGCCCACAACTACCTTCCGCAATTGCTCGTAATAATGTCCCGCTTCGTCCCCAGCAAACAGCGCCGCGTAATAACTCGCAAAGGCTGCCACAGCGAAGATGCCCAGGCAGACAAGGAATTCATTAAAGTAGTTCCTTATTTTTTTCCATTCCTCGCGCACAAAAAACATGTCACACACCTTTTTTTATTTTCTTCCTCCGGCCTTTGCGCTCGGGTATATATTCCTCGTACAGCTGGAATAATTCCGGCTGGTAACTACACCTGCCGTAAACCTCCCGGTACGGCACGCCGGGTTCTAAACCGGTAAGCTTCAGAACCCTTGAAAAATCAAAACCAAGAGTACGACAGACATAGTGCAGCAGGCACCTGCCCGGCTTAAGTTCCTCGCCCTGGAAAAACTTGAACTGCAACGCTTTCCTTTTTCCCAGCGGGGTATAGTAAGTGGTCACGTGTTTAATATCCGGTATGGACGCAAAGTCCATGGCCGCCTGCATATCTTCCGTGTAAACCACCCAAAACCCTTCACCCAAGTACCATATGTCATTCATAATTCCACAACCGTCCTTGTGCAACGGCACCAAACAACCAGTTGAAATACAAAATCACTTGTTCTATATTAATTAAATGCCTGGCCCGAAATACCTGCAGGTTTTACCAAGGGTGAATTAAAATGAAAATCGCAATAACCGGTACTATTTCCAGCGATTCAATAATCATTGACCCAATTATCAACCTGAACCACTCCGCCGCCATGGAGTCAACCGGCCTTTACCTGGTCAAAAAACAATGAAACAAGGATGAATGTCAAAATTATGCCCGAAAAGGCAATAACTTGCTCAAAGAGCCGCACCTGTCCACCTAATGTTTTTTCTATGCGGAGCGGCATGGGGGTCTATACGACAACCCCGAGCAACCCCGGGTTTCTAGCACTTTTGAGGAAACCACACAACGCTTGGATACTCGCCTAAAACACGTTTTTCAGTTGTAAACGCTCTTTTTCGGGTATATTCAGTAATAGCAATTTCAACACCGCCAGCTCGCCGGCAGCAAGCGTTCTTTCCCGGCATTCGATATATTTTTCCGCCCGGGCAAGGGTGGTATTGATATTATCTATTTCCTGGTGATCAATGAATACCGCCCACCAGTTCTTGTGTTTATCCCAATCCAGCCTTGTATCCCCTATGGCTTCCTCCGCCCCGTCCCAATTACCCCTGGCCACCGCCCGTTCAGCCTGCCTTACCCTTTCAACCATCTGGGCGGATGTATCGCTATAAACCTTCACGGTATAAATTCCTAGCCCCAGCAGGAAGGATACCGTTACTGCCACAAACAGTAAAGCCCTCATGATTTATTCCCGCCCCTACCGGATTTTAGCTGGTAATATAGTTTACCCGAAGTATCCAGGTTGGCGAAAAAAACTTTTTTCACGTCATCCACACCCCGCTTGCAAAGCTCTTCACGCAGCCATTTTTCGTCCAGGTTCATTTTAAGTAGGTTTTGCCGGTTTATCACACCGTCGGATATAACAGTCAGAGGTATACCCTCGTACTTGGTATCAACATGCAGGTCACTAGGCTGTAAGGGTCGTCTTTGGGACTTGGGTATTACGCTGAGCTGGCCATTTGTTTCCAGGATGGCATACTCCACATCGGCGGGGTTTGGAAAATTCTTGGCCCGCAGTTGCTCTAGGAGGTCGTTGATACTATAACGCAGTCTCCTTAATTCCGGCTCGACAATTCTCCCGTTATCCACCACGATGCTGGGATTACCGGAAATAACGCCCCGGGCCTTTTCGCTTTTCATGGAAACATAAGACAAAATAACCTGGGCCGCCATTAAAATAAATATGGGTATCAACCCGCTTAACAGGGGAATACCGGTGTCCTGCATGGGTATGGCGGCAAGGTCCGCTATTAACAGTGCCACCACAAGCTCAATGGGCTGAAGCTGCCCGATTTCCCGTTTACCCATCACGCGCATTACCACAAGCACCGCGGCATAAAGGATAAGAGTCCTTATTATTATAAGAAGCATTGTTTACACCCTAACTACAATTTAATCTTTATGAATGCCACGGTACCTGTATTTTTATACTCAACTAGGGCGGGAATTAAATGTCTTTATTTAAAAAACTCATTATAGTTTTATTCCTTGCGGTTGAAAGCCAGCGCTCCGGTACTTGTAAACAAAAGCGCCATGGCCGATACCACCAGCAGGTCCTGGGCCAGGGTGAACTGGATCATTTGCCCCCCGCCGGGCACATTATGATAAATTATGTTCCTCAAGGCATCCACTCCATATGTTAAAGGGTCCAGCCGCATTAAAGTCTCCATCCACAAAGGGACTCCACGCAGGGGGAACATGGCCCCGCTCAAAAAAAACAAAGGCATGATCAAAAAGTTCATGATCATCTGGAACCCTTCCATGGATTCCATTCGAGAAGCAATGGTTATGCCCAGCGAGGTAATTGAAAAAGCCATTAAAAACAAAACACCAAACAATTTAACCACTGTAATTAAAGACAGGGGTATCCCAATAACGGGTGCCAGCAACAGCAAAACCGCACACTGCATCATGGCCACCGTGCTTCCACCCAGCGCCTTGCCCACAGCAACTGTCCAGCGTGGTACAGGTGCCACAAGCACTTCTTTGAGAAAGCCGAATTCCCGGTCCCACACAATGGAGATGGCGGAGAAAATGGATGTAAAAAGAACCGACATGCCGATTATACCCGGAAACATGAAATGCACGTAATTAAAGCCGGGCGGCGCACCGGGAATGATGAAAGTGGCGGCCAAACCGTTTCCCACGATAAGCAGGTATAAAAGCGGTTGGCCCAGCATGCCCACTATCCGCGCCCTTTCCCTGAAAAACCGGATTACTTCACGTAACCAGATTGTATAAACGGCACGCAGGTATTTCAACGCATTCGCCTCCTTGCAATAATACGCCTCCGGTCCAAGGCGGAAACGCTTTCCTCCCTGATCTCCCGCCCGGTCAGCTTGATAAACACATCGTCAAGGGTGGGTTTTTTCAAAGTAACCGAATTTATTTCATCTCCCATTTCCCTAATTAATAGCGGAATAAAAGATTCCCCTTGTTCCACTTCGATTTTAATACCTTCCCCGTGTTTAAACACATTCAGGTTAAACCTGGTCCGTATAAGATCCACCATTTTTCCCGGTTGTTTGGCGGAAACTGTTACTACATCCCCGCCTACAACTCTTTTAAGATCGGCGGGCGTGCCCTCGGCCACTATTTTGCCGTGATCAATAATAGCTATGCGGTCGCAGTATTCAGCCTCTTCCATGTAATGCGTCGTCATGAAAATGGTTATATCTTCCCGCTCTCGCAACTGTAAAATGTAGTCCCAAATTTTATTTCTGGTTTGTGGATCCAATCCCACCGTTGGCTCGTCAAGGAACAATACCTTGGGGTAGTGTAAAAACCCCCTGGCTATTTCCAACCGCCGCTTCATACCCCCGGAAAAATGTTTTACAAGATCCCCCACCCGGTCGGACAGCTCCACCATTTCCAGGACCTCTTGCATGCGCCTCTTAAACACGCGGCCATCAACATTGTACAGCATGGCGTGAAAAAACAGGTTTTCCCCGGCGGTCAGGCGTTCATCAAGGGAAGGATCCTGAAACACCATGCCGATGGACTGGCGCACCTTCTCTTGCTGGTCCCATATGCTGTAACCGTTGATGAACGCGCTTCCTGCTGTGGGTTTAAGCAGGGTGGCCAGTATTTTCATGGTGGTGGATTTGCCCGCGCCGTTGGGGCCCAGAAAGCCGAACACTTCGCCCCGGCTCACGGTAAAGTTTATCCCGCGTACCGCTTCAAAGTTTTTAAACTTACGGACAAGGTTTCGTACTTCAATCACGTCGCAAACCTCCGTTCAGATACAGAACGATGGGACATTTTCCCACGGGATTAAACGCTTATCCTGATAATACTTCACGAAAAACGCAAAAGTAAAGGGTGCCTGCGCGGCACCCCGTTCCTTGTCCATATTCCTTGTTAATTTAAGCTTTAAAAATTTCCCGCCCAGCAAACCAGTGGGATTTCCAATAAAGCACCCCCGTAACGGTAGCCTGGCCTTACCCTTACTGTGTACCCGTAAGTCCCCCGGTCCAGTGGAACTCGCCCCAGGTACCGGTATACACTGTCACTTACCTGTTCCAGCAAGTTCATGGGCCTTGTTTCCAACCTGTCCAGGTATCCCCCCCGGTCAGTCCCTATGGCTATCTCCACCTGCACCTGGTCCGGCTCTATTGGACCAAGCCTGACTAATGATTCAATCGCCAGTTCTTCGCCCATCTCCATGGTCCACCTGCCATTGGTGATCACCCTGTCCACCCGCACATGGTGCCAGTTTTCTTGAATAAACCTTTTGAACCGCCCGGCTTCTTCCGCAGTTTTAAACCCCGATTCGGTAAAAGCAATACCTCTGTCAATAGCCGGCACGTATAACCTGCGGGTGTACTCCGATACCATTCTACCGGTGCTGAAATATGCCAGAGCAGTTCGTATGGACTCGCGCATCATTTGCACCCAGCGCTGGGGTAGACCATTATGGCGCTCATAGTAATAGGGTATAACCTGTTCCTCCAGAACCGTATAAAGATTTCTGCTGTCGTCACTGTCTCGCTCGGCAGGCTTGAACTGCAAATCGCCGGGGCCTCCTATGGAAAACCCGTTACTGCCGTTGTAAGCTTCCGGCCACCACCCGTCCAACACGCTACAATGCAACACCCCGTTCATAGCTGCTTTTATACCACTTGTTCCGCTGGCTTCCATGGGCCATACCGGCGTGTTCAACCAGACATCCACCCCTTGTACCAGGTGCCTAGCCACGTTTATGTCGTAATCTTCCAAGAACACTATTCGTCCCCGGAAATTTTCCTGCCTGGTGTACCCAATAATTTCCCTGATTAAATCCATGCCGGCTTGATCCGCCGGGTGGGCTTTACCTGAAAAAATAATTTGCACCGGGCGGTCCGGGCTATTTATGATACCGGCCAGCCTTTCCGGGTCACTGAACATCAAGGTCGCGCGCTTGTATGTTGCAAACCGGCGGGCGAATCCAATGGTAAGAGCATCCGGCAACAGCACGTTTTCCAATTCACTTATTCTTTCAGGTAATTCCTTGTTGCGCCGTGCCTGTTGTTTTAATTTTTCACGCACAAACTTTATCATATCTTTTTTTAAATTATTGTGTGTCTCCCATAGTTCCGAGTCGGGGATTTCATTTACACGTTCCAAAACACGGCCGGTGTCGCTGGGCTCATCCCACCCGGTTCCCAAGTAACGCTTAAAAACATTTTTCCATTGACCGGCAACCCATGACTGAGTATGCACACCATTTGTCACCGATGTGATTGGCACTTCCTCCACCGGATATCCCGGAAAGAAGCGGTGAAACATTTGACGGGAAACCTCCCCGTGCAACTTGCTCACACCGTTGCTGGAACCAGCCATACGCATGGCCAGCAACGTCATATTGAACTCTTTTCGTTGCTCATCCCACCCCTGTTTCAACAATAATTCGCAATCAAAACCGGTGTCCCGGCAGAGTTCACGCAGGTACTTTTCCACCGTTTGCAAATCGAAAACATCATGTCCCGCCGGCACAGGCGTGTGGGTCGTGAAAACGGTGTTGGAACGGATCGCCTCCAAGGCCGTAGAAGCGGGCACACCGGCACTGACCATTTCCCTTAAACGTTCCAGAGTTAAAAACGCGGCGTGTCCCTCGTTGATGTGCCATACTGAAGGAGTAATGCCCAGGGCGTTTAAAACACGTACTCCACCAACACCGAGAAGTATCTCCTGGGCTATACGCGTTTCCCTGCCACCGCCGTATAGCTGGGAGGTTATTTTACGGTCTTCTTCCAGGTTTAAAGGCAGGTCGGAATCAAGCAGGAAAATCCGGGACAAGCCGCATTTTATTTCCCACACCCTGGCAAACACCTTGCGTTCCGGGAACTCCACCGCCACGGTGATATCCAGCCCGCTATTATCCACTACCGGAGTCAAAGGCATTTCATTGAAGTTCAATTCGAGGTATTCGGCATGCTGCCTGCCGTTCCTGTCAATGCGTTGTTTGAAATAACCGTGCCGGTATAGCAACCCGACACCCACAAACGGTATACCGAGGTCGCTGGCCGACTTGGCGTGGTCACCGGCCAGGATACCAAGACCTCCGGAGTAAACCGGGCAGGATTCATGCAACCCGAACTCAGCGCAAAAATATGCTATTACCTTGTTTTCGTAACCAGGAAAGACACGTTGAAACCATTTCTTTTCCGTCATGTAGCGCTCATATTCGGCAACAACTGATTCATATCTCTTTAAATAATCTGCATTTGATGCGACTTTTTCCAGCTTTTCTTCCTGCACCTGCAGCAAAAACTTTACCGGATTGTGACCCACGCGTTCCCACAATACGGGATCAATATCCTTAAATAACCGTAAAGCAGGCTCATTCCAGCTGAACCACAAGTTCCTGGATAATTCCCTCAGTTTTTTTACGGGTTCCGGCAATGGTGGGTTTACCGAGACGGTACGAAAATAGAACATGAAACGACCCCCATGAATGTTAAATTGTTTGCTAGATATTTTATCCCTTTGCCGAAACAGGAATTCACCCGGGCTTTATAACTTCCTAGCTAGGGTGATGGTTGACCATCCCTTCCTGCTTTTTTCTTCCCTCTCGTTATTCTTGAAATAATTCGAATCCACGGTAACAGCCACTTCGGAACCGGCCGGTAGCACTTCCACCGGAATCAGTGTTTCCGTTCTATACCCGCTTTTCTCCTCCAACTGCTCTTGCAGCTCCCGCACCCTCTTCTCCAGGTATTCCACCCGTTCCCTGGTATTTCTTTTTCTTTCCGCTTCCACAAGACATTCCAGATCCCTGAGTTTGCTGCGTAATTTATAATTCCCCGCACTTAGTCTTTCTATTTCCCTGGCCATTTCATGGTATTTTTTATTGCTGAATAAAGCGTCTTCCAGCTGATCTATCCGCTCCCGGTAAATACCGTTTGTTCTCTTCAACGCTTCGTTCTCTACAACCAATGCGCGGGTTTTTTCTTGTTGCTCCCGCTGCTCTAATTTGCTAACCAGCATGTATGCTGTTAAAAAACCCAAAGCCACACCGGCGCAAACCCAAGCTAAAATCATAATTCCATTAGTAACCATAATAATTATCCCTCCATATTACTATTGATGTCACTTAAATTATTTCTATCCATTTTTTCCATTTCCTGTTAGTCTGGTATATTTATTTAAGATATTTGTTCAGGAAAGTCTAAATAATGAGTAATGTATACAATTTATTTTTTAAGGCAGGAGTAGCTGGTGCAATGTAGAAATACACTTTATCCAAATCTTAACTAATCACCGAGGTGAACTATTATGAACTTTTCACGGCAACCAGTAATCGCGAAAAAAATGTTCATCAATCCCGCCCACCATGAGCTGAAAGCCATGGCCAAGAAAGGAAATAAAATTACCATTTACGGCAGTGCCAGTTTCATAACCAAAGTGCGTAACCGGAGTGCAAAGAACACCTATATCGTGGAAGACGGGTTTCCCCTAGGCGTGGATCAACAAGGTATACCCGCACGGGAAGCACAAAAAATAGCAAACAAAGTTCACTCATATTTAAAGGAACAAGAAGTAATCAGGCTGGACAAGCGTATGGGCCTGCACCCGGATTTCAGCCTGCACTGCCGCCTTTATATAACCGCTGAGTTCGCCCGCATACCTTTACAATGGAACTTGATGTTATTCCCCCCTGAAAACCCTGATGCCGAACCCGACCTGGTCAGTATTTACGTCCCGGAGTGGCCGGAAAGGATTATTTTCTGTCACCCGCTTGCCGGAATAACATATATTCTTGGCACCGACTACTTCGGTGAGGCAAAAAAATCGTTCTTGCGCATGGCCATGTTTCGCGCCAAACAAGCGGGCGGCCTGGGCCTGCATGCCGGCAGCAAGGTTTTACGGGTCAAACAATACCCCACCGGCGAATTGAAGGACGTGGGATTTTTGCTCTTCGGCTTGAGTGGCACCGGCAAAACCACCTTAACCGTGCACAATCATAACCTGATGGAACCCGAAAGGGTCATTATCAGGCAAGATGACGTGGTGATGATGACGCCGTCCGGCTATTGTTACGGCACGGAAAATGGTTTTTATATTAAAACCGAAGGCCTGGATGAATCGCAAAAAGTATTGTATCAAGCGGCCATGAACCCCGAAGCTGTTTTCGAAAACGTAATGGTAAAGGAAGACGGAACGGTGGATTTTGACAACAGGGAACTGACTTCCAACGGTCGCGGGGTAATCAGGCGCGAGGACGTGGAGGGAGTTGACAATAACATAGACCTGGAAAAGGCACACCGCTTGATATTTATAACCAGGCACGATAAAATAGTGCCCCCTGTGGCCAGGCTGAACCCTGCTCAGGCAGCGGCGTTTTTCATGCTTGGAGAGTCCATCGAGACTTCTGCCGGCGATCCCACCAAAGCCGGCCAGTCCAAGCGTGAAGTGGGAACCAATCCCTTTATCGTGGGGCCGGAGTGGGAAGAGGGCAACCGCTTGCTGGACATACTGCGGGCGAACCCCGACATGGAATGCTACCTGCTGAACACCGGCAACGTCGGCATGGGAGGCAAACGCCCGGGCATAAAAATTAATATAGCGGCATCAACAAATATTTTAAAACACATTGCCAAAGGAGATATTAAGTGGAAAACGGATCCCGACTGGGGTTATGAAGTTGCCGATTATATCCCGGAAATGGATATGGAAGAGTATGAACCGGCCAGCTATTACGACCGGGAAGAGTACCTGGCTATGGTGGAACAGTTAAGAGAAGAGCGAATTAAGTGGCTGGCACGGTATCCCGGCCTGAAACCCGAGATTACCGGTACCATAAAGCGAGGGTAAATGAAGATTATTGTTGATGCAGATGCCTGCCCCAAGCGAGCATTGCAAATTTGCCTGAAGCTGGCCGCCAGGTATTCAGTACCACTGCACACCGTGGCCAGCTTCAACCATAACATTGCGTCCGACAACCACCTTGTGGTGGGTGACGACCCCCAGGAAGCCGACCTGGCCATAATAAACATGACCGCCGCCGGCGACATTGTTGTAACCCAGGATTGGGGACTGGCCGCCCTGGTCATGGGCCGGGGGACGGCGGCCATTTCACCCTCCGGTAAAATATTCCGGCCGGAGACCATTGAGTTTTTACTGGAGGAACGGAATGTCAAGGCCAAGTTCAGGCGCGCCGGGGGGCGCACCCGCGGGCCACGACGCCGCTTTGCGGAAGATGACCGGCGTTTTGCGCAAAACCTGCAATTACTGATTGAAAAGAGCTTGAACTCAGTAGGAAAGTAAAGCTTCCATGAACTATTTTTAAGCGCCGGGAAATATATATCAATTAATCCTTGAAAACCCTTATTACCAGCAGCAGCCCCGAATCAATGGATATCTCTGCCCTGGTCGAGGACAGGCGGTTACTCACCCCGTAGGGGTTACCGATGAAAAAAGTGGCGTTATCAAGCGGCCAGCGTGCACCGGAAACATTTACTCCGGTCACTTTTTCCGTTAGTGGAAGTAGGGAAAAAAGCTGCCCCGGCTTTCCTTCCAGCACGGCCGAATGGTGCGGCGCCACCAGGCTGATTTCGTTGTATTCGGTAATTATACGGGCCCTTACTTTCTTTTCCAGCGCCACGCGCAACAGGTGTACATTGGCAAGTGAATGGTCGAACCTGGTCCCCAGAGCGCCCAGTATTATTATTTCTTCAGGGTTGCCGGACAAAGCCTCCGCCAATGCCAGGGCGGTATCGGTATCGTCTTTCTCGGCGGGATACTTCTTTATTACCACATCCTGGCCGGCGAGGCGTTCCAGCAATGGGTGTTCAACCGAATCCATGTCCCCGATAACCATATCGGGAACGATCCCCAGGGCGACCACATGTCTTGCCCCCCCGTCAACGCAAATAACCCGGTCTCCTTTTTTTATGAAACCTTTAATCCACTTGAAATTTTCAACCGTGCCACCGGACACAATTATGTAACGCAAGCAGCCTACCGCCTTTCTCCTGTTACTTTTGCATGTAGGTTTTTTTTCTTTACCCAGAAGGTGTTCTCTTGTATCTTGTGGGCCAGTAGTCCCCGCTTCGTTCAGAACTTCCGCGTCGACAGCACCACCGGCTTGCTTCGGGCGAAACCGGACCGCCATAAACTCACCATCCTTGGTTCGGTTATGGCTCTCGCGAACGTCCTGTTCGCTCGTCCGGTTTCGCAACCTTGCTGCGCCGGGTGCTGTTACCGACGCTCCAGGACATCACTTGCGGGGACCACTGGCCCACTTCAGTGCTATTTTCATCCTCCCTGCTGGTGCCGTACGCGGCATGGGCACTCATCCCGGCTTGACAGGGCAATAAAAAGCTGGTATCTCGCCCGGTTATTCAATACCAATCGTTATACTTTCCAGGGCATATTGATGCTTGAAATTAAGGATATCACAGCTCATGCCCCGTAACAACGTATTATGACCCGCATTTTTTAGCCGGTAATGTTTCGCCCTCTCCAATAAACCAAAGCCGGCTCCGCAAACCAAGCCTTTGCGAAAACCGGCTTCTTCGGTAAAAAGAAATTAGGTATCTAAAACGAGTAATATATTTTTTTGTGGAAAAAAGCAACATAGGAAGTTTATGCTGTAACTTTTGAATAAAACCGGGCTGGGCCACGCAGTTCTTTCATAAAAACGGCCAGGTCCTCCGGTGACAGTGACTGCTCGCCGTCGGACAGTGCTTTTTCCGGGCAGGGATGAACCTCGAGCATCAGGCCGTCTGCCCCGGCTGCCAGGGCAGCACGGGCCACCGGCAATACCAGTTCCCGCCTCCCCGTGCCGTGGCTGGGATCGGCCACCAGGGGCAGGTGGGACAGGTGTTTTACAGCCGGCACCGCATTAATATCAAAAGTATTTCTGGTATAAGTTTCAAAGCTCCTTATTCCACGCTCGCAAAGGATTACTTTACTGTTCCCTTCGGCCAGTATATATTCCGCCGCCATGAGCCACTCCTCCAAAGTGGCGGACATCCCCCGCTTGAGCAGCACGGGAAAATTGATCCGCCCCAGCTCGCGCAGCAGGCCAAAATTTTGCATATTCCGGCTTCCCACCTGGATAATGTCGGCGTAACGACACACTTTGGAAAGGTGACGCACATCGGTAAGCTCGGTTATTACCGGAAGCCCCGCTTCTCGCCCGGCCCTGTGCAGGATCTTCAACCCTTCTTCGCCCAAGCCCTGGAACGAATAGGGTGATGTACGGGGTTTGTAAGCACCACCCCGGAGTACATTTACTCCCATGCCTTTCAACCGGCAGGCCAGCTTGACCAGCATTTCCTCGTCCTCAACGGCGCACGGGCCCGCAATTACAACGGGCTCGCTACCGCCAATGAAGCAATCACCAACCATCACCACGGTATTTTCCGGCTTTGTTTCCCTGCTTGCCAGATTATAAGGCGGCGACAACTTCATTCACCTCCCGGCCGGAAAGAATGTTTTTAAACTCCCTTACCCGCCGGGACACAGTTTCCACCATATCCGGTACACCTGCCCGGTCCGCCACCATTTTGACCAGCGCGCTGCCCACTATCACGGCATCGCAGAATTTTGCGGTCTCCCTGGCTTGTTTGGGAGTGGAAATACCAAACCCCACGGCTACCGGGAGCACGGTTTGCTCGCGTACCCTTGAAGTCATGGCGGAAAGCCCGGCAGCAACCCGGTCCCGTGTACCGGTTACCCCCGTAACGGAAACACAGTACACGAACCCCCTTACCCGGCCGGCAATCATCCGCAATCGACCGGCGGGGGTATTGGGGGTAACCAGCGGGATAAGGTCAACCCCGTATGCGTCACCGGACTTTAACAATTCACATGCCTCTTCGGGAGGCAAATCCGGCACAATCATACCGTTGACACCCGCACCTGCCGCGTCCTGCACAAATTTTTCCGGGCCATACTGGTAAACCGGGTTATAGTAAGTCATCAGCACCAGGGGAATATCACTACGACGCCTGATCTCGCGCGCAGCCTCCAAAACACCGCGCACTGTGGTCCCGGATTTCAACGAGCGCACTGCTGCCGCCTGGATGGCCGGCCCGTCGGCCACCGGGTCGGAAAAAGGAATACCGAGTTCCAGAACATCGGCACCGGCCCGGTCCATGGCAACTGCCAGTTCCACGGTTTCGTCCAGGCTTGGGTCGCCAGCCATAATATATGGAATAAGTCCTTTTTCGCCACGCTCCACCGCTTCCCGTAAAGCTGTGGTGATCCGGCTGCTGTTAATGTCCCTGAACATCCAGCGCCACCCCCATTTCCCTCGCCACTGTATGCACATCCTTGTCTCCCCGGCCGGACAGGTTGACAACTATAATTTTGTCCCGGTGCAATTGGCGCGCTAAATTAATGGCCACCGCCAGGGCGTGTGAGCTTTCCAGCGCCGGGATAATACCCTCGGTCCGGCACAGGGTTTGAAATGCGCTCAGTGCTTCCCGGTCCGTGGCGGTAACATAGGTTGCTCGGCCGGAATCCTTCAAGTAGCTGTGTTCGGGCCCCACTCCCGGGTAGTCCAGCCCCGCCGAAATAGAATGAACGGGAATAACCTGCCCGTCATCATCCTGCAACAGGTAGCTAAGGGAACCGTGCAGCACTCCCGGGCGTCCCCTGGACAGGGTGGCGGCGTGCCGGCCCGTGTCCAGCCCGAGCCCGGCGGCTTCCACGCCTATTAACTTAACCCCCTCGTCTTCAATGAAAGGATGGAACATGCCTATGGCGTTGCTGCCCCCGCCCACGCAGGCAATTACGTAATCGGGCAACCTTCCCGCCTGTTCTATTATTTGAGACCTTGTTTCTTCACCGATTACTCTTTGAAAATTCCTCACCATTAACGGATAAGGATGCGGCCCGGCCACGGAACCCACCAGGTAATAAGTGTTGGAAATATTGGTCACCCAGTCCCGCATGGCTTCGTTCATGGCGTCTTTAAGGGTTCGGCTGCCGGATTTCACCGGCACCACCTCGGCTCCCAAGAGCTTCATCCTGAACACGTTCAGTGACTGGCGGCGGGTATCCTCTTCGCCCATGTAAATGGCGCACTCCAGGCCGAACATTGCCGCCACCGTGGCCGTGGCAACCCCGTGTTGCCCGGCCCCGGTTTCGGCAATGATGCGCTTTTTACCCATTCGCCTGGCCAGCAGCACCTGTCCCACGGTGTTGTTTATTTTGTGCGCCCCAGTATGGTTAAGGTCCTCGCGTTTCAGGTAAACGCGCGCGCCACCCAGAAAGTCTGACAAGCCCCGGGCCAGGTAGAGGGGCGAAGGGCGGCCGGCGTAATGCCGCAGGTAGTATCTCAGTTCCCGTAAAAAGTCACCGTCTTGACAGTAACGAAAGTACGCGCGGGTCAATTCTTCCAGGGCAGGCATCAGTGTTTCGGGCACAAAACTGCCCCCGTAAGCCCCGAAATAGCCCCGCCCGTCCGGCACGGGCTCCCGTATTTCGTCACCGGCCCCGGTAACCGCAGCAGGTGTTTGCTTGTTGTAATAAGCTTTTTTGGCCACCGCCATTAAATTTCAACCTCCTTGGCCAGCCTGATAAATTCAGTTATTTTTAAAACATCTTTGTGCCCGCCCGTTTCCACTCCGCCCGATACATCCACCGCATAAGGCCGTACCGTTCTAATGGCCTCCTGCACGTTGGCTGCCGAAAGCCCGCCGGCTAGAATAAACGGTTTCGGGCAATTTATGTCCTTTAACAATTCCCAGTCGAACGTTGACCCGGTTCCCCCGTATTTGCCCTCCCGGTAGGTGTCAAATAAAAAGGCCCGGGCATTATACTTTGACAGGTCAGGCACCGGCCTGCCGTTGCCCACACGCAATGCCCTTATCACCGGCAAGTCCAGGCCCAAGCAGTACCCGGGGGGTTCGTCCCCGCTCAGCTGTACCGCGGTTAACCCGCAATATTCAGCAATAAGCGCCACTTCACGGAGCGATGCGTTGACAAAAACCCCTACCCGCGCCACGGAAGAGGGCAAAATTTCAGTTATGCGCCTTGCCTGTTCCGGTGTAACCCGGCGGCGGCTGGGGGCGAATACCAGCCCCACCGCGTCGGCCCCGGCCTCGGCTGCCGCCAGCGCGGTATCCGGGTCGCAAATCCCGCAAATTTTAACTTTCACCCTTTTTCCCCGCTGCACTTGCCGCCGCCTCCCGTTGCATTGCTGGCTTTTTTAAGCTCCCTGACGCCGGCCTGCAGGTCCCGGGCAGCCATCAGGGTTTCGCCCACCAGCACGGCATGAACGCCACAAGCACCCAGCATCTTTACATCACTGGCGGTTTTAATCCCGCTCTCGCTCACAACGGTTATTTCCGGGCTTTTAATGTGCTTTATAAGCTCTTTCGTGGTATTCAGGTCAACCTGGAATGTGCGCAGGTCGCGGTTGTTGATGCCTATTATGCCGGCACCTGCATCCAGGGCGCGTTCAATTTCTTCCTGGGAGTGCGTTTCCACCAGCGCTTCCATGCCCAGCATCCTGGCAAGATCAACAAATTCGCCGAGCATGTCGCCCTCCAGGATTCCCGCAATCAGCAAAACCGCATCCGCCCCCAGTACCCGGGACTCATACAACTGGTAATCGCTAACGATGAAATCCTTTCGTAATACGGGCCGGCGGGTCATTTTTTTCGCCGCGGCCAAAAATTCCGGTGACCCGCCGAAAAACTCGCTATCCGTCAGGATGGAAATGGCATCCGCCCCCGCTTCGTCATAGGCACAAATTATATCATGCAAATCGAAATTTTCCCTGATTACTCCCCGGGAAGGAGACCGCCTTTTGACTTCCGCGATAACGGCCACTTCACCCGGGCGGCGCAGCGCCGCGGCAAAACCCGTGACAGGCAGTGCAGACCCGAGCCGTTCCTTGATTTCACGCAGCGGGAACACGTTCTGCCTGTCTTGTACTTCTTTTTTCTTGAAAGAGACAATTTCGCTCAGAATATTGGTACTCATAACCCGGCCACCCTGGGTCTTGTGCACCCGCCAGTAAATGCTATTAGTTCATCAAGCTTCGCCCTGGCCGAACCGCTATCAATGCTTTGCGCGGCCAGTTCCAGCCCGGTGGAATAATTTTCCGCTAGGCCGGCGGCCACCAGTCCCAGGGCCGCGTTTACCAGCACCGCGTCCCGTCGCGGGCCGGCTTCGCCGGCCAGTATTCCCTTTATAATGGCAGCGTTTTCTTCCGGCGATCCTCCCGCCAGTTCCTCCTTGCCGGTGGGGGCAATACCGAATTCCAGCGGGTCAAGGGTGTACTCGTAAACCGCCCCGTTTCTAACCTCGCCCACCAGTGCCGGCCCCAGCGGTGAAACCTCGTCCAGCCCGCCGGCCCCGTGCACAACAAATGCACGTTCCAAACCAAGCCGCAACAGCACTCCGGCCAGCACGCCCACCAGGGAAGGGCTGTAAACTCCCAGCACCTGCGCCCTGGCTCCGGCTGGGTTGGTAAGCGGCCCCAGGATATTGAATACCGTCCTGAAACCCAGTTCCCGCCGGGGACCCGCGGCATGCTTCATCGCCCCGTGCAAAGCGGGTGCGTACAAAAAAGCCATGCCCACTTCCTCCAGGCAAGCCGACACGTGGTGCGGTTCCAGTGCCAGGTTCACGCCCAGTGCTTCCAGCACGTCGGCACTGCCGCAACGGCTGGACACCGAGCGGTTGCCGTGTTTGGCCACTTTTGCGCCTGCACCGGCCAGCACAATGGCGGCAGCGGTGGAAATGTTGAAGGTATTGGCCCCGTCCCCGCCGGTGCCGCAGGTATCAACCAGCAGCGGGTGCCGGCTATGAACCGGTGTAGCTTTTTTACGCATTACCCGGGCAAAACCGGTAATTTCATCTATGGTTTCGCCTTTCAGCCTGAGCGCCGTTAAAAAACCGGCTATTTGGGCCGGCGTCCACCCGCCGCTCATTATTTCTTCCATCACCCCGGCTGCTTCGTCTTCCGTCAAATGACTCCCGCTTACCACTTTGCTCAATATCTCCTTCGCCACCATGCTCTTCCCCTCCGTACTCTTTGTACCCGTGCTTCCGTCCTGTCGCCGGGTTAAAGTGCTGGTTTATCATGTTTAGCTGGCCTTGCTGGCCCTGTCACTTCCCTTATTTCCCGCGCTCAGAAAGTTTCCCAGCAACTCCATGCCGTGCTCGCTCAACATGGATTCGGGATGAAACTGCACGCCTTCCACGGGCATTTCCTGGCAATGGTTCACCTCCACGACGAACTGCCCGAAAAACGCCAAAAGCCGGCACTCAAATGAGTGCCGGCTGGAAAAAGCCGAACTTCACTCATCTCAGCTCCCCTCTAACTAAACTCAACTCGTCTTAACTCAACTCATGCTCGTTATAACTTTTTACTGAATATACTATCCCCGAAACTTTTTGTCAATACTTTTTATCCAGCCCCAGGGTACGAAAAATGGCGCCGGCCTTGCTGGCAATCTCCAGGCACTCCCGCTGTGGAACTGAATCCGCCACAATACCTGCACCCGCCTGTATATAGGCAATACCGTCCTTGATCACCAGGGTGCGTATGGATATGGCGGTGTCCATGTTGCCGTTGAAGCCCAGGTAACCCGCCGCTCCGGCGTAAATTCCCCGCCGGTACGGCTCCAGCTCATCGATAATCTCCATGGCCCGCACCTTGGGGGCACCGGTTACCGTACCCGCGGGAAAACAGGCTTTTAGTGCATCGATAGGCCTGGTACCTGGTGCCATTTTTCCCTCCACCCTGGATACCATGTGCATGACGTGCGAAAAATATTCCACTTCCATGAACCGGGGCACCTGCACGGTCCCCGGCTCACATACCCGCCCCAGGTCATTGCGGCCCAGGTCCACCAGCATCAGGTGTTCCGCCCGTTCCTTTTCGTCGGCCAGAAGTTCCTCCGCCATGGCAGCGTCTTCCGCCGGGCTTTTACCTCTGGGCCGCGTGCCCGCAATGGGACAGGTGGTAACCACCCCGTCTTCCACCCTCACCAGCATTTCCGGCGAAGAACCGATGACTTTAATTTTTCCCAGGTTGAAATAAAACATGTAAGGAGAAGGATTAACGCTCCGCAACCGGCGGTAAACCTCAAAATCATCTCCCTCAAAACCCACGTAGTACCGGCGCGACAGCACCACCTGAATAGCATCCCCGGCTCTTATATATTCCAGCGCGCGTTCCACCCGGCGAGTAAAATCTTCTTCCGGCAAGTCCACCCGCACATCCCCGTACAGGCTAAAACCACCCGGTTCCGGCAGCGGGTTGCGCAAGGCATTTTTCATACTTTCCAACCTGCCCAGCGACCTTCTATACGTAGCTGCGGGGTCTGAAGGGTCTACTGGATAATTTGCCACAAAGGTAACCGTACGCCGCAAGTGGTCATAAATGACAACAATGCCAGGAAAAAACTGAACACAATCGGGAACACCCATTTCATCCACCGGGGTCCCGGGCAGTTTTTCCAGGGAGCGTACCGCATCGTAGGCAAAAAAACCCACCGCGCCGCCTAAAAAGCGGGGAAGCCCGTTAACCGGGGGTACTTTGAAGCCGCCAATTAGTTTATCCAGCGTATCCAGCAGTGGCCCGCAAGCACTTTTTAAACCGCCGCCGGGATACAATACTTTACCCTTGCCATTCTTGGAAACAAATGTCACCAGCGGGTCAAATGCAATAAATGAATATCTTCCCAGGTAGCGCCCCCCCTCCACGCTTTCCAACAGGCAAGCCGGGCCGGTGCCAGCCAGTTTAAGAAAAAGGGTTATAGGGGTTTCGGTATCTGTAAAATGCTCGGTGTATACCGGGATCAGGTTGTAATCTCTGGCCAGGATCAGGTAATCCCGCTCACATGGATATATCATGGGTGGTAAACTCCTCTCCAAGTCGTAAAGTATTAAACTTTAATTTTTCTTTTATCGTTTACCTAACTACCTAACCATTGTACGGTGAATTGCAAAACAAAAACGGCACTTAAATGAGTGCCGCTTTCCTGCACGTGAAGAACCCACTCACCTAAGCCAATCAATCTCTTCTCGTCTCAACTCAACTCATTTACATTATTATGTTTGCAAAATATAATATTAGCAATTGCTGCGCATGTCAACTAAAAACAGGCGGGTTATTTAATGTTAATATTGTTACCAGGCCACCAGCCACAAGTTGAGTCCGTATAATTGTGTAAAATAGGTTTCCAAAAAAAATACTGGAGCCA
>CBETWA010000015.1:0-55490 GCA_965539975.1 uncultured bacterium | reverse complement strand
AACTATGTTAATACTTGCTTCCTGCCAGGGAAAGGGAGATGGGAGGTTATTGAAGGTATAACGCCCGGTTTATCGAACCGGGCGTTATACCTTTGCGTAGCTGGTACCAGCAGCGTTATGGCGGTAGTGATAGTTTTTTTTATTACCCAAGAATATCTTTTATATCCTGTTCAGGGGTAGTGATAAGTTTCAGGTTGTAATTTTCCTGGATGACGCCTAAAACGTTAGGTGTCAGGAACGCCGGCGCCGTGGGGCCGATACGGATGTTCTTGATACCCAGGTGCAGCAGGGTGAACAGGATGGCGACTGCTTTTTGCTCGAACCATGACAGCACCAGGCTAAGCGGAAGCTCGTTTACGCTGCAATTGAATGCCTTGGAAAGGGCAACGGCTACCTGGATGGCTGAATACGCGTTGTTGCACTGTCCCATATCCAACAGTCGCGGGATGCCGTCAATGTCACCCAGGTCGAGGTAGTTGAACCGGTATTTGCCGCAGCCAAGGGTTATTACCACGCAGTCCTTAGGTAGCTGTTTCACAAACTCGGTATAGTAACTCCGGGAAGCCCTGGAGCCTTCGCAACCGCCCACCAGGAAGAAGTGACGGATTTTGCCGGCCTTGACAGCTTCAACTATTTTATCCGCGATGGACAAAACGAAATTGTGGTGGAAGCCTGTTGTCAGCGTGCCCCCTTCCTTTGCCGGCAGGGAAGGCAGTGACTTGGCCTTTTCGATTACCGCGCTGAAATCTCTGTTATCAATGTGGGTTACGCCGGGCAGCCTGGCGATACCGCAGGTAAACATGCGGTCTTTGTAAGAGTCCTTTGGTATTAAAACACAGTTTGTGGTTCCAAGGATGGCGCCGGGGAATTCTTCAAATTCTTTCTTCTGGTTTTGCCAGGCCGAGCCGTAATGCCCAGCCAGGTTGGGGAACTTTTTCAACTCCGGGTAACCGTGAGCTGGCAGCATTTCCCCGTGGGTATAAACATTAACTCCCGCTTCGCTGGCCTGCTTCAGCAGCTCGTAAAGATCCAACAGGTCGTGTCCGGTTATGAGAATGGCCGGGCCCGGTTTAAAGCCTGTAGATACCTGGGTGGGTTCGGGGGAGCCGAACCGTGTAACGTTGGCTTTGTCCAGGATTTCCATGGCCCGCAAGTTCATTTCACCGCACTTGAGCACTTTTTCAATGTGGCTATTTAGGTCGAAGTTGACGTTGGTTAGCGTAGTAAAGAGGGCGTCGTGCATAAACGCGTCTACCTGTTCATCCCTCTCACCCAGCTCACGGGCGTGGAAAGCATAAGCAGCTACACCTTTCAGCCCGATAATGAGCGCGTCCTGCAAACTGGCGATATCCTCGTTCTTGCCGCAAACACCGACCTTGGTGCAGCCTGTTCCGCCCGCTGTTTGTTCACATTGATAACAAAACATTTTTTTCCTCCTTTGAATAATATTTTGTTTGCCTTTTGTTTGTTGTTAATAGATTACTTAATAATCAATAGTGCTTCTATGATTTAAATCACACACTCGAACCAGAGTTTGTCACATGGGGGCTGTGTCAATGGCCATTAACAGGCTGGCGCCCCGGCATAGTGATGGGGTAAAGTTATTGACAGCAACATACTCAATTGATAATATAGGATTGCATATTAAATTAACTAAGAATAGTATAAGTGCTCTTATCCGGAGTGGTGGAGGGACTGGCCCAGTGAAACCCGGCAACCGCCTCGTCCCAACGGCGAGGAACGGTGCTAATTCCTGCAGGAGTATGAACTTCTGACAGATAAGAGGTGTTGCGTCTTTAAAACCTCTTCTGTGCTCGGAAGAGGTTTTAAATTTTGTCGGAGCGGAGCACAGAAAACGGAGGTGTGGCTATGGCAACGGAAAGAACTTTTCGGGAAATCAACGAGCGTATCAAGGCGGGCAAAGCTGTTGTGGTGACCGCCGAGGAACTGGTGACCATGGTCAGGGAAAAGGGCGTAGCCCGGGTTACGTCCGAGGTTGATGTGGTTACTACCGGGACATTCGGCCCCATGTGCTCTTCCGGCGCTTTCCTAAGTTTTGGGCATTCCAAACCCAGGATTAAAATGCACAGGGTGTGGTTGAACGGTGTACCTGCTTATACCGGCATAGCAGCAGTTGACGCGTATATCGGTGCCACAGAAGTCAGGGAGGACGATCCCCTGAACAGTGAATATCCCGGTGAATTCAAGTATGGAGGCGGTCACGTTATCCAAGACCTGGTATCACGGAAGAAAGTTGTTTTAAAAGCGATTGGTTACGGTACCGACTGCTACCCGCGCCGGGGAATTGAAACCGAAATCACCATTGACGACATCAACGAGGCCATTTTGTTCAACCCGCGCAACGCGTACCAGAACTATAACTGCGCTGTGAACCTCGGTTCAAGGACTATATATACCTACATGGGGGTTTTAAAAGGCAACCTGCAAAACGCTCATTATTCAACGTCCGGGCAACTGAGCCCGTTGCTCAAGGATCCATGGTTTAAGACCATAGGTATCGGTACCCGCATATTTCTTGGCGGGGGAGTTGGATATGTGGCCTGGAACGGAACACAGCACTTTCCTTCCTTTATGAAGGATGAAAACGGCAAAGACCTTGGCCCCGCCGGGGGTACCCTTTCTGTGATCGGTGATCTCAAGCAGATGAACCCAAGGTGGCTGGCCGGTGTAAGCATGCTTGGATACGGTGCAAGCCTAGCGGTTGGAATTGGTATTCCCATCCCTATTCTTAATGAAGAGGTTTGCAGATACGCCGCCGCCGGTGATGACGAGCTTTATGCCCCGGTGGTGGATTACAGCAAAGCATATCCCGAACGCGAATCCGAAGTTATTGGGCACGTCAGTTACGCGGAATTGAAAAGCGGTAAGATTAAAATTAATGGTAAAGAGGTTGTTACCGCACCGCTTTCCAGTTACCCGCGGGCAAAAGAGATAGCCGGAATTCTGAAAGACTGGATTCAAAAAGGCGAATTTTTGCTGGGCGAACCGGTGCAACTATTGCCAAATGCCGATGATGGACTCAAGGGTAATGTGTTGCAGGGTTAAGCTGAATAAAGGAGTGTGAAATTATGGCCCCCAAAAAAGTAGTGCTGAGGTTTAGCGCCGATATTGCAGACCAACCGATAATATATAAACTGGTCAAGGATTACGGACTGGTGATTAATATACTGAAGGCCAACGTTAACCCGCAAAAAGAAGGTACCTTGGTTATGGATATAACAGGGGATAATATTGAACAGGGTCTGGATTACCTGCGCGGGGTGGGTGTCGGGGTACAATCTCTGACGGAAGAGATCATCCAGAACGAGGAAAAATGCACCAGCTGCGGGGCATGCACCGCCATATGTCCTTCGGGTGCCCTTTATATCGAGCGCCCGGATATGAATGTCCGGTTTGACAGCGATCGCTGCGTGGTATGCCATCTTTGCCTGAAGGCTTGCCCCGTGCGGGCCATGGAGGTTCGTTTTTGAAAGAACACCAGGAGTATACCGAACGGGCTTACAGGCTGCTGCACCGGCAGAAGGACTTGGTTTTCTTCCGGGTGGTGGTGAAGGAAACCGACCTGGATATAGGGGTTCCCCGGAATAAACTGAGCCGGTCGCTGGTTGAAAGCACCAGGCAGGTGGTGGAAACCGCCCGTTCACTGCTAGAGCAGTATATTGAAACCGATAAAGAATTTCTTCGCTCATTGAAACCACACCGGGTACTCCCCGGGGCGCCTGAAATAGCACGGGTTATGGCGGCAGCCGCGGAGGTCGCGGGCACAGGACCCATGGCAGCCGTGGCGGGAGCCATTTCACAGCATGTTGGCCAGTACCTGGCAAGGCGGACTCAGGAAGTAATAGTTGAAAACGGTGGTGATATTTATATCCGGTCGGTGAATACCCGGTATATAGGAATTTTTGCCGGGCCTTCACCCTTTAGCAACCGCCTGGCCCTGCAAATCGAGCCACACCAGACTCCGCTGGGTATATGCACTTCATCGGGTACTGTGGGCCACTCCTTGAGCCTTGGTTGCGCCGACGCTGTGGTAATTGTGTCACCATCCGCTGCTATTGCCGACGCGGTGGCAACGGCAGCGGGCAACATCGTTCAGTGTGAGGATGACTTGCAGGCGGCGGTCAATTTTGCATTGAGCATCAAGTCCGTTACCGGCGCGCTGGCCATTAAAAACGACAAACTGGCTGCAGCGGGTAATATTAAACTGGCACCTGTGTAATACTGGTTTTATGTTATTGCATATTATTTGTATGTCATGTAGAAAAAGTGTATTTTATTATAATTTATAAAACCCCATCCGGTTGTAACACTGGACGGGGTTATTTATTAGTTTCATGATGTTAAGCTGGAGGAATAGTGTTTTGGTGTTTAAAATATAAAGCGGGCAAGGTTTTAACCTGCCCGCCCGGAATAGTTTAGATTAATTTACCTTGCGATCTCGCCCGGCCCACTCTTTTTCACGCAACTTGTACTTCATTATTTTACCCGTGGATGTTTTGGGCAATTCACAGAACTCAATGGCTTTAGGCACCTTGAACCGGGCCATGTTCTCGCGGCAGTGGTTGATGATATCCTCGGCGGTGGGATTGGTGCCCGGCTTGGGAGTGATAAAAGCTTTTGGCACTTCACCCCACTTGGGGTCGGGTATAGCGATTACGGCCACTTCCTGTACGTCCGGGTGGGTGTAAATAACACTTTCCACTTCCACGGTGGATATATTTTCACCGCCACTAATGATAATATCTTTCATGCGGTCCTTAATTTCCACATACCCGTTGGGATGTACAACGGCAAGGTCGCCGCTGTGGAACCAGCCACCGCGGAATGCCTCGTCGGTAGCCTCGGGCTGCTTGTAATAACCAAGCATTACGTTGTTACCCCGCATAACTATTTCACCCATGGTTTCTCCGTCCCAAGGCACGGGTTCCATGCTGCTGGGGTTTACCACGTCCATGTAGTGAGCGGTAATATAAGGAACACCCTGGCGAGCCTTGATTTTGGCCCTTTCATCAGCCGGCAGGTCGTCCCACTGGGTTTGCCACTCGCATATGCTGTGCGGTCCATAAACCTCTGTCAACCCGTAAACCTGGGTTACCACCGCACCAATGGATTCCATGTTTTTGATAACCGTAGGCGCTGGCGGCGCGCCGGCGGTAATGACGTTTAACGTGCGTTTCATTTTAACATCCTTGGCGCCGGGGAATGTGGACATGGAAATAAGCACCGTTGGTGCGGCGCAAAGGTGCGAAACGCTTTCCGCCTCCACCAGCCGGTAAATCTCTTCCGGTATCACTTTGCGCAGGCATACGTGTGTCGCTCCCACCGCCGTTACACCCCAGGTGAAGCACCAGCCGTTACAATGGAACATGGGTAGTGTCCAAAGGTAAACCGACTGCGAGTTCATGCAGTGCTCCAGGGCTTCTCCCAGCGCGTTCAAATAAGCCCCGCGGTGGTGGTACATAACACCTTTAGGCAGGCCGGTGGTGCCGCTTGTGTAATTGATGGTGGCAACCTGGTACTCGTCGTCCACTTCAATTTCCACGGGCTCTTCAGAACCTCCGGAGATAAATTCTTCGTAATCCGGGCCGTCAAGGGGCTTGTCATCGCTGACATCGCAAATATTGACAAGAGTCTTAACATTTGTCAGTTCATTCAGAATGGGTTTGACAAGACCGGCGAATTCGTTATCCACAAAAAGCGCCTTGGAATCAGAATGGTTGATAATGTAAGCTATTTCACGAGGTGAAAGACGAATGTTTATACTAACCAGTGCGGCGCCAATCATAGGTATTGCATAATGTGCTTCCAGCATAGGCGGGGTATTGGGGCAGATGAAGGCAACCTTGTCCCCTTTTTCGATACCCGCTTTTTTTAACGCGCTGGCCAGCCGGTTGACGCGCGCGTAAAACTCCCTGTAATTGTAACGTTTTTCATTGTACACCACGGCGTCTTTGTCACCGTATACCATTGCACTGCGCGGTAAGAATTTTACGGGTGATAAAACATCATAGTTAACTGCACTCACTTTTTTTTCTGGCATTTCATGTCCTCCTTCGTTCTTTGTTAATTTTTGGTTGTTGCTTAGCAGTAGTTAATTTGCAGTTAATTAAGACAATGGAGAAAATTCCGAAATTAATAATTCTATGTTATGATAAGTTTTCCTGCCTAGTTTTAATCGATTTTAAGCTAAATTTTCAGCTAATAATTTATATGTTAATTAAGTTAATCAATATGATTTCCCGGCAGAATATTGTTCAAAGACTTCCCGGCTATTCCCGCCATTAACTCGTTGCCCTTGGTGTTCAAGTGCGCTTCATCGAAAAAATACCTGGGATTGCCGTTCCCGGTGCCCGGGAGGCATAACGGGGTGAAATAATCTATTAACGCTATCGAGTTAATTTTGGCATAGCCGGAAAGCCACTCCCGGTGTATTTCAAGCCATTTGATGATTTTTTCCAAACCGAAGGGGAAAAAACTGTTACCACCGTTTGGCTCAACACACAAAGGGGTGGTTAGCCCAAGTAAAGGTGTTATAGAACGCTCGTTGCATATATGAATCATTTTTCCAATGCATTCCCTCACCCAACCGTGATCGTTTTCCAACCAGGCGTCATTAATCCCGCCCAGAATATGTAAATGGGTTATTGCGTGTTTTTTCAGTTCCCCGGGCAGGCGGCGCAGCATATCCGGTATTGTATCACCGTTTACACCCCCGTTAAGCGGCTGGGCGGGAATTACGCCGCGTAAAGCGTTGACCCATGAATATGGCGGGCCGTATGGGAAGCCATAGGTGATACTGTCTCCGAGAAAAAGAATGGCTTTGTTTGTTTTACCTGGTGTATTCACAGTCTTTCACTCCTAAAACTGTATACATGTTTGATTAAAAACTTAATAGCAATATAAAACGCCACCATGGCAACAACGGCCAAGGGCAACTTGTTGTTCAGGTACCCGGCAATTCGCGGCCAGTTGTGTCCGAACAACATGCCCACCGAGATATTTATGGATACCCACAAAATTGTAAATACGAAGTTGTAGAACAAAAAATGCGACCACTTCAAACCGCTGGCACCGGCCAGGTAAGGGGTCATATTGCTTATCATGGGTACGAAGCGACCTGCAATTATAAACAACGGCGCTGAACGTTTCAACCAGAAACGGGCGTGTTCAAGGTTGTAATTTTTAACTCGCAGGTACCTGCTGTACTGGTCAAATAATGGCTCTCCCACCCGCCGGCCGATAAAAAATGCCAACGCGGCCCCCAAGTTGAAGCCCAGCACAGCCAGCAAAAAGACGGTGTGAAAATCAAGCCTATCCTGGTTCACCAGGAAACCGGAAAACATTATCATAACTCCACCCGGGAAGGGCAGTCCCATGGCTTCTATGAACAGCCCGCCAAGCAATCCCCCAAGCCCCAGGGTATCAAGGTAATTTGTCAGGAATTCACTCACATTGTTTCCCTCCCGCAATAGCATACCCTGCGGGAAGGAAGTTATAATCACCGGCAATTAAAGGACCCTTGCCGAGCCCCGGTACACCAGCCCTCGCTGACCGTCAACAGTAATAATTTCACCGTCCTGAATGATGGTAGTGGCACCGGATACGCCGACCACCACCGGTATGCCGAATTCCAGCCCCACTATGGCGGCGTGCGAGGTAAGGCCTCCAGCTTCGGTGATAATGGCACCGGCTTTTTCTATAGCCGGAATAAAGTCGCGGTCCGTATCGTAAGTGACCAGTACGCCGCCCCGGGTTATCCCCTCTATGGCCTCGCGGGCGCTGGCGGCTACGCAAGCTTTGCCGGTTACAGCCCGGTTACCGATGCCGGTGCCGGTAGCCATGATGTCTCCCACTGTTTGTACTTTAATCAAGTTGGTAGTGCCTTGAACGCCTACGGGGACGCCGGCGGTAATTACTATCAAGTCGCCGCCCTTGATCAGACCGGATTTTAACGAAATGTCCACCGACGCGGCGATCATGCTGTCCGTGTCGGAGGGCCGTTCCACCTGCAGTGGTTGAATTCCCCAGACCAGTGCCAGCTTGCGCAGCACTGTGGAGTGAGGTGTAACGGCAATAATTGTGGCCTTGGGGCGGTATTTGCTGACCATTTTTGCCGTGTAGCCTGATTCAGTTGAAGTGATGATGGCGGCAGCCCCCAGGTCCTGTGCGGTGGTAACGGTGGCATGGCTAATGGCGTCCGTGATTGTACGCGATTTTGCGCGTCGCTTGCTCGTCAATAGCTCGCCGTATTCCAGTGCCGATTCAGCCCGCGTAGCGATGCGGGCCATTGTTTGTACCGCTTCCACAGGATAGCGGCCCATTGCCGTTTCTCCAGACAACATTACGGCATCGGTACCGTCAAGGATGGCGTTGGCCACGTCACTGGCCTCAGCCCTGGTGGGCCTGGGGTTATGGATCATCGATTCCAGCATCTGTGTGGCTGTGATTACCGGTTTTCCGGCGAGGTTACATCTTTCGATGATGGCTTTTTGAATCAAAGGCACCTCTTCCGGGGGGATTTCCACTCCCAGGTCCCCCCTGGCCACCATGATGCCATCCGATACCTTGATAATTTCGTCCAGGTTTTCCACTGCTTCATGGTTTTCTATTTTAGCAATAATATCCATATGACCATCTTTTTCTTCGATCACACGCCTGATGGACAGAACATCGGCAGCTCTGCGGACGAAAGATATAGCCACGAAATCAAAATCGTTTTCAATTCCGAATATAATATCCTGTTTGTCTCTTTCGGTAAAAGGGGGGAGGTTAATCCTGACCCCGGGAACGTTGACACCTTTCTGACTGGTAAGTTCGCCACCGTTTACCACGGAACATACAATTTCGCAGCCTTCAACCATTTTAACCTTCAGTTCGATTAGGCCGTCAGATATTAATATCCTGTCCCCCGGTCGCACGTCGCCCGGTAGCCCCTTGTAAGACACCGGAAGTATCCTATCATTGCCTTTTACGTCCTCGGTTGTAAGGCGCACTTCGGCCCCGGGTTCAAGCTCGATAGGCTCTCTTTCCAGGTAACCCAACCTTATTTCTGGTCCTTTGGTGTCAAGCAGAACAGCTATGTTTTTTCCCGTGTTCGAGGATGCTTTTCTAATGGCCGCAAGACGTTTGGCATGTTCTTCGTGGGTGCCGTGGGAAAAGTTGAGGCGGGCCACGTTCATTCCTGCCAGCATCATTTTTTCCAGGGTTTCGGTTGATTCGCTTGCCGGGCCGATGGTACAAACGATTTTGGTTCGTCGCATAACAGTTCCCCCTTTAAATGGATAATACACCCGCCAGGTGGTAAACGTCCATGTCAACGGGCCGGTTTGCAATAAAAGCTGTCTCAAGGGGGGCGGCTACTATTTCACCCGCAACCATGCCCACCATGTGCTTGCGGTAGCCCGACATCAACATTTCCACTGCTCTTGCCCCAAGCCTGCTGGCAAGAATTCGGTCGTACGCTGTCGGAATCCCGCCTCGTTGCAAGTGTCCCAGGATGGTAACCTTTGTTTCTAACCCTGTTTTCTCTCTTATAACTTTTCCGATTTCCATACCGCTGGCGGCTCCTTCGGCCACTATGATGATGCTGTGTAGTTTCCCGCGCTTGTAACCGCGGTAAAGCTTATCGCATACATCGTCGATATTGAAGTTAAGTTCTGGAATCAAAATGGATTCCGCGCCTCCGGCAAGACCGGCTGTCATTGCAATACAACCGCTTTCCCGGCCCATCACTTCAAGTATGAAAGTACGCTCGTGCGAGGTGGCGGTGTCCCTGATTTTGTTAATGGCTTCCACAACGGTGTTAACCGCGGTATCGAAACCGATTGAGTAGTCAGTGCCGGCAATATCGTTGTCGATGGTTCCGGGAACACCTACCACCGGCACGTTGAATTCATTGTGGAATATTTCCGCTCCTTTGAATGAACCGTCTCCGCCAATAACTACCAAGCCCTGGATCCCAAAACGCTCCACGTTTGCATAGGCTTTGGCCCGCCCCGTGTAGGTTTTAAATTCATCGGAGCGCGCGGTACGCAAAATAGTACCGCCACGGTGGATAATATCGGCCACCGAGCCCAGTGTCATGGGACCCATGTCTGCCTCGATGAAACCGCTAAAACCTCTCTGGATACCTATAACCTCAAGCCCGTGATATATTGATTTGCGCACCACGGCACGGATAGCCGCGTTCATTCCCGGCGAGTCTCCCCCGCTGGTTAAAACCGCAATTCTGAGCAATTGTGTTGCCCCCTTTATAAGCACGTTTGATGCCCGGTTTTAACTGTAACTGTTTTAACTGTAACTAGTGTAATAATACTTTTTGCTCCAGGGGCTTAAATATACCAACCAGCATTTAAACTAAGGTGAGACAAGTATATCCAGAGTGTTAAAACTCTGGATATGCCTTAAACGCCTGAATTTATCGTGCCGTGTTTAGTCATTATCTCAGCCCGGCCGCGTATTTTAATTGCTGAAGTGTGTTCGGTAAACTGGGCAATCATCACTTCGCCCTTATCCAATTTTTCGGTATGGTGAAACTTGGTGTCCCGGCCCCGGGTAAGGCCGATTATGGTGACCCCGTTTTCAAGAGCCTTGACCACAACAAATTCACCGCTTATTTCATTGTTGTGCAATTTATTTTCACCCCGCGTGAATAAGCTGTTTATTATTTACTAAAAAAATCATAGCACAGCCCGGTGCTGTTTGACAAGTTATGCCATGTCCCTACTTTTGCCGGGCTCTGCATCGAAAGCGCATTCTTTGACCTTTACGCAATCCGAACCGAGTAGTTTTGTCAATTCCTCCACAACACCGGAATCCAGGTTCACCCAAAAGCTTTCGCCGGTGCGGGCCAGTTTTTTACGACCGGGAAAATAAAGGTAAACCGGGCATTCTCCGGGGTAGGAACAAAGAATTTGCTGAATACGGGCCACCAACTCCATGGAAACATTATCCAGCTTGAGGAATATTTCCCCTGTTTGTTGCTTGACCAGCGGTTTCATGGTATTGACAATTATTTTTATGTCATCGCTTCCGTGGCCGGTGATGCCGCTTACTATTACGGCAGATTCATTCTGAAGTAAACGCGCGCATTCCCGGTAGGTGCGCGGAAAGAAGACCAGCTCCACCACGCCGGTCAAGTCTTCAAGACTGGCAAAAGCCATGTTCTCCCCGCGTTTAGTGATAATTTTTTTGACAGCGGATAAAATACCGCCCACCACCACCTCGGAGCGGTCTTCAACATCGCCCAGGGCGGCCACCTGGTGTGTAGCGTGACGCCTGATTGCTTCCCTGTATTCCGAAAGCGGGTGCCCGCTTACATACAGGCCCAGCGCTTCTTTTTCCAGGGCCAGCATTTCCGCTTTAGGATATTCACGTATACGCGGCATTTCTATGTTTACGGTGTTTTTAACTTCTTCTCCCCAGAAATCCAGCAGCGAAAGCTGCCCGCTTTGGCGGTCTTTCTGTGACGCCTGGGCTAGGCCGAGACCTGCTTCCAATGCGGCCATCATCTGGGAGCGATAATGTCCTAGCGAATCCAGGGCACCGCTTTTAATCAGGTTTTCAAGTACCCTGCGGTTAATTACCCGGGTATCCAGGCGCTGGCAAAGATCTGCAAAAGAAAGGTACGGGCCGTTTTGCTCCTTGTTTTCAATAATATGCTGTACGGCTCCCAGCCCCACATTCTTGATGGCCGCCAGGCCGAACCGGATTCGGTCCCCGTCAACGGTGAAGTCGATGCCGCTGGCGTTTACGTCCGGGGGCAGCACGTCTATGTTCATGCGACGGCATTCCTCTATATAATAAGCTACCTTGTCGGTGTTGTCCTTTACCGAAGTCAAAAGGGCGGCCATGTACTCCACGGGGTAATTGGCTTTCAGGTAAGCGGTCTGGTAGGAAACCATGGCGTAAGCCGCGCTGTGACTCTTATTGAAACCGTACCCGGCGAAGTATTCCATCAGGTCGAATATCTGACCGGCCACCGCGGGGTCCACGCCGTTTTTTTCCGCGCCTTCTATGAACTGGGCCCGCAAGCCGGCGATAATTTCAGGCTTTTTTTTGCCCATGGCCCGGCGCAGCATGTCGGCTTCACCCAGCGTGAACCCGGACAGGTCGCTGGCGATACGCATTACCTGTTCCTGGTACAGTATCACTCCGTAAGTGTCCTTCAGAATGGGTTCCAGCTTGGGGTGCAGGTATTCAACCTTTTTCTCGCCGTGCTTGCTTTTTATAAAATCTTCCACCATGCCGCTACCCAGCGGGCCGGGGCGGTACAGAGCTACCAGCGCCACTATGTCTTCGAAAACTTCCGGCCGTAATTCCCGTAGCAAGGCGCGCATGCCGCTGCTTTCAAGCTGGAACACCCCCACCCCTTCGCCGCGGCACAGTAGTTCAAAGGTATTTGGATCATCCAGTGGTATGTCGTCTATGTTTATGGATACACCGCGGTTTTGCCGGATCATTTGCACGGCGTCGGCGATAACCGTCAGGGTGCGCAAGCCCAGAAGGTCCATTTTCAATAACCCCAGTTCCTCCACCTGGTCCTTGGCGAACTGGGTGGTGAGGGGCCCGTCCGCGGCTTTGTAAAGGGGCAGGTAATGGGTAAGCGGCTGTCGGGTAATGACCACGCCGGCGGCGTGGGTGGAGGCGTGCCGGGGCATCCCTTCCAGCAGGGCGGCTGTATCCATCAGCTTTCGTACCTGTTCGTCACTGTCATATAGCTGTTTTAGCTCGGGAGAATCGTTAAGGGCCTTTTCAATGGTAATATTCAGTTCCGCGGGCACCAGCTTGGCTATACGGTCTACGTCGCCGTACGGTATACCCATGGCCCGGCCCACGTCACGTATAGCCGCGCGAGCCGCCATGGTGCCAAAGGTGGCTATTTGTGCCACCCGGTCGGCGCCGTACTTGCCGGTCACGTACTCGATAACCCGGCCGCGCTTTTCAAAGCAGAAATCGATATCTATATCCGGCATGGATACCCGTTCGGGGTTTAAGAATCGTTCGAACAACAAACCGTAGCGTAACGGGTCGATATTGGTGATACCCAGGGCGTAAGCCACCAGGCTGCCGGCTGCAGACCCGCGCCCGGGACCCACCGGGATACCGTTTTTCCTGGCGAAATGGATGAAATCCCAGACGATCAAAAAATAGGTGGAATAACCCATTTGTTTGATTACTTTAAGTTCAAACTCCAACCTCTGCCGCACGATATCGTTAATTTTTTCTCCGTAACGCCGGCGTATGCCCTCCAGGCAAAGCTCGCGGAGATATGTGTCCGGTGTGTGCCCCTCCGGAACACGGTATTCGGGTAGGTGCAATTTACCGAATTCCAGCTGGACATTGCAGCGCTCGGCGATAAGGAGGGTGTTTTCCAGCGCTTCTTTGTACTCGCCGAAAAGAAGTGCCATTTCCCGCCCGTCCTTGAGGTAAAAATCCGCCGAATCGAACCGCATGCGACCCGGATCGTCCATGGTCTTGCCGGTCTGTATGCACAGCAGCACGTCCTGCATTTCCGCGTGCTCCGGCAGCACGTAGTGCACGTCGTTTGTAGCCACTACCGGTATGCCTGTTTTCTTATGCAACTCGATGAGCCCGCGGTTGGCGGTTTTTTGATCTTCCAGGCCGTGATCCTGCAATTCCAAGAAAAAGTTGCTGGCTCCGAATATATCATTGTATTCGCCGGCGCTTTTAGCTGCCTGCTTGGGGTTGCCGTTTAAAATATGGGTGGCCACCTCTCCCGCAAGGCAGCCGCTTAAAGCAATCAGGCCTTCGCTGTGCGCTGCAAGCAATTCCTTGTCCACCCGGGGCTTGTAATAAAAACCTTCTGTAAAACCCAGGGAAACCACCTTTAATAAATTGCGGTAGCCGGTCTCGTTTTCGGCCAGCAGTACCAGGTGGTAAAGGTTGTCGTCCACCTTGGGAGTCCGGTCGTGCCGGGTGCGCGGGGCCACGTAAACCTCGCATCCCAGTACGGGCTTTATGTTGTTCTTTTTGCAGGTTTTATAAAAATCTACCACGCCGTACATTACCCCGTGATCGGTTATAGCCAGGGAAGACATGCCCATTTTTGCGGCGGTTTCCACCACTTTATTAATCCGGGCGGCTCCGTCCAGCAGGCTGTACTCGGTATGAAGGTGTAAGTGAACAAAGTTTTTGTTGGCAATGTTTTCGGCAGTCATAAAAAACCTCCGTTAACCCGGCGTTAGGTATAGTTTACTCAGGCTAAGCTTATATGGTGAACATGTATTTCGTAATAAGGAAAGTATGGATCGTCTATGGTTACCGGTACAATATATTCTTGCTCGCTAAGTATATCGAGTCTGGAACCCAGCGCCTTGATAAAGTCAAATGTGGCCGGTCGCCCTGGATGAGCGGCCAGTATTTCTCCTCCGGGAGCGACAATGGCGGGGATTAAGTTAAGCAGGTGTGAGTTCAACTTGGGATCGTAGAATATATCCGACCCGACCACCCAATTAAACCGCTTGTGCGGGCGGTATGTGCGCCAGTCCGCAAGCAATGTATCGAAGCCAGCCAGGCCGTTTAGCCTGGCGTTAAGCGATGAAATTTCAAGGGCCCTTTGATTAAAGTCTGAAAAAGTAACCCTGGCGCCCTTTAAGCCGCATACTACACCTGGCAGTCCCAGGCCGGCACCAAGTTCCAGTACCTCCTGGCCATTAAAATTGATGTGTTTCCATATCCAGTGGGAAATACCCCTGGCTGCGGGCCATATATCCGCCCAGCAGGGGACCTTGTCTTCATCGCAGGGATCTGTAATTAATTTTTCGATGTCTTTGACTTGCACCAGCTTAATTGTTTTTCCCGGTAATTCAAAACTAACTTCCACTGTCTCGATGTCCAAATAAAAAACCCCTTTCCAAGGGGAATTTTATCCTAAATCGGAGTTCTATACAATTGCTACAGGTCTATTTCGTATTGTTTAATTTTTTTATATAACCAGGCACGGGATATGCCCAGCAGTTTTGCAGCGCGCAGCTTGTTTCCACCGGTTTTTTCCAGCGCGTCCAGCAGCGCTTCCTTTTCTACGGCTTCAAGAAGGGCGGGCAGGGTTTTATCGCCTTTATTTTGCTTGGTGGAGCATTTTTGTTTGACAATGTAATGGGGAAGGTGCTTGAGTTTTATCTTATCTCCTTCCACAATGTTAAAAGCGCGCTCAATGACGTTTTCCAGTTCCCTTACATTGCCCGGCCAGTGATAGGTTTCAAATAAACATGCTGCTTCCTTATCCAGGTGTTTTATGTTTAGTTGGAATTCACGGTTGAATCGATTGATAAAATGTTCTGCCAGTTTCAATATGTCTTCTTTTCGCTCTCTTAAGGGAGGAATGTTGATGTTCACGACATTCAGGCGGAAATACAGGTCCCGCCGGAATTTTCCTTCATTCATTAACTGGGTCATGTCACGGTTGGTGGCTGCGATAACGCGGACGTCTATTTTTTTAGCGCCCCGGTCGCCCAGTCTTTCGATTTCCTTCTCTTGCAACACCCGAAGTAACTTGGCTTGCATTGATAAGGGCATATCGCCTATTTCGTCCAGGAAGATGGTGCCTTTGTGGGCTTGTTCGAACTTGCCGGTCTGGCCTCCTTTTCTAGCGCCGGTAAAAGCACCTTCCCGGTAGCCGAATAATTCGGATTCCAAAAGGCTTTCCGGGATGGCGGCGCAATTTACTTTTACAAACGGGCCGTTTCTCCGGGGCGAGTGCGTATGGAGGGCGTGCGCGAATAGTTCCTTGCCCGTACCGCTTTCTCCGGTTATCAGAACCGTGGATGGTCCTCTTGCCACTCGGCGGGTCAATTCTTTCAATTGATTGATGAGCTTGCTTGTGCCGATGATATCGTCCAGCTTGTAACGGGCTGATTCAGAAGTAGTACTGGATGTGGCCCGGAAGTGCCTGCTGGTGATGGATGCCAGTTTTTCAATGTCTTTGTAAATGACTTTGCTTACCGCGCCGTCCACCCGCCCGTTTTGAATTACCGGGTAACGGCTGATCAGCATTTTTTTGCCGTCCAGTTGTATAAATTCATAGTGCTGAGAAGAGCCGTTTATCTGCATCAGGTGCAACCGGGTTTCGGGAATTACTTCGGTGATATGCCGGCCCATTATTTCCGAGGGATTGTAACCCAGCAATTCCGCCATGGCCGGGTTGATAAAATTGACATATCCCTCGCTATTGATGGATATATAACCTTCCCGGGTGTGTTCAAATATTGATTCCATTGTTCTCTTGTGTTTTTTTACCTGCTCCAGCTCAGTGGCCAGCTGGTGCAATTCCGTGATTTCCTGGGCCACCCCGATGGCTCCGACAATATGACCGTCTTTGATAATGGGAGTGCGGTTTACAATGAAAAGTGAATTGCCCAGTACAAATTTTCGCCCGATATGGGATTTTCCGGTTTTTAATACTTTTACCAGCCCGGTATAGGGTATAATTTCCGATACGGGTTTTCCTATTGCTTCGCTGGCGCTCAGCCCGAAAAGACGCTCGCATGTATGATTGAAGATTGTAATGCGGGCCAGGTGGTCAACGGCAATTACAAGGTTGGCTATACTGTTGAATATGTAGTTATCATCCGGTAAAGCGGCTTGCTTGCTGGCCAGGTGGTTAATTGCCATTGTCACACCCCCTTGCTTTTAAAATATTTGACTATTGCAAATATTCGGCACGAAAAAGTGTTACTCCTGCTTACACTTTAAAATTGTTTTAAAAAATTAAAATATTTTTTTATGTTTTCATGTGGCTGTGTCCCGGACAACCGCAATGGTTGTGTATGATACCTGAATTTTTACCCGCAGCTACTTGGGCAATTTTTTCCAGGCCAATTTCGCTCTTTAATAATTGCTGATCGTCTCTGTTTTTCAGGAACAAGTTCAGTGTTTTATTTATATTTTCCGCTGTCAGTGAGTCTTCACCAATTGTTGTCAGGGCTTTTGCCCAGTCGATAGTTTCCGCGATGGAAGGTTTTTTGCGCAAGTTTAAATTGGCCCGGATGTAGTTTGCCGCATTGGCTATCTGGGCGGTGATTTTTTCGCCGGCCTGCGGTACTTTGACCTGCAAAATACGGGATTCTTTTTCAATGGACGGGAAGTCGATATATAAATACACACAGCGCCTTTTGAGACCGTCCGAAAGTTCACGCTCGCCGTTGCTGGTAAGCACCACAATTGGTATTTGCCTGGCTGTAACGGTACCTAATTCCGGAATGGAAACTTGAAAATCGGAAAGGAGTTCAAAGAGGAATGCTTCGAACTCTGATTCCACTTTGTCCACCTCGTCAATTAACAACACAACCTTGTCCTCCGACCTTATAGCACGCAAAAGCGGGCGTTCCAACAGGTATTCCTCGCTGAAGAGATTTTGCTCCAATTGCTCGCTTGGCTGGCAGGTCCTGGATATTTGAATTTTAATCAATTGGCGCTGGTAGTTCCACTCGTAAAGGGCCTTGTTTTCATCCAGTCCTTCGTAGCATTGAAGGCGAATGAGTTCGGTATCAAAAATTTTGGCCAGTACTTTTGCTATTTCAGTTTTTCCCACGCCGGGTGCTCCCTCGACAAGCAATGGTTTTTCCAGTGCAAGGGCCAGGTAAATGGTTGTCACCAGCTCGTCTTCGCATATGTAACCGTTGTTTTCCAAAGCCACGCGCAACTCTTGTATTGTAGCAGGCATGTATAATTACCCTCCTGTATTAAATCAAAACCGGTGTATTATTATTTCAGCCCGGTAAAACCGTTTTGCCTTAATGCTTCGTAAAGGACTATGGCCACGGAGTTGGAAAGGTTCAGGGAACGCGCCTCGTTGATCATAGGTATACGAATACACCTGTCCCGGAATTTGGTTATTATTTCTTCCGGAAGCCCGGTGGTCTCTCTGCCGAACACCAGGAAATCGCCCGGCTTGTATTGCACTTCTGTGTAAAAACGGCTACCGCGGGTGGTGGCGAAATAAAAATTGTGATTAGGGTACTTGTTTAACACTTCATAGAAATTATCGTGGTAATGAATATCCAGCAGGTGCCAGTAATCCAGTCCCGCCCTTTTCAGGTGCTTGTCGTCCACGGAAAAACCAAGCGGTTTTACAAGGTGTAAGTGAGCGCCGGTAACGGCGCACGTTCTGGCTACGTTCCCCGTGTTGGCCGGTATCTCGGGTTGAACAAGCACAAGGTGCATAATCAACTTCCTTCACCAGCTTTACTCTTATTGTGCGTATAACAGTAATCACTTACCACGCATTGCCAGCACTTGGGTTTGCGGGCGGTGCAAGTGTTTCTGCCGAAATGAATAAGGCGGTGATGCCAGATGCCAAATTCAGCCGGCGACAATAGGCGGGACATGTCATCCTCAACCTGGCGAGGTGTTTTTCCGGCGGAAAGTCCCAGCCTGCGAGCCACCCTGTAAATGTGTGTATCCACTGGGAAGGCGGGTTTGCCAAATGCTACATTTAGTACAACGCTGGCTGTTTTCCGGCCCACGCCCGGGAGTGATTCCAAGTCGGTTCGAACGCCGGGCACTTGTCCGCCGTATTTTTCCACCAGGATTTTGGATGTTTCAATAATTTGCCGGCTTTTGTTCCGGTAGAGCCCGCAGTCCCTTATTTCATCCTCCAGTTTTTCGGGGGATAGAGCGGCAAAATCTTCCGGCCCGCTATACTTGGAAAAAAGCCGTGCGGTGGTCTTGTTAACGCGCTGGTCGGTGCACTGAGCCGATAATATTACCGCCACCAGCAATTCAAATGGGTTATTGAACCGCAAGAAGGGGCCGGCTTGGGGGATATGCTCGGCAAGCAGCTTTAAAATTATTTGTGTTGACGCGTTTTTGTAAGTATATATGGACATGATATTTTTCATAAATTGATTTGAATTATTTACAATACGGGTTGTTGGATATTGCAAAAGCTTGAATAGGTTTTATAAAAGTCGCTCGTATTCCACTTTGATGCACTTATCCATGATAAAACCAATGCCAGCTTTTTCGGCAATTTCAAAAGCTTCTTCATTTACAATGCCAAGCTGCAGCCAGATGGCCTCGGGGTTCAATTCAATGGCTTCCCGTATTATTGGCGGTACCAGTTCGCTGCGCCGGAAAATATTGACTATGTCCACTTTTTCCGGTATGTCTCTCAAGCCGGAGTAACAATGTTCACCGAGAATCGTTTTTACCCGCGGGTTTACCGGAATAATTTTGTAACCCTTTTCTTGCATGTACTTGGCGACGCGGTAACTATCTCGATCGGGCTTGTCCGACAATCCGACCACTGCTATTGTTTTGCTGTTTTTTAGTAAATTACGCAAATATTCATCGGAAGGGTGGACATACATAATTAAGAATCACCTCTGTTTATAACTTTATTTCTCTTTTAATCCTTGATATACCTGCTTGATAAAAGGATTTACGTTTTTCACTCTTGCTACGCAAAATCGAAGCCGCTTGTGAAAACTGTTAAGTGATTATAATCAAAAAGTGTACTGGCAATAATAAAAAAGGCTTTGTTCAATAAAACGGGGACAACGCGGTATCCCGCTTTTGACTTGATATCCCGCCGTTTTTTATTTATAAAGCATGCTGTTGCGGGATTAAATTTCATAAATGACAAGGAGGGTATCAGATGAACATCTTGGCCTGGGTCCTGGGGGTTGTCGCAGCTATCATACTCCTGGCCGTTTTTTTATGGCGCTCTGTTAACCGCAACCAAGTGGCAAAAAAACAAAGTAATGTAATGACCGGAGCACCAGTAGAAGAATTTTCAGTTGAGTTGTCCGGTGACATTTTTAAGCCGTTGAGCAAACCCGGCTTGGAATGGCATTCACCGGAAATACCCCGGGGGTACGGTACCGACAGGTTGGTTTTAATGGTGCGCGATCCCAACTGGCTGTTTGCCTACTGGGAAATTACGGCTGCCAAGCAGGAAGAATTCAATAAACAATTCGGGGAGTCGGCCTGGCGTGAATCAAGGCCGGTTTTAAGGGTTTACGATGTGACCGGGATAAACTTCAACGGGTCGAACCATAAACATTATATGGATTTTCCCATCAATGATTTCGTGGATAACTGGCATATCGAGGTATCACGCCCGGACTCCACTCTTTTCGTCGACCTGGGCAGAGTTTTCCCGGACGGCAGGTTTGTAACGCTGCTTAGGTCCAACATTGTTCACACGCCACGCATGGAGGTTTCGAGTTTGTATGATGAAGAGTGGATGTGGATCGAGGGAATATACCGGACGATAACCAGGCTGCACCCGGGCAGTTCGCCGTTAGTAATCGCGGAGGTTGACCGCCGCATGGGGTTGGTGCCGCTTGGAATCAGTTCGCCCGAGTTTGCCAGCGGTAACAAGGAATAATTTTGAACGGTCTTGAAGAACTCTCCCGGCGGATACTGAAACCATTTCTGAAAGGAAGAGGTAAAAGTTGAAAAAAGGATACCTTTGTTTTGTTCTCCATGCACACCTGCCTTATGTGAGACATCCCGAACACGAACATTTCCTGGAGGAACGCTGGTTATATGAAGCTATTACGGAGTCTTACATTCCTCTTATTAATAATTTTAACGAACTAGTGGAGAGAGAAGTCCCTTTTCGATTGACTTTTTCCGTCTCACCTACCTTGGTTTCAATGCTAACGGACGGATTGATGCAGGAAAGATACCTCCGGCACCTGGACAAGTTAATCGAATTGGCCGAAAAAGAAGTAGTTCGCACTAAAAACACTGTATTCCAACCAATAGCGGAAATGTATCGTGAACGTTTTTACAACGCCAGGTTTGTGTTCAAGGACAGGTACGGGTGCAACCTGATGGGGGCGCTTAAAAACTTGCAGGACAGGGGCAGGCTGGAGGTTATAACCTGCGCCGCTACACACGGGTATTTGCCGCTTTTAATGACCCAGCCCGGTGCCGTACGAGCCCAGATCGGTATGGCGGTGGACTTGTACACGCGCCATTTCGGCCATCCCCCCCTTGGCCTTTGGTTGCCTGAATGCGCGTATACTTACGGTATAGACGATATATTAAAGGATTTTGGAATTAAGTATTTCTTTACTGATACCCACGGGGTGCTTTTTTCTTCACGCCGGCCAAAGTACGGGGTATACGCGCCTGTATACTGCCCCACCGGGGTTGCCGTATTTGGCAGGGATGTGGAATCGTCAAGGCAGGTATGGAGCTCCAATGAGGGTTATCCCGGAGACTTCGATTATCGCGAGTATTACAGGGATATCGGTCACGACCTTGATTGGGAGTATGTCCGGCCTTACATTCACCCGGACGGCATTAGGGTTAATACGGGAATAAAGTATTATCGCATTACCGGGAAAGGTCACCACAAAGAGCCGTATCATATTGGGCACGCCTTGAATAAGGCGGAGATACATGCCGGAAACTTCCTTTTCAATCGTAAACACCAGATACGTCACCTTTGTTCGTTGATGGACCGGGAACCGGTAATAGTTGCCCCGTATGACGCCGAGCTTTTCGGGCACTGGTGGTTTGAGGGGCCGCACTGGCTTAAGTCGGTACTTTTAAAGGCGCATTATGATTTTCCCGAAATCGAAACGTTAACACCCGGGGACTACTTAAAAAGATATCCTTGTAACCAAGTTGTGCGCCCTTGCCCTTCCTCCTGGGGAAACAAAGGGTACAACGAGGTCTGGCTGTCCCGGGAAAACGACTGGGTGTACCGCCACTTGCATATCGCCGCTGAAAGAATGATTGAGCTGGTCTCGCAAAACCTTTACGCCACCGGGGTGCGTGAAAGGGCGATAAAACAGGCGGCCAGGGAACTGCTGCTGGCACAAAGCAGTGACTGGGCGTTTATTATGCATACCGGAACGATGGTTGAATACGCGATAAGGCGAACCAAGCAGCATATTCATAATTTCCTTCAGCTTTATCACCAAATAAAAGATAACCGGGTCGATGAAACCATGCTATCCGAGTTGGAGTACAATAACAATGTATTTCCCGATATAAATGTACGTTACTACGTTGAAGGGCATAACGATAGCCGGGTCGCTGTAGCCACGGCTGGGTAAAACACTTGGCTGCATGGTGAGCCTCCTGTGCTTGTGTTCCGGCATCAGTGCCTGTGTAAAAAAAGAAACTGCGGGAGTTTGTATGCTCCCGCAACTTTTTCTGGTTCTCCGGTGCCGCGCTGGCGGTAAGGTCGCTTTTAACCGCTGTTTTTCAACTTGCTTGCAATGCGGTTTATTTTTTCAATGTAGAAATCGGCAATGGATTCGGCCACTTCCATGGTGCTACCTTCGCTGAAAACACGACATACCGGCTCTTCCGGGTCCGGAAGCACCAGCACCCACCCTTCGGGGTGGTAAATTTTCACTCCTTCCACCAGCTCCACGTTATCATCCCCAACAGCTTCCTCGGCTATGTTTCTAATAACGGTGCCCTTGGCCTCCCAGGGAACGGGTGTTTCTTTTTGGGTCATAAAGTAGTCCGGTATTTCATCAACCAGGTCGGAAAGGTTAATTTTTTCAACTGCCAGGTATTCAATTATTTTTACCAGCATTGCCAGGGCGTCGAAATGTAACAGGGACTGGGAAACAGAGGTGTTATCATGATTTTTTTCTTGTTCCAGCATCTTTTCATAAAAATCTTGCAGTGATGTCTTGGTGCGTATAACCCTGGCTCCGTACCGGCCGGCCATTTTATCCACGGCTCGAGGGGCGGTAACGGGCACCACCACCGCCTCGCCCCGGGAGCGCAAGATCAGCAACGCGATAAGAGCTAAAAGTTTATCTTCTTGCACCGTTCTCCCCAGGTTATCTACCAGTACGACATGGTCGGCGCCTGAATCCATGATTACCCCTAGCGCCAGGTTCCGGCTGGTCACTAAGCCGGACAGGCGTTCCGCTGTTTTTCTGAACTCGCTCCAGTTTGCCGGTATGAATTCACTGTTTTTATTGTCTATACGCGCAATACTTATGTTAAGCTCGTTACACAGGGGCTCAAGGAATATTCCAGCGCTCCGGCGGTCATAAACCGCGGCTATGGAAAAGCGGGCATTTCTGACGGCGCGGGTGTTTATGCTGTTCACCAGCCAGCGGGTATAAGTTTCGGGCATTGCAGGCACAAACCGGGGGTCTTTGATTTGGCCCGGGATCGAGCGCTTAAAGTCTTCCCTGGCAAAAAGGTTTTCCACCTTGCGTTCCAGGCTGCGCGGGATATTACCACCTGTGGCAGTGGTGAATATTATGTTTACGCGGTTCTGCTGCCGGGGTGAGACGCGCACGTGCATGCCCCCGTCGGAGCCGGTCTCACGCACGGCAAACCGGTGCAGGGGGGTGGTCCCATCGGCCATGGTGAGTATTTCCGCTCCTACCGATTGCAAGCCGCATACAAGGGCGTTTTTGATCATTCGCGACATGGTACTGTTATCGCTGCTGACCATGATTTTACTGCCGGAGCCAAGGGCCGACCCGTAAGCGGCCGCCACCTTGACGGCAAATTCCGGGGTTGTTTCCACGTTGGCGATACCCGAGATGCCTTCGGTGCCAAATAGCCGCCTGGTGGTACGGGTACTCCAAACAACACTGTCTCTTAATATGGACCCGGTTTCCACAATTTTGTGCGGCCATAGTTTAACATCCGGGTTTACGGAGCACCTGTCTTTGATTACGCAATCGTTTCCAATTACAGCCCCTTCATAAACACAGCTACCGGTATGAATTTGCACCCGGCTGCCCACCACGGCCCCGCGCAAGTTGACACCCGGCCCGGTGAAAACATTGTTCCAGAGAACGCTTCGCTTGATTGAAGCGGCATCCTGGATTATGCAGCCGGAACCAAGAACGGAGAAATCTTCCACCTTTGCCTTTTTGCCGATGACGGTGCCGGTACCCAGAAAAACCGGTCCTGTAAACTGCGCGGTGTCATCTATGCTGACTCTTTCCCCGGCAAATACGCCCGGCTGCACCTGTGGCGCCGGTATTTCAAGGTTAACAGCGCCGGAAAGAAAATCGAAATGCGCTTGCAGGTATTGTTTCAGGTCGCCTATATCACACCAGTAACCATCCAGTACCACGCCGAAAAGCGGTTTCTTCTTTTGTAACAGCAACGGGAATAGATCTTTACTGAAATCGAATTTCCGGTTTACCGGAATGTAATCCAGTATTTCGGGCTCCAAAATGTATATGCCGGTGTTCACGGTATCGCTGAATACTTCACCCCAGCCCGGTTTCTCTAGGAATCGAATTATTTTCCCGCCGGGTTCCGTAATAACCACCCCGTATTCCAGCGGTATAGCTACTTTTGTCAATACCAGGGTGGCAATGGCACCGGCTTGTTTATGAAAAGCCATGGCACGGGAAAGATTAAAATCTGTCAATGCATCACCGCTGATAACCATAAATGTGCTATCCAGAAAGCTCTGGGCGTTTTTGACACTGCCGGCTGTGCCCAGCGGAAATTCTTCCACGTAATAATTTAAACTTACCCCGTAGTCACTTCCGCTGCCAAAGTGGTTGCGTATTTCTTCGGGCATGTATTGCAAGGTTACACCTATTTCATAAAAACCGTGAGTTTTTAGCAATTCTATAATATAGTGCATAATGGGTTTGTTAAGAACGGGTACAAGGGGTTTGGGAAGCCCGCAGGTCAAGGGCCGCAAGCGGGAACCCTCGCCCCCGGCCATAATAATAGCTTTCATTTAATATTCCGCGACCTCCTTTGTTCAGTTTTGTGCGTTTCTGCCCAAAACCCTGGAGAAACGCTCAAAAATTCCGCCCTGCCGCACATACCAGTTACAATTGCGGTGTTCGTCCCATACCTTTCTGTATACGTCCAGGGTTCGGGTGGCGATGTTGCGCCAGTTAAAATGCTGCTTAACTTTTCGATAGGCGTTTTGCCGCATTTGCATTGCCAGTTGAGGGTTTTCCAGAACAGTCAGGATCATGTCTGCCAGCGAGCGCGGGTTGCCCGGATATGCTTTTAAACCATCATAATTGTGCATCACTATTTCGCTAAGCCCACCGGTATCAGATACCACTACCGGAGTTCGAGCCGCCATAGCCTCCAGGGCAACAATCCCGAAGGGCTCGTACAGGCTTGGGAATACTGCCGCATCCGACCAGCCGTAAAGTGAATTCCGGGTATAATCATCGATATACCCGGTAAAATAAACACGCTGGGAGATGCCCATTCGAACGGCCTGGTTTTGAAGTTCGTTTAAATAGGGCCCTTTGCCGGCAATGACAAACTTGGTGTTGGGCATCCTCGCCAATACCATGGGTACCGCGTCCAGCAGTACCTGAACTCCCTTTTCCCGTACCAGCCGTCCCACATAAAAAACAATTTTTTCAGACGGTGCGGCGTAATTATCACGGGAAATACTGCTGTTTTTTTGTTCGAAGTTTTTGGGGTCAACGCCGTTTGGTATGACTACAAGCTTGTCGCCCGGAATCTGAAATACAAACTTAATTTCTCCTTCCATGTAGTGACTGCAGCATATCACCCGCCAGGCTTCGTACCCGAGCCACCATTCCACGTCACTGATATGGCGCTGGATGTCATTGTGCAAGCCGTAATTCCTACCGTATTCCGTGGCGTGGATGGTGGCTACAAGGGGCACCCGGTAAGCGTGTTTAAGTGCCCTGGCGGCATATGCAACCAGCCAGTCATGAGCGTGGATAATATTCCAGTTCCCGTTTTCATTTAACACGGGGATGGCTTTTTCCAGTAACGCCACGTTAAATTGAGATACCCAGGTGGTAAAATCCGGCGAAGAAACGTTGTATGGAATTACTCGATATACATTAACGCCGTTAACCCGTTCGTATTCGGGAATTCCGGGCTCTCCCATGGTAAATAAATGAATATCCACACCTTGTTCGGCAAGGGCGCCGGTTAAGTCATAGACATGCTGGGCTAAACCACCGACGCTTTTCGGCGGGTATTCCCAGGAGAGCATGGCTACGCGCATTTGGTGTCCTCCTTTGGTTTTTTATTGATTTACAAAAACATTTCTATTTTATGTAAAGAATGCGCAATTTATGAATGAAAATAAAAAAACTGCCGCAAAATGCGACAGTTCATTGATTTGGTTACGATAGAAGCTGTTAATGGCGCCGGCCGTTGTGTATTTCAAAGCTCCAGTTAATACCGTTGTTGTTATCCCAGTTTCCGGCACCATCGTGAAAGCAGAAGTTGAATCTTGTTTCATCGGGGATCTGAAGTGTTTTTACCCATCCCCAGCCTGTCCTGGACATGCGGAGGTCATGGGTATTACGCCAGTTTCCGGCTTCGCCGTAGCCGACGTGCAGGTAAACCTGTGTGGCTCCGCTTGCGTCCAGCAGGCCATCGTATAAAATTGTTATTTCTTCGCCGGCTGTTATCGGTGTAGGATCGACAACCACACCGCCCGGGTAACGGGCGTCGTGCATGGCTTTGAGCTTGCTTTCGCCGGTACCGAAGTTTGTCGGATGGGACATAATCGTATCGCCTCCATAATAATTTGCTCTTAGCTATTATCCCATCCGTGCGGTTGATTTTATACAATGGCCCGGGTGTTCTATTTTTACATTTTTACTTTTGTTTAACAACTAAAAATCCACAACAAGTTTTTTCTAGAGCTTGGCAATAATAGCGTCCGCCATTTCACTAGTACTTGAGCTCCCCCCAAGGTCGTAAGTAAGGGACGAGCCTTCGGTAAGCACTTCCTTTACCGCATTCATCACGCGATCGGCAGCCTGGTGCTCACCCAGGTGTTGCAACATCATAACGCCACTTAATATGATGGCCAGCGGGTTGACCCTGTTTTTGCCGGCATGCTTGGGTGCGCTGCCGTGTACCGGTTCAAAAACTGCGGCTTCGGAACCGATATTAGCGCCGGGTGCCACGCCAAGACCGCCCACCAGACCTGCACACACGTCACTAACTATGTCACCGTACAGGTTGGGCATTACAAGTACGTCGTAATTTTCCGGTGTCTGGACCAGTTTCATGCACATGGCGTCCACTATCATGTCCTCGAATTCAATTTCGGGGTACTCTTCGGACACTTTTCGGGCGCATTCAAGGAACAACCCATCGGTAAGTTTCATAATGTTGGCTTTGTGTACCGCGGTTACCTTTTTGCGACCCTGATTACGGGCAAGGTCGAAAGCGTAACGACAAATGCGTTCCGAAGCTTCCCGGGTAATTATTTTTATACTTTCCGCAGCGTCCCGGCCCACGCGGTGTTCGATGCCCGCGTAAAGGTCTTCGGTGTTTTCCCGAACCACCACGAGGTCTACGTTTTCATACCTGGTGGCAATCCCGGGCAGCGTACGGGCCGGGCGTACGTTGGCGTACAGATTGAGACTTTGCCTGAGGGTGACATTTACGCTCCGAAAACCCTTACCTACCGGTGTGGTAAGCGGTCCTTTCAGCGCAACCCCGTTTTTCCTTACCGAATCCAGTACATATTCGGGCAGCGGGGTGCCGTATTTTTCTATTACCGCTTCGCCTGCTTCCACCACTTCCCAGTTGATATCCAGGCCCGTTGCATCAATAACCCTGCGCGCGGCATTGGAAATTTCCGGGCCGATACCGTCTCCTGGAATTAGTGTAATGTTATAAGTCATATAATACCTCCCGGTAAAATGAAATCTCCGCCGGCAAGGCGGATCTGGAAAAAACCAGTAAAAACACGACAAGATTCAATCGCTTACTTAATTATACCACCGTAATAATCCTCGTAAATGTACATTAACTCCTTGTCAAAAAGCGGTCGTTTCATAGATACGGTATAGGAGCGAATCTTGGGAAGCAGTTCTTCGGCCTGGTGATCGGTCAGGCGTATGCCGTACTCTGCGTACTTAGCTTTTAGAGCAGAGGTACCCGAGTGCTTGCCCACGACAATTTGTCTTTCCAAGCCTACCTCTTCGGGCAGGAAGGCTTCGTAAGTTTTGGGGTTCTTTAGCACACCGTCTCCGTGGATACCTGATTCGTGAGAAAACATGTTGGAACCGACAATTGCCTTCCATGCCGGTAGTTCACGCCCTGAAGCACGGGATACATACTCGGCCACTTCGCGAAACATTTCGGTTTTGAATCCCAGGTCGATTTTGAAAAGGTGTTTAAGTGCCATAACAACTTCTTCCAGGGCAGCGTTGCCTGCACGCTCGCCCAAACCGATTACTGTTACTCCGATGTAATTAGCGCCGGCCATTACGCCAGCCAGGGCGTTTGCCGTGGCCATTCCGAAGTCGTTGTGGGTGTGCATTTCAATGTCTATATCAACATTTTCCACGATTTTCTTGATATTTGAATAGGTGGTGAAAGGGTCCAGGATTCCTACGGTGTCGCAGTAGCGAAGGCGGTTGGCTCCCGCCTCTTTTGCGGTCCTGGCGAACTCCAATAAGAAATCCATGTCACTGCGGGACGCGTCTTCGGCGTTTACAGAAATATACATGCCTTCCTTTTTGGCAAATTCTACCGCTTTTACCATGTGCTCGAGCACCCATTGCCGGCTTGTCCTCAACTTGTGCTTGATGTGTATGTCTGAAGTGGAAATGGAAATGGCCACCGAATCCACACCGCAATCGATTGATTCTTCGATATCTTTGATTACCGGCCGGTTCCATCCCATAATGCTGGCTTTCAAGCCTGCCCGGCAAATTTTTTTAATGGATTCTTTTTCGTCACCACCCATGACGGGAATACCGGCTTCAATCTGGTGAACGCCCATTTCGTCCAGCAACTTGGCGATTCTTACTTTTTCGCGGTTGGCGAATACAACGCCCGCTGTTTGTTCTCCATCACGAAGGGTGGTATCCACGATGTAAAGAGGCTTCTTAGGTGGAGTCATTTCCAATATCATATGATTGATCTTCCTTTCAGCAGGTTGTATTTCAATAGTACAATTGACAGTAAAGACACATTGCAAAGTAATTTTATCATAAACACATGGTGGTGAAAAGTTGTGGTGGTGCTAAATACTGTATACCGGGCGTTAAATATATTACTTGCAACAAAAACTTACCCCAAATACACGCAAGCAACTGCTTTTGACCCGGGTAAAGGGAAAAATCGTCACTGGCGCTAGTAAATAATATCCATACCAGTGAAGTTGAAACAAATGCTTTCTAAAATAACGCGCATATACGGGTAAACGGGAGCAGCTGGTGGTTTAGCTGCTCCCGGCACCTTGCAAGGGGTAAAAACACGTGCTGTATCAACTGTCCAGCTTTTGTTTCAGAAGCTTGTTTACCAAACCGGGGTTTGCTTTGCCCTTTGTGGCCTTCATAACTTGCCCCACCAGGAATCCCAGGGCTTTTTCCTTGCCGCTGCGGTAGTCTCCCACCGACTTGGGATTAGCCGCTATAACTTCATCCACCACCGCCTCAATGGCGCTCTCGTCGCTTATCTGAACCAGTCCCTTTTCTTTCACTATGGCTTCGGGATCTTTGCCGGTTTTAAACATTTCCTCAAACACGGTTTTGGCGATTTTACCACTTATGGTTCCTTCGTCAAGTAGTTTAAGCATTCGGGCCAGGTGTTCGGGCTTTATGCGCACGCCGGTGATTTCCACGCCACTGGCGTTCATCATTCTTAAAAAGTCGCCCATCATCCAGTTACTGACGACTTTGGGGTTGTTGAAAAGTTTTACGCATTGCTCGTAGTAATCGGCCATTTCCCTGGACGAAGTGAGTACCGAGGCGTCGTATTGTGGAATGCCGTACTGTTCGATGAACCGCGCTTTTCGCTGGTCGGGCAGCTCGGGCAGCGTAGCACTGATTTCTTCCACCCAATCCCTGGATATAACCAGCGGTGCCAGGTCGGGGTCGGGGAAATACCTGTAATCGTGCGCCTCTTCCTTGCTTCGCAATGAAATGGTTATTCCTTTGGACTCGTCCCAGGAGCGGGTTTCCTGGATTACCTGGCCTCCCTCCTCTAGGATTTCGATATGGCGTTCGATTTCGTAAGCCAGCGCTTTTTGCAACGCTTTGAATGAGTTCATGTTTTTGAGCTCGGTGCGGGTACCGAATTCTTTTTGACCCACCGGCCGTACAGATACGTTGGCGTCACAGCGAAGGGACCCTTCCTGCATTTTGCAGTCGCTAATGCCTGTGTACTGGATGATGGCTTTCAGCTTTTCCAGGTAGGCCACGGCTTCCTCTGGGCTGCGGATATCGGGTTCCGACACTATCTCAATCAGGGGCACACCGGCGCGGTTGTAATCCACCAGTGAATAAGGCGTGGAGGAAATGGTACCCTGGTGAACAAGCTTGCCGGCGTCTTCTTCCATGTGTACCCTTGTGATGCCAATCCGCTTGTTGTTGCCGTCAACTTCAATGTCTATGTAGCCGTGCTCGGCTATGGGCAGGTCGTACTGGGAAGTCTGGTAGTTTTTGGACAGGTCGGGATAGAAGTAGTTCTTGCGGTCGAACTTTGAGAACGACGCTATCTTGCAGTTCAGCGCCAGGCCGGCCTTTATGGCGTATTCCACCACTTTTTTATTAACAACGGGTAGCGCACCGGGCAGCCCCAAGCACACCGGACAGGTATGGTGGTTGGGGTCGGCGCCAAATTGGGTGCTGGAGTTGCAGAATATTTTGGTATTGGTTTTTAGCTCAACGTGCACTTCCAGGCCAATGACGGGTTCATATTGGGCCAAAACGGCACACCTCCAAAATTATACTCCGGGCAACTTGCGGTGATGGGGGGTGTTTTGTTCAAATGCGTATGCGGCGCGCAAAATATCTCCCTCGCCGAAGGGCTTGCCCACCAGTTGTATTCCCACGGGCAGGTTGTTAATATGACCACCCGGTAGGGATATCGCCGGTATGCCGGCAAGATTGATTGAGAGCGTGCATTTGTCCACCATGTACATTTGCAGCGGGTCGTCGATTTTTTCCCCGCGGTTGAAAGCAGGGCCGGGTGTAGCCGGCGAAAGCAACAGGTCATATTTTTCAAACGCCCGGTTGAAATCATTCTTGATCAGGGTGCGCACTTTCATGGCCTTGTTGTAATAAGCGTCGTAATAACCGGCGGAAAGCGCGTATGTGCCAAGCATGATTCTTCTTTTAACCTCGGCGCTGAAACACTCGCTGCGGGTCTTTATAAACATGTCCACCACGTCCCCGGCTTTTTTCGAGCGGTAGCCATAACGTACACCGTCGTAACGGGCCAGGTTCGAGCTGGCCTCGGCCGTGGAGATTATGTAATAAGCCGGCAGGGCGTATTCGCTGTGGGGCAAGGAAGTTTCCTCGATTTCGGCGCCCAGGTCCGTAAAGACTTTTATGGCTTCCCGGATTACGTCCTTGACCACCGGGTCGATTCCCTCGCCTATGTATTCCCGGGGCACGCCTATTTTCATACCCTTGATGTCACCGGTTAAAAAACCGGTGTAGTCAGGTTTATTGTACGGTACGGAAGTGGAATCCTTGGGATCATGGCCACAAATAACGTTTAAAAGAAGCGCGCAGTCGGTAACGTCCCGGGCCAGGGGACCGATCTGGTCCAGTGAAGACGCAAATGCCACCAAGCCGTACCGGGAAACAGTACCGTATGTGGGTTTCAACCCCACCACGCCGCAGAATGCCGCCGGCTGGCGGATGGAACCGCCTGTGTCGGAACCCAGGGCTAGGATGGTTTCCCCGGCCGCCACCGCCGCCGCAGAACCTCCGCTGGATCCGCCCGGTACCCGGCTGGTGTCCCACGGGTTGCAGGTGGGGAAAAAGGCAGAGTTTTCGGTGGATGAACCCATGGCGAACTCGTCCATGTTGGTCTTGCCCACCAGTACTGTGCCGGCCTCGTTGATACGCTCAACCACCGTGGCGTTATACGGGGGAACGTAGTTGTAAAGTAACTTTGATGAACAGGTGGTGCGTATTCCTTCTGTACATATGTTGTCCTTCAGCGCGATGGGAATTCCCGCCAGCGGGGGGATTTTCTCTCCCGCAGCGATAGCACTGTCCACTTCCCGGGCTATATTTTCGGCAATCTGCCTTGTAAGCGTTATGTACGCGCGTATTTTTTCCTCCAGTGCATCTATGCGTTGAAACACGGCGCGGGTTATTTCTTCCGCGCTCAGTTCCTTCTTAACCAGCATGTCATGCAACTGGTGCGCTGTCATGTAAAAGATATCCAAAATTTTTCCCTCCTAAGATTTAAAAAGGGGACAGGCTGCTTTTTATCTTTGCCGGCTAGTGTTTTGGGACACTATAATATTTTGGGCACTTTGAAGAAATATTCCTGGCTTTCCGGGGCGTTGGCCAGGACTTTATCAACGGGCATGTGCTCCCCCGGGTGATCATCGCGAAAAACGTTTTGCAACGGCAGAATGTGCGCTGTGGGCGGCACGTTTTCGGTATCCAAATCCTGCAGCCTGCGGGCGTATTCCAGCATTTTACTGAGTTGCTTGGCAAAAAGCTCTTTTTCTTCGCTTGTCAGTTCCAGCCGGCTCAGCAGGGCCACGTGCTCAACCTCTTTAATGCTTATCACGACACACCATCCTTTTGGATAATGTAAATTCCAGGCCCGGCAGCATGAAATTATGACATAATAAAAAACATGACCGGTTCCGGTATTACAAAAACTGACATTATTATACCAGTGGTGGTTGATGCAGGCAAGTGTGACGTCATTCCGGTGCCGGGTATTAAAAATTAAAAGACCGGGTCAGGTGGTTATAAAATCCATTATTACCTAAGTTTTTAATATTCTGTACCTGGCACCGGGGTCAACAGCCGGCCAGGTCCAGCAGTTCTTTTTCATCGATTATCTTAACGCCAAGCTTGACAGCCTTGTGGTATTTGCCACCGGGGTTTTCACCCGCCACAACGTAATCAGTGTTTTTGCTTACCGAAGAGGTCACCTTGCCGCCTTTACTCTCGATTAGTTCTTTGGCCTCGTCGCGTTTCAACGTGGGCAGCGTGCCCGTGAGGACAAAAGTTTTACCCGCCAGCGGGGCGTTAACTCGTGCTCCGGTGTCCGCGGCTTCGGCTGTGACGTTGAGCCCGCGGTGGATCAGGCGCCGGATGAGTTCCTTGTTTTGCCTTTCGTGCATGAATGCGACGATGCTTTCGGCAATCTTCGGGCCGATTTCCGGTATGGCGGTCAGTTCTTCCTCGCCGGCATCCATCAAGCGGCGGATGTCCCCGAAATGTTCGGCCAGTATTCGGGCTGCTCGCTCGCCCACATGACGGATACCAAGGGCATAAATCAACCTGTGCAGTGGCTGTTTTTTGCTTTCCTCGATGGCCCGGATCAGGTTGTCCGCCGATTTGGCGGCAAATCGCTCCAGTTTCACAAGCTGTTCCGGCTTGAGATCATACAGGTCGCTAACGTCCTTTACCAGCCCGGCGTCAACAAGCTGTTTGATAATTGCGGGCCCCAGGCCGGCAATATCCATGGCGCCCCTTGAAGCGAAGTGTATCATACCCTCCAGCAGCCGGGCCGGACACGCCGCGCCTGTGCAGCGGTACGCCACCTCGCCCGTGTGGCGCGTCACTTCGGCGCCGCAGGCGGGACAATGACCGGGCATGCTAAATTCCACTTCTTTCCCGGTCCTGTTTTCTTTCAAAACCCTGACCACTTCGGGAATGACATCGCCTGCTTTATGGATGACCACCCGGTCCCCTACGCGCACATCCTTTTCGCGGATAATGTCTTCGTTGTGCAGGGTGGCGCGGCTGACCGTGGAACCCGCCACGGTTACCGGGTCAAGTATCGCCGTTGGGGTAAGCACCCCGGTACGGCCCACGCTGACTATTATATCACGTACCGTGGTTTCGGCTTCCTCGGCGGGAAACTTGAATGCAATGGCCCAGCGGGGACTTTTCATGGTGGCCCCCAATTCCGCTTGTTGTTCCAGGGAGTTTACTTTAATCACCAAACCGTCTATGGAATACGGAAGCTCGGCTTTTTTGTCCATCCAAAGCCGGCAGTAGCTGATTACCTCTTCTATATTGCGGCACAGCTGGTGGTGGGTGTTAACCCGCAAGCCCAGCCTGTCCAGCAAGCGCAGGGTTTCTTCGTGTGTGGAAGGTGTGTTTTGGCCGGGTAATTCCACCATTCCGGTGCTGTAAACGAATATGGAAAGCTTGCGCCCGGCTGTTACGCGGGGGTCCAGCTGGCGAACCGAACCTGCGGCGGCATTGCGCGGGTTGGCGAAAAGCGGTTCGCCTCTTTCTTCCCGCGCCTGGTTCAGCTCCAGAAAAGCGTCCTTGGGCATGTATACCTCGCCCCGTACTTCCAGGGTGGCAACGGGCTCGCGCAGGCGAAGGGGAATGCTTTTTATGGTTCTCAAGTTGGCCGTAATATCTTCTCCGAATTCTCCGTCCCCCCGGGTGGCGCCGCGGTAAAAAACGCCGTCGCGGTAAAGCAGGGAAACCGCCAGGCCGTCAATTTTCAATTCCACTACATAATCCACCGGCTGTCCCCCCAGCGCGTTGCGCACCCGGCGGTCGAAGTCTCTCAATTCCTGTTCGCCGAAGGCGTTGGCCAGGCTGAGCATGGGCGTGGCGTGCCTGACTGTTACAAAACCTTCTCGCGGTTTGCCGCCGACGCGCTGCGTGGGAGAATCGGGAGTTAACAGTTCGGGGTACCTGTCCTCCAGTTGTTGCAATTCCGCCATCAGCCGGTCGTATTCGGCGTCGGTTATGGACGGGGAGTCGAGGACGTAATAAAGGTAATCGTGTTTTTCAATTTCCTTGCGCAGGGCTTCCACCCTGGCGCGAACACCTTCAATTTCCGGGGCCATCGAAGGTTCTCCTTTCTATGCACCGCACCAGCGGCGCGTAGCGGGCCAGCAGGGTTTTGGTTCCCAGCCCGGGAAATTCAATTTTTAGCTCGGCGTTTTCACCGCTACCTTTAATTTCAAGCACCGTGCCGCGTCCCCACTTGCTGTGTTCCACGGTGTCGCCGCAATTGAAACCGGTACACCGGGTATGTTTTTTGGAAGAACCGGATTTGTCTCTATTATTATGATTAAATGTTGCGTTATTAACCGCCGCAACTTTTTTCCCGTCATTTCCGGCACCGGCATTAGCGGCATCCAGTGGATCGGTGTCGGACAACAGGTTGGGCGGCAATTCTCTTAAAAACCTGGATGGCTCGTTGGTTCGCGTGTAGCCGTACAAAGTACGCTGCCAGCAGTGGGAAAGGTACAAAAGCTCCCTGGCCCTTGTAATACCGACGTAACAGAGCCTTCTTTCCTCTTCCAATTCCTGCTTGCTTTCCAGGGAGCGAGAATGCGGGAAAACCCCTTCTTCCATACCCACCAGGAATACAACCGGGAATTCCAAACCCTTGGCGCTGTGTAGGGTCATCAGCGTAACCCTGTCAGTTTCTTGTTCATATTCATCGATGTCCGTTAGCAACGAAAGCCCGGCCAAAAAATCTTCCAGGTTGCCGTCCGGCATTTGGCGGTCGTATTCCCTGGTAACGGTGTAAAACTCCTTTAGGTTTTCAAGCCTGGTAGCAGCCTCAATAGTGCGCTCGCTTTCTAGTGCCTGCCGGTAACCAGTTATTGAAAGTATTTTTTCCACCAGGTCTGTTACCGTTAATTGTGTGGCCAGCCTGCGCAGAAACGCCATCATGCGGCCAAATTCACGCGCCGATTTGGCTGCCTTGCCGGTCAACCCCGGCAAAGACTTTTCTTTTTCCAGTATTTCAAGCGGCGCCATTCCCGTTTCGTCGGCCAGGGCAAAAATTTTGCCGATTGACGCTTCGCCTATACCTCGCCGCGGCTCGTTAATCACCCGTTGCAGGGCGACCCTGTCTCCGGGGTTTACCAATAGCCGCAAGTATGCCAGAAGGTCCTTGATTTCTTTGCGCTCGTAAAACCGCAATCCTCCCACGATGGTGTAAGGTATGCCGTAGGCAAGGAATTTTTCTTCCAGCACCCTTGACTGGGCATGAGTGCGGTACAATACGGCAAAGTCGCCGTACGGCCTTTGCCTTGTCAAGTGCCACCGGTTTATCCGGTCCACCACGAAGTTTGCTTCCGCGTGCTCGTCCCTGGCGGTGAAAATCACAACCGGGTCTCCCGGCGACCCTGCTGTCCACAATTTCTTGGGCTTGCGGTTCAAGTTGTTGCTGATGACCCGGTTGGCCGATTCCAGGATTGTCTTGGTGGAACGGTAGTTTTGCTCCAGTATGATCACAGTTGCATCGGGGTAGTCGCGTTCAAAATTCAATATGTTAGTGATATCGGCACCCCGCCAGCCATAAATGCTCTGGTCGGGGTCGCCCACCACGCAAAGGTTACGGTGTTTGCTTGCCAGCAAGTTTACCAGTACATACTGGGCATGGTTGGTATCCTGGTACTCGTCCACCAGTATGTACTTGAATTTTTCCTGGTAATACGAAAGAACGGAAGGGTTTTCACGGAAAAGCCGAACAGTTTGCACCAGAAGGTCGTCAAAATCCAGGGCGTTGTTTTTTTTCAGTTTTTCACTGTAAAGCTTGTATACTTTGCAAACGGTGCGCTGGAAGTAGTCGAATGATTTTTTTTCCAGTTCCTCCGGGCTGTACAATACGTTTTTGGCCTGGGAAATGGCGGCCCCGATGGCGGCGGGTGGGAATTTTTTTTCGTCCAGGTTAAGCTCCTTAAGGCATTCTTTAATGACTGTTTTCTGGTCGGAAGCATCGTAAATGACAAAATTGGGTGTGTACCCGGCAAAACCCGCCTGGCGGCGTAATATGCGCAGGCACGCAGCATGAAAAGTACACACCCAAAGGCTACGCGCCTGGTCGGGAACCACGACTTCGATCCGCTCGCGCATTTCACGTGCCGCCTTGTTGGTGAAGGTGATGGCCAGTATATTGTAAGGATCAACACCCTTTTCCCGCAGCAAGTAAGCGATACGGGTGGTAAGCACCCTGGTTTTGCCGCTACCTGCACCCGCCAGGACAAGTAAAGGGCCGTTATAGTGAGTTACAGCTTGTAATTGTGCATCGTTAAGTGTACTTATGTCCATTTTAAACCCCCGTTTGGGATGAGTCTGTCACGAACAGTAAAACACCACCTTGCGGTGGTTTTGCAATAATTGATCCGTGAAAAGCCTGCCGGTGGGTAACCGGGTATAACTTGTTTTAGAGCCGTTGGTTCTCGTTAAATGTATTTACATTATTTACCATACACTTTTTTCGGATCGAACAGGGGTTGCCCTTTCACTGTCACTGTTCCGTCTGGTGACAAAGCATAATGGAAACATGTGAAATAACCTTCGTGGCAGGCCGCGCCTTCCTGTTCCACCAGTATCAGTAAAGTATCGCGGTCGCAATCAAAAAAGATACTTTTAACTCTCTGAACGTTGCCGGAAGTCCCACCTTTGTGCCATAGTTCCTGCCGGCTTCTACTCCAGAACCACGTTTCCCCCGTGGCCAGTGTCCTGGTTACGGCTTCTTTGTTCATGTACGCCAGCATCAACACTTTTCTGGTGGTAAGATCCTGGACTATGGCCGGTATTAGACCATTGCTGTCGTATTTCAGGTCCTCAGGTTTTATTTGCATGGGCAACACCTCGAAATATTGAAAACTAATTCACCGGTCCCTTCCCGCAGGCAAAATGCGGCCAGTTCCGCGGGATCACCGGCGTTACGCGGGTTAATGAGGCTGGTACCTTTAACCACCCGTCCCCCGGTAAGGTCAAAACAAGAAATGATTCTTTTCATCAACATGGCATTGATCTTTTTTCCCCCGCTACTGCCAGGGCTTCTATAATGTCCACCGTTCCGGAGTATAGGGCCTTTCCAACGATAACTCCTTCTACACCCAACGGTTCCAGGGCTTTCAAGGCTTCTATGTCTTTGACGGTGGAAACACCACCTGAAGCTATAATTTTTAATTTACAGGACAGGGCCAGCTTTTTTACGGCTTCCGTATTTGGTCCTTTCAGGGTCCCGTCTCTGGATATGTCGGTGAAAATAATCCTGGTCACACCCATATCACCAACTTCCCCGGCCAGTTCCTGCACTTCCTTCTCCGCTGTGAGGCCCCAACCTTCAATGGCAACTTTGCCTTCCCGGGCATCTATGCCCACAACTATGCGTTCACCAAAACGATTGACCGCTTCCTTCACCAGTAACGGGTTTTGGATTACCACGGTGCCCAGTATAACCCGGGCCACGCCCATTTGCAGCAATCGTTCGATGGTTTCCATATCACGGATTCCCCCGCCCACTTGTATTGGTATGTTTACCGAGTTAATTATGCTGCTTATGGTGTCCAGGTTTCTGGGCGAGCCTGCGAAAGCGCCGTCAAGGTCCACCACGTGCAACCACTGCGCGCCGCTGTTTTCCCATACCCGGGCAACGGCCGCCGGCTCGTCAGAGTATATGGTTTCTCGTTCCAGTTTTCCTTCCACCAGGCGGACGCATTTGCCGGCCCGCAGGTCGATAGCCGGGATGATGATCATTTTCCTACCAACCCCCCAAAATTCTGCAATATGCTTAAACCCACGACACTGCTTTTTCAGGGTGGAACTGGATGCCGAAAACGTTATCTCTGGCCGCGACGGAAGTATATTCTATTCCGTACTCGGTGGTACAGGCCGTAACTGAATGATCGGCTGGTTCCACGAAATATGAATGGACAAAATAGAAGGCGGAGTGTTCTCTTGACTCGAAAAGTAATTATTGCAAGCCAAGCCAGCTGCCCGGTAAAAGCTTTCCCTTTTCCACCGCCCAGCTTATGACTTCCACCATGCCCATCTTTTTTAAACTTTGCATGGCGTCCGAAATTGACTCAACTCCTGGAAAACGACGACCACGCGCACCGCTAACGACCTGCGGGTCGCTTGTTACCTTGTTACTCTTGTATTGATATATACTTTTTCAAATCTCTTTGGCGACGCAGTACAGGTTGTCCATACCGTAATCGACAATGGACGGTCAAACACTACTTTTTACCCGGGTATTTTGTAATTTCCTTACAACACACCCTTGGTTGACGGGACGTCTCCACCCGGGTTGATTATCTCCACCGCCGCTTGCATGGCGCGACCAAGACCTTTGAAAATTGCTTCTATTATATGGTGAGTGTTCTTTCCCGCCAGGAGTTGCACATGCAACGTCAGCGCGGCGTTATGGGCGAATGCGCGCAGGAACTCCTCCACCAGTTCCGTGTCAAAATCGCCCACTTTGTACGCCGGCATGGACACCTGGTAGGCCAGGTATCCCCGCCCGCTTATATCCACGGCCACCAGCGAAAGGGCTTCGTCCATGGGTATCAACACGTGGCCGTAACGCCTGATGCCACTTTTTGCTCCCAGCGCGTCATTTATGGCCTGTCCAATACATATGCCGGTATCTTCCACGGTATGGTGGGCGTCTACATTCAGGTCACCGGTGGCAACCAGTTCCATATCAAAACTGCTGTGCCTGGTGAATAAATCAAGCATGTGATCCAAAAACGGTACGCCCGTATTGATTTGCGATTTGCCCGTTCCGTCCAGGCATAAATCAACTGTGACGTCTGTTTCGTTTGTTGCGCGGTGAATTTTGCTTCTGCGGGCGTATTTTTTTTTAATCATTTTTCTTCTCCTCCAGTGCGTGAATAACCTTCCTTAGCGCATTTAAAAATATAATGTTTTCTTCCGGTTTACCCACGGTTACGCGGAGGTGGCCGGACAACGGTTCACCGAAATTCCTTATTAAAACTTTTTCCGCCATCAATCCCCGGAAAACTTCCGCAGCCGGGACAACGGTGGAAAACAACAGGTAGTTGGTGTCGGAGGGGAAAACTCGTACACCTGGTATTTTATTCATTTCCTCGTACAGTTTTTCCCTTTCGTCAATTATTATCGCTATTTGTCGCTCGAATATTTTCCTGTTGCGAAGGGCCGACAGCGCGGCCACCTGCGAGAAATTATTAAGGTTGAAGGGTTGTTTTACCTTCAGCAAGTAATGGAGTATGCCCGGGCTGGTAAACAGGTATCCTATTCTTAAACCGGCCATGCCGTAAGCCTTGGAGAAGGTGCGTAATATGACAAGATTATCGTGTTCGGCAAGTAATGGCAGCATGTCGGTGCCGCCGAATTCCACGTATGCCTGGTCAACCACAACAGGGCAACGGCAATTTCTCAGTATGTAAGCCACCTGTTCCAGGGATGATGAGTTCCCGGAAGGATTATTCGGTGAACAAATTACAACCAGGCCCGCATTACGACCTGCTCGTACCATATCATCAACTTTCAGCTCAAAATTTTTGCCTCTTGGAATTTCTACTATACTGGCTCCCGCCACCCGGGCGTGGATGCCATACATAGAAAAAGTTGGAACGGCTATAACAACACGGTTCCCGGAACCGAAGGCAAGCATCAGGTTTAAGATGAGTTCGTCGGAGCCGTTTCCAACCATTACCTGCGCCGGGGAAACTCCGTAACAACAAGCTATTTCGCTTACCAGCTCGCTGGCCATGGCATCGGGGTAGCGGGTAAAATGATTGGAATTGATTAATGAAAAAATTTCATTGCGGATCTCATCAGGGAATTCAAAAGGGCTTTCATTGGCGTCCAGTTTTATTGACCCGGGGGTCGATGACCCCGGTGTGTAAGGAACCATGTCTTTAATTTCTTGCCGGACCAGGGTTCCGTAAAAGGAACTCATTGATGTTCAACTTCCTTTCCAATGGGGAAATATATTTTATCTGGGCCATTTATTCAATTCTTTTTCTCACGTTGCCGGGAGGCATGCTTTGCTCGTGCAGCTCCCCGAAACGGGGTCTAAGCGACTTCATGCCGGGTAAGTCGCGCATTTTCCAGTTGTCATTGTACTCCGTGTTGTTTAATGTATGGTTTAATTCGGGCATTTTATCGCTGTCAGGTCCGTTGTCATGCGACCCGTGTTTTTGACATTCTGTGTGGCTATTGTTTGTTTTTTCGTTGAGCCGTATTGCTACTGAAGCGGCATGTGCATCCAGTCCCTCGGTTTTTGCCAGTACAATTGCGTGGATGCCGTCATCCCGCAATGCCTCCGGTGAATAGGAGATAAAACTTGTTTTTTTCATGAAAGTATCAACGTTCAGGGGTGAAAAGAACTTTGCCGTGCCGCTGGTGGGAAGCACGTGGTTCGGCCCGGCAATGTAATCGCCGATTGCTTCCGGAGAATAATTGCCGATAAACACTGCCCCCGCAGCCGTTAGCCTGCCGAGCCATCGGTAAGGTTCCGCAACCATAAGCTCAAGGTGTTCCGGGGCAAAAGAGTTTGCAACTTCCACCGCCTCTTCGATTGTTGAAGTTAAAACAATGACACCGTTGCCGGTTAGTGATTTTTCGGCTATGTGACGGCGGCTTAACAGCTTCAGTTGGGCGCTTAATTGTTCCTTGACGGCTTCAGCCAGGCCGGTGTCGCTGGTAACAAGGATGGCCGATGCCATTTCGTCGTGTTCGGCCTGCGCCAGCATGTCCGCGGCAATGAAATCGGGACGGGCAGTGCCGTCCGCGACAATAAGCACTTCACTGGGCCCGGCCAGCATATCTATGTCCACCGTGCCGAAAACAAGACGCTTGGCGGCCGTAACATATATGTTGCCGGGGCCCGTTATTTTTTCAACTTTTTTAATGGTTTCGGTGCCGTATGCCAGGGCAGCAACCGCCTGCGCGCCCCCCACCCGGTAAATTTCAGTGATCCCCGCTTCGGATGCGGCAACCAGTGTATGTGGGTTAATGTCCCCGTTTCGACCCGGCGGTGTTACCATTACAATTTCGGGCACTCCGGCGACAGAAGCAGGAATGGCGTTCATTAAAACGGAAGAGGGGTAAGAAGCCTTGCCGCCGGGAACGTAAATGCCCACCCTGTGCAACGGCGACAGTAACTGTCCCAGGACGGTTCCGTTCGGTTGCGGGTCAAGCCAGGAGTTTTTCAACTGGCGCCGGTGGAAAGAGAAAATATTTTCGGCCGCCCGGCGAATAGCGGTGAGAAAATCGTTGTCAACTTGCCGGTAGGCATTTTCGATTTCCTTTTTGGTTACAGGCAAACGGGCGGGTTCCATATCTACTCCGTCCAATTCAAGGGTGATGCGGCATAACTGCCTGTCCCCACCTTGTTTTACCGCTTCCAAGATGTTCTTCACGGTCTTTTCAACCTTTTCCAGGCTCAAACCCCTATTTTGCAATAATATATGTAATTTACCATCACCAGGCCTGATTACAGGGATCATTGTTTGCCCCCTTTATTGCGTTAAAATGATATCATAATAAAATATTAAAGCCGCGCATTGCCCCTGTCAACGCTTTTTCGGTTTTTTTCGGCTTTTAATCTACCAAGTACCGTTTTATAGCCATCCGCACCATAATTTAAACACCGTTTTACCCTGCTTATGGTGGCTGTGCTGGCGCCGGTGCGGGATGCAATTTCACCGTAAGTACAATTTTCTTCCAGCATCCTGGCTACTTCCAGCCTCTGAGCCATTGATTTTATTTCCGCAACGGTGCAAATGTCCTCGAAAAACTGGTAACACTCGTCTATGTTTTGCAGTTGGAGAATGGCATGGAAAAGCTGATCCAGAAGCGGATCCTTCAGTTTTCCGGTGTATGCCACAAAGCTTTCCTCCCGGTTTATTAATTGCATGTTCAGGGTATTTTTTGCTGTTTAGCTTAATGTAATTCGACGGTGAGAATATAAATCCCTTTCATAAAGCAAAGTATTAAAATAAAAAAGAACAACCCCCGCTTTATTGATGGATGAAAGCGGGGGGTTTTTGGGGGCCGGGCATGCCAAGCCGTTACCCGGTGTGCAAAAAGTTTTCAGTATTTAAGGGCCTTTTGGCCAATATCCTTGCGGTAATGCATACCATCGAAGTGAATTTTTTCAACACTGCGATATGCAAGGTCAATGGCAGCCGGGATGTTTTCGGCCAGGGCGGTGATGCCAAGTACCCGGCCGCCAGCGGTAACCAGCCTGTTATTTTCTATTCCCGTACCGGCGTGGAATGCCACTACGTTTTCGGGGAGCTTATCCAGCCCGGTAATGGCATACCCTTTGCGGTAGCTTCCGGGGTAACCCCGGGAGGCCAGTACGACGCATACCGATGCGCCGTTATGCCAGCGCAAATCCACGCCGGACAGGTCTCCGGCCAGTAACGATTCCACCACGTCCGCCAGGTCCGACTTTAACAACATTAATATGGGTTGCGCCTCCGGGTCACCGAACCGGGCGTTGAATTCAAGTACCTTGGGACCTTCTTCGGTAATCATGAGCCCGGCGTAAAGCACTCCCCGGTAAGGGCGGTCTTCCTGGGCCATGCCGCGCACAACGGGAATCATTATTTTTTCCATCACTACTTGTTGTAATTCTTCGGATACTATGGGTGCCGGAGCATAAGCGCCCATACCGCCTGTGTTTGGCCCGCGATCGCCGTCAAATACCTGTTTGTGATCCTGGGCCGGGATCATTGGTATCACGTGCTCACCATCGGTAAACGCCAGCATGCTGGCTTCCTCGCCTTGCAGAAATTCTTCCACCACCACGCGGTTTCCGGCATCGCCAAAGGCTTTTTGTTTCATGATCAAGTCAATGGCTGAAAGAGCCGTGGCAACATCCTCAGCCACAATTACTCCCTTGCCGGCGGCCAAACCATCCGCCTTTATCACGCACGGGGCACCAATTTCCTTTACGAAATCCGCCGCCTGGCCGGCATCATCAAATGTAGCGTAACGGGCGGTGGGGATTCCGTATTTATGCATGATATCCTTGGCCAGTACTTTGCTACCCTCCAGCTCCGCCGCCCTTTGCCGGGGGCCAAACACCGGGTAGCCCTCCTTCTCCAGCGCGTCCACCAACCCGGCAACCAGCGGGGCTTCTGGACCAACCACGGTAAGGTCGATTTTTTCCCCGCGCACTAAATCAACGATGGCAGGAATATTTTCAACTTTTATTTTTACACACTCGGCAATTGAGGCAATGCCCGGGTTTCCCGGAGCGCAGAAAATTTTTTTAACCCGGGGACTCTGGTTGAACTTCCACGCCAGCGCGTGTTCTCTCCCTCCACCGCCTACGATTAGGACTTTCAAGGTATCTCCTCCCAGGAAAAGGTTGCGTTAAAGTTAGTGCCTGAAATGGCGCATGCCGGTGAATACCATGGCAATATCGTTTGCATCGGCCACCGCGATGGATTCATTGTCGCGCAGCGAACCGCCGGGCTGAATTACAGCGGTGATGCCAGCTTTGGCCGCTTCCTCCAGGGTGTCGGGGAACGGGAAGAAGGCGTCGGATGCCAAAACCGCGCCACGGGCCCCTTCCCGGGCGTGCGCCAGTGCTATCCGTGCCGATGTCACCCTGTTCATCTGGCCTGCACCCACTCCCAGTACCTTTTTGTTTTTGGCTACTACTATGGCATTGGACTTGACGTGCTTGACCACCGCCATGGCGAACAGCAGGTCCTCCATTTCTTCCCTGGAAGGCGAGCGCTTGGTAACGGTTTTTAACTTGTCACCGTCCACCACTCCCAGGTCGACGGTTTGCACCAGTAACCCGCCGTTCACCTTGCGCAGGTCATACCGGTCGCCGGGCGCTATTTCAATAGGCCCGGTTTTTAAAATGCGCAGGTCCTTTTTTTGTTTCAGGACGGACAGGGCGTCATCGTCGTAATCCGGCGCGATTACGGCCTCCAAAAAGATCTTGGTCATTTCCCCGGCGGTGGCGGCGTCAACTTTTGTATTGCACGCCACTATACCACCGAAAGCGGAAACGGGATCACCTTCGTAAGCGGCAATGTACGCGTCGACAAGCTTGGGCGCGCATGCCACACCGCAAGGATTGTTATGTTTAACGATAACCACTGCTGTTTCTTCAAATTCCCTAACGGCTTCAAAGGCAGAGTTTAAATCCAAGATGTTGTTGTAAGACAGCTCCTTGCCGTGCAGCTGCACGGCTTGTCCCACGCACGCGCCGGTTGCCGAGGGGTCGCGGTAAAAGGCGGCCTGCTGGTGCGGGTTTTCCCCGTAACGCAGCACTTGGACCAGTTCAAATTGTTTTTGCCACAAGCCGGGGAACTGTCCTTTTGTTTCTTTTAACCCGTCCAGGTAAGCGGATATGGCCGAATCGTATGCGGCCGTGTGAGCAAATGCTTCACGGGCCAGATCCAGGCGAAACTCAATGTCCACTTTATTGCTGGCGATGGCTTCCACAACGCTTTGGTAACGACCGGGGTTTACCACAACTATTACATAACGGTAATTCTTGGCCGCGGCTCTGACCATGGCAGGGCCGCCGATGTCAATGTTTTCTATGGCTTCATCAAGGGTGACTCCCGGCCTGGCTATTGTTTCCCTGAAGGGGTAAAGGTTGACAGCCACCAGGTCAATGGGGGTGATGTTTTGTTCTTTCAGTTGCGCCATGTGCTCCGGTTTGCGCGTGGCCAGTATACCTCCGTGCACCCGCGGGTGAAGGGTTTTTACCCTGCCGTCAAGAATTTCCGGGAAACCGGTGACGTCGGATATGTAGGTTACCGGCACTCCCGCTTCCCGCAAGATTTTAGCGGTACCGCCGGTGGATACGATTTCATAACCGAGCCGGTCCAGTTCCCTGGCGAATTCCACCACGCCGCTTTTGTCCGACACGCTGATTAACGCGCGTTTCATATAACTACCCCCTTGCATAAAAAGTTTAATGTTTTGTTCCCTACAATGGTGGAAACCTTCCCACAATGGTGGAAACCGTTATGGCAGAATCCGGACTTTTCTACCCTCCACCACCAGTTTTCCGGTTGCGAATAATCTCACTGCTTCCGGGTAAATGCGGTGTTCCTGCTGGAGAATGCGATCCGCGAGTGTTTCAACGGTATCATTATCGTAAACCGGTACCACGGCTTGTAATATTATGGGCCCGGTGTCCATGCCTTCATCCACGAAATGCACGGTACAGCCGCTAAACTTGACACCGTAGCGCCAGGCTTGCTCCTGGGCGTGTAAGCCCGGGAACGCCGGCAGCAATGCCGGGTGAATATTCATGATCCGGCCCGGAAAAGCATTCAGCAATGTTTTGCCCACCAGGCGCATGTAACCCGCCAGGCAAACCAGTTGCACGCCGTGTTCATTTAAAATGCTGGTTATATTTTGTTCGTATTCCGCTTTATCCTTGTAATCCTTGGTGCTGACGTGCACCGCCGGTATGCCCGCCCGGCGAGCTCTTTCCAGCGCGTAAGCGTCTTTGTTGTCGCTGATGACTACGGCTACGCGACCGGGTATGAATCCAGAATCACAGGCATCCATGATGGATTGGAGGTTCGAGCCCCGGCCCGATGCCAGCACTCCCAGCTTCAGCATGACGGCTATCTCTCCCATTCCTTTATTTCAGTTCCACTTTGCCTTCTCCGGCAATTACCCTTCCGATAACGAGGGCGTTTTCACCCGCTTCATTGAGCGCCTGGATTATTTCCCCCGCTTTTTCCTCCGCCACTACCAGCACCATGCCGATACCCATGTTGAAAACGCGGTACATTTCCAGCATGTCAACCGGCCCTTCCCTGGCAATGATGTTGAAAACAGCAGGCGTTTCCCACGTTCCCGTTTCGATTCGTGCGGATGTCCCGGGGGGAAGCATGCGAGGGACATTTTCCAGCAGGCCGCCTCCGGTGATATGGGCTATGCCCTTGATATCAAACCTGTCCAGAAGCGGTAACACGGTTCGGGCATATATGCGCGTGGGCTCCAGCAATTCTTCGCCCACCGTACGGCCCAGCCCGGGGTGCACCTGATCCACCCTGTATCCCGCTCCTTCCAGAAGTACCCGGCGGGCCAGGGAATAACCGTTGCTGTGCAAGCCGGAAGAAGGCAAACCGATTAGCGCGTCACCGGGAACTATGGATTTGCCGTCGATAATTTTCTCCCGGTCTACAACCCCCACGGCGAAACCTGCAATGTCGTACTCACCGTTGCTGTAAAAATCAGGCATTTCTGCGGTTTCACCGCCGATTAGAGCGCAACCGGCTTGCTTGCAGCCTTCGGCCACGCCGGATACGATTTCCGCTACCTTATCCGGTTGTAGCCGGCCCACAGCAAGGTAGTCCAGGAAAAAGAGCGGTTCCGCTCCCAGTGTTAAAATATCGTTTACGCACATGGCCACGGCGTCTATCCCTATGGTATCATGCTTGTCCAGCATGAAAGCCACGCGAAGCTTGGTGCCAACGCCATCGGCGCCAGAAACCAGCACGGGTTGTTTATACCTGGTGGTATCAAGGGCGAACAGGCCACCAAAGCCACCAATTCCCGTCAGCACTCCGGGCCGGAAGGTGGATGACACTGATTGTTTCATCAATTCAACAGCGCGGTTTCCGGCATCAATGTTTACTCCGGCGTCCTCGTATGTGACCGGTTTTTTACCCGGCATGTTATCACCCGTTTTCCTGGTATTATTCAAGACTATACTTGCCAGTTTCCCTCGGCTTTGGTATTTCCACCGGATAATTGCCGTCAAAACAGGCGGTGCAAAAATCATTCCGGCTGTCGCCAAAAACGTTTAACAAGCCTTCCAGTGAAAGGTAGTGTAACCCGTCGGCGCCGATGGATTTTCTGATTTCCTCAAGGGATTTTTGGGCGGCAATCAGTTCTTGCTCGTTAGACGTATCTATACCGTAGTAGCAGGAGTGTGTTATGGGCGGGGAACTGAGACACAAGTGCACTTCCTTTACACCGCAGTGCCGTAACATATTGACTATTTTAAAGCTGGTGGTGCCGCGGACAATGGAGTCGTCCACCATGACCACCCGCTTGCCTTGAAGAACTTCACGTACCGGGTTGAGCTTGATCCCCACACCCAAGTCGCGCATGTTCTGGGACGGTTGCATGAAAGTTCGGCCGATGTAGCGGTTTTTCATCAGTCCCTCCTCGAAAGGAATGCCAGACGCCTCGGCGTAACCGCGGGCGGCGATGGCGCCCGAATCGGGAACGGGAATCACTATGTCGGCATCCACCGGGTACTCTTTCGCCAGTGTACGCCCCATTTCTTGGCGGACCTTGTAAACGTTGAACCCGTCAATCAGGCTGTCGGGGCGGGCGAAGTAAATATATTCAAAAATGCAGTGTGCCCGTTTGGGCGATTTGAACATCTGGATGGATTCCAGGCCGTTTTCGTCTATATGAACTATTTCTCCGGGTTGCACATCCCGCAAAAAGGCGGCTCCGATGGTATTCAGGGCGCAAGATTCCGAGGCCACCACATAACCGTCTTCCAGCGAGCCGATGCACAGTGGTCGCAAGCCGTGGGGATCGCGCAACGCCAGCAGCTTGTTTTCGGTTATGATGACCAGGGAATAGGAGCCCTTTACGTCAATCATGCTTTTTACCAGCCCTTCCACCAGGTTGCCACGGGTGGAACGGGCAATGATATTGACAATGACTTCACTGTCTGTGGATGATTGGAACACGGACCCGGTGGCTAAAAGTTGCGAGCGCAGCTCGGTGACATTGGTGAGGTTGCCGTTGTGCGCCAGTCCAAGCATACCCCCGGAATACCGGAATAACAGTGGTTGAGCGTTTATAGGGTGGCTAGAGCCGGTGGTGGAATAGCGGACGTGCCCGATGGCTGCGTGTCCTCGCATATTGTCCAGTTGATTGCCTGAAAACACTTCCGGGACCAGGCCCATGCCTTTGTAAAGCTGGACCTTGGTGCCATTGCCCACGGCGATACCCGCGCTTTCCTGGCCGCGGTGCTGCAAGGCATACAGGCCATAATAAGTCAACCGGGCGACATCCTGCCCGGGGGCATAGATGCCGAAAACTCCGCATTCTTCCCGGGGTTTGTCCGGGGTGCCAAATTGTTTTGCGCAACGGTTCCGGCAGCCTCTCATTCTATATCTCCCCCATGATAGCGTTATAAATGAAACGGTTCCGGTAAACTTTCTACATGCCGGTAAGGCGCCTGTAAACTTCCTGGTAAGCTTCTTCCACCTTTCCAAGATCCTGGCGGAAACGGTCCTTGTCAAGCTTTTCCCTTGTGTTTTTGTCCCAGAACCGGCAGGTGTCAGGTGAAATCTCGTCGCCAAGAAGTATTTTTCCGTTGTGGTGGCCGAATTCTAGCTTGAAGTCAACCAGGTCGAGCTCGCGTTCGGCCAAGTGGGCGCGTAACACGTCGTTAACTTTTAACGCAATTTTCTTTACATAATCCATTTGTTCCGGTGTGGCCAGGTTAAGGACCCTTATATGGTCATCGTTGATGATGGGGTCATGCAGCGCATCGTTTTTGTAATAGTATTCCACCACGGTTGAAGGCAAAACGGTACCTTCTTTAATACCCAGGCGCTTGGAAAGGCTTCCGGCGGCGATGTTGCGTACCACCACTTCCACCTGGATAATGCGCAAGCTTTTGACCACCATTTCGCGGGGGGATTTTTCCTCCACGAAATGCGATTCGATGCCGTTTTGCGCCAGCAGGCGGAAAAAATAGGCGGAAATTTTATTGTTCAACTCGCCCTTGCCAGTGATGGTACCTTTCTTCAGGCCGTCAAAGGCGGTGGCGTCATCTTTATATTCCACCCAAAAGAGGTTCGGGTCGTCGGTGCGAAAAACCTTCTTGGCTTTGCCTTCGTATAGCATTTCCTTTTTTACCATCATACTGAACCTCCCGTTTTATAATCCAAAACGCTGGTACACCCGGTCAACATGTTTTAGATGGTAATGGTAGTCGAAAAGCTCTTCAATTTCATTTTCCGGCAATGCAGCGGTGATGTCTGCGTCGTTCAGCAGCAATTGCTTGAAGTCTTCCCCCCGGTTCCAGGAGCGCATGGCGTTGCGCTGCACCAGCTCGTAAGCACGTTCCCTGGTTAAACCCTTGTCCACCAGTGCCAGCAGCACTCTTTGGGAAAAGATTAACCCGTGTGTTTTTTCAATGTTCTTTTTCATGTTTTCTGGGTATACGATCAAGTTAACCATAATGCCGGTAAACTTGTGCAGCATGTAATCCAGGGTTATGGTGCTGTCGGGTATAATTACCCTTTCCACTGAAGAATGCGAAATATCCCGCTCGTGCCACAGGGGTACGTTCTCCATGGCCACCATGGCGTTTCCGCGCAGCAGGCGGGCCAGCCCGCTGATACGCTCCGCCGTGATGGGGTTGCGCTTGTGGGGCATGGCGGATGACCCTTTTTGCCCTTTTTTGAAATACTCCTCCACTTCCAGGATGTCTGTGCGTTGCAGGTTTCTTATTTCCGTGGCGAACTTGTCCAGCGAGCTGCCGATAACAGCCAGGGTGGTTAAAAATTCGGCGTGCCGGTCCCTTTGCAAAACCTGGGTGGACACTTTGGCGGGCTTTAAGCCTAGCTTTTGGCAAACATACTCTTCCACAAAGGGGTCTATGTTTGCATATGTGCCAACGGCGCCCGAAATCTTGCCCACGCTTACCGTTTCCAGGGCGTTTTTCAGCCGTTTGATGTTGCGTTCGGTTTCCGCCACCCAGAGTAACATTTTCAGGCCAAAAGTGGTGGGCTCCGCGTGAATACCGTGGGTACGCCCGATCATAATGGTATTACGGTGTTCCTTTGCTTTTTCCAGCAACACCTCGCGCAACTTTTCCAAGCGCCGCAGTATTTGCTCGCCGGCCTCTTTCATCTGTACTGCCAGGGCAGTGTCCAGGACATCCGATGAAGTAAGTCCCAGGTGTATGTATTTGGATGCGTCTCCCACGTATTCGGCCACGCAGGTTAAAAAGGCAATTACATCATGGTTGGTTACCGCTTCGATTTCGTCTATGCGCTTTACGGTAAAATTTGCCTTCTCCTTGATTTCCCGCAGGGCATCTTCCGGTATGACACCCATTTCGGCCAGCGCCTCGCAGGCGCATATCTCCACGTCCAGCCACTTGCGATACTTATTTTCCTGGGACCAGATAGCCCCCATTTCCGGCAGTGTATAACGCTCAATCAATTCTTGTCACCCCCCATTTGTTCCAGGTATCTTTTAATGCCAAGTTCCCGTAGTTTTTCAGACTTGGCTTCCACTTGTTCAGCCATCCTTTTCTTCATTGCTTCTATCCTTTCCCTGATCTCGGGTTGACCGGCACCTATTACCTGGGCCGCCAGTATGCCGGCGTTCCTGGCGCCGTTGATGGCTACCGTAGCCACCGGGACACCCGGGGGCATTTGCACCGTGGAGTACAGGGCGTCAACGCCTTTCATGGCTCCCGAGGCTATGGGCACGCCGATTACCGGTAGCGGTGTGTGGGCGGCGATAATCCCCGCCAGGTGCGCCGCTCCGCCGGCGCCGGCTATGATTGCCCGCAGGCCGCGACCGGCGGCTTTGCGGGCATATGAGGACGTTTTTTCAGGGGCCCTGTGGGCGGAGGAGATTAATATTTCCCATGGTATGCCCAGTTCCTCAAGGACATTTGCCGCGTCTTTCATCACGGGCAGGTCCGAGTCACTGCCCATAACTATCCCGACTAGCGGTTTTGTCATTGAAAAACCTCCTTTATCCTGCTGGTGACGCGCACGGGTATGCAACTATTTTCAAGTATTTTATTTTTGCTAAAAAATTAAAGCCCGGCAGTAGGTTCTTTTTGAGTGAAACCTACCCGCCTGGGCTTTTATCCCGACCGGTGTAGCCGCGCCCGTTTTTTACGGGCGTTGCCTGTACCGCTTGGACCGAACCGCGGGTATTAAATACCGGCGTGGAACCCTAGGTACACTTTCTCTCGCAGTTTTTAAAATATTCTTCCAAGCTTAATAATAAACAAGCTTACCGGATTAGTCAAGCAAAGCGGGTGAAAAATGGTTTACTCCCACTCAATTGTGGCCGGAGGCTTGGAAGTGATGTCGTAAACCACCCGGTTGACTTCCTTAATCTCGCTTACAAGCCGGCTGGATATTCGCTCCAGTACCTCGTAGGGTATTTTGGCCCAGTCGGCGGTCATACCGTCGTGGGAGTTAACGGCCCTGATTGCCACCGTGTGGGCGTATGTACGCTCGTCGCCCATCACTCCAACGCTGAAAAGTCCCGGAAGGATGGCGAAATATTGCCATATTTCCCTGTCAAGACCGGCTTTGGCGATCTCTTCGGTAACAATTGCGTCTGCTTCCTGTAAAATGGCTATTTTTTCAGGGGTAACTTCACCCAGTATACGCACAGCAAGCCCCGGGCCAGGGAAAGGCTGGCGCCAAACAATTCTGCCGGGCATGCCCAGTTCTTCGGCCACTTTCCGGACTTCGTCCTTGAAAAGCCAGCGCAACGGTTCAATTAAGGTGAACCGCATGTTTTCCGGCAAACCTCCAACATTGTGATGCGATTTAATTACCGCTGCCGTGGCGGTACCGCTTTCCACAACATCCGGATACAGGGTGCCCTGGACCAAAAAGTCAATTTCACCAAGTTTTGCTGCTTCTTCCTCAAATACCCTGATAAACTCTTCGCCAATTATTTTTCGCTTGCGTTCCGGATCGGTCTCGCCGCGCAATTTACTCAAAAAACGCTCGGAAGCATCCACGTAAACCAGGTTCATGTTGAAACGGTCACGGAATAGTTCCTGTACAGATTCCACCTCTCCCTTGCGCAAGAGGCCGTGATTGACAAAAACGCAGGTCAAATTGTCCCCCACTGCCCGGTGCACTAGAACCGCCGCCACGGATGAATCCACACCGCCGCTTAAGGCACACAAAACGCGCCTGTTGCCTACTTTTTCCCTGATCTCAGTCACGGTCCGTTCAATGAATGAACCCATGGTCCAGCTGCCCGAACAACCGCATATGTCAAAAAGGAAATAACGAAGTATATCATGCCCTTTCGGGGTGTGTACCACTTCGGGGTGGAACTGCACGGCGTATAGTTTCCGCGCGGGGTCAGCCATGGCGGCAACCGGGGTTTTTTCTGTGCGGGCCAATACTTGGAAACCAGGCGGGGGCGCCTCCACCCTGTCACCGTGGCTCATCCAGCAAGTATCACGTCGGCACATGCAGCTCAATAGCCCTTTACCATGCAGAATTTCAATTTCGGTCCGCCCGTACTCCCGCATATCGGCTTCCGTGACTTTTCCACCCAGCTGGAACGTCATGAGTTGCATACCATAGCAAATTCCCAGCAGGGGAATACCCAGTTCATATATACCCGGATCAATGCGGGGAGCCCCCTCCTGGTAGACGCTTGACGGGCCCCCTGAAAAAATAATGCCCCGGGGTTTTTTGGATTTTATTTGTTCAAGCGGCGTGTTGTAAGGCAGTATTTCACAGAAAACACGATAATCCCGGATGCGGCGGGCAATCAGTTGGCTGTACTGGCCGCCAAAATCCACTACGATTACCAATTCCTGCTCGGGCAGAGACAAGTTCTTAATCCTCCTCTAAATGTTTTTGATATAAGTAAATCTATTTTTGATAAACTTCCCTTTTTAAAATAAAAATCTCCGGTAAATTACGGTACATTTCATTGTAGTCCAGACCGTAACCCACCACGAATTCGTCCGGAATGGTAAAACCCTTGTAATCCACGGGAACTTCAACCTCGCGCCGCGATGGCTTGTCCAGCAGGGCGCATATACGCACATCGGCCGGTTCCCGGGCCTTGAGCAGCTCCAACAAGTAACTCAGGGTCAATCCCGTATCCACAATATCTTCAACCACAAGCACGTGACGCCCCTGGATATTTTGATCAAGATCCTTTAAAATACGGACCACGCCCGTGGACTTGCTGGAGTAGCCGTAACTTGACACAGCAATGAAATCGAACTGCACGTCAATGGTTACAGCACGCACCAGGTCGGCCATAAATATCATGGCCCCTTTAAGTATGCCCACCATCAAAGGGTTTTTGCCGGCGTAATCCCTTGATATGGCCCGGCCAAGTTCCTCCACTTTTTCCTTTATTTCGTCCCTGGAAATCAAAACTCTTTCCATATCATGGTACAAGTGAATTCCCCCTCGTCAAAATCTGGGTTATTATAACAAGTTGCATGAATAAGTGTCAATGGCCCGCCTTAACCCGGAGTTGGATGTTGTTTTTTCATATGGTAAACTGGTTCATATGATAAACTGGTTAATAAAAGGAGGGTCAATATGTCCGAGGTATATTTCACCGATTTGAGGGCCAGCAGCAAGGAGAACCTGCTGGACAAGCTATCCAAGTTATGTGCCAGGGTGGGCTTGAAAGACATAATCAAAAAAAATGATCTGGTGGCCCTGAAAATCCATTTCGGGGAAAAGGGCAACCTTGCTTACATTAGGCCACAGTTCGTAAGGCTCATTGTGGACAAGGTCAAGGAAGCGGGCGGCAAGCCCTTTCTCACCGATGCCAATACACTATACGTGGGTTCCAGGTCCAACGCAGTCGACCACTTGGAAACGGCCGTGATGAACGGGTTCGATTTCGCCGTGGTAAACGCGCCGCTTATAATAGCCGATGGCCTTACCGGTAAAGATTACATCAACGTGCCCATAGAAGGCAAGCATTTTAAAGAGGTTAAAATTGGCAGTGCCGCCATTCACGCCAATGCTTTCATCTCCATCACTCATTTCAAGGGCCACGAGCTTACCGGGTTTGGCGGTGCCTTGAAAAACATCGGTATGGGCCTGGGCAGCCGCAGCGGGAAACAAATGATGCATTCGGATGTCTTGCCCAGGGTGAAAAAAGAGGAAAAATGCCTGGCCTGCGGGATGTGCGCCGAGTGGTGCCCGGCTGGAGCCATTACCGTGGATGAACACGCCGTTATTGATGATAAGGTGTGCTGGGGCTGTGGCGAGTGCACGGTGACTTGCCCGGAGGGCGCAATAGGCATCAACTGGAAGTCCCAGCCCGACGTGGTGCAGGAAAAAATAGTGGAATATGCAATGGGGGTCCTCAAGAACAAGAAAAACAAGGCGGTTCACATTTCCTTCGTGATGAACGTTTCCCCCGACTGTGACTGTTGGGCATTTAACGACGCTCCTTTGGTGCGGGACATAGGTATTCTAGCGTCACGCGACCCGGTGGCCATAGACCAGGCCTGTATTGACCTTGTTAACAGTGAAAAGGCCCTACCCGGTACCCGGCTGGGGGAGAATCTAGATGTTGTGGACAAGTTCGGTGCGCTGCACAAGAATATCGACTGGTCAGTTCAGCTTGCTTATGGCGAAAAAATGGGGTTGGGCAGCCGGAAATACGATTTAATAAAAGTTTGACGTGCATCCAAAAAACAACCAGGACAACCAGGCCCGTGCTTTACACGGGCCTTCGGTTTGGTTTACCCAGAAAATAATCTTTAGTATGGTATACCTGTTCCGGGCTCGCTTTTTTCAGAGCAGGTGACGCGTTACATAAACGGCACCATTAGGAGGATTAAGAGCATTTTCCTAGTGGCGAGCAACACTGCGTTTAAAAACTCCCGCGCCGACGGCACCAACGGCTTATACGTTGGGGACATACTTCCGACCCAATAATTTCGACCCCAAAGGGGAAGTGTGTCCCCTGACCGCTTTCCGAAACCGGACCGCCATAAACTCACCATCTGCGGTTCGGAAAGGCTTTCGCGAACGTCCTGTTCGCTCGTCCGGTTTCGCAGTCCCGCCCTGCGCCGGGTGCCGTTACCGGCGCTCCCGCAAATCGCTCGACCGGACCAGGTAT
>CBETWA010000014.1:0-58414 GCA_965539975.1 uncultured bacterium | reverse complement strand
CGCAGCGAGGCTACGAAACCGGACGAGCGAACAGGACGTTCGCGAAAGCCTTTCCAGAACCGCAGACGGTGAGTTTATGGCGGTCCGGTTTCGGACAGCGGTCAGGGGACACACTTCCCCTTTGGGGTCAAATCTTTTGGGTCGGAAGTATGTCCCCAACGTATAAGCCGCTGGTGCTGTCGGCGCGGGAGCATATGAGCGAGACGGAACAGGTATACCCATAACCAAGAGTATTTTCCGGGTAGACTAAGCAAAGGAGAGATTTCAGTGTCAAAAGAGCGTCGATTCCGTCCCCTGGCCTGTACAAAACAGCTGGAAAAAACCATGACCCGTTATTACGCCCTGACCCGCTATCACAGGTACTGGGGTCGCCCGATGCGCCGTCCGCTGGCCTGGGTGACCAGCGGCGCCCCGGTGGAGTTGCTGCGGGCATTTAAAATACACCCCGTGTACCCCGAAAACTACGGGGCCATTTGTGGCACCAGGAAAGTTTCCACCAAGCTATGCGAAGTTGCCGAAGCCGCGGGCTATTCACAGGACCTGTGCTCTTACGCCCGTTCCCACATAGGTTCCATACTCCGGCCGGATTTGGCGCCCATGGGCGGCTTGCCCCGGCCGGATCTGCTGGTGTGTTGCAACAACATATGCGGCACCGTGCTGAAGTGGTACGAAGCCCTTGCGAGCATACTGAACGTACCCCTGCTGGTGCTAGATACCCCCCACCTGCCCGGCGAGCTGGGTACGCATACAGTTAACTACGTATATGAACAATTGAAATACATGATTGAACAACTGGAGAATATTACCCGGAGGAAAATGGACGAAGCCGGACTCCGCAAAAACATGGAATTGAGCAAGGAAGCCGTAAAACTGTGGCGAGAAATCCGTGAACTTTGCAAGGCCCGCCCCTCCCCGTTAAATGCGCCCGACCTTTTTATACACATGGCCCCCATAGTGGTACTCAGGGGAACGGAGGAAGCGGTCCGGTACTACCGTCTTTTACTAGAAGAAGTAAAACAGCGGGTAAAAAACGGCCAGGGCGCGGTGGAAGGTGAAAAAATCCGCTTGATATGGGACAACATAGCTATCTGGTACCGTATCTTCGGGTTTTTCAAGGATTTTTCATCCCGTGGCGCCTGTTTTGTCACGGACACTTACAGTGGTGGCTGGGTAATGGAGCTTACGGATGGCGATCCCCTGGAAAGCCTGGCATCAACCTATACCGGAATATTTCTCAACCGCTCTCCCGATTTCAGAGCCGGTCAGATGATTGAATTGATCAGGGAATACGGGGCGGATGGCTTCGTGATGCACTCCAACCGTTCCTGCAAACCCTATTCACTGGTGCAGGAAATAATCCGCCGTAAAGTAGTCGACAAAACCGGAGTTCCCGGGCTGGTTGTGGAGGCCGACATGGCGGACCAGCGGGCGTATGCTGAAGAACCGGTAAGGAACCGGGTGCAGGCTTTCCTGGAAACCCTTGGAGCATTATAACGGGAGGTAAACAAATGAAAAGTGTATACGTGGGAGTTGACATAGGTTCTCTTACGACCAAGGTGGTTCTCGTTAATAAAAACGGTGAAGTACTGGCTGGCGAAAGCGGGCGCACCGGGTATAGCGGCCGTGAGGTTGCCAAACGTTTGGTTGAATCCCTGCTGGGCAAGATAGGGTCGAGTGAAAAAGCCGTGGCTTGCACCGTGGCCACCGGGTACGGGCGCGTAACTTTCCCCGCCGATCGGGAAATTTCGGAAATCACCTGCCAGGCACGGGGAATACAGCATCTCTTCAGCGCAGCCCGAACGGTTATCGACATCGGCGGTCAGGACAGCAAAGTGATCAAATTGCTTCCCGGCGGCAAGGTGTCTGATTTTGCCATGAACGATAAGTGCGCCGCGGGTACGGGTAGATTTCTTGAAGTGATGGCCGGGGCCCTGGAGGTTGATGTAATAGAACTAGGCGACCTTGCGCAGCGGGCCACCGGAAAATGCCCCATATCTTCTGTTTGCACAGTTTTTGCCGAATCGGAAGTTGTCTCCCACATCGCCGCTGGTCGCTCCAAGCCCGATATTGTGGCCGGGGTGTGCCATGCAGTGGCCGCCAGGGTGGCCTCCATGACCTCGCGCACGGGACTGGAACCCGAAGTTGTGTTCACCGGTGGAGTAGCCCGGAACAGCGGCGTGGCAAGAGCGCTGGAAAAACAGCTGGGCTGCCGGCTGCTCATCCCGCCGGAACCGGAGATCACCGCCGCCCTGGGCGCCGCTTTACTTGCCCGGGAGATCAAACCATAGTTGTTAGAAAGCGTTTAGCAGCAAGATTTCTATTGCGGGTTGTATATCCCCGGGCAAGCGAGAATAAATCCGGGGTAACAATAGAGTTTTCAAGTCGGGAGTGATTAATTAATGCAAATCCAGTGGTTGGGACATGCCTGTTTTGTCATCCAACTGGCACGGGGTAAAACCATTCTTACCGACCCCTTTGATGAGAAGGTGGGTTACCCGGTGCCGGGCATACAAGCGGATATCGTTACGGTCAGCCACCAGCATTTCGATCATAACGCGGTACACGTGGTACCGGGAAAGCCGCAGGTTGTCCGGAAAGAAGGGGAACACCAATTTGATGATGTCGTTATCACAGGTGTTCCCTGTTCCCACGATAACGCCGGCGGCACCAAAAGAGGAGGCAACCTTATATTTGTAATCCAGGCCGAGGGGCTCAGGATATGCCAACTTGGCGACCTGGGGCATATACCGACACCGGAACAGGTAACCCGGATTGGGGATGTGGATTTATTGATGGTTCCCGTAGGCGGACACTTTACTATCGGACCTGAGGAAGCATTCCAGGTGGTGCAGGTATTACAACCGAAAATCGTATTACCCATGCATTATAAAACCAGCTACCTGGATTTTCCCATTAAAGGCGTTGATGATTTTCTCGGGCACTTCTCCGGGTACAAAAAAATGGATAAACTAGTTGTTAACCCGGGTGAAATCACCGGGAATATGGAAGTGGTACTGCTGGAATTAGCCAATAAATAGCAAGAATCTCCCGGGGAATACAGCCCACAACTTGCTTTATATTTGTTGATATTCTCTCTGGATGAAACCGGCCAGCAACTGCGCCACGCTTGCGGGGTCGGTAATATGACCATTGGGTATGGTAAGCCGATTGCACCGCTAGTTGTAAAACCACTTTGTTGATTGTTTGTTCCACATTTCCGCCGTTAACCACCAAAACACCGCTGATGGCCTGCCCGGCCCTGAAAACTATGTGCCGGGCAACATCATATCCACAGAAACTGCACCGACACCACCAAGTTAACGCCCATGCCGGGTGCACTAAAAACACAACCCCGCGTTTGCCGCGGGGTTTTCCATGCTGTTTTCTCCTGCTACCTGGGGATTTTATTGCTGCTCCATGTCAATGCAATCCTGTTTTCTAAACTTTTTCAATCCCGGGCAGCTATTGCCCCAGTAAAAACTGCACATACTGCATTCCATGCAAACGTGCTCATACCCGTCTTCGTGCGGAGTCATGGCAAGCCCCCTCCCCAGAATTTTCTTTACATTCTTTATTATTAAAACATTATTTCTACTTGTGATTTTTTTCAATAAAAGATGCTTGAAAAGGCAAAATAAGGGGTTTAACGGGAAATTACCGGGCTCAACGACTTAAAAGGCATTTTCAATGTGAGTAATTTCAGCCTTTCCCGCAATGTTGACGGCCACAACGTCGAAGCGGGCGTATATGTACGGCTGGTTTTTAAGAGCCAGGTAATAACTGGCCAAGCGCCTTAGGCGTTCGATTTTCGAACGCGTTATACTTTCCTGGGCCAGACCGTGCCCCGTGTCGTGCCTCGTTCTTACTTCCACGAACACCAGGTAGTCGCCCTGCCTGGCTATAATGTCTATTTCTCCCAAGCGGCACCGGAAATTGCGCTCAACGATGGTATAGCCTTTCCCCCACAGGTAAGCGGCGGCCATATTCTCACCCTTTAAACCAAGCCCCCGCCTTAGCCGGGTCACTTTATCCCTCCTGTTTACTCACCCGCAATTAAACCTTTTTCAATTAGAAATTCAGTTAATAACTTGGCGGTGTTACCCGTAATTTTAAGGCAATGTCTCAGGTGTTCCCTGGTATCAAACGGGTGTGGATTCAGAACGCGGCAACAGGTAGCTTCGAATTTTTGTTCAAAACGATCGTGAAAATCCCTGGCTAGCTTATAGCACTTCTCCCTGTCACCATCCGGCCCTGTGCGCCCTGCTAACAGGCCAATCACGGCAACCGAAGCTGTAAGGGCGCCGCACATGCAGCCCGCATGCCCCAAGCCGCCGCCATATCCGGTAAACATCCGCACCAACTCCGGCTTCAATTCCGGTGCCGCCATTTCCCTGAACGCGGTAAAAACCGCTTCCGCGCAATTAAACCCGTTGCGGAAATTCTCTCCCGCCCTGTTGCGCATTTCGGTAGCCAGGTTTTGTCCATCCATTTTATCACTCCTTTATTTATTGGACATTAAAGACTTGATAGCCGCGTTCAACCCGTCAAGGGTGAGCTCGAACATAGGAAAGACCTCTCCGATTGCGCGTATTGTGCGGGCCCCCTCTACAATATCCCAGTACTGTCTCGGAATCGGGTTGAGCCAAACACTGTGTTCAAAATGAAAAGCCAGTTTTTTCAACCAATCCAGGCCCGGTTCTTCGTTTTCGGCCCCCCAGTCAAGGGCGCCGTAGGGCATGAACAGCTCTCCCGGACCCATACTGGCATCGCCCACTATAATCAACCGGTAATCGGGATCGTAACGGCGCAAAAAATCATATGTGCTGGTGGAATTTCTTCTCAGGCAAAAAGGATCATTAAATATAACCTCGTACACACAGTTGTGAAAATAATAAAATTGAAGGTCGCGGAAGTGCGTAGATTTGTGTGCCGCGTTGAACAGGCGGCTGCAAAGGCGCTGGTACGGGTTCATGGACCCGCCGGAATCCATGAGAATAATCAGCTTGACCATGTTTTTTCTACTCCTGGTCCACACCAGTTCCAGCCTTCCCGCGTTGCGGCAGGTAGCATCTATGGTGGCATCCAGGTCCAAAACATCCTTTTGCCCGTCAACAGCCGTGCTCAACAAGCGCAATTTCCGAAGCGCTAGTTCGAACTGCCTGGTGCTTAGCGTTTCGTCGGACCTGAAATCGCGGTACGCGCGGGCGGCGGCAATCTTAACAGCTGATCTATTGACAGACTCTCCCCCTATACGCACTCCCGCAGGATGATAACCAGAATGACCAAATGGCGATGTGCCACCGGTACCAATCCACTGCGAACCTCCGTGGTGCTCACCGTCCTGCTTGGCTAAGCGTTCCGCCAAGGCCCGGCGTAACTCATCCAGACTCCAGTCAACGCCCGAAATTTTTTCGCCCGGTGCCATCTTCAGCGGCGGCAACGAGTTTTCCAGCCACTTTAAAACCTGCTCCGTAACCTGGGGAGGTGTTTCCACCCCGTCGAAGTAATTGAGGAAAGCCCTGTCAAAGGCGTCATACTTGGTCTCGCTTTTGACAAGCACCGAACGGGCCAGGTAATAAAAACCCGTCAAGCTGTTCCGGGCCAGCCCTTTCTGGAGCGCCTCCATAAACGACAACCACTCGGTTAAGGTGACATTCACACCTTCCCGGCGAAGGGCGTGAAAAAAACCTGTAAACATTTTATTCTACACCCGCCGAAACCCGGGAAAATTGATCCTGCTCGCAGGCGCCATTTCCATTCCAGTGCCGAAGCGGCGCTGCAACAAAGCCATGTCCTGGTCCTTTTTCAGCAACACACCGGGAAGAGGCAGGTCCGTGATGATGGAATCCGGGTCCACTCCGCCGATGGACAGCGCCTGGACCCAGTCCAACAGCTCACTGGTACTGGGGCGTTTTTGCAGTCCGGGAAGTTCCCTTATCTTGTAAAAAGCCTTCAAAGCATTTTTTACCAGCCTCTTGTCCAGATCCGGGAAATGCACGCGCACTATTTTGCTCATTGTTCTCTCGTCGGGAAAAGCAATATAATGAAATATGCAGCGTCGTAAAAATGCATCGGGCAACTCCTTCTCCGCGTTGCTTGTAATGATCACAACAGGTCGGTGGCGAGCGGTAATGGTTTCACCCGTTTCTGGAATATAAAAACTCATTTGGTCCAATTCCCACAGCAGGTCGTTGGGAAATTCAATATCCGCCTTGTCAATTTCATCAATTAGCAAAACCACACGTTCGCTGGCGACAAAGGCCTCGCCTATTTTGCCCAGCTTGATGTACCGCCTGATATCCTTTACGTCGCCCTCCCCGAACTGGCTGTCGTACAGTCTCTGTACGGTGTCATAAACATAAAGCCCGTCCTGGGCTTTGGTGGTGGACTTGATATTCCATATGATCAACTCCATTTGCAAGTTATCCGCAATACTCCGGGCAAGCATGGTTTTACCCGTCCCGGGTTCACCTTTGACCAGTAGCGGTCGATTTAAAGCCATTGCCACATTTACAGCGCTCATTAATTCAGGGGACGCAATGTAATTGGCGGAACCCTGGTATTGTTTCTCTTGCGACATAATCAACCCCCCTGTCCGCCTTTTGATTGTGCACAAATTAACTATAGCATGAATTTTTGGAAAATGAAAGAATCATGGCACCCTTTACGCGTCATGATTTGTTATCCGATTTGCGTGGGCGGGTAAAAACCCAAAATATACACGTATATCATTTCGAGAGAAGGAATTTCGCTTTTTTTTAAGAATGTTTTGTTAATAGAATTTTTTACAAGGAGGTTTTCCGCATTGACTTCTCCCGTGCTGGTTCTGGAAAAAAAAGAAGGCAAAGGGATAATAACATTTAACCGCCCCCATTACAACGCCATGAACCTGGAGCTGGCCAACCAGTTAATTCAGGCACTGGAAAATTGTTGTGAAGACAACAAAGTAAAAGTAGTTATTATTACAGGTGCGGGAAAAGGGTTTTGTTCTGGTGGTGACCTGTACGCGGCCCGTGAAGCCGAAGATCCGGACCCTTCAGACTACTGGACACAACTCACTCGCAGGCTGAACAGGATTATTGTGGATATTCGCTACATCCGTAAGCCAGTAATCGCTGCCATCAACGGGCCCGTTGCCGGTGCGGGAATGAGTATTGCAGCTGCCTGCGACTTGCGAATTGCGGCGCGCAGCGCCGTATTCAAGCAAGCCTGGACCAGTATTGGGCTTGTGCCGGACGGCGCGTGGACGCTACTTGTGCCGCTTTTAATAGGTTTCGGCCGTACCAGCGAACTGGTTTTCATGGACCCCGTAATAACTGCCGATAAAGCGTATGAAATGGGACTGGTTAATACCGTTGTAGGCGACGACGAGTTTGCGGAAACAGTGGAAAACTGGGCGGAAAAATTGAAACGCGGGCCAACCGAAGCTTTTGCGCGGGCCAAGGAATTGTTAAACGAATCCATGTTAACCAAACTCGAGGCACAGCTCAGCCGGGAACGTCGTGAAATCGTAAACATGGCACAAACGAGCGATTATCGCGAAGGTATGCGCGCATTTTTGGAAAAGCGCCCTCCTCGTTTTACAGGAAAATAGCTTTTAATGACTGAACAGCGGCAAGCTTTACCCTGGCCACCCGCTGATTTATACGCGGGTGGTTTTATTTTTATTCTGTGGCATTATGCCTTTGGGCGTAATGTTTACTTTGCGTAACGGTCAAAGGATAGATTATAATGGAGCAGTAAAAAATAGTGAGATAAATACAATTAAAAATCTTTTAAGGGAGTATTTTCATAATGGTTGGAGTAGAAATTGATATGGTTGTTAAAGACAGCTTGAAAGCGTTGGAATTATACGAAAAAATATTTGATATCGAGCGTGTTGAAGTTACAGATTTTCCTAAAGGTGAAAATGAAGTCATTTTTACCCTATACGGAGTACGCTTTCACATGTTGGATGAAAACCCGAAATTCGAATTGAAAGCACCAACCCCGGACCAGCCTAAAGCTATCTGGTTTAACATTCTTGTCCCTGACATCGAGGAAACATTTTCAAATGCGGCCAGCGCTGGCTGTACAGAGGTGCAGCCAGTGACAGAATTGCCTGATTACGGAGTATCAAACGCCATATTTATCGATCCTTTCGGCTATTTATGGATGCTACATCAAGTACACAAAGAAGTGGGTTTTGAAGAACGCACACGACTATAGGAGGAAAACATGTTTAAAAGCCCCTCACCGGCGGGTGAGGGGCTTTTACCGTGTTTTATTTAATTAATGTAGGAAGAAGGTGTGAGCTGCATTGTTGACAACTTCGGAAAGCGGGCCCGGGTATACCCCGATTACAAGGGTCACCACCATGGCCACAATCAACGTCAGCGCCACCGGGCTTGGCAAGTTGATTGGAGTGGGGTCAGCGGGCTCGTCGCGGTACATGACCAGCGCCACCCGCAAGTAGTAGTACACCGACACCATGCTCATGATCAGGCCTATGAAGACAAGCCATAAATACGCGTCAACTACTGTCTTAAACAGGTAGAACTTGCCCACGAACCCGGCCAGAGGCGGTATGCCTGCCATGCTCAGCATGGCCACCAGCATGACCGCCGCCATCAGCGGTGACCGCTGGCTCAGGCCGGCATAGTCTTTCAGCTCGTCGCTGCCAGTCACATTATAGAAGTACGTCGCCACCGTAAAGGCTCCCACCGTGGCGAATACATATAGGAAAGCGTAAAACATTACGCCTTTTATGCCCGCCTCGGTGGCGGTGACCAGTCCCACCATGATATACCCGGCCTGTGCGATACTGGAATAGGCCAAAAGTCTTTTTACGTTGGTCTGCGGTATGGCTACCAGGTTGCCTAGAATGATAGTTATTGCCGCCAGTATGGCTATCACCATGGCCCAGTTATCCCATACTCCAGGCAGGCCGGTGATGAAGAGGCGCAGTATTATGGCGAACGATGCCGCCTTGGAACCCATCGCCAGGAACGAAGTTACCGGTGTAGGCGCTCCCTCGTACACGTCCGGTGACCACATGTGGAAGGGCACCGCTGATATCTTAAACCCAAGCCCGGCGATAAGCATAACCAGTGCCAGCACCAGGGCGGGCGATACCTCTTGCATAGCAATAATCCGGCCCACGTCCAGAATGATCACGCTGCCCGTCAAACCGTAAAGGAGGCTGAGACCATACAGCAACACAGCGGAACTCATACTGGCAAGCAGGATGTACTTTATTCCCGCTTCCACAGACTTGTTATCAGACTTGCGGAAGCAAACCAGGATAATAAAGGCAATGGTCATGAGCTCCAAGCCCAGGTAAAGGGTAATGAAGTCACCGGCCGATGCCATTACCATCATACCCAGGGTCGCAAATATGGTCAGGCCGTAGTATTCGGACTGGTGGGTACCCATTTCGTCCACGTAGCGCATGCTGCCCAGTATCACCAGCGCAGCTGCCAGCATGAACGTTATTTTCCAGAACAGGGCGTAGTTATCCAGCAGGTACATGCCTTCTAACAGCTCACCGTTCTGCCCCCACATGGATATGGCTACTGCGATAATGCCTAGCAAGCCCAAGAAACTTACCCAGCCCAGGCCGCGCCTGGCGTTGGGCGGTGAAATCAAGCCAAGGATCAGAACGCCCAGCCCCAGGACGGCCGCCATTATTTCCAGCGTCAGCGCGGAAGGATCAACGGGTAAACTGAAATCAAATGGCGTCATTTAGAACTTCCCCCCTAACTGGAGCGCGTCGCTTATTGCCGCATGCAGGGGCACGACACCGCTGTTAATCATATCAAACAACAGGGATGGGAGGAGACCCCCTACCACCAGAACTGTACCCAGTACCACCAGGGGTACCATTTCCGGCCCCCGAATGTCGCGCAGGTGATCATATTCCGGGCGCGGTGGCCCGAAAAGGGTGTTGGCACCGGCGCGCAACACGTAAAGCGCCGTTATAATGATACCGGCAATACCGACAACGGCCAAACCGCCATAAACCTGGAAGGAGCCCACGAAAATGGTGAACTCCGGGATAAAGCTGATCAGGCCGGGCAATCCCAGTGAGGCCAGGGCCGCCAGCATGAATCCCACAGCCAGGCGCGGCGTTTGTCTTGCCAGGCCGCCCATGTCGGGTATCCAGCGGGTGTGGGTTTTCTCGTAAATGAAACCCACCATGGCAAAGAACAGGGCCGCCATTACACCGTGGGCGAACATATTGGCCACCGCTCCGTTCAGGCCGATGACGTTCAAACACGCCACGGCCAGTATGACGTAACCCATGTGGCTTACGCTGGAGTAACCGATAACGTATTTCAGGTCTTTCTGTGCCAGTGCCCCCATGGCCGCGTAAGCTACCCCCGCCACACCCAGCACCGCCATTACCGGCGCCCAGAAGGCGGCGCCCACCGGCAGCATGTAAAGGGCTATCTTAACCAGTCCGTAACCGCCAATCTTTTTCAGCACGCCGGCGTGAATCATACTGACTGCAGTGGGAGCGCCGGCGTAACCGTCGGGCGACCAGGAGTGGAACGGCCACATTGAAATCAAGGTACCGAACCCGAACAGCATCAACGCAAACAGCCATATCTGATCGAACCTGGACAACTGTTGCGCCGCCGCTGCCAGACCGTAGAAGCTCATATCAGGTACACCGGTGACAGCAGTTGTTTTAACGAATAGCGCGATAACACCCACCAGCAGGAAAGCACTACCGATAAGCAGGTAGATGGTCAGCTTCATACCGGCGTATTCTTTGGTGACGCGCTTGGAGCTTCCCCAGATGATCACCAGGACATAAATGGGGATGACTACCACTTCGTAGAACAGCAGGAAAATGAACAAGTCGTGAGCGATAAAGGTCCCCATAACTCCGGTAATCAACAACAGCAGCAGGATGAAGAACTCCCTGGGTCTGTTGTTCACGTTCCATGAAGCGAACACCGCCGAAAAGCCAATCAAGTTGGTTAACAGCAGCATCGGAAGACTGATGCCGTCCGCCGCCAGGAACAAGGTGACGCCCAGGTCCTTGATCCAGGGAAAATCATGCCCGAAAACGAATTGCAAGCCGCCAACATTGGTGTCATACGCAAAGTAAGCGTACAGGCTGAGGGCCAAGGATATGAATGTGCCAACAGCCGCGATGCTTTTTATAAGCAGGTTTTCTTCCTTTGGCACAAACACCAGTATCAGGGCAGCGGCCACCGGAGCCAGCAGGATGGTTAGCAGGATCGGAAAGTCCATCTATTTCACACCTCCCAGAACCAGGCTGGCGGCGGAAGGCCCGGTGAAGGTGACCAGCACGGCCACTGCCAGCACGCCCAGGAAAAATATCAGGGCGTAGTTTTGCAACCGGCCAGACTGGTACACGCGCAAACCGTCGCCGGACAGCCGGGCGAAAGCACCGATACCGTTGACGATGCCGTCCACCACGTAAACGTCAAACAGGTAAATAAGCCTTGCGGTTCCGTCCACCAGGGCGTGGTTGAACCACAGGTAAAGCTCGTCGATGTAGTACTTGTTATACAGCATGCGGTAAACAGGGCCAAACCACTCGGCCAGCTTGCGGGCCCGCTTTTTCTTGGCGTCTTTCAGGTATAAAGTGTACGCCAGGTAAATACCGGCACCGGCCAGCACTATGGACAACAGCATGGCTCCGTAGTTAGCCGGTCCGTGGTGCGGGTGACCGAAGTAAATCCACTCGGCCCAGATGTTGTTCCACGGTGTGCCGACCCAGCCTGCACCAATGGCACCAATGGCCAGCACCACAAGCGGCAATGTCATTGTCCATGGAGACTCGTGCGGGTGGTTCTCCGGGTTTTCCTCGCCGAAGAAAGCCAGGAAAATCATGCGCCACATGTAGAACGCGGTGAGGAAAGCGGTGAATGCGGCTGTGGCGAACAGCACGTAATGCCCCTCGTTTAGCGTGGCTACCAGTATTTCGTCCTTACTCCAGAAACCGGATAGCGGCGGGATACCGGCAATGGCCAGACCGCCTATAACGAAAGTCCAGGTGGTGATAGGCATTTTCTTTACCAGCCCGCCCATTTCCCACACGTCGGCCTTGTGGTGCAGGGCGTGCAACACGCTACCGGCGCCCAGGAACATCAGGGCCTTGAAGAATGCGTGAGTCCACAGGTGGAACATACTGGCTGTAAGGCTACCTACACCAAGGGCCAGCATCATGTATCCCAGCTGGCTAACGGTGGAATAAGCCAAAATACGCTTGATTTCGCGCTGTGTAATAGCAATGGTGGCGGCAAATAATGCCGTAAACGCTCCGGTCACAGCCACCAGCATCATGGCTGACTCAACCTCGTGGAACAGGAACATGGTTCTTCCCACCAGGTATACACCTGCCACGACCATGGTAGCCGCGTGGATCAGCGCGCTGACCGGTGTAGGGCCTTCCATGGCATCCGGCAACCAAACGTGGAGCGGAAACTGGCCGGATTTGCCGATGGGTCCTATAAACACCAGCACAGCAATTAAAGTAAGCATACCAATGGTGGTGTACTCTTCAAAGTGCTGGATTCTTTCACCCAGCTCCACCAGGTCAAGGGTCCCGAAGGTTATTTGCAGGGCCAGCAGGCCGAGTAACAAGCCAAAGTCCGCCACGCGGCAGGTGACGAACGCCTTCTTGGCGGCTTCCCGGGCGGATATCTTATGGCTATAAAACCCGATCAACAGGTACGAGCACAGGCCCACCAGCTCCCAGGCAACAAACATCTGCAGCAGGTTACTGGAGATGACCAGCAGGAGCATGGACGCGCCGAACAGGGACAGGTACGAGAAAAATACCGAGTATCCCGGGTCGCCTTCCATGTAACCTACTGAATACAGGAAAATAAAGGTCGCTATGAAAGTAACCATGAACATCATCATGGCCGATACCGGGTCAAGCTGGACCCCCACATTGATCACCAGCTCGGGCATTCCAGGCAAGCCCAGTGAAAACCAGCGAACCGCGTATACAAGCGGGTTTTCAGCATATTCATGGTTGGTAAAGATACCGTACGCCGCAAAGCTGGCAATAACGCATGACGTGGCCATTGCGCCCACCGCTACAACAGCGCTGAGTTTTTGAAACGGCCGCGTCAAAAATACAATGATTACGAAAGCCAGGGCGGGAAGGAGCGGTACCAACCATGCATGCTGCAACGCGTATTCAACAAGCATTATCCAAAGCACCTACCTTCACTCATGAGATCCTACCACTTCATCCAGTCGAAGTTATCCAAATCCACGGTCAACCTGTTGCGGTAGATGGCGATAATGATGGCCAACCCCACTCCAACTTCGGCAGCCGCTACGGTGATTACGAAAATGGAAAATATCTGGCCGATAAAATCAGTCGGAGTGATGTACTTGCTGAAGGCCAACAGGTTTATGTTCACCGCATTTAACATCAGCTCGATGCAGATTAATACGGCAATGGCATTACGCTTGGTAAAAACACCGAAAAGACCTATGCTGAACAGGAGTGCTGATAGGACCACGTAATGAGTAAGGCTAATTGTCAGCACCGGTCTTCACCTCCTCATCCCTGGCCAGCAATATGGCGCCAACCAGTGCCACCAGCAGGAGAATTGCGACCACTTCAAAGGGGATTACGTATTTGCTTAGTAGCAGTCGACCGATAATAGCGACCGTATTATCAGGCACGGCGTCTGCGGCCACCATGTCCACCCAGGCGGTACGCCCGGCGAGTATGGCGCACATGGCCACCGTCACGGCAACCAGCCCGGCCCCGGCAAATGTGTTCCTGTTGAAAAGGTTTGTGGTTTTCATGTCGTTGCGCCGGATAAGCATAATACCGAAAACAATCATAATACACACCGCCCCGGCGTATACCAGTACTTGTACTGCGGCGACGAATTCGGCATCCAGCGTAAGAAACAGTCCAGCCATGGCCACAAAAGTCAAAGCCAGGAACAAAACCGAGTGCACAATGTTGCGCATGAATACCACCATGGTGGCCGCTCCCAGAATGGTAAGCGCTAGTCCGTAAAAAGCTACTACGTGGTATATACTGGTCTCCATCTCTTACTGACCCTCCTTACCGGGAGCTTCGGCAGCGGCGGTTTCCTTGCCGGCATCCTGCCCGGCGGGCTTTTCAGTCATCTCATCTGCTTTTTTCGCTTTCTTTGCCTTTGGCTTGGGCTTCGGTTTATCATCGCCGCCGGCAGTTGTTTCATCTTCCTCGGGTTCGGCCGGTGCTTCCCGTTTAACCAGTACCAGCGGTATATCCTTGTAAAAATACTGGTTCATATTGAAATCCCTTGAAAAGTGAAGGGCATCCTTATTGCACGATTCGACGCAAAGCCCGCAGAAAAGACAGTACTGAATGTTCATCACGTATTCAGTAAGGTATTGCTTTTTGCCCACTTTTTGCCTTTTAAGGCTAATAACCCTATTGGGACACGCGTTGACGCACAGCCCGCAAGCAATGCATTTGTCTACTTCAAGTACAAAACGCCCGTGAAAACGCTCCGGCGTCGGGTGCACCTCATCGGGATACTGTACGGTAAATTTCTTGGTCCAGAATTCCTTCCAGGTTATTTGTAGTCCTTTTACCAAACCTTTTCCAAACATGCAATCACCACCCTATCGCCCGGTAAATGTACATTCCAATACCGGTGACAAAGATATTGGCCAGGGAAAGGGGCACCAGCACCTTCCAACCGAAGCCCATAAGCTGGTCAATCCTGATCCGGGGATAGGTCCAGCGAAACTGCATGACCAGGAAGATCAGCACGTACATCTTGAGGAAAAACCATATCCAGGAAGGAATGAACGTCAGGCCGAAGGGAGCGTGCCAACCGCCGAGAAACAAAATGGTTGCCATGGCGCAAATGACCATTATATTGGCATACTCGGCCAGGAAGAACATTGCAAAGCCCATGCCGCTGTATTCCGTGTAAGGACCGCAGATAATCTCCGATTCTCCTTCCACCAGGTCGAAAGGACAACGGTTGGTTTCAGCCACAGCAGCAATAAAGTAAATCAGGAAAGCAATTGGCTGGGTGAAAATAAACCAGGTGTGTTCCTGTGCTGCAATGATGTCGGACATTTTCAAACTGCCCACTATCATGATCACACCCAGAATCGACAGTACAAGGGGTAATTCATAACTGACCATCTGGGCTACAACGCGCATACTACCTACCAAGGAGTATTTGCTGTTGGACGACCAGCCGCCCATCCAGAAAAACAACGTGGACAGGGAAGCAATGGCCAGGAGATAAAATACCCCGATATTCATATCAATAGCCGCCATGTTTTTGCCAAGGGGAATTACGGCAAATACCATCAGCGTTGGAACAAAAACCAGCACCGGTGCCAGCAAAAAGACAACTATGTCTGCTTTTTGGGGAATAACAATTTCTTTACTGATTAACTTGCCGATGTCAGCCGTAGTTTGTAATAATCCCTTGGGACCGACCCTGTTCGGGCCAATACGGGCTTGCATATAGGCGGCAACCTTACGCTCCATGTAAACCAGCCACAGAGCATTAACCAAAATAAATACCAGGATAGCCAACAGCTTGACCAGCATCACAACAGCCTCGTTAATCTCTGGGGGCGTTCCAAGGCCATTGAGAAGAGATCTGAGCCATTCGGCTATACCTACAAATAAATTTTCCAACATGCCTCTTCTCCCCTATGATCCCGTATTTGCTAACAGTCCACTTCTCCGAGCACGATATCTATGCTACCTAAAATAGCTACCACGTCGGCGATGAGGTAACCACGCAACATTTCATCCAGGTAACCCAGGTTGATAAACGACGGCCTGCGAACGTGCACGCGGTACGGCTTGTTAGTGCCGTCACTGACAACGTAGTAACCGATAATACCCTTGGAAGTTTCTATTTCGTGATAAACCTCTCCCTTGGGCGGTCTTATCACCTTGGGCACCTTGGCCATGATGGGACCGTCCACTTCTTTGATTTGCTCGATGGCTTGCTGGATAATCCGCACGGATTGTTCCATTTCTTGCACCCGGCAATAAAAACGGTCGAAACAATCACCGTTTTTGCCCAGTGGGACCTCGAAATCAAACCGGTCATATATGCCGTAAGGTCTTGCCTTGCGCAGGTCGTAATTAACACCGCTGGCCCTCAGTACCGGACCGCTTAGGCTGTAGTTTATGGCTGTCTCGGGTTTGATGCAGCCGACATACTTGGTCCTGGCCTGAAAGATTTCGTTGCCGGTAATCAAACCGTTATACTCTGCGATATAATCCGGCATGTCATCCATTAACTTTTTCAGCTTGTCAAGCCAGCCTTCCGGCACATCGTCCGCCACGCCCCCGATGCGCGCGTAACTCAACGTCATCCTGGAACCGGTCAATTCTTCAAGCAAGTCCATCATTCTTTCACGCTCGCGGAAGCAAAGCAGGAACCCGGTAAAACCGCCGATATCAAGCGAGTAAACACCTGTTGCCAGTACGTGACTGGTCAAACGGGAAAGCTCGCCGACAATTACCCTCAGGTACTCGGCCCTTTCCGGCACTTCAATGCCCATCAGCTTTTCCACTGCTTGCACGTAACCCAGGTTCTGCAACATTGCCGCCAGGTAGTCCATGCGGTCGGTGTAAGGAATAACCTGGGTGTATGTGCGAGATTCGGCTAGCTTTTCAAGCCCCCGGTGCAAGTAACCGCAAACAGGTTCGGCTTTGACTATGGTCTCGCCGTCCAGGGTGAGAATTATTTGAAAGACGCCGTGGGTACTGGGGTGTTGCGGACCGAAATTTAATACGTATTCTTGCGTCTTTAGCATTAGCTACACCTCTTAATCCCTAAAATGGGTTACTCCCTGCCGCCTTCCCACTGAAAGTCCTTGCGCAACGGGTGCCCTTCGAAATTCTCTTCCAGCAGGATGCGCTTCAGGTTGGGATGTCCAGTAAAAACGATCCCCATCAGATCGTAAACTTCCCGTTCCTGCCAGTTGGCTCCGCCCCAGACCGGAAATACCGACGGCAGCTCGGGATTTTCCCTGTCGACGGCTGTTTTGACCATTACCGTGTAACCCTTGTAAATTGAATTGATATTGTAAACCACTTCAAATTTTGATTCCTCCGGGTAGTCAACCGCCGTCAGGTTGGTAAGGTAGTCCAGCTCGAACTCGTCTTTCAACCCTTGCATAAATTCCAGAAGTTTGTCGGCCGGAACGGTTATGGTTTGGTTTTCGTCAACTTCAATATAGGGAAATTTTTGCCTGATCTCCTCTACCGGTGCCGCAATGTTCTCCTTCATTTACCCAGTCACCACCTTACGCTTTTCCAGGATTTTATCCCTTAGCATCATAAACCCTTCAAGTACTGCGTCCGGTCTTGGTGGACAGCCGGGCACGTACACATCCACCGGAACAATTTTATTGGCGCCGGGAACCACGCTATAGGAATCAACAAACGGGCCACCGGATATGGCGCAGCTGCCCACAGCAATGCACCATTTTGGTTCGGGCATCTGTTCCCAAAGTCGCACAACAAATGGCGCAGCCTTATTGGTGATGGTGCCTGCCACGACCATTACGTCCGCCTGGCGGGGAGATGACCGCATAACCTCGTACCCGAAGCGTGACAGGTCGAAACGCGGTCCGTTGGCACCCATAAGCGCCTCAATGGCACAGCATGCCAGTCCGAATCCAAGCGGCCATATGGAATGCGCCCGGGCAAGGTTTAAAATTTTCTCCAGCGGGTTAAGAGAAATAAACCTTTTAACAGGGTACACTTTGTTGTAGTCTTGATTCGGCCCAAAATACTCGGGAGCCCAACCTCCAGTCTTTACGGTCTGAATACGGGGTTTTTCATTGTTCACTTCCATTCCAACGCACCTTCCTTCCAGGCGTACCACAGGCCCACAATAAGGATGAAAATAAAGATAATCATCTCAATAAACATGAAAAACTGCATATTATTGAATACAACAGCCCAGGGGTAAAGATAAATGGTTTCAACGTCGAATATTACGAACAGCAAAGCATACAGAAAATAACTGGTTCTGAATTGCACCCAGGTTGGACCGCGGGTCGGCAAACCGCATTCGTACTCGGTTAGCTTGACCGGAGTGGTCCGTCTTGGTTGAATCAGAAATGCTGTTATAACACCACCTGCTCCAAAAATAACGGCAACCACAAAGAATATAAAAACACCCGCCCAGTCAGACACTCTGGTTTCTCCCCCCTTTCCCCAATATTTGTTTTTTTCATAATAATCAACCGGGAGTTAAACGAAAAACCATTTGTGAATTTCGTAACTCTCTGGCGTAAGAACAAGTGTTTATTCAATCATTAATTCTTTTAACCGGCTTGAACCCCCGCCTGTGAACAGGACTTGGCCCGTGTATCGCAATGGCCGTCAAGTGTGCAGGTGTTCCGTAACCACGGTGCCGGTCAAAACCGTATTCAGGGTACAACAGGTGTAATACATCCATTAGCCGGTCCCTGGTAACCTTGGCCAGTATTGACGCTGCGGCTATTGACGGGCACAACCCGTCGCCGCCCACCACCGCACGCTGCTCTGTTTCAACACCTTCCAGCGTGAACCGCCCGTCTATTAAAACCACATCCGGCTTCAAGTGCAAGCTGTTCAACGCCCTCCTCATAGCCACCAGGGAGGCGTGGTGTATGTTGCAGGTTTCAATTTCCGCCACGGTAGCCATGCCGATTGCCCAGGCCAGCGCCTTTTTCTTGATATCTGCACAGAGTTTTTCCCTGCGAGCGGGTTTAAGCTTCTTGGAATCGTCCAGTCCTGCGGGCAAAAAACCGGCGGGCAAAATTACAGCCGCAGCCACCACCGGCCCGGCCAGCGGCCCGCGCCCGGCCTCGTCAACTCCGGCTACAAGGCGATGCCCGGGATTTACGAGATTGCGTTCGAACAGGAACATTTCCCTCAAGCGCCCGGCACTGGCTTCTTCCTTTTGCCTGGCGTCCATATAGCGCCGGTACATGGCCCGCACACCCGCCCGGTGATCAATGGACATAGCCTTCAACAATTCCTGGTCAGGCCCGCCTTCCCGGTTAACAAGCTCTTTAATTTGCGATATGGTAAGACGTTTTGTTTCCACAGCCAATTGTCACTAAAATTTTAAACTAATATCTTCTTCGCTATCGGCGCCGGAATCCCTGCCCGCAATAAAATATTTTTTACGCAAACTGGCGGTTAAAAGGGTTTTTAATTACTTCCCAGGTAAATCAAGGGTATATTTCCCCAGTCTACCCTCCCTGAAATCCTTAATCACCAAAACCGCGGTTTTGTGCATGTCTACTCGCCCGCCGGGTAAATAAAACCCCCTTGACGCCCCTATGGTTTTCAAAATGTTCCACGGTTCTCCGGTTGCAGTGTCGATTTTATAAACTTTTTTCAGCCGGCCAGGCGCAAATTCCGACAACCATTTAATCAATTCCAGGCCGATTTCTTCCGGCAGGTAAATTTCTTCCTTGATTGCCCCGGTCACGGCAAGCTTGAAGGCGATATCCTGGTCTTCAAACTTGGGCCAGAGAATTCCCGGCGTATCAAGCAGTTCCAGCTTTCCACTGAGCTTGATCCATTGCTGCCCCCGGGTAACCCCGGGCCGGTTTCCCGTGCGGGTGGCGCTTTTACCGGCAAGCTTGTTGATCAGCATGGATTTGCCCACGTTGGGTACCCCGACCACCATGCACCTGGCCATCCTGGGCTTTCGACCCCTGGCAACGTATTTTTCGATTTCGGGAGCAGCCTGCCGTTCCACAATGGAAACCAGCGCCGGTACACCGTAACCGCGCCGGGAATCCACAGCCACCGCAGGCACCCCCCGGGCTTTGAAAAAGCCGACCCACTCCTTTGTTTTTTCCGGATCGGCCAGATCACACTTGTTGAGGGCTATAACCCTGGGTTTGTTTTGTATAATCCGTTCAATATCGGGGTTCCTGCTGCTGGATGGTATCCTGGCGTCAAGCAACTCAATCGCCACATCCACAAGTTTGAGGTTTTGCTGTACCTGCTTCCGGGCCCTGGCCATGTGACCGGGATACCACTGGATATCCATTACTATCATACTCTCCATTTACAAAAGCTTGATTCTGTCCAGGGGCCAGTATATGAGAACAGCCTTACCAATAATATTCTCTTCCGGCATCATTCCCCAGGACCTGCTATCCTCGCTGCTGTTGCGGTTATCACCCAGCATGAAATAAGTCCCCGGCGGCACTTCAACCGGTCCGAAATCCTCAAACATCAGGCCGGGTGGCAGGTATTCCTCCGGTACCTGTTCCCCGTTTATGATCAGCTTACTATCGCGTATGGCTACTGTTTCCCCGCCCTTGGCAATCAAGCGCTTGACAAAATCGCGATTCGGGTCCAAGGGAAACTTGAACACCACCACATCGCCCCGTTCCGGTTTTCCCAGGCGATACGACAATTTATTCACCATAATCCGGTCACCCACTTGCAGGGTCGGTTCCATGGAGCCGGATGGAATTATGAATGGCTGAAACAGGAACATTCTTATCAATACCGCCAGCAAAACGGCTATGGCAACCGATTCGAGAAGCTCCAGCAATGCAGACTTGCTTTTACCGGTGGATTTGCCTTCCAGTTGATCTTGCCTGGCCTGTTCCATATTATTCTCCTCACCAATTAAATATACACAATCACGCGCGTACTAAAAAGGGACTGGCTTAGCAGCAGTCCCCGAATGCTTACTTCCTGGTTTCGATACGAGCGGCTTTGCCACGTAGCTTGCGCAGGTAATACAACCTGGCTCTACGCACTCGCCCTCTTTTTACAACTTCGATTTTGTCAATGCGCGGGGAATGCAACGGGAAAGTTCTCTCCACGCCGACCCCGTACGAGACACGGCGCACGGTAAATGTTTCACCCAGGCCGCCGCCGCGCCGGCGAATCACCACGCCCTCGAAAACCTGTATCCGTTCCCGGTTTCCCTCAACCACTTTAACGTGCACCTTTACGGTGTCCCCGGGCCGGAATTCAGGAATAGTTTCCTTGAACTGGCCCTCTTCAACGGCTCTGATCAAATCCATAAGGTATTATGTACCTCCTTCCCCCCAGGCGTTCGTATTCCCTGCGCCCGGAACAGCGGAACGCCCGTAATCAACAAGTGAAATTATACCATAATCGCATTTGCGGTGCAACTAATACCGGCTTGTTTTACATAAACAGTACCGCTCCCCGTTACATCCTAGATTAATAAAACGGTGGTCATATTAAAAGCCGCAGTTTTTCCAAAACCTCTGCAATAACCCCGGGCGGGGCCGTACAGCAATATTCAGCCCCCCGTGCCTGCCAGCCAAGACTCTTAACCTGATCAGCCAATAGCACTTAAGCTAAAATCGCAACAACTCCAAATCGCAACACCCGGCACCAGAACCCTCATACTGCCAGATCGCTGTTTGACTCGGTACGCCTGTTTTTCATTATGTTAATGAAAATGTCTACCAGCCGGCCGTCAAACTGCGTGTACCTGTTTGCTTTTAGCTCGTTTAACGCTTGATTAATGGTAAGGCTTTTTTTGTAAACCCTTTGCGAAACCATGGCGTCAAAACTATCGGCAACAGCAATGATTCGCGCTCCCAGCGGAATGTCCTCACCGGCCAACCCGTCCGGGTACCCGCCGCCGTCATACCTTTCATGGTGGTGTAAAATCCACGGTATAATTTTTTGGAACTGGGGAAAAGAAACGAGCATGTTGCTTCCCCACCTGGGGTGTTGCTTGATTATATCCCATTCCCGCTGGTCCAGCTTGCCGTTTTTTAACAAAATCTCGCTTGGAATCTCCAGCTTTCCCAAATCGTGCAAAAAAGCGGCAATTTTAATATTCTTTATCTCATCATCCGGCAAGCGTAACCACCGGGCAATCATTTCGGCGTATTCCGAAACTTTTTCCGAGTGGGCGTAAGTATACCGGTCCTTGTTATTTATAACCGTTAAAAGCGTGTTCAGCACCTGCAGCAAGTCTTCATTGGAATTGCGCAATTGCCTTTGAAACTCTTTAATGGCAGAAAAATAAGGCTGAACCCGGTTCTTGAAATTGCGCTTGGCATGATACATGGCCTCATCGGCCAGCTTTACCAGTTCATCCGCGGTGGAAGCATGATTGGGGAATAGAGCAACACCAATGCTCACCGTTAAACGGCCACCGGGCAGCAATTCCCTCTTGGGGAAATCTTGTTCCGCTATTTGCCGGCGCAGCCTTTCCGCCACCTGCACGGCCGTTTTATAACCGGTATCCGGTAAAATAATGCCGAACTCGTCTCCCCCGTACCGCGCCGTTATATCGCTGGAGCGCGTATTGTCAAGAAGTACCCGGGCAAATTCTTTCAACAGTTCATCGCCGGCAGGATGACCGAAATTATCGTTGTAATACTTAAAATTATCTATATCTAGCAAAATAAAGGCCAGCGGTTTGTTTTGTTCCCCGCATTTCTTCAGCTCGTTATTCAACCTTTTTTTCAGGTAGTCGTGATCGTACAGCCCGGTCAGGCCGTCCCGCAATGTCAATTCGTAAAGTTTTTCCTCAATGACCTTGCGGTGGGTGACATCCCTGGCAATCAGCACCACCCCGGTGGGCCCTTTGTTCGCCAGGGGCAAGCAATCAACGTTCAGCACCATTTCCCACCCGTCCGGGGCGGTGTAAAACATTTCCTGGTTGCATTTACCTTTCCCGCTGTTCATCACGTCCTGCACCAAGGAAATGAACCTGGCGGCTGTCCCGGTGTGTTCAACCGAAAATACATCCTTGTAATTCTTTCCCAGCACCAGGGACCGGTCGATTTCAAGCAACTCCTCCGCCACCCTGTTAAAGTAAGTGATTTTGCCGTTTCTTTCAATGGTGATCACGGCGTTCCTGGTGGTGCTCAAGATGGCCCGGTGATTGGTATGCTCCCTGAAAAACCTGCGCCAGGTGAGGAAAGCGGCAGCAATGCCTACGATACTGCCCACCCCGGTAAACAATATGCCCATCCTGGCGGCAAAACGGCTTTTGTCAATGGCCGCGGCAGTTATCGCCCTGGTATCGGCCACGCGCAGGTCTTGAATCTCCTTGGCAGATCGCGCCACGCTTTCTTCCAGCCTGGCCAGTTCTTGCCGCAGTTCCGGCGGCAATCCCGCTCGCTGGCGTACCAGGGGGACAACCCTTTCCTCGCACAGCCGGTTGTACATGTCATGCAGCGACTTGATATTCCTGGCCAGCGGTTTTCTGGAATCCATGACCGCTTCAATTAATTGTTCTTCCAGCCGGGTGTTTGTCCCGGCCAGCTGCCTGAACCGGTCCAGGCTACCGGGGTCCCCGGTGGCAATGTAGTTGTTCAGGGACTGAAACTGCAGCAAAATATTCTCGTATATTTGGGTAATGTCGGTAACTCTGTCTTGCTGCCGCGAGATAATGTTGATATTGTTGCTGATTTGCACCATCCAGAGCACAATGCAGCTCGCCATAACCAGCGTCCCCAACAGGATCAGCGCAAAGGCCAGCAGCATTTTTTTATCCGCATGCAAGTCCAAAGGATTACCCATCGTTAAGCTTGTTACCTCCCATCAACTACCCGAAACCGTTTCGTTATTGCACCGGGGAGCCGGGCAGCTTTATAGCATGACCCGGTCCCCGGTATTGTTCCTTAAAATAACTGTTCTAATAACTGATTTATGCCTCCACTTTAAACCTGGCTGCGGCCTGCTGCAGTTCCAGCGCAATGCGGGCCAGCTCCTGGGCGGCGGCTGACACCTGCTGGACGGTGGAGGTAATCTGTTGCTGGGCCGATGCTATATGCTGCGTCCCCTCGTTAACCTGTTCGGCACCCGCCGCCAGGTCCCTGATCATCTCCGTGTTGTGGCCTATGGCATCGATAATCTCACCAAGCTTCGCCCCGGCGCTGCCGGCCAGCCGGACCCCCTCGTTCACCCCGGCCAGGCCCTGCTCCACCATCTCCACCACTTCGCCCACACTTGCCTGGATTTGCCCCACCAGCCCGGTTATTTCACCGGCGGCCTTTCCGGATTGCTCGGCCAGCTTGCGCACCTCTTCGGCCACCACAGCAAATCCCCGCCCGTGCTCACCGGCCCTGGCCGCCTCAATGGCCGCGTTCAGCGCCAGCAGGTTGGTTTGTTCCGCAATGCCGGTGATGGTGTTAATGATCTGCCTGATCTGGCCGGAGTGGCGGCCCAGCTCACCCACCGCCCGGGATATGGCGCCGGTACTTTCCGCAATGGCATTGATTTTTTCCAACGCCTGCCGGACGGCCCGGCTACCCTCGACGGCCATTTCCCGCACCTGCAATGACTCCTTCTCGGCCGCCCGGCCGTTTTCGGCACCCCGGGCGGTGGTGGCCGCCACCTGGCTGGTGGTGCTGGCCAGTTCCTCCACCGCAGAGCTAACCTCCTGCCCGGACGCCGCCATTTCCTGGCTGTGGGAAGATAGTTTTACTGAGCTGTCCTGCAGCCTGGTCACAATGCCCCGCAAGCCGGTTATCATCTGGTTGAAAGTAGCCCCCAGCTCGCCTATTTCATCGCTACTGCGCACATCCACTTGCCTACTCAGATCTCCTTTTGCTACCCCCCTGGCATTATCCAGCAACGCTTGCAATGGTCTGACCATGCGCTGGGCGAAGTAAACGGAAAGTACCAGGCCGGCGAGTAACACCACGGTGCCCAAAACCAGGTTATACCCGCGCAACTGGTAAACCGGGGTTAAAAAATCTTCCACCGGGGAAGTCAAAACAATAGACCAGCCCTTGCCCTCGTAATCCCCCCAGCCGTCCAGGGGGGCGTAAGCCACATACTTGTCCACCCCTTCAAAAACATACCGCGCGAAACCGCTCTCGCCGCGGATCATTTTCTCCCCGGCGGCTTTTAAGTCAGCGTCTTGCTCCAAAACATTAACAGCAAGCACCATTTCCCGGTTAGGGTGGGCCATCACCAGCCCCTTGTTATTCACCAGGTAGGCATATCCCTGTTTGCCCTCCTGCTGCTGCATGGCGGCAAACTCGTCCGCCATGGCCCAGATGGTATCCTCCAGAAGCAGGCGGCCGGTGAGCGCCCCGGTGATGTTGCCGCCGGCGTCCCGCACGGGATAGGCGTAGTTCAGCACCGGCTTTTGCAGGTCCACGGATATTCGCACGTCAGATATGTACAGTTTTCCCTGCATGGCGGTCTTGAACCACTCCATGTCGCCCTTGGATACCCCGGTAATACCTTCACTGTCGGCGATTTGCAAGCCGCTGGCATCCGCCAAGGAAATAGATTCGTACCAACCGTATTCCTGTTTGAACTCCTTTAACACCGCCGATTTTTCAGCATTGGGCACACCCCCGCTCGTCAGCTTGGGGTGCTTGGCCATCACCATGATGTCCCTGCTGCGCTCGTAAATAAACTTATCAATCATATCGGCATAAATTCTGGCATCGGTCAGCAGCCTCTCCCTGGTGTAATCCACAAGCATGGCGCGGGATTTGTTGTACGACAGGTAACCAATGGAACACACGGCCACAAGAATTAAAAAAGTGATCACTACAGCCAGCTTTGTTTTAATACTTGTACGCATAACAATGGGCACAAACCCGTTGTTTATGCCCGCTCTCCCCCTTTCCCGAAACCCGAACAGTAATATTTTTTATAAACTATTTTGTAGAGATATTATCCTTTTCTGAAATATTTGTCAAATAATCTTTATTTTTGTCATTTTGCTCCTTCTTTCCAGGCACACAGCACATGTTTATTACTGCTTGCAATAAAAGTTTTTTGACCACAATTTTGTCCCTACTCAACATGCCAGCACCGGGCCGTGCGGGCCCGGGCATGGAGGAAACTGAAGTAGCCTGCTTAACTGCTTTGATACACCCTAAGCAGCATGAATATGCGGGACTACAAAAGGGGACATACCCCCGTCCCTGGAGTTTTGACCCCAAGGGGGAGGCATGTCCCCTGACCTCTTTCCCGAAACCGATCCGCCTACTTCCGGAACTTGCTAAAGTCGGGCTTTCTTTTTTCCATAAAGGCGTTTCTGCCCTCCATGGCCTCATCCGTGCCATAGTACAGGTTTAAAGCAATTCCCGCCATGGAGTGAATACCCCAAATGGATTCGGTATCGGCATTAAACGATGCTTTAAGGGCAGCCAGAGCGGTGGGGCTGTATGACAACAGGGTGTCGCACAGCTTGTCGACCTCCTCCTCCAGTTTTTCCGGTTCCACCACCCTGTTTACAAGGCCCATTTGCAGTGCTTCTTCCGCGGTGTATTGCTGGCACAAATACCAGATTTCCCTGGCTTTTTTCTCACCCACCACCCTGGCCAAATAGGCGGTGCCGTAGCCCGCGTCAAAACTGCCCACCCGCGGGCCTACCTGGCCGAATTTAGCCTTGCTGGAGGCAACGGTCAGGTCACAGACAACGTGGATCACATGCCCGCCGCCAATGGCATAGCCGTTGACCATGGCAATGACGGGCTTGGGAATCATCCTGATTACTTGCAGGAGTAAAGCGTGTTTGTTGGCCAGAGGTAGGTTATGCAACCCGCCAAAGCCGGCCGCAACCTGTTCACCATCGTCACTGACATAACCACCTTTTTGCCGGATCGACTGGTCACCACCTACGCAAAAAGCCCTGTCCCCGGCACCGGTTATAACCACAACCCCTATGTCATTATCGTTCCACGCGTCCAGCAACGCCTGGATCATCTCTTGCAAAGTGTGGTTAGTAAAGGCGTTTAATTTGTGGGGCCTGTTAATGGTAATCCTGGCCCTGCCGTTATACTTGGCATAGAGAATGTCTTGAAATTCCACCTTAATTCCTCCCCGTATATTAATTTTTTCCGCGCTCAGTAAGGTAAAAATTCCCTGCCAAAAACTTCCCTGGCGATGATGATTTTTTGCACTTGCGCCGTGCCGTCACCGATTTGTAATCCAATGACATCCCTGAGACGCTGTTCCACCGGAAACTCCCTGGTATAGCCGTAATGCCCGTGAATCAACAGGCAATCGTGAATTGCCGCCACCGCTATTTCCGGGCCCAGCCACTTGCACATGGCCGCCTCTTTGGTATGGGGCAACCCCTGGTCGCGCAACCAGAGGGTACGGTAACACAACCAGCGGGTAGCCTCCACCCGGGTCAACCACTCCACCAGGGGAAAGGAGATGCCCTCAAATTTGGCCAGGGGCCGCCCAAAAACATTTCTCTGTTTGACATACTCAATTGTTTCCTCAATGGTGACTTGCGCGGCACCCAGGCACATGAGCGCAATGATTACCCGGCTATAATCAAAAGCCTGCATCACCTGGGTAAAGCCACCCCCTTCCCGCCCGATCAAGTATTCCGCCGGGATGACAACATCGTCCAGGAAAAGCGACCCGCGCACAATAGCCTTGCTGCCCATGTCCGGGTAGGACTGCCGGGTAATTCCGGGCCGGTCGAGGGGAACCAAAAAAGCACTAATGCCTTTGGCCCGGGGCCCCGTGCCGGTTCTGGCGAAAACCACCGCCGCGTCCGCCGCCATAAGCAGGCTGATGGCGGATTTTTCCCCGTTTAAGACGTAATTGTCGCCCTGCCGAACCGCGCGGGTTTTCAAGGCGGCCGCGTCGCTGCCGGCATGGGGTTCCGTCAAGGCAAGGCAAACCACCTTCTCTCCCCGGGCCATACCGGTTAACCACTGGCTTTTCACCGGTTCTGAAGCGAAATTTTCCATGATGTCCCCCACCAGGCAGGTGAGAAGCACGCCATACGCGCAGTTGAAGTCTCCCCGGGCCACTTCCTCGGCCAATAGCCCGGCCGTAACGCTGTCAGCTTCCTGCCCACCGTATTTTTCGGAAACCCGCAGTCCCAAAAGACCCAAGCGGGCCATTTTATCCCACTGCTCACGGGGAAACTCCTCCTTTTGATCCCAGTAGCCGTACTTGGGCAGTAGCTCCTTGCAGGCGAAATCTCTCGCCACTTTGGCCATTGATTTTTGCTCATCATTAAAACTAAAATCCATTTTTCTCCCCCCTGGATAGCAAGTTATAGCATGTTCAGGCCACCGTTAACGCTTAGCGTTTGGCCGGTGATGTACCCGGCATCGTCTGAAGCTAAAAATACCACCGCCCGGGCAACATCTTCGGGCCGGCCCAGCCGCCGCAACGGTATGGCTTTAACCAGGGCATCGGCAATTTTGGGATTGCCGGCGGCAATTTCCGCAAACAAGGGAGTATCAGTGGGACCCGGGGCAATGCAATTCACATTAATCCCATGCCTGGCCATCTCCCGGGCCAGGGCCTTGGTAAAGGCAATTACGCCGCCTTTGGCCGCGGAATACACCACCTCCCCGGTGGAACCCACCCGCCCGGCATCGGATGCGATATTGATGATACGGCCGTATTTTTGGTCTATCATTCCGGGCAACACCGCCCGGCAGCAAATCATGACACCCTTCAAGTTGATGGCTATAATCTTGTCCCAGGTGTCCTCGTCGCTGTCCATGAATAGTTCTATTTTGTCCCAGCCGGCATTATTGACTAAAATATCAATCCTACCAAACTTGTCCTTGGCTTCTTCCACCATGGCGGCAACCGAAGCGCTGCCGGTCACATCTACCGTAACCGCCAGGGCGTCCCCGCCACCGGCTGTAATTTCGCTGGCTGTGGTAGCCGCCGCATCCTGGTCCAGGTCGGCCACCACTACTTTGGCTCCTTCCAAGGCAAAATCTTTCGCAATGGCACGGCCAATACCCCTTCCCGCTCCCGTAACAATGGCCACTCGATTGTCCAGTCGCATGTCTATCCCCCTTAGGATTGTTTTTTAATTCACCAGCAAGCAAGTACCGTGCCATTTTGCCGGCCGCTTCGGGCCGAACGCGCATCGCACTTTTCAGCTCGCCGCGCCCCGGGTGAAAAATTGCAAAAATGCAAGTGGGCAAATTTTATTAATTGTTCAGCTATTCAATAAATTCTACTTTTGCAAGATTGCGTAATCTGATATGATATTTTAAAGCCGGCCATCTTTTCTGTTTCCACAAGTGTGCAACCCGCCGCAAGCACCTTTGGGATTCCGGGAAGGAGGGATAATCATGAATACACCCGCAATACAATCGCACCAAACGGGTAACATTCACAAGTTGCTGGGGGTCGTCGCCAATTCATCCTCGATGCAAGAGTTAATCCAAACCGCCATCCAAGTGGCCAAAGTTGACTGCACCGTATTGTTGCTTGGGGAGTCCGGCACGGGAAAAGATGTAATTGCGGGTATCATTCACGCCTTTAGCCACCGGCCCGGCCACATGGTAAAAATCAACTGCGGTGCAATTCCCGACAGCTTGCTGGAAGCCGAGCTTTTCGGGTATGAACGGGGGGCGTTCACCGGCGCCAAGCGGGAAGGTAAACCGGGTAAATTCGAGGAAGCCCACAACGGGACCATATTCCTTGATGAGATAGGCGATCTGCCTTTGCACCTGCAAGTTAAACTGTTAAGGGTTCTCCAGGACAAGGAGATCGTAAGGGTGGGAGGCACGCGGACAAAAAAAGTCAACACCAGAATTATCGCGGCAACCAACAAAAACCTGCACAACATGGTGCGGGAGGGAAAGTTTCGCGAGGACCTTTTTTACCGGTTGAATGTCATCCCTTTGAAAATACCCCCGTTGCGGGAGCGCAAAGAAGATATCATGCCATTAATCCTGCACTTCAAAAGAATATTTGAAAAAAAATACAATACCACCCGGAATTGTTCCCCCAAAGTGGTCCAGCTATTTTTGTCCTACGACTGGCCGGGCAACGTCAGGGAACTGGAAAACCTGCTGGAAAGGATTTACGTCATCTCCGATCCTGTAAAAACCATCACGCCGGAAATACTGATCAAAGATTATTTAACGATAAACCGCGAACATTACGCAGAAAAGGCTGTTTCCGTACACCGGCTGACCAGCTTGAAAGAAGCCACCGAAGAAATGGAGCGCCAGTTGATTAGCCTTGCCATGACCAAATTCCACACTTTAAAGCAAATAGCCGGCGCGCTGGGCGTTAGCGAATCAACTATTTGCCGCAAACTGAAAAAATTGAACATGCATAATCCGAAGTTCATGTAAAATTTCAAAATTGCAATTAGTAGTATCACCACAGGCGCAATGCTTCTTGCAATCCTGCAAGATTTAATTGCAAATTTAAAGGTAACTTAAACCAGTGCTCTCCGGATCGATTCCGCGATTTCCCTTAGCACCTCCCGGTCTTCGGCGGTGAGGATTTCCGGGCGCAGCAAATCGGGACGCCGTTCCAGCGTTTTAAGTAGCGCTTGGCGGCGGCGCCAGCGCCTGATGTTTTCGTGGTGCCCGCTGAGAAGGATTTCGGGTACAACCAGCCCCTCACATGTGTACGGCCTGGTGTACTGCGGGTATTCCAGCAGCCCGTGGTAAAAAGAGTCGTATTCAGCCGACGCTTTTTCACCCAGCACCCCCGGGATCATCCTGGCCACCGCGTCCACCACCACCATGGCCGGGAGTTCGCCGCCCGTGAGAACGTAGTCCCCGATGGAAAGCTCGTCTGTCACGGCCACTTCCCGTACCCGTTCGTCTATACCCTCATAATGGCCGCAAATGATAGCCAAGTGTTCTTCATTCGCCAGGTCCCGGGCCCAAGTCTGGTTAAAAGTCATACCTGTTGGGCACATTAGCACCACCCTGGACAGTGAACCCCGTTTTTGGCGCAAGAAATCCAGTGCCCTCAGGATGGGGGGTGCTTGCATAACCATGCCGGCACCGCCCCCGTAAGGAGTATCGTCCACCGTGTTGTGTTTGTTCCCGGCAAATTCCCTGATATTCGTAATACTGATTTCCAAAAGACCCCTGTCCCTGGCTCGCTTGATGATACTCGTGTCAAAGGGCCCGCTAAACATTTCGGGGAAAAGTGTAAGAATATCAATAATCACCTTTATTCCTCCAAGCCTTCCGGCAATTCAACCAGCATTTTTCCCTCAGCGATGTTGATGTCTTTCACCACGCTTTTTAATGCCGGTATCAAGATTGGTTTGGAATTACCACCTTCCACCTGGTACACATCGTTGGCCCCTGTTTGCAACACATCGGTCACTTTTCCCAGGTGCCGGCCCTCCAAAGTGTATACTTCAAGACCGATTACATCAAATATGTAATACGAACCTTCGGGAAGCGGCACCAGATCCTCCCTTTTAACTTTCAGAACCCCTTTTTTCAAGTTCCGGGCGGCATTCATGTCGTCCACGCCGGCGAATTTGATAATAACAAACTTACCGTGCAGGTAGGTTTTTTCTATCTTCAGCTCTTCAAAACGCCCTTGCATTTCCAGTATTATGCTGTTCATACCCGCGAAACGTTCCGGAAAATCGGTCATAGGCAGTACCTTGACCTCGCCGCGATGCCCCCGGGTGTTGACTATTATTCCCACGGTAATATATTGTTTTTCGCCGGTATTGCCCGTCAACACAATTCCTCCCTAGTCTAAAATGAAAGAGGGCCTGCTGCCCCCTTCTGACTTTTTCGTATAAACATATTACTCCAGGGCCCCGTTTTGTTAAACAATTTCCACTGTGACCCTTTTTCGCTCCTTGGTGGCGGCCGCCTTTACCACTGTGCGAATTGCCCTGGCGATGCGACCCTGCTTGCCGATTACCTTGCCCATATCATCAGGGGCAACCCTTAATTCAATTACGCAGGATTTTTCCTTCTCAATCATATCCACCGTAACCATATCAGGGTGATCGACGAGGGCTTTGGCCAACACTTCCACCAGTTCCTTCATCGGGTTAACCTCCTCAAATTACTGGTTCCCGCCGGCAGTTCCACCGGTAATGCCAGCCTTGTTGAAAAGGGCCTTGGTGGTTTCAGTAAGCTGCGCTCCCCTGCGCAACCATTCAGAGGCCTTGGCCTCGTCAATCTTGATTACCGCGGGTTCCTTCAGCGGGTCATAGTAGCCCAGTTCTTCGATAAACCTGCCGTCCCTGGGAGAACGGGAATCTGCAACCACAATCCTGTAAAAGGGGTTCTTCTTGGCCCCCATTCTCTTTAACCTGATTTTTACCGCCACCATGTTCACCTCCTTGCCATAATGTAACAACCAATTGCAATTCAGGAGCCATAATTTAGATACTTCGGAAAAAATACACCCCGGCTCCCCTATCTTCCTAAAAACTCAAAACTTTAAAATTCCAAGTTACCGAAACACAATACCATTCCCTTATTCTAACTCCTGACTCCTGACTTCTGACTCCCCCCATATTAGAAAGGAGAATTCTTACCCAAACCAAAAGGATTTTTTACCTTCCCCTTTTTAATGTTCTTTTGCATATCCATGAGCTGGCGCATCATTTTACGGGCTTGCTCAAACTGCTTGAGCAGGCGGTTAACCTCCTGGACGGACGTACCGCTGCCCCTTGCAACGCGGCGCTTTCTGCTGCCGTTCATCTCATGAGGATTTTGCCTTTCCCAGGGAGTCATGGAGTTAATTATAGCTTCCACGTACACAAGCTCTTTTTCGTCTATTTCCAGGTCCTTTATTTTTTTCATACCACCCAGTCCGGGTATCATACCAAGAATCTGTTCCAGGGGACCTATTTTTCTCACCTGGTTCAAGTGTTCCAGAAAATCGTCCAGAGTAAATTCCATGCTCCTGATACGCTTGTTGAGCTTTTCTACCTGCTCGGCATCAAAGCTGGCCTGGGCTTTTTCGATCAGTGTCAACATATCTCCCATACCAAGAATGCGGTCGGCCATCCGGTCCGGGTGGAATACCTCCAGGGCGTCCAATTTTTCGCCCATTCCTGCAAATTTTATCGGGCAGCCAGAGACAGCCTTGACCGACAGCGCGGCACCGCCGCGGGTGTCGCCGTCCAGCTTGGTGAGCACCACACCCGTCAGCGACAAGTTTTCATTGAACAACTTGGCCACGTTTACGGCGTCCTGTCCCGTCATGGCGTCAACAACAAGGAGAATTTCGTCGGGCTTGACGGCTTCCGCGATGTTGCGTAGCTCGCCCATCAATTCCTCGTCAATATGCAACCGCCCGGCGGTATCGATAATTACCAGATCGTTACCCTCGCGCTTGGCCTTTTCCACGGCGGCCTTGGCGATATCCGGGGGCGCGATGCTCTCACCCATGCTAAATACCGGCACATTCAACTGCCCGCCTAGCACCTGCAGCTGTTTTATGGCAGCCGGCCGGTAAATGTCTGCGGCCACAAGCATGGGGCGTCTTCCCTGCCGGCGCATCAGGTTGGCCAGCTTGGCCGTGGTGGTTGTTTTACCCGCGCCGTGCAAGCCCACCATCATTACAACCGTTGGCGGAGAAGGAGACAGGTTGATTTTGCTATGGGTGCCACCCATCAGTGTCGCTAGCTCGTCCCTGACTATTTTAATCACCTGTTGTGCGGGCGTAAGGCTTTGCAATACATCAGCGCCCACCGCCCGTTCACGAATGCGGGCTATAAAGTCTTTTACCACCTTATAATTGACATCGGCGCTGATTAGCGCGCGTCGTACTTCTTTTAAAGCTTGGTCTACATCTTCTTCGGTAAGCCTGCCCTTGCCACGCAGTTTTTTAAAGGTTTCCTGGAGCCTTTCGGCCAGTCCCGAAAAAACCATTTATTTACCTCCCGTCCATCTCCAGCACTTCCATCAGAATTTCCCTGGCCCGTATCACTTCACGAGGCGCGTTGCCGTCGCAATTCTCAAGCAGCCGGGTGGCTTCAGCGAGCTTGCCTCGCTGCGTCAAAAACTTTTTCACCAGTTGTAGCTTTTGCTCGTAGTTATGGAGCATGTTTTCCGCCCTTTTAAGGGTATCATGTACCGCTTGGCGGCTTACACCGTACATTTCCGCAATTTCCCCAAGGGAATAGTTGTTACCGTAATAAAGATCAATAAACTTCTGCTGCCTTTCGGTCAATAACTGGCCGTAAAAATCAAACATTAATGTTACCAGCGTAACTTTCTCCATACATAAACCTCTTTGCTTTAAAGCAAGTATACTTAACAGCTAAATTTTACTTAAACCCAACCACTATGTCAAGCTATTCTACCTGACAGTTCTATTAAAACCGGTATGCAAGCACTCGTTAAACCCATTCCGCAGGTTTAATTTGACTTGGATTTTATTAATATGGTAAATTTATATTGTGCACAAAACTTTGCACAATGGAGGTACAAAAATTGGCACTGAATGAAGAGTTTTCGGTGATGTCACCCGAAATGGTTATATCTCTGGAAAACGCCTTAAAACTGCGTCGTAATGAAGTTGTGTCGTTACATAAAAATTACGGGAATTCCGGCCTGGTATCCCTGCTGGGCCTCCTCCACTTCGACCGTCAGTTCGTGCGCGCTCAGGGCACAAAGGTGTGGGACAGTGATGGAACTGAATACCTGGATTTCCTGGGCGGATACGGTTCACTGAACCTGGGCCACAACCACCCGCGGGTACTGGAAGCGGTGGACCGGGTGAAGGAAATGCCCAACCTGCTGCAGGCCAACATACCCACCATGGCGGCTGCGCTGGTGCACAACCTGGCAGCAATCACACCGGGACGGCTCAAGCGCTCTTTCATATGCAACAGCGGGGCCGAAGCGGTGGAAGGCGCCCTTAAACTTGCCAGGGCAGCCACCGGAAGAAAGGGTTTACTTTATTGTCAAAATTCATTCCACGGTAAATCACTGGGCGCGCTGTCGGTGACCGGCAGGGAAAAGTACCGCAAGCCATTTGAACCGCTATTGCCGGGCTGTGTGGAAATTCCTTTCGGCGATCTACCGGCCTTGCACGACGCCATTACAAAACACAAGCCCGCCGCATTCATTGTGGAACCAATTCAAGGCGAGGGAGGCGTCATAGTGCCTCCACCGGGTTACCTGGCCGAAGCATCCAGGTTATGCCGCAAGTACGGGACACTTATGATAGTGGACGAAATACAGACGGGATTCGGGCGCACGGGCGCCATGTTTGCCAGTATGCACGAAAATATCGAGCCCGATATAATGTGTCTTGCCAAGTCCCTGGGAGGCGGAGTCGAGCCGGTAGGGGCGTTTATTACCACTGATGAAATATGGCAAAAGGCATACGGTGGCATGGAAAAAGCCACGTTGCACACTTCCACCTTCGGCGGCAATACCAGGGCTTGCGCGGCGGCCGTGGCGGCCATTGAAGTGATGGTAAAGGAAAATTTGCCGCAAGCAGCGCTGGAAAAAGGCAACTACTTTATTTCCGGCCTGCGCGATTTGCAAAACAAGTATCCTTTAATCAAGGAAGTCCGGGGAAGAGGCTTGCTAATTGGTATCGAGTTTACGAAACCGGGCGGCCTGGCCGATAAAGTAACCCTGGGAATGGCATCGAAGCTGTCCACCGAGTACCTGGGCAGCATGGTGGCCGGCGAGTTGTTGAACAAGTACCGCGTAATCACGGCTTATACACTGAACAACCCCAACGTCATCAGGCTTGAGCCGCCTTTGACCGTACAGCGCGAAGAAATCGACCATGTTTTAAACGCCCTTGACGATATACTGAAGCGCCACAAGGGTTTTCTCAGTTTGGCTGCCACAAGCGCGGGAACAGTGTTTAAAGGCATGCGAAGGAAATAGCGGGCGTAAACCGGTAATAAAACGCAAAACCCACCCTGAAAAACCCGGGTGGGTTTTGCCGGTTGCCGGCGGCGGCACACCCGCCGCCTTTGCCCGGCAGAGCCGGTAAGCGCAAAAATCAACCCATGTTTTCGCGGGCCTTGATCAACCGGGTGATTATTTCATTCACCGGTGTCGGCACACCGTGTTTCTGCCCCAGGGCAGCCACGGCACCGTTCAGCGCGTCAATTTCGGTCCGCCGTCCCATGGTGATATCCTGCAGCATCGAAGAATGGTGTGAAGCCGTGGCGGGTATTAGTTTATTGTAAAAATACATTTTGTACGCTTGGGCGTCCCGCCAAAAGGTCTTTTGCCCTGTTACTTCCAGCAGGCGGAATATTTCATCGATTATATCGTCCATGATCATCCTCGTGTGTAACGTTTCCGCCAGCCTGCCATACTCTACGTTTAGAAGTGCTCCCAGGGGATTCAATGCCGAGTTATAAATAATCTTCCCCCAAACGTATTTCATAACATCTTTCGAAGCCCGGGTGGGGATTCCTGCCCGGTTAAAAACTGCGGCAATGTTTTCAATTACAGGTAACTCTATCACATTTTCGGGTGAGCCCACCACCACGTCATCGGCAATTACCGTTACCAGCGATTCACCGGGCGCTATAGTTTCCGCCCCGAATATTACCCTGCCCAGGATCAAATTCTCCTTTGGCAAGTATTCCGCGGCCGACTCGTAATTGCCGTAACCGTTTTGCAAAAGGATTACGAAAGTGCCGGGGCGCACCAGTCCCGCAATCTCCCGGGCGGCTGTTCCGGTGGCGTACGACTTGACCGTAACCAGCACCATGTCAAATTGTTCTTCACTAATTTCTTCGCTACTGGACACCACCCGGTCCAGCTTGGCGGAGCAATCACCCCAGATGCCGGTTATGCGGACACCTTTTTCTCTTATCGTACCGGCTTTTGCCCCGCGGGCCAGGCCGGTCACCCGGTGGCCCGATTCCTTTAAAAGGCAGGAGTATACTGTTCCCAGCGCGCCCAGCCCAAATACAAGTATGTTCATGATTACCTCCGCCTTTTGGCGCAAAGTTGTCCTCTTATCCTCCAAGTTGCTGCAATATAGCCCGGCAAAATGCGGGTAAGTCATCGGGTTGCCGTGAAGTAACGAGATTGCCGTCCACTACCACTTCTTCGTCCACGTACTCGGCCCCGGCGTTGACTATGTCGTCCTTTATAGCAAAGAAACAGGTCGCCCGTTTACCCTTTAGAATGCCGGCTGACACCAGCATCCACCCGGCATGGCATATGGCGGCCACCACTCCCCCGTTCCGGAAAACATCGCGTACCAGTTTGACCATGGCCTGGTCCCGGCGCATAAAATCGGGAGCGAACCCACCGGGTATGATTACCGCGGCATATTGCTTCGGGTCGGCGGTTTTGGCGGAAACCGTTTCCCGGGCCGGCAAGCCTGTCTTGCCGGGATACACTTCTTTCCTGCCGGTTCCCACCACATCCACTTCATATCCCGCTTCCTTGAACCTGTAGTATGGGTACCAGAACTCAAACTCGTTGTACAATTCTTCCACAAGAATCGCTACTTTTCGCGTCACTTTTCCGCCTCCTTTGCCCTTAACAAAGATTGCGCGCTTTCCTGGGCTTCCTTCATCACCGCTTCTTCGTCCATAGTTAATACTCGCCGGTTTTCCATGACAATCTTCCCGTCAATGATTACCGTGTGCACGTCGGATGAAATTGCCGCGTAAACCACGTGGGCGTAAATATCGTGCAGCGGGAACAAGTGGGGCTTGTGGAAATCCAAAAGGATGATATCCGCCAGCATTCCGGGCCTGATGCGCCCGACCCGGTCTCCCAGTCCCAAAATTTCTGCTCCGGTGGAAGTAGCCATGCGCAGTGCTTCCCTGGCGGGCAGAACCGTGGCGCTACCGGCATGAACCTTTTGCAGCAGCGCGGCCACTCGCATTTCTTCCAGCATGTCCAGGTTGTTGTTACTGGCAGCACCGTCGGTTCCCAGCCCCACCGGCACCCCCTTTTCCAGCATGCGGGCCACCGGCGCTACCCCACTGGCAAGTTTCATGTTGCTCTGCGGGTTGTGGGCTACACCCACCCGGTAACGGGCCAGTATTTCGATATCCTGGTCGTCCAGGTGCACGCAGTGGGCAGCAAGTACGGGTACTTCGAACAGGCCTGTTTTTTCCATCAGCACCACCGGCGAGCACCCGTATTTACCTATAATTTCATCAATTTCATCTTTGGTTTCAGCCAGGTGGATGTGGATGCCCACATTCATCTTGCCGGCCTGTTCGATTACCCTTTTCAGATATTCAGGCGGGCAAGTGTACGGAGCGTGGGGGCCGAACATGGTGGTAATCCTGCCACCGGCCCCGCCTTGCCACTGTTCGATAAAAGCAATGCTTTCCTCCATAGCTGCTTCGGCGCCGGAACCGAACCCGATCATGCCACGGCTGAGCACGGCCCGCATTCCCGACCGCTCCGCTGCCCGGGCCACCTTGTCCATGCTGAAGTACATGTCGGCAAATGTGGTGGTTCCTCCCCGGATCATTTCGGCGCAGCTGAGCATGGTGCCATTGTATATGTGTTCGGGTGTCAGGTGTGCTTCCAGCGGCCAAATCTTTTCGTTTAACCATTTCATCAAAGGCATGTCATCGGCGCAGCCGCGAAAAAGGGTCATGGCGGCATGGGTGTGGCAGTTCACGAATCCCGGCATCGCCACCATCCGCGGGCATTCCAGCACCCTGTCCGGCTTAAAACCCGGCGGTGTTGTTCCGGCGGGTCCCACGTGCAGTATTTTATTACCCCGAACGGCTATTTCACCGTCCTTGATTACATCTTTATCATCATCCATGGTTAAAACGGCCATGCACTTGATCAACAGGTCCGACATTTTACCAGCCCTCCGTCTGGATTGGATTAAGTGAAAATTGCACACCCGGCTGTAAAGGCTTAGCCCCGGATACCCATTACCCGCCGTGGTGGTAGCCCGGCGAAGGGAGATAATACCGGGGTTACCTTTTGGGCTGCCCGTAATCACGCAAAAACAGCTTCCTCAGCTCTTGAACTTCCCCGGGGTCAATGAGTCTTGCCCCGCCCAACAGGGTAGCCCAGGCGTAAACCCCGGCCGCCTTTTCCACCACCACGCAAACCTGGTAAGCCTCGGCCACGTCCCGGCCCAGCCCCACCAGCCCGTGGTTGGCAAGCAGCACGGCATTGCCATTGCCAAGGGCTTCCACCACCGCCGCGGCAAGGCCGGCAGAACCGGCACGGGCGTAACGCGCCACCGGCACTTCTCCCCCCGCCAGCTGTACCACCTCTTCAAGAATTGGCGGCAGTGCCCTGCCCGCCACTGCCATGGCGCAAGCAAACATGCTGTGGGTGTGCACGATGGCCTGCGCGTCTTGGCGGGCACGGTATATGGACAGGTGCATTTTCAGCTCCGTGGACGGCCTGCGCTCGCCGTCAACGATGTTCCCGTCCCTGTCCACCACCACAAGGTCTGTTTTCTTCATCTTGTTGTAGGGAATACCGCTGGGGGTAATTACCACCAGCCCCTCGCCGGGTACCTGGGCCGAAATATTGCCCCAGGTACCGGTCACCAGGCCGCTTGCAGCCATCTGGTTTCCAGTGCTCAAGATTTGTTCCTTAATAGTTTCCGCTGTCATAGTCATGTGGCGCCGTCTCCCGTCGTTTTACTCGCACTGCCAGTCGTTGACGTACTTGACCTGTTCCTCTGTAAGCGAGTCTATCTCGATACCGAGGGATTTTAACTTTAGCCTGGCCACCCGGTCGTCAATATCCCGGGGAACTTCATACACCTTTTTCTCTAGCTTTTCCCCCTGCCTGGCGATATACAGCGCCGCCATGGCCTGCAGGGCGAAAGACATGTCCATTATTTCCGCCGGGTGCCCGTCTCCCGCCGCCAGGTTCACCAGTCTCCCGCCGGCCAGCAGGTAAAGCCGCCGCCCGTCAGGAAGCAGGAATTCTTCAATATTACTGCGTACAGTACGCCTGAACACGGATACCTTTTCCAGTTCGGGAATATTTATTTCCACATCAAAGTGGCCTGCGTTGGCCATTATGGCGCCGTTTTTCATACGCCGGAAATGCCGTTCCCGCAGCAGGTCACGGCATCCGGTTACGGTAATAAAAATATCGCCTTCCGCGGCCGCTTCCTCGCTATGCATAACTCTGAAGCCATCCATGTGTGCTTCTATGGCCTTTACCGGATCCACCTCGCACACAATCACACTGGCACCCAGTCCCCTGGCGCGCATGGCCACACCCTTGCCGCACCAGCCGTAACCCATAACAACCACTCTCTTGCCCGCCGTTATAAGGTTGGTGGTACGCAGTATTCCCGCCCAGGCCGACTCACCGGTTCCGTACCGGTTGTCAAAAAGATACTTGCAGCGAGCGTCGTTTACCGCCACCATGGGAAACAAGAGCTTGCCCGCGCGTTCCAGAGCCCGCAGCCTGAGCACGCCGGTGGTTGTTTCCTCGGCCCCGCCGATTACTTCCCCGGCCTGGTCCTTCAAGTCCGTGTGCAGCAGGTGCACCAGGTCACCGCCGTCGTCAATCACAATATGGGGCCTGTGTTCCAGCGTTTTGCGCAGGTGTGACTCGTACTCGCCGGCAGTGGCGTTGTGCCACCCGTAAACTTTCATTCCGGTGTGGGCCAGTGCGGCTGCCACATCATCCTGGGTGGACAGCGGGTTAGAGCCGGTAACGGCCACATCAGCCCCTCCCGATCGCAACACTTCGGCCAGGTACGCCGTTTTGGCCTCCAGGTGAATGCTCATGGCAATACGCATCCCGCTAAAGGGTTTTTCGCGCTCAAAATCTTCCCGGATGGCATTTAAAACGGGCATGTGCACCCGAACCCAGTCAATTTTCAACCTCCCCTGCTGGTGCAGGTTGATGTCCCTGATAATATAGCCGGACAAGGAATCACCCCTTATTTAATATGCATGCACTTGTTTGTATTTAAAGCTCAAACCTTGTTAAGTTGAGCCAGTGACTCTGTATAAGGTGGATAGGCCACACCCCGATCAGTAATTATTGCTGTGACCAGCCTGGCGGGTGTAACATCGAAGGCGGGATTCCAGACCTCAACCCCTTCCGGGGCCACCCGCCGTCCCCCGTAATGGGTTACTTCACTTGCATCCCTTTCCTCGATGGGAATCTCTTTGCCCGATGATATGCCGAAATCAATAGTTGACACGGGTGCCGCCACGTAAAAAGGTATACCGTGTTCCCGTGCCAGAACCGCTACCCCGTATGTGCCTATCTTGTTGGCCACATCCCCGTTGGATGCGATCCTGTCCGCGCCGACAATCACCAGGTCAACCTTTCCCAGCGCCATCAGGTACCCGGCCATGTTGTCTGTAATTAATGTCACCGGTATATTTTCCCGCAGCATTTCCCATGTGGTCAGGCGTGCTCCCTGCAGCAACGGTCTTGTTTCATCAGCATAAACACGCACTTCTTTTCCCGCGTCCCGAGCAGCCCGGATCACTCCCAGCGCGGTGCCCAAACCCGCTGTCGCCAGCGCCCCCGCGTTGCAGTGAGTTAAAATAGCGGCTTTTTGTGGCACCAGTTCCTGTCCGTACTCCCCCATGCGGCGGTTGCACTCCAGGTCCTCCCGGTAAATGGTGTGCGCCTCTTCCACTAACAATTTTTTTAAATAATCTACATCTTTATCGCTATTTTGATGTAATATTCCAATCATGCGGTCCAGTGCCCATTTCAGGTTAACCGCGGTGGGCCTAGTGGCCGCAAGCTCGCCCGCTATTTCTCCCACCTGTCTTATAAACTCTTTCCCTTCACCAGTTTCCAATCCCGCCGCGCCCAGTGCCAGCCCGTATGCCGCAGCGGCTCCAATGGCCGGCGCACCGCGCACGCTCAGCCGGCATATAGCGTCGCAAACGGTCCGGTATTGTTCACACTTAATGTATTCAACTTTTTCCGGCAGCAGGGTTTGATCCAGTATTTCCAGGCAACCGTTGTTCCAGCGCATTGTTTCCATAATCAAGCTGCTCCTTTACACTGTTCTGTTCCAAAGTACTATTTTACCGCTGAAGGATCCTGGTCCGGTTGACGACACTCGCACGGGGCGTCCTCGTCAAGGTCCTTCACGGCATCCATAATCAGGGTTCGCAAATTGTGCGCGTTCTCGCCCATGATGTCCACCACCTCCTGGTGGGACAACCTGGTCCGGGATATACCGGCGGCGTAATTGGTGACCATGGCAATGGTGGCGTAACACATCCCGGCCTCCCGGGCCAGTACCACTTCCGGAACACTGGTCATACCCACCAGGTCGCCCCCCAGTTGCCTGAACATGCGGATTTCCGCGGGGGTTTCAAAACGCGGGCCCTCCGTGCACACGTATGTCCCTGCGGTGTGGTAACGCAGCCTGTTTTTTTCCGCTGCGTTTTGTAATACCTTGCGCAGGCGCGGGCAATAAGGATCGGTCATGTCCAGGTGAACCACTCCATCCTCCACGAATGTCTGGTGCCTGGTCTTGGTGAAATCTAAAAACTGGTCCACAAAAACAAAATTACCGGGTTCCATGCCCGTGTTCAGCGACCCCACGGCGGCGGTGGCAAAAATGTTTTTCACACCCATCAACCGCAAGCCGTAAATATTGGCCCGGTAATTGACCAAGTGCGGGGGTACCGAGTGGTCCTCACCGTGGCGGGTCATGAAGGCAATTTTTTTGCCCTGGTAAACTCCTACTATAACCCTGGTACTACCAAAAGGGGTCTCCAGCTTTTCTTCACTGGTATCCGACAAAATACTGGGATCATACACTCCTGTTCCGCCTATAATGGCAATTTTAACGGTCATGACTACCTCCGTTTTTAAATATTAGCTTGACTTTCCTAGATACCTACTATTCGCCTTTTTTCCAGCGATTCCTTGTAACGCTGGTACCTGTTTTATCCTTTTCGACACTCGGTAATACGATTCGCAATATCCATATTTTCTAATTTACTAATCCCTGGTTATGTTTTATTATTTATTATTAATGAAAATTATATATACAGCTGTATTTATTTGCATAAACGGAGGTGCCTGGATGGCCAATGTAACTGAAATAACCGGATATCCCGAAGGCAACCGGGACTTGGCAAACATATCCGTTAAAGTGTCCGGCATGAGCTGTGCCGCCTGTTCCAGCCGTTTGGAAAAAGTGTTGTCCAAAATGCCGGGTGTGGCTGCCGCCCGAGTAAACCTTGCCACCGAGACGGCAACTGTTGCATACAACCCGAAAAAGGTGGACCGGGAACAGATTTATGCCACCATCAGGGAAACGGGTTTTCGGCCGGTTTTATCCCGGGCCGAGCTGAAACTTTCCGGCATGAGCTGCGCCGCTTGTGCATCCAGGGTTGAAAGAGTTTTAAACAAGGTTCCCGGGGTAAACTCTGCCACGGTGAACCTTGCCACCGAAAAAGCAGTGGTGGAATACAACCCGCTGGAAGTTGATGTGCCGCAGTTTAAAAAGGCCGTCAGTGATGCGGGTTACAAGGCTGCCGAACCGGAAGAAGAAACGACTACCACCGGCATTGAACAGTCGGAACAAGAAAGGGAAATAACCAAACTGAAAAGACTCGTAATTTTTTCGGGTATTCTTTCCGCGCCCCTCATGATATATATGATTGCCATGGTATTCCACGCGGATCACGCTGTGATGCCGCTGCTTTCCAATCCTTATTTCCAGTTCGCTGTGGCAACTCCAATTCAGTTCGTTGCCGGGGCCGGTTTTTACAGGGATGCATTCGTCGCGCTGCGCGGCGGTGGCGCAAACATGTCCGTCCTGGTGGCCATGGGCACTTCGGCTGCTTATATTTATAGTGTCGCTGCCACTTTCTGGGGTGACCGCATCGGTACTCACGAAGTATATTACGAGACCAGCGCCATCATTATCACCCTGGTCTTACTGGGAAAAACCCTTGAAACCATCGCCAAGGGCAAGACATCCGAGGCCATTAAAAAACTCATCGGTATGCGGGCAAAAACCGCGCGTGTCGTAAGGGACGGCCGGGAAATGGAAATACCCGTGGAAGAAGTGGAAGTGGGCGATTTGGTGGTGGTAAGACCCGGCGAGAAAATTCCGGTGGATGGTATTGTCCGGGAAGGCTATTCGTCGGTTGACGAGTCCATGCTTACCGGGGAAAGCGTACCGGTGGACAAAAAGGCCGGCGACGAGGTAATCGGCGCCACCATAAACAAGCTGGGCACTTTCAAGTTCGAGGCCACCCGGGTGGGTAAGGACACCGCCCTGGCACAAATAGTTAAAATCGTAGAGGAAGCACAGGGTTCCAAGGCTCCCATCCAGCGCATGGCCGATGTAATTTCTTCTTATTTTGTGCCCGCGGTGGTGGTGGTGGCCATTATTACTTTCAACGCCTGGTACTTTTTCGGAGCACCCGGCGATTTAACCCGCGCGTTATTAAACTTTACCGCCGTGATGGTAATCGCGTGCCCGTGCGCACTGGGGCTTGCCACTCCCACCTCCATCATGGTGGGCACCGGCAAGGGCGCGGAAAACGGAATTTTGATCAAAAGCGGCGAGTACCTTGAGAAAAGCTATAAACTCACCGCCATCGTTTTGGACAAGACCGGAACCATCACCAAGGGCGAGCCGTCAATGACCGATTTCTTTATAGCTCCGGGTTTTGAAACCGGAAAAGACGAGCTACTTCACCTGGCGGCATCCGCCGAGAAAAACTCCGAACACCCCCTGGCCAAGGCCATTGCCAGTCACGCTGGGGAAAAGGGAATAAGCCTGGCTGACCCGTCAGAATTTGAAACCATTCCGGGTCACGGCGTCAGGGCACTGGTCAACGGGTCGCTCGTTTTGCTGGGTACCCGCAAGTTAATGCAGGACAACGGTGTGGAAATAAATCACCTGCTAACCAGCGTGGAAAATATGGAAGAAGAAGGCAAAACCGTCATGTTCATGGCCGTCGACGGCAAAGCGGCAGCATTAATTGGCGTTGCGGACATCATAAAGGAAAACTCCCGGGAAGCTATTGAAAAATTAAAGCAAATGGGCCTGGATGTGTGGATGATTACCGGCGACAACAGCCGCACGGCAAAAGCCATAGCCAGGCAAGTAGGCATCAGCAACGTTCTGGCAGAGGTGCTTCCCGGGGATAAGGCGAGCAAAGTGGAGGCATTGCGCAAACAGGGGAAAGTGGTGGGCATGGTGGGAGACGGCATCAATGACGCGCCCGCCCTGGCAACGGCGGACGTTGGTTTCGCCATCGGCACGGGAACGGATGTTGCCATTGAGGCAGCCGATATCACCCTGATGCGGGGAGATTTGACAGGGATTGTCACTGCTATCCGGCTCAGCCGGGCCACCATACGCAATATCAAGCAAAATCTCTTTTGGGCACTGATTTATAATACCGTGGGTATTCCCGTGGCTGCAATGGGCTTTTTAAACCCGGTAATCGCCGGTGCGGCAATGGCTTTCAGCTCGGTATCCGTGGTAACAAACGCCCTGCGCTTGAAGCGGTTTAAGCCATGAAAATATACCGCTTTCCAAAACCGGACCGCCATAAACTCACCGTCTGCGGTTCGGGAAAGGCTTTCGCGAACGTCCTGTTCGCTCGCCCGGTTTCGCCAATTCCCTTGCGCCGGGTGCCGTTACCGGCGCTCCCGCAAATCGCTCCACCGTGACAGGTATACCCACAAGTATTCTCCTTTTGGTGGTGCCGCAACGTAGCGGCATGGGCGTCTACCCGGCTTGCACGGGCGCGTTTTCCGTATCGAAAAGGGCCTCCACGAATTCTCTTGCTTCAAACGGCCGCAAATCGTCCATTCCCTCGCCAATACCAATCATTTTTACCGGCACGCCCAGGGTTTGTTTCACGGCCAGCACAACCCCACCCCGTGCCGTGCCATCAAGCTTGGTCAAGACCACGCCGGTCACACCCACCGCTTCTTTGAACAACCTGGCCTGGTTAATGGCGTTCTGCCCGGTGGTAGCGTCCAGCACCAGTAGCACTTCGTGTGGAGCGCCGGGCATTTCCCGGCCAAGCACCCGGTGGATCTTTTTCAGCTCTTCCATCAGGTTGCTCTTGGTGTGCAACCGCCCGGCGGTGTCAATAACCAGCACGTCGATTTGCCTCGCTTTTGCGGCCTGAAGGGCATCGAACGCCACGGCGGCCGGGTCTGATCCTTCCGTGTGCTTGATTACGCCCACCCCGGCCCGCTGGCCCCATATTTCCAGCTGGTCAATAGCCGCGGCACGGAATGTATCGGCAGCGCCGAGGAGCACACTTTTTCCCATTCCCTTGAATTGGTATGCCAGTTTACCTATGGTGGTGGTTTTACCCACGCCGTTCACGCCCACAACCATAATTACCGCCGGTTTGTGTCCCCCGGTGTTCAGCGGGATCGTTTCTTCACCCAGTATTTCAAGCATTAGCCCTTTCAACAACGATCGTAATTCCCCGGATTCCCCCACGCGGCGCCTTTTAACTTCTTCCCGCAATTTTTCAACCAGGTCTAAGGCGGTTTCTATCCCGACGTCCGCCTGTATCAGGGCTTCTTCCAGCTCTTCATAAAGGCTTTCGTCTATGTGCCTTCTACCCGTAACAATAGTATCTATTTTTTGCATAAAATTTTGGCGCGTTTTATTGAGACTTTCTTTAAGTTTACTAAAAAGACCCATTTTTATCCTCCGGTGGATTGTTCTGATTTTAGCATATTCCAGGCCACACCGGCCGCTTGTTGTTCCGCCTCTTTTTTTGACTTTCCCCGGCCGGTGCCAAGCTTGCGTCCCCGGTATATTACCTCCGCTGTGAACACCTTGTCATGGTCGGGTCCCTCTTCTTTTACGATACGGTACAGTATGGGCTCGGGGGATTCGCGCTGAAGCAGTTCCTGCAATTCAGTTTTATAATCCCTTATTGTTTGCCCGGTAACCACTTCGTCAATAATACCAGCCAGGTGGTCCAGTACAAAACTTTTTGCCTCTCCCAGCCCGCCATCCAGGTAAACCGAACCCACCAGCGCTTCAAAGGCGTCGGCCAACAATGAATTTCTTTCTCGACCGCCTGATTTTTCTTCGCCTTTCCCCAGGAGGATGTAACGGCCCAGGTTTAATTGCCGGGCCACCCTGGCCAGCGAGTGCTCACAAACGGTCATGGAGCGCATTTTTGAAAGCTCGCCTTCCGTTCTTTCTGGAAAAGCCCGGAATAAATATTCACTTATCACCAGCTGCAAGACTGCGTCACCAAGAAATTCCAGGCGTTCATTGTTACACTCGCCCTCCACCCGGCTTTCATAAGTGAAAGAACTGTGTACCAGAGCATTCCTTAACAGGCCACGGTTCTTCCACTTGTATCCCAGCTTCTGCTGTATCTTTTCCAGCTCTGCTTTTTGCCTGGTTGTCATCATTCACCCTTTCCTTTCAGGCCTAAACCTTTCGAACACCAGTGTGGCGTTGTGGCCGCCAAAGCCAAATGAATTGGTGATTGCCGCGCCCACGTCGGCCTTGCGGGCGGTGTTGGGTACATAGTCCAGGTCGCATTCCGGGTCCGGGTTTTCCATGTTTATAGTGGGCGGTATTACACCCTTCTGTATGGCCAGCACGCAAGCGGCCGCTTCCAGGCCGCCGGCGGCACCCAGCAGGTGCCCGGTCATGGACTTTGTTGAACTGACCGCCAGCCTGTAAGCGTGCTTCCCAAAAACTTCTTTGATAGCCTTGGTTTCCAGCTTGTCCCCCAGGGGAGTCGATGTTCCGTGAGCGTTTATATAATCTACTCTTTCCGGCTCAATGCCCGCGTCGGCCAGGGCCATTCGCATGGCCAGGGACGCTCCGGCACCTTCGGGATCAGGCGCCGCAACGTGATATGCATCGCAGGAAGCGCCGTAACCGGTGACTTCGGCCATTATGTCGGCGCCCCGTGAAAGGGCGTGCCCCATTTCTTCCAGAACCAATATCACCGCGCCTTCAGCTATGACAAACCCGTCTCTTTCGGCGTCAAATGGCCGGCTGGCCCCGGCGGGGTCGTCATTTCGGGTGGAAAGCGCTTTCATCGAACAAAAACCTGCCACCGCCAGCGGTGTTATCGGCGCTTCCGTGCCCCCGGTAATGATCATTTCAGCCTGCCCGCGCTGAATGATTTTAAAAGCGTCTCCAATGGCGTTGGCGCTGGAAGCGCAAGCGCTGGTCGTAGTTATATTGAAGCCTTTCAGGCGGTACGCAATGGCTATTTGGGCCGAGCCCATGTTTGAAATCATCATTGGTATAAAAAAGGGGCTAATCCGACCGGGTCCGCGTTCCAACAGCACCTTGTGCTGCTGTTCCAGGGTTTCGATTCCCCCGACTCCGGAGCCCAGAATTACACCGCAGCGATCCCTGTTAATTTTTCCCGGGTTTAAGCCGGCTTTATCCAAAGCCATGGCCGTGGCGGCCAGTGCATACTGGCAAAACCGGTCCATGCGGCGCGCTTCCTTGCGGTCGATAAATTCCGTGGCGTCGAAGTCTTTTACTTCAGCCGCTATTTTACTCGTATAACCTTCTGTATCAAAACGTGTAATGGGACCAACACCGCTTTTGCCGGCTGTCAGGTTGTTCCAGAACTCATCCAGGTTGTTCCCCACCGGTGTTACAACGCCAATACCAGTCACTACTACTCTTTTCGACAAACCTGCACCTCCCGGGCGCTAATATTTCAAAAAAACCCACCGGTTGGCCGGCGGGATTTTTGGTTGTTTATAGATGTTCCTGGATATATTTGACAGCTTCTCCCACCTTGCGAATTTTTTCCGCTTCTTCATCGGGGATTTGCAGGTCAAACTCTTCCTCCAGGGCCATGACCAGTTCAACAATGTCCAGAGAATCGGCTCCCAAGTCATCTACAAACGATGCCTCGGGTTTTACATCCTCGGGATCGACCCCCAACTGTTCAACAATGATTTCCTTCACGCGGTCAAAAACGGAAGACATATCATTCACCTCCTTTAATTTATATATAACCGGTTCTTTTAAAGGTCACATGACCATACCGCCATCTACAACAATAACCTGGCCGGTTATGTAACCCGCTCCCTCGCTGGCCAAAAAAGCCACCACCGACGCAATTTCTTCCGGCTTTCCCAACCTGCCCAGCGCCACGCGTTCAAGCAATGACGACTTGTTTTCTTCGCTTAAACCCGCCGTCATATCCGTGTCTATGTAACCGGGGGCCACCGCGTTTACCGTGATGTTGCGGGAGCCCAGTTCACGGGCCAAGGATTTGGTAAATCCCAGTAATCCGGCTTTGGCCGCCGCATAGTTTGCCTGACCGGCATTACCGGTAAGACCAACCACCGAGCTAATGTTTATAATTCTACCCCAGCGCGCCTTCAACATGGGCCGCATAACCGCCCTGGCGCAATTATACGCTCCTTTCAGGTTCACGTTCAGTACAGCGTCCCAATCCTCCTCGCGTATTCTGGGCAGCAAATTGTCGCGGGTAATACCGGCGTTATTCACCAGTATGTCCAACCTCTGGTATTTTTGCAATACCGTTTTGACCATGGCGTCAACCTGCTCCTGCGATGATACGTCGGCTTGGAACACCATGGCCTCGGCGCCGGTTTCGCGTATGGCAGCCGCTGTTTCCTCGGCGGCCGCAGCGTTTCCGGCATAATTGACAACCACGGTTGCGCCCTGCCTGGACACTTCCAACGCCACAGCGCGCCCGATGCCCCTTGATGCTCCCGTTACCAGCGCTACCCTGCCCTCAAGGTTCATTTACATGGCCTCCTTTAACCGGGCGACAACTTTTTCCGCCTGTTCCTCTTCCTGCATGTTGAACATTGCTGTGTTACGGTTAATTTTTTTCACCAGCCCCGTTAGTACCTGGCCGGGACCCACTTCCACAAATATCGTGTAACCGTCTTCAATAAGCTTTCTAACACTCTGCTCCCATAGCACGGCGCCGGAAACCTGCCTTACAAGCGCGTCGCGCACCTCGGCGGCCTTTCTTACATAACCGGCATTCACGTTGGCCACCACTGGTATCTTGGGGTCCCTGATTTCAACTTTTTCCAGTTCTTGTTTCAATTTTTGCGCTGCGGTTTTCATCATGCTGGTATGGAAGGGTGCACTAACCTGGAGCGGTATGCATCGCCGTGCGCCCATTTGCTTAAAAATATCCACAGCCTTTTTTAACGCCGCTATTTCGCCAGCCACCACCACCTGCCCGGGGCAGTTAAAATTGGCAGCTTCCACTATTCCCTCCGCGGCAGCCCGGCGGCAGCCCTCTTTTATATCAGAAGCATCAAGCCCCAAAACAGCCACCATGCCCCCTTTTCCCAGGGGTACGGCTTCCTGCATGAACTTACCGCGAAGCCGCACAAGCCGCACGGCATCACGAAAATCAAGTGCTCCCGCGGCAACCAGTGCCGAATACTCGCCCAGGCTGTGCCCTGCAACCGCACCCGGGCGAACACCGCCACGCTCAAATAGTTTATACATGGCAACACTGACGGTCAGTATCGCCGGTTGCGCGTTAACCGTTTTTTTCAGTTCATCCTCCGGACCTTCGAAAATCAATTCGGTCAGAGGAAAACCGAGCACCGCATCGGCGGTATTAAATATTTCCCTTGCTTCCGGAAAACGATCGTAAAGAGATTTTCCCATTCCCACTCGCTGAGAGCCCTGTCCCGGAAAAATAAACGCAATCATGCTAATAATTCACCTTTCCGTTATACGCGTTTTTGATAACTTGCTCTGCCCCGGCAACCACTTCCTCAAGTATTTCCCTTGCCGGTTGTATCTTCGACACCATGGCCGCCACCTGGCCCGCCATTACCGACCCCATCTCGATGTCTCCTTCCACCATGGCTAGTTTCAGCTTGCCCACACCAAGTTTTTCCAGCTCTTCGCCCGGCGCACATTGTTCCTCGAGCTCCATGAATTTTCTCGCCAGCTTATTTTTCAACACCCTTACCGGGTGACCCGTACTTCTTCCGGTAACCACCGTGTCCCGGTCTTTAGATTTTATTACCATTTCTTTTACCCTGGGGTGAATTGTACACTCGGCAGCACACATAAACCTTGTGCCCATTTGCACGCCTTCCGCACCCAGCATAAGTGCGGCAGCCATTCCCCGGCCGTCAAAAATGCCCCCTGCCGCAATTACAGGTATTTTTACGGCGTCCACCACCTGCGGTACCAGGGCCATTGTGGTTAGCTCGCCGATATGCCCCCCGGATTCCATACCTTCGGCGATTAAAGCATCGACACCTGTACGCTCCAGCCTTTTGGCCAGCGCCACTGAAGATACCACGGGGATTACTTTGATGCCGGCATCATGCAGCATGTTTACAAATTTTCCGGGGTTGCCAGCACCTGTTGTAACAACCGAAACCTGCTCCTCAACAAGGAGTTTTAATATATCCTCGGCATGGGGAGAAAGAAGCATCACGTTAACACCGAAAGGCTTATTTGTAATCTGTTTGGCCTTTCGAACTTGCTCCCTGACCCACTCCGGAGGGGCTTGACCCGACCCGATGATTCCCAGGCCACCTCCTTCGCTGACAGCGGCAGCCAGCTCTGCTGTCGATACCCAGGCCATTCCACCCTGAAGGACGGGATACTTTATCCCCAGCAAATCGCTCACACGCGTTTTAATTTTCTTTCCCCCCTCCGTTAAGACTTCAGCTATAACACCGGTTTTTATAGTCGTGCCATCTGATTAACAAGCCAGCCCAGGTTAAGCCGGCACCAAACCCGATCATTATAACATTGTCCCCGTCCTTGATTTTTCCCGCCCGGAGTGACTCTTCCAGGGCAATGGGAATTGACGCCGTCGACGTATTTCCGTAACGATCCACGTTTACTGCCACCCGTTCCATGGGCAGGTTCATTTTTCTTGCCGCCAGTTCTATTATGCGGATATTGGCCTGGTGCGGGATTAAATAATCAATATCCTCTTTATCCAATCCTGCCTTACTCAAAACCCTTGTCGAGCCTTCCTCCATGGTACGAACGGCAAACTTGAACACTTCCCGCCCGTGCATATGAACATAATGCATTCCACTGGCCACTGTTTCGGGGCTTGCCGGCATCTTAGACCCGCCGGCAGGTAATTTTAACAGGTCGCCGCCGCTGCCGTCCGATCCCAGCTCTACAGAAAGCACACCCTTGCCTGCCGGAACAGGCCGCATCACCACGGCGCCCGCACCGTCTCCAAAAAGCACGCAGGTATTGCGATCTTTCCAGTTTATTATTCTGGTAAGGGTTTCCGCACCAACAACAAGAACGGTTTTCGATGTTCCCGACATTATAAACTGGCTGGCCACGGACATTCCGTAAATAAAACCGGTACACCCTGCCAGCAGGTCAAAGGCGCCGGCGTTCTTTGCCCCAAGCCTGTCTTGAACCAAGCAAGCCGTGGCTGGAAACATCATATCCGGTGTATTGGTGGCTGCGATAACCAAGTCCAGTTCTTCCGGAGCTACGCCGGCATCTTCCATGGCCTTCCTGGATGCTTCAATGGCCAGGTCTGATGTGGCCTCTTCTTCCGACGCCACCCTTCTTTCCCTAATGCCGGTTCTTGATCGTATCCACTCATCGCTTGTGTCGACCATTTTCTGAAGATCGAAGTTTGTTAATACCTTTTCCGGCACATAAGTCCCCACACCCACTATGCCGGCGCGCAAGTTACCGGGCTTCATCGGCGCAACTCACCTTCCTTACCGGCTCAGCGATGCTGATTCTAATTGATTTAATCAAGTCTGTTTCCACCGATTCCCTGGCCCTGTTGAGGGCGTTTTTTATTGCCAGCGCCCGTGAGCCACCGTGGCACACTATGGCTACACCGTTTACCCCCAGCAACGGGGCGCCCCCGTACTCCGAGTAGTCTAACTTTTTTTGGAGACTTTTGAGAGCCGGCAGTGCCAGCGCAGCTCCTATCATGGAAAGGCTGCTTTGTTGCATTTCTTTTCTAATCATTTTCATTAGCATGTCGGCCAGTCCTTCGCCGGTTTTCAGCACTATATTGCCAACAAACCCGTCACAAACAACCACGTCCACAATTCCTTGAAAAATGTCACGACCTTCCACGTTACCATAAAAATTGATTTCAGCCTTTAATAATAACCGGTAGGCTTCCTGGGAAAGCTCGTTTCCCTTGGTGCTTTCCTCGCCCACGTTGAGAAGACCGACCCTCGGTCTTTCCACCCCCAGAACCTTTTTAGCGTACAGCGAGCCCATGATGGCGAACTGCAGCAGGTTTTTTGGCTTGCAGTCAACATTGGCACCAACATCGAGCAAAATAGTGGCCCCTCTCTCGGTGGGCAAGACGCTGGCAATGGCCGGCCTGTCTATACCCTTGATGCGCCCCAGTCTTAATAAAGCTGCTGCCATGGTTGCCCCGGTACTACCCGCTGAAACCAGTGCCGCTGCCTCGCCGCTACGCACAAGTTCCGCCGCCATCACCACAGATGAATTCTTTTTTCTGCGCACTGCGGTCGCCGGTGCCTCATCCATGGTTATAACCTCGGGTGCATGGGCAATTTCCAGTCCCTTGCACGGTCCCAGGGAATAAATCTCTCTTTTTAAAACATCGCTGTCACCCACAAGTATGACATTCAGCCCGTTTTCACGGCAGGTCTCCCACGCGCCTTTAACTATCTCGCCCGGCGCGTAATCACCACCCATTGCATCAAGGGCGATTTTCAAACTTTTTGACCTCCTCGGCTAGATCGAATACCAAAAATTTGCCTGTAAAAACCAGTTCATCTTTAACGCGTGATGAAACTCTTACCATATATTTATTGCCTTTTTTTGCCGTGATTATCGCACTGGCCACCACTTTTTCACCTTTAAATACAGGTCTTTTAAAGCTTATCCTTGCTGTTCCGGTAAGAGCAACGTCAGAATCGATAAGACCCACAGCCAGCGTATTGGCCTGGGCGAAAAGATATTGCCCGTCCAAAACTCTCGTTTTTTGCAAAGTCATCTTAGCGGTCACTTCAAGTACGGACATGCCTCTTTGACCGATAACAAGGTCAACCAGCTCGCCCACCATTTCGCTGCCCGCTATGGCCCTCAACTCCTGATAAGCTTCCCTGGCCATTTTCTTAACACGCACTCTCATTTCCGGGATGTCCAGCTCCGCCCTGTCCAGTCTTACGGTTTGAATACTTACCCCCAAAACTTTCGCGAGATCTTCGTCGGTTAAAAAAGGGTTTTCTTCCAGGCATTTTACCAGCCTTACATGTCTTTCGGATTTCGACTGGCTCATACACCGTTCATCTCTTCCCCAATTAATAATTTTTAGTACCAGGTACTAATTTTGAGTATATCCCGGATGGGAAAAAAAAGCAACCACCCGGGGAGCAAAAAAATAAGCTCTTAATCGAGCTTTTTTCCAAAAATTATCTTTTTACCGCCAGCACTTCCCTGCCGTTGTAATAACCGCATTCGGGGCACGCCCGGTGAGGAATTGTCAACTCCTGGCACTGGGGGCATCTTATTAATTTGGGGGCTTCTATTTTCCAATGCGCCCTGCGCTGCCTTTTACGCTGTTTGGATATTTTTCTTTTTGGTACTCCCATATTTTACACCCCTTCACTCAATTAATTCTTTTAACTTGGCCAGGCGCGGGTCAACATCACTTTGCTCACATGTGCACTGGTTTTTATTCAAGTTGGTCCCGCAAACAGGACACAGCCCGAGACAGTTATCGCTGCACAGAAATCGCATGGGCAAGTCCACCAGGATACTTTGCACCGCCTGGGGTGTAATATCGATGGTATCGCCCTGAAACGGGATCCATTCCGCCCCTTTGCTTCCTTGTGGCGGCACATCCCGGTCGAAATACACCTCCTGGAAACCCGCTTCCAGATAGTACACAAAGTTTTCCAGGCAACGGTTGCAGTCCACATTGAGCTCCAGCCTGATAACACCTTCAACTGTAATGGTATCGCCGGCGCTGGTAAGGGTTAAATCATATTCGGCTTCCCTTACCGGATCAATCACTTCTTTCAAACCAGGTAATGGAGGTATTTTTTCATTCAATATTAAGTGAACCCTCATTCCCCTGTTTTTTTTGAGCTGCTCCACGTTTAAAACAGGCATACCAGTGACCCCAGCCTTTCTCAACAGCTAAAATTATATTGATATGTGCTTCCATTGTCAAGAATTACAATGCCGGTCCTGTTTGTTCCGGCATTGCCGGGAATTTTGTCTCACCCTTGGCAATATTATTTTAATACGGTTTGTACACCGGTACCACGGCTCCCGTTTTAGCTCCAAACTTACGCAGGATAAACAGCCTGAGTTATGAGGAGGACCGCCGGTGCGTTTTTTAACACGTGACTATTTAATAACAACCTGGGCTATACTTGCGGTAATATTTATCGTTTTGATGATAACACACCCCGAAACTGTTTACGAAGGTGCATTATCCGGGTTGCAGACCTGGTGGAACATTGTATTTCCGTCATTGTTACCCTTTTTCATAGCTTCGGAACTTATGATGAACTTTGGCGTTGTTCATTTCATGGGTGTGCTGCTGGAACCCGTTATGCGCCCTTTGTTTAATGTGCCGGGGACTGGTTCATTCGTTGTTGCAGTGGGTTATACAAGCGGTTACCCCATTGGCGCCATGTTGACGGCAAAACTGAGGTCGAGCGGGATGGTTACACGTACCGAGGCCGAAAGGCTGGTTTCTTTTACCAACAATTCCAGCCCCCTGTTTATGCTTGTCGCGGTTGCAGTGGGCATGTTCAACATGCCGTCGCTGGGTTACCTTATTGCGTGCTCCCATTACCTTGGTAACCTGACCGTTGGTTTATTACTACGTTTTTACAAGGGTGGCGGTGATGATCAAAATTATACGGCATACCCGGAAAGCGCCAGCATCACCGGCGCTTTCCGGGAAATGCTGCGGGTTATAAGGGCCGAGCGACGCCCGCCGGGTCGCGTCGTCAACGACGCGGTGAAAAACTCGGTTAGCAACCTTTTGAACATAGGCGGGTTTATAATTCTATTCGCGGTAATAATTCGCTTGTTGGAAAAAGCGGGTATTATCCCGCTACTGGCGGAAATTCTTTCAGTGGTGCTTGTCCCCCTGGGATTTGCCGGGGAAACCATGCCCGCCCTGGCCGTGGGCTTGTTTGAAATGACACTGGGCACAAGGGCGGCGGCGGAGTCCCAGTCTTCCTTGTTGCAACAATTGATGGCCGTATCCGTAATTCTCGCATGGAGCGGGTTTTCCATTCAGGCTCAAATTGCAAGCATGGTTTCGGATACCGACATCAGGTTGTTTCCCTTTTTTGTAGCAAGGGTTTTTCACGCCTGCCTGGCCACAATATACACCGTAATTCTATTCCGGGTTTTCAACCTGGACAGCATGCCGGTTTCTTACTCATCCACCATGCCGGTTGAAAATCTGTTTTTTCATCCGGGTTACCTGGATTACCTGCAACTATCCGGGTTGATACTGGTTAGTTTTATAATCGTTCCATTGCTTGCTTACCCTGCGTGCAAATTGATTTCCCTGGTATACAAGAAATTCCGTTAAAGAAAAAACGGCCCTACCGGGCCAAAAACCGTAGTCCGGCATATAATGCCGGAAATTAACATGCCACTTCTTCCAGGTTCAATATTAACCACAGGGTTTTTTATTTAATATCCTGGGATTCAGATTCTTCATTCTGGGTGACATTATCAAGGGATTTGTCATCATCTACAAGTGTGTCATCTTCCATGGCTGTGTCATCATCCACCTTGAACCTGGCGGCCATGTTTTGCAGTTCCTCGGCCATGAGGTTTAACGTTTCGGTAGATGAAGCCATTTCTTCCATGGCGGCCGTCACTTCCTCGGTGGTGCTGGCCACATTCTGTACGGCCGCAGATACCTGCTCGGTGCCCGATGCAATCTCATCGACCCGTTCGGCCAGCCCGTTTACTTTGTCGATAATACCGGCAAACACGAGCCCTACCTCTTCGACTATCTCAACGCCCTTTTTAACCTCGCCGGTACCATGGCCCATGGCTTCAGAGGCTTGCCTGGTTTCTTTTTGCACGCTTGATATCAATTTCTGGATTTCCTGCGCGGCACTGGCGGACTCCTCAGCCAGCTTGCGAACTTCATCGGCCACAACTGCAAATCCCCGGCCCTGCTCACCGGCGCGGGCTGCTTCAATGGCGGCGTTCAGTGCCAAAAGATTGGTTTGGTTGGCGATGTCGGTAATGGTTTCCACTATCATGCTAATTTTGCTGGATGCGGCTTCAAGACTACTTATCGCCCGGGCTACACTTTGTGTGGAATCACTTATACTTTCCATCTGCTCCGTAACATTTTTAATTCCGGTGCGGCCCTTTTCCGCTTCCATTTTAGTATCCTCCGCAACTTCCCGGATGGTCAGGGCGTTTTGGGCAGCATGCTCCACGGTGGAGGCCACTTCGGCAATGGTGGACGCGGTTTCGCTGGTTCCTGCGGATGTTTCCTCGGCGCTTGCCGACAGCTGCTGGGCGGAAGAAGCCAAGCTGGTGGCTTTATCCCGCAGGGCAATGGTCATCTCCCGGAGGCTCTCAATCATTTCGTTAAATGCCGAGGAAACCCTGCCAACCTCGTCTTTACCCCGAACATCTATCTTTTGAGTCAGGTCACCTCCAGCCACCAAACCGGCGACATCACTCAACTTAACCAAAGGCTTTGCTACAAAACTGGCAATTGCAAATGAAATGCCTATCATGATTAGCAAGCCCACAACAGAAAAAATCAAGTTATTATTACGCATTTCATCCAGTGGCGCCATTATGTCTGCCACGTTTGCGGTCTGCGCTATGGACCAATCGGTTGTTTTTAAGGGAGCATACGCCATGACTTTGTTGATGCCTTCGTATGTGTATTCCGCAAAGCCTGTTTCCCCCTTACTCATGTGCTCAAATATCGCAGCCAATCTCTCATCGGCGGAGTCCACAATTTTCTTGTTTCCCTGCCATTTCAGTTCCGGGTGTGCAATGGTGGTCATATCGGCGCCCTGGATAAAGCCGTACCCGTGCCCGCCTAATTTCATTTCGCTCACCAGCTTTTGCAAGCGGCCCAGCGTGACGGTGGCACCGACAAACCCCACTTTTTCACCGTCCCGGTAAACCGGCGTTCCAATCACAATAACATAAACAAGATCACCCGTGGCACGGTTGTACAGGGGTTCCGAGATGACCGTCTTTCCGGTTTCCATGGCTTCAATGAAATAATCCCGGTCTGCTACATTTAATACAGAGTCCATTGTGGTTTTGCCGCCACCGTATATATCAACCACAAAAATCATATTGCAATCTTCTTGTTTTTCAACAATTTCTTTAATAAGAGGCATATATCTTTCAGGTTCAAGGCTTTGTACCTCTTCAGCCCGCGACAACGCCTCTACTTCTTTTTGTATTCCTGTTAACCATTCATCAATTACCCGGGCGTTGCTTTCCACACTGGCCATGGCTGCGGACTGTATTTGCTCGGTTAAAATGGCAGCTGTTTTGTTGTAATTCATGTAAGATATGGCACCTAGAATTACAATGGAAGCTATGGCGATAATTAGAGCCAGCTTGATTCTCAAGCTTTGCATACTAATCCCCTCTCTCTTTGGATTTCGCTCTGTATATTTTTTTCGATAAAAATTGCCAAAATCCTACCCGGAAAATGCTCTTGGTTATGGGTATACCTGTTCCGGGCTCGCTTTTTCTGAGTAGGTGAGGTACTACAAAACCAGTACCAACAGGTGGATAAGCACATATTCCAAGAGGCGACCAAAACCGTGTTTAAAAACTCCCGCGCCGACGGCACCAACGGCTTATACGTTGGGGACATAC
>CBETWA010000013.1:0-60397 GCA_965539975.1 uncultured bacterium | reverse complement strand
CGCCGGGTGCTGTTACCGACGCTCCAGGACATCACTTGCGGGGACCAACAGCCCACTTCAGTGCTATTTTCATCTTCCTGTTGGTGCTGCAGCGCAGCATGGGGGTCTACCCGGAAAATGCTCTTTCGCATGTTTTTGCGAGCGCTCCGGTGGTATCACTCCGCTCGCTCTTGCAACTCTACTTGTTGTGGTCAAAATCCATTATTGTGCTCGCATGAAGCAGCCTGCCTAGCCGTTTTGTTACGCCCTAAGCAGCCATGAATTCGGAGCTATAACGAGGGCAAGCGCCTCTGATTTGCAAAGAAAAAACGCGCCCGTTGTTATTTGAGCGCGTCTCTTGTAAAAAGTATAACCTTGGAATGTCTCCACCATATATCGGGTCTTTCAAAATCAACCCCCAAATCAAAACGGCAAAGAGACCACGTGTTGGGGTTCTTCAGCACCCTACTTTGCCATCCCGGTGGATCCTTCGGATTTATCCTTTCTCCGTCATCAATTAAAATGTATGCCTTAACGGAACCAGTAGCCCTGAAATCCACTGTCCAATCCTCACCACCGGGCATCCAGCTACAAATAACTAATTCCGGTTCATATCTTTTAAGTGCGTCCCGGTAGTCCATCTTTTCAGGCGGGTGTTCGCTTATAACTGCTTTTTTAGCCAAAGGTTCCGAGTAATCGTCCACCGCGATCAGTTCAATGCCACGCCGTCGGAGGACACCGGCAAGTTCACCGCTTCCCGCACCAACTTCCAGCACCGGTTTTAATCCCAGTTTCTTGATTTCCTCCGCCAGTGCATCATTAAACTCCTTGTTCAGAATTTGGTAAATACCGAAAGTTTCACAATACACTGTTAACAACGATAGCCTACAAATGATCGCGTTTTCCCGCCAGGGTGCCTCGGGATTGTATTTTACCGGGCAATCGGCAAAATCGTTTTCCGCCCATTTTTTTTCTTTCTCAATTTTTTCACGGATGGTTTTGCAACCAAAAAGCTCCAGAGACAAATTAATCCCTCCCCTGCGGTTTTGCATTTGTCCTAAAAAATAAGACCCCGTTATTGTGGGGGTACTTATTTTAGCTTCTATTATTGTGTACGCGGCGCTGGTGAATGGAACCCCTGCCCCGGTTGTCCCTGCCCCTGGGCGATCTGTCCCTCCCTGCCGGAACAGTCCTCGCCGGCAGTGGCATGGTATCCTTCTTGGAAAGCTTCAACCTTCCCTGGTTGTCATAACCAATTACTTTAACCTCTATAACATCGCCTTCCCTGACCACATCCTCCACCTTGTTTACCCGCTCATGGGCTAGCTGGGAAATGTGCACCAAGCCTTCCTTGCCCGGTAGTCCAAGCACACCGGGAATTATCTCTACAAAACAACCGAAATCAGTCACCCTGGTAACTTTGCCCCGGTATATTTGCCCGCTTTCAACTTCCCTGGTAAGGTTCTCTACAATTTCCAAGGCTTTCTTGCCGGAATCAGGGTCAATGGCTGCTATATAAACCCTACCGTCGTCCTCGATATCGATGTCAACACCGGTTTCCTCGATAATCTTTTTAATGACTTTACCACCCGGCCCTATTACATCTCTTATCTTATCAGGGTCAATGGTTGTCTGAATGATCCTGGGAGCATAAGGGGACAAATCGGGTTTTGGCTTTGCAATTAAATCGGTCATTTTACCTAGAATGTGCATGCGTCCCTCGTTGGCCTGGGAAAGGGCGATTTCTAGTATTTCCCTGCCGATTCCGGGTATCTTGATATCCATTTGCAGGGCGGTCACGCCCTTGGCGGTACCGGCAACCTTGAAGTCCATATCGCCCAGGTGGTCTTCCACACCCTGAATGTCGGTTAAAACGGCGAATTCTTCACCTTCTTTGATTAGGCCCATGGCTACCCCTGCAACGGGCGCTTTTATCGGCACACCGGCGTCCATTAACGCCAGACAACTGGCGCAAACACTGCCCATGGAGGTGGAACCGTTGCTTTCCAACACCTCGGACACTATCCTTATTGTGTAAGGAAATGTTTCCTCAGGTGGAATTAGAGGTTCCAGGGCGCGCTCGGCCAGGGCGCCGTGACCGATTTCCCTTCTGCCGGGTGAACGCATCGGCCTTGTTTCACCCGTGCTGAAAGGTGGGAAATTGTAATGATGCATAAAACGCTTGGTTTCCTCAATACCAATCCCGTCCAAAATTTGCTCCTCGGAAATGGCTCCCAGTGTAACAACTGATAGTACCTGTGTCTGCCCTCTGGTAAATAAACCCGAACCGTGCGTACGTGGTAGAACCCCTATTTCAACTGATATAGGCCTTACTTCGTTCAGCGCTCTACCGTCAACCCTCACTCGGTCGGCAAGGATGAAACGACGCATTACTTTCTTTTCGGTATCCTCAAGGATGCTGATTATTGCTTGTTCCTCATCGGGGTATGTTTCCAGTAATTCAGACAATATTCTTTCTTTTACTTCTTCCATTAATTCTTCACGTTCTTGTTTGTCAAGTTGACGCCCGATGCATTCCTTTAAAGCTGCTTTTATTTCCTCGGTTACCCTCGCCGTTACGTTACTTTCAAGTTCCGCGCTTACTTCCGCGAGTGCCGGAATGTGTTTTTCCTTGGCGAGACCCAATTCCAATGCTTCCTGCCGGAATTCCTCAATCTTTGCCACAATTTCTTTTACTTTTTCGTGGCCGAACATAATTGCCTCCAGCATTATTTCCTCGGGCACTTCCTTAGCTCCCGCTTCGACCATCATAACTGCATCCCTGGTTCCAGCAACCACCAGGTGCATACTGCTTTTTTCTGTTTCTTCAACAGTGGGGTTTAAAACAAACTTGTCCCCCACGCGGCCGACGATAACCCCGCCTATAGGCCCCTGGAAGGGTATATCCGACAGGTGTAGAGCGGCTGAAGCGCCAATCATTGCCGCAATTTCCGGCGGGTTGTCTTGGTCCACAGACATGACAACGGCTATGACCTGGACCTCGTTACGCATCCCTTTGGGGAATAACGGTCGAATAGGCCTGTCAATCATCCGGGCCGTAAGAGTGGCTTTCTCGCTCGGACGCCCTTCCCGCTTGATAAAACCTCCGGGAATTTTACCAACCGCGTATAATCTTTCCTCGTAATCCACCGTCAGGGGAAAGAAATCAATGCCTTCCCTGACTCTCTTCGACATCGTTGCCGTAACCAGAACCACGGTTTCACCATAACATACCAGCACGGCACCCCCTGCCTGCTTGGCCACTCGGCCGATTTCCAGCACCATGGGTCTCCCGCCGGCATCGATCTCCTTGGTTAGAATAACTTTTTTTGACATAACGGGCTTTTACCCGGTTAATAAATCCGGTATCGAAAAAATTCCAATAAAACCGGAACCGGTATCCTCCTTTCTACTTCAGTCAAACTTGTATATTTAAATACAATTACTTTTGATTATAACAAAAAATGCTTATTCTACACATTTAGTATTATATCCTTCCTGTTTTATAAAAAATACATGACTACAAGTGCCACTTGCATAAAATGTAAAAAGCGGGGTGAGACCCGCTTTTACTTGCGTAATCCTAATTTTTCTATCAATACTCTGTAACGGTTGTAATCGCGGTCCTTGAGATAGTTTAACAAAGACCGGCGTTGACCAACCATTTTTAACAGCCCGCGGCGTGAATGGTGGTCCTTCTTATGAATTTTCAGGTGTTCCGTCAAATCGCTGATCCGCTTGGTTAAAATGGCCACCTGCACTTCGGGAGAACCGGTATCGTTCTCATGTAGCTTAAAGTTATCTATCACGGACTGTTTTTCTTCCGCAGATAATGCCATGATTTCACCTCCTGATATTATTAATCGCTGCCGGCCAAGTTAACCGCCGGAGATAAACGTGTTCCCTAGCCGACAGTTCAATACCTTGATTTTATTTTCCAATAATAGTAATTACCAGGCGTCCCGACGAAATATCCTTGGCCACTATATCAAACATGCGCCCTGATTTGGCAAAAAACCCCCTGAAGCGTGTAGCTGTAGGAATCCTGCCGGGTATGCTATTTGCAGCCGCCACTATATCAGCACTTGTTATTCTATCCTGGCGGTAATCGCGCAGTCTTTTTCTGGCATGCTCAGTTATAATGACTTTCATACCGGTAGAATCAATTGGTCCCGGTCCGCCGGGCAATTTCATCCTCTTCCTGGGCCAGGAAGGCATATAATGCGTCTTGGAAAGCAACAAGCTGTGCGTCTTTCACCTTGCACTGCGCGTATAGTTTTTCCAGTTCCTTTTTTAAGTTCTGAAAATCCTCGCTAAGACAAATAAGGGCGATATGGTTCAACCATTTTTTAATTTCTTCGTCGGGTGAGTCAAACCTTGGTACACCCATATACTTCTCCCTTCTCCCGTCAATTAAGCGGGAACTGCGGTACAGGGCAACATCATTGTAGCATATTATACTTTGCAAGTAAACTTAATAAAATATATTAGGTTGACAAACCGTTTATGCCGTGATTATACTACGGATCCCGCATCCGCCCTTGCTTGGTGTATGTCTTTGCGAATCTGCTCCAACAGCTCCCCCACGGAAGGAAACCTGCGTTCCTCTCTAAGTTTCCTTATAAAGTAAACCTGAATCTTCTTGCCGTACAAGTTGCCTGAAAAATCCAGCAGGTGCACCTCAACAGTACGGTTGAACCTGTCATGAAAAGTCGGTTTAACACCTATATTGGCCACTCCGAGGAAAATCTCCCCGTCAACTTTGGCTTTAACAGAGTACACTCCGTTTCCGGGAATGAGCAAGCCCGGTTCCACTTGCAAGTTGGCAGTGGGAAAACCCAGCCGGTTGCCCCGTCTTTCACCGCAAACCACTTCCCCCTCCATGAACGGGCAATACCCAAGGAATTTTTTCGCTTCCAAAATGTTACCCTCGGACATCAAATTCCGAATCAAAGTACTGCTGACAGGCGTACCATCTACGGTTATGGGACCAATCACCACAACTTCAAAACCTAAATTTCGCCCCATTTTTTCCAGAAGTTCCGGTGTACCCAGGCCTTTGTGTCCGAAAGTATAGTTATACCCGACATAAACGCTTTGTATACCCAGGTGACGGCACAACACTATCTTAACAAAATCCTCGGGGCTCATGCGGGCAAACTCCAGGGTAAACGGCACCAGGATCAACACTTCCACTCCCAACCCCGCGATTATTTTCCTTTTCATGCCGGGTGATAGTATCATCGGGGGTGCACTCTCGGGATTGAGAACGGCCATTGGGTGCGGTGTGAATGTAAATACGGCCGGCGTACCACCGGTTTCCCGGGCCCGCGATACAAGGTCTGATATCAACTTCCGGTGCGCCAGGTGCACCCCGTCAAAGTTGCCCAACCCTATCACCAACTGGCTGTGTTTATCTTTTAGGCCTTTCCAACTGTTATATATCTGCACGCCCAAAACCTCCGCATACCTACTACTTAAACCAGCACTTTAACCGGTTGGACCGCAATCAAGCCCGGTTTACCCTCCACTGGTCTCACCCTGGCAAGTGCTAAAAGCCCTGAAGGCCCCTCAATACGAACCACCTGTAACGGAAATTCCGCTTTTTCCAGCGACTTAACAGGCAGAACCAGTCGATTACCACAACTTACGGCGGATACCGCCTCACCTGCAACGCGTACGCGAGGCAAGTGCATCAATGCCTTTTCCATACTCAAACAGGCGCCTTCCAGCGCTCCGGCCTCAGACTTGCGCTGCAACTCCTCCAGAGTAACCGATTCTTGCAGCGTAAAAAAACCTGCCCGTGTACGCAGTAAAAAGGACATGTAAGCTCCACAACCCAGCTTTTCGCCCAGGTCATGGCATAAAGTTCTGACATATGTACCGGCCGAACAGGCGATATCCAGCATGGCCACGGGAAAACCGGCCGGTTCGTGGTAAAAATCCAACATTTTGATTTCATTTATGTAAACGGTACGGGGTTTTCTTTCTACACTGACCCCCTTACGCGCAAGTTCATATAGTCTTTTCCCCCTGTACCTTACCGCCGAAGTCATGGGCGGTATTTGCTCCACCGGGCCCAAAAAACTCTGCAGGCATTCCTGCACGCGGCAGCCGGTAATATCCCTTGTGTCGGATTCGCTTGTAATCTCACCAAAAGCATCTTGAGTAGTTGTAGAACGGCCAAATGTCACCTCTGCCCTATACCGCTTTTCGCCCGGAATAAACTCTATTATCTTCGTTGCCTTACCTATACAAACGGGCAAAACACCTGCGGCACCGGGATCCAGTGTTCCCGTATGGCCTACCTTTTTCTGCCCGGTTATTTTCCTGATAAAATTGACAACATCATGGCTGGTCATACCAGGAGGTTTTAGTACATTAATAATGGCATTCATATCGCCGTATCTTCCCCCAGCATTTCCAATGCGGCATTTACAACCCGGTGTTTTATTTCATCGAACTGGCCCGTCACAATGCAACCCGCGGCTCGCCGGTGGCCGCCACCTCCAAAACAAGATGCAAGTTTATTAACATCCAGGTAATACTTCGACCGAAAACTGACTTTGTATTTTTCATTGTCAAGTTCACGGAAAAACACGGCCAACTCTACTCCCTCTATCATGCGCGGGTAATTGGTAACCCCGTCAACATGCTCGTCTCGTGCGTTGAGCTTGTTCAGGGTTTTTCTATCTATACACATCCAGGCAACCCTGCCGCACCGGCTAAATTCCAGTGTCCTCAACACTTCGCCCAGCACTCGCATGTATTCGCGGGGTTTTTCTTCGTAAAGCTTTTTGTTGATATATCCCGAAGGTATTCCCAGTTCCAGCAATTCAGCCGCAACCCGGTGTGTAAAGGGCCTGACGGCTTCATAACGAAACGAGCCGGTATCGGTACTGATGGCGATATAAAGGCAAATCGCCATATCCATGTCAATTTTTACCGGCAAAAACTGCAGCAACTCGTAAACCAGCTCACCGGCGGCGGCAGCTTCGGGTTCATTCAAATAAATATGCCCAAAATTTACACCGCCGGCATGGTGGTCAAGAATTATGATACGTTTACAGCGATTCGTCATATCTCTGAAAGGGCCGAGACGGTCCGGCACCGAACAATCAACGGACACGAAAACATCCGCCCTGCACTCAACACTCGGTTCGGATATAACACTCCCGGCCCCTGGAAGTAATCCCGCATACTGGCCGGGCACAGGGTCGGGGCTGAGCAGGTATACTTTTTTACCAATTTTGCTCAAAGCCATACCCAGCGCCAGCATGGAACCAAGACAGTCCCCGTCGGGCATTACATGTCCGCATAGCGCAATGCTTTCGGCTTCCAGCAACACCTTGGCAGCTGCGGACAGAAGCTCTCCCTTGTTATTCATCTCTACCTTTAACCTCGTTGAGCAATTCCATAACCCTTGCCCCGTGGTCCAGGGATTCATCAAGTTTGAATGTAATCTCGGGAACATGCCTCGTTCTTATGCGCCGCCCCAGTTCGGTACGGATAAAACCCTGGGCTTTAGCCAAACCGGCCATTGTGGAGTTGCGTTCTTTTTTTGAACCCAGTACACTTACATAAATCTTGGCATACTTTAGGTCACCGGAAACATCCACGCCGGTTACGGTGGCAAATCCAACACGCGGGTCTTTCAATTCAGTCTGCAACATTTCGGAAACCTCTTTTTTTATAGCTTCGGCCAACCTCTCCGGCCGGTGGGACATAACAATCCCCCCATACTAGCGAGTAGTTGAAATCAGGTTTAAACTTTTCTTTTTACGCCAATTCCCTCTTAACTGCTTCCATTGTGAATGCCTCTATCTGGTCGCCTTCTTTTATGTCATTAAACTGTTCGATAGTCATTCCACATTCATATCCTTGTTGTACCTCACGCACGTCGTCCTTAAATCTCTTGAGGGATTCCAGTGCCCCCTCATGAATCACTATACCATCCCTAATAATCCTTACGCCCGCGTCTCTTATTATCTTACCCTCGGTTACATAGCAACCGGCGATAGTGCCAACTTTCGAAACTTTGAAGGTTTTGCGAACTTCTGCCCGGCCCGTTACGACTTCCTTGTATTCAGGTTCCAACAAGCCGCTCATAGCTGCTTTGATATCTTCGATAGCATCATAAATAACACGGTACAACCTAATATCTACTTTTTCGGTTTCCACGGCTTTCCTGGCGTTAACATCAGGTCGCACGTTAAAACCAATCACAATTGCATTAGAGGCCGATGCCAGCATTATATCGGTTTCGGTTATGGCACCCACTCCACCGTGGATAACTCTTACCCGGACTTCTTCATTGTTAATTTGTTCCAGCGCTTGCCGCACAGCTTCCACTGAACCCTGAACGTCAGCTTTGATTATAATGTTTAGTTCTTTTACCTGTCCCTCCTTGATTTGGTTAAACAGGTCTTCCAGCGAAACCTTCGGCGCACTAGCCTTCATATCGGCTTCCCGCTTCTTGTCCATTCTTTCGCCTACAATTTGTTTACCCAGCTTTTCGTCTTCCACAGCAAAGAACAACTCGCCAGCCGGCGGTACTTCGGAAAACCCCAGCACTTCCACCGGTGTGGACGGCCCGGCTTTTTTAACTCGACGACCGGTATGATCCATCATAGCCCTTACCTTGCCGTAGGCCACACCGGCGATAATGAAATCGCCCACCCGCAAAGTCCCGTTTTGCACTAAAACCGTGGCTACAGGGCCCCTTCCTTTATCCAGTTCGGCTTCAATGACGGTACCCCTGGCCGGGCGATTGGGATTGGCTTTAAACTCGTTTATTTCAGAAACCAGAAGAATCATTTCCAGCAATTCATCAATGTTTGTTTTCTCCTTGGCCGAAACTTCAACGAATATCGTATCACCGCCCCACTCCTCGGCAACCAGGTTGTATTCAGTAAGCTCGCGTTTAACTTTTTGAGGATCTGCTGTCGGTTTATCAATTTTATTTACCGCTACAATGATAGGTACTTCCGCCGCCCTGGCGTGGTTGATAGCTTCCACGGTTTGGGGCATAACACCATCGTCGGCCGCCACTACCAGAACTGCTATATCAGTCACCTTCGCCCCCCGCGCCCGCATGGCGGTAAATGCTTCGTGGCCGGGTGTATCCACGAAGGTGATCTTTTTGCCCTTGTGATCCACCTGGTACGCACCAATATGCTGAGTAATCCCACCTGCTTCCGATGCTGTCACGTTAGTGTGCCTGATGGCGTCAAGTAGCGAAGTTTTACCATGGTCGACGTGACCCATTATAGTAACCACGCACGGGCGCGGTTGCAAGTCGGCCGGATCGTCCTCAAATTCCTGAAGCAGTTTTGCTTCTTTTTCCATATCTGATTTTACCTGTACGTTAAAGCCCAGTTCGTTTGCCAAAATAGTCGCCGTATCAGAGTCAATTTCCTGGTTGATGCTGGCCATAACTCCTAGAGAAATAAGTTTTTTAATTACTTCAGTGGCGCTGATAGCCATTTTTTCGGCCAGGTTTTTCACGGTAATGGTTTCGCCAATGGTTATCGGTTTTCTTTCCTTGGGCGGCTCGGTATGCTGCTTCTTCTTCCGCCCTTTGCCGCCCCTTCTCAAGGCCAGATCCCTTTCACCAGCCAGTTCACGCATAATATCTTTCTCTAGGCGGTTTTTCCTATCCATCTTGCCCTTATAAGCGTGTTTTTCCACCTGCTTCACACGTTCCAGGGCTTTAGTTTTTTCCAATGCTTTAACCTTGTCAGGTTTTGCTTTTTCCACAGATTTTAATTTGGCGTCGCCGCGAAGTCCAGGTGCCCTGCCCTTGGTGTCCTTGCGGGCTTGTTCATAAGCTTTCTGCTGCCCGTTCACCGCGCCGGCTTTTTGTTGATTTCCGCTCTCGTTTTGGATGGGTTTTTGTTCTTTCCGCTCATGAGCCTGTTCTTGGCTGGCGGCACGCGTCTCCATTTTGGATTCGGGCTGCTGTTGATCAGTTTTTTGCGCTTGTTGTTGCTGCTGCCGGTTTTGAGCCCGCTGTGGTTGCTGTTGTTGTGGTCGTTGCTGTACCGGTTGCTGGGTTTGTTGCCCGGCTCGTTGTTGTTGTGCGGGTTTCTCCTGGTCGGCACCCGGTTTCTTCTTGGCCTGCGCGCTTTTGCCACCCCCTAGATAACGTAGGGGCTTTTCCGCAAACCTGCGGTCGGGCGGCCTTGAAGGTACCCGGTCCACCAGCCCGGGCCCCCGGTCATAACGACTTTGGCTGCCTCGCTGGCTATCCCTTCCGGATCTTGACGCCCGCTTGCCTGTTTCACTTGTTTCAACTTGTTTTGATGTCGTCGTCTCGTTCTTTCCAGGGTCAGCAGCTTTTTGTTTTATGGTTGTATCATAATGTTTTTTTATTCGTCCTATCTCAGATTCATTAAGAGTGCTCATGTGGGATTTGGCTTCAATACCCATGCGGGCCAGTTGCCGCATAAGTTCCTTGCTTTCCAGGCCCATATCTTTGGCAACTTCGTGGACCCGTTTTTTTACCATAGAATCACCTCCGAGAATTTAAGACATTCTTAAACCGGCATCTCCCCCTTCCATAGCCCTGGCAACACCCCGGGCAAGATGCTCGTCGGTTATCGCCGCCACGGCTCGGGGCGCCTTTCCCAGCAAATCGCCCAGTACAATAGTGGATGCATAATAGAAAACGGGAATATTATTATCTTTAGCCAGTTTAATAAACTTTTCTTTACTGCGCGGAGCGGCATCCTGGGCCAGAACCAGCGCTTTTGCTTTCCTGCTCAAAATAGCTTTACGAACAGCTATGTCACCGCTTACCACCTTACCGGCACGCCTGCACAGTCCAATCATCTGCTCGACCCGTCCGGTCATGCCCGGCTCAACCTTTCGGCAAGTGTTTCCTTTATTGCTGGGTCTATGGGGCGTTTCAATGCTTTTTCCAACCTTTTGCCTTTCAAAGCCTTATCCAGGCATTCCATACTGGGACATATATAAGCTCCTCGCCCTGAACGCTTGCCTGTTGGGTCTATTTCAACGGTATCTTCAGGGGTTCGCACAACCCGGATCAACTCGCGCTTGGGTCTCATTTCCTGGCAACCAACACACAGCCGCTGTGGAATTTTCCTCACCCTCGGCAATAGACCGGCACCCCCTATTCGATAAATTCTTCGGCAAAGAGGTCCTCGTAATCCGGGTATAATTCAGCCATCTGGCTTTCGCTCTTGATATCTATCTTCCATCCCGTCAATTTTGCCGCCAAGCGGGCGTTTTGTCCTTCTTTACCAATTGCCAGGGATAGCTGGTAATCGGGCACAATTACCCTGGCCACTTTTTCATCCTCCCAAATTTCCACGGCCACAACCTTGGCCGGGCTCAGTGAACTGGCTACAAACTTGGAGGGGTCGGGGTCCCACTTGATGATATCTATTTTTTCACCATTCAGTTCATTTACTATGGTCTGCACACGCATACCCTTGGGGCCTACACAGGCACCCACCGGGTCGACATTCTCGTCCCTTGAGTAAACGGCTATCTTGGAACGATACCCGGCTTCTCTGGCCACTGATTTCAGTTCTACCACGCCTTCCTGCAACTCGGGCACCTCAAGCTCAAACAAGCGCTTTAGCAAGCCCGGGTGGGTACGGGAAACAAATATTTGGGGACCCTTGGTGGTTTTTCTAACTTCAACGATATATGCTTTGATTCGATCTCCCTGCCTGTAAATTTCGCCCGGCATCTGTTCCGCCTGGGTCAATATGGCCTCGGTTTTACCAAGCTCGATGTAAATATTTTTTTGCTCTATACGCTGGACGACTCCGTTTATAATGTCGCCTTCGCGATTGGCAAATTCCTCGTATATGATATTTCTTTCCGCCTCCCGGATCCTCTGCACCACCACTTGCTTGGCCGTCTGGGCCGCTATTCGCCCGAAGTTGCGTGGAGTAACCTCCATCTCCACCGCGTCACCCAAATTATAACGGGGATCTATTGCCTGGGCTTCTTCAAGCGAAATTTCAATACGCGGGTCTTCAACTTCTTCAACCACGTTACGCCGGGCGTAAACCTTGCAATCCCCTGTTTCCCGGTCAATATGCACTTTGGCGTTCTGCAACGAGCCAAAATTTCTCTTGTACGCGGAAAGCATTGCCGCTTCTATGGCTTCCAGCAAAACATCAACTGAAATCTTTTTTTCCCTTTCCAAGTCTTTCAGGGCTTCCAAAAATTCGGTATTCATGTACCGTTTACCTCCACACTAAAATTCGGCAACCAAGCGTGCCGAAGCAACCTGTTCCATGGGGATGACCACGGTGCTACCTTCATTATCCAGAGTAATGGAATGATTGTTCGCCGCTACCAGCACGCCTTTGAACTTACGCCTGCCTTCCACCGGGACAAAAGTGGTCAGCCTTATTTTCCTGCCTGTAAAGCGCTCAAAATCAGCCGGTTTTTTCAACGGCCTTTCAATACCGGGCGATGAAACTTCCAGCGTGTAGGAATTGGGTATTGGATCGTGTTCATCCAAAAGCGGATCTATACGTTCAGAAACGCGCTGGCAATCATCCAACCCAACGCCACCGGGCTTATCTATGAACAGCCTTAAAAACCAGCGACCACCTTCCTTGATATATACTATGTCTACCAGTTCAATGCCCATTTCATCCAGTACTGGAGCAACAATACCTTCAACCGTTGAAACAACGCTGCCCCTGGCCATGGCCCGCCCCCCTCGCTTTTTATACCGTAAAAAGTTTTATTTAGTATAAGACGAAAGAGTGGGGTTTACCCACTCTCCGTCAATAAAAGAACCGGAAACGGTTTGATTACAATACTAAATGCCCTGGCGTCAAACCAATGTTAATTATACATTATAAGAAAGGATTTGACAAGGAAATTGCATCTTTAACATGTTACCTAGAAAACAGGTGTTTAATTCACTCCTCCCGGTTATCGCTCCGCATAACCCAGGTTGTGCAATGCTGACCGGACCGCTTCCACCACTTCATTCACCGGTACCATGATCACGTCACCCGTGCGGCGGGTGTATAACTCGACTTCCCCCCTGGCCAGACCCTTGTCGCCAACTGTAATCCGCAATGGATAACCCACCAGGTCGGCATCCTTGAATTTAACCCCCGCTCGCTCCGGGCGGTCGTCAAATACGGTTTCTATTCCGGCTTTCAGTAATTGGTGATAAATCCTTTCCGCCGTCGAATACTGTTTTTCGTCCTTGTGGTTCACCGGCACCACCACCACGTGGTACGGCGCTATCTGTACCGGCCATATGATACCTCGCTCATCGTGGTTTTGTTCAACCGCCGCAGCCATGGTACGCGTAACTCCAATACCGTAGCAACCCATTATGAAATGCCTTGCCTGGCCGTTTTCATCCAGGAAAGTGGCGTTCATGGCCTTGCTGTACTTGTCCCCCAGTTTAAAAATTTGCCCGACCTCGATACCCCGGGCTTCCATGAGACGGTTCCCGCATTCCGGACAGGGTTCCCCGGCCTTTACAAGCCTGATATCGGCCACAATATCCGGTGAAAAATCGCGGCCCGGGTTGACGTTTACCAAGTGATAGTCGTTCTGGTTGGCACCGCAAACCGCATTGGCCATGACCATGACCTCGCGGTCGGCAACCACACGCACATTTTTCAACCCCACCGGCCCGGCAAAACCCGCCTGGGCGCCGGTGGCCCCGGCCACTGTTTCACCATCGGCCATCTCCAGGGTGATACAGTCCAGAGTGTTATATAGTTTGACTTCATTAATCTCCCGGTCACCCCGCACCAGCGCAGCAACAGTCTCCTTGTCTGTTTTATACAACACGGTTTTGATCATTTTTTCAGGCCCGGTTTTCAAAAACGAGGACAATTCTGCAATGGTGCGGCAACCCGGCGTGTGCACCTTTTCCAATTCTAACTGAGGTGCGTCATCTTTACCGGCGGGCGGAACAGCTTCGGCGCGTTCCTCGTTGGCCGCGTAGCCGCACTTTTCACTTGGACAGTAAACAATTATGGCTTCGCCGGATTCCGCCAGTACCATAAACTCGTGGGTATCCTTGCCGCCGATGGCACCGGAATCCGCCACCACGGTGCGAAAATTGAGGCCACAGCGGCGAAATACGTTAGTATATGCTTCGTACATCTTATTGTAACTTACGTCAAGGCCCGCCTGGTCATAATCAAAGGAATACAGGTCCTTCATGATGAATTCCCGCCCGCGCAGCAACCCGAACCGCGGCCGGCGTTCATCACGATACTTGTTCTGTATCTGGTATAACAGTAAAGGCAATTGTTTATAAGAATTAATTTCACCTTTAATTAAACTGGTGATAATCTCCTCGTGGGTGGGAGCTAGGCAAAAATCCCGCCCGTGCCTGTCCTTGAGCCTGAACAATTCCGGCCCGTACACGTCCCAGCGGCCCGATTCGCGCCATAGCTCAGCAGGTTGAATTATGGGCATCATTATTTCCTGCCCGCCCTGCCTGTCCATCTCTTCCCGAATAATTTGCTCAATTTTTTTGATTACCCGCCAGGCCAGGGGAAGCAGTGTATACACCCCGGCCGCCGCCTTACGTATAAAGCCCGCCTTAAGCAACAGTTGGTGACTTATCACTTCAGCTTCAGCCGGTATTTCCCGCAAGGTCGGCACCAGCATTTCCGAAACCTTCATTACTAAGACCCTCCATTGACAATGTTGTCAATCTCCCTTATCAATTCATCCACCAGCAGGCTTTCGGGCACTTTCCGTATTACCTTGCCTTTCCGGAATATAAGCCCTTCCCCTTTGCCGCCGGCTATGCCCACGTCCGCGTGCCTGGCCTCCCCCGGACCGTTAACCACGCAGCCCATAACGGCTACCTTGATGGGCTTGTCCAGTCCCGCCAGGCGATTTTCAACCTGTTCGGCGATTTCAACAAGATTGATCTGGGTACGCCCGCAAGTGGGGCAGGATACCAGTTCAACGCCACGTTGTCTTAATCCAAGTGATTTTAGGATTTCGTAACCTGCGCGGACTTCCAGTACGGGATTACCGGTTAACGATACCCGTATGGTATCGCCAATTCCCTCCCAGAGCAATATCCCGATACCAACCGCTGATTTAATACCACCGGCAAATGGGGTCCCCGCTTCCGTTACCCCGATATGCAACGGGTAGTCCACTTTCTGCGCCATCAACCGGTACGCATTTACCATTAGCGGAACATCCGAGGCTTTAAGAGAGATTTTTATATTGTAAAACCCCATGTTTTCAAGAATGGCTACATGCCGTAAAGCGCTTTCCACCATGGCTTCAGGCGTAACTTCGCCGTTTTGCAACAAGTCTTTTTCCAGTGAACCGGCATTGACACCTATACGAATAGGTATCCCCCGTTTTGACGCGGCCTTTACCACTTCGGCAACTTTACTGCTATCTCCAATATTACCAGGGTTTATACGCAGGCCATCCACCCCGGCATCAATCGCGGCAAGGGCCAGGCGGTAATCGAAATGTATATCGGCCACCACCGGTACGCTTAACCCGCGTTTTATTTCGGGCAAGGCACGGGCCGATTCCCGGTCGGGCACCGCCACCCGGACAATTTCGCACCCGGCTTCCACCAGTTGTATTATTTGTTGCCTGGTGGCCGCCGCGTTACGAGTATCGGTGTTAGTCATTGATTGCACAGAAACAGGCGCGCCACCACCAACTTTAACATTGCCCAGGTATACTGGTCTTGTTTTTCTTCGCTGCATTTTTACACTCCCGCAAACACTCAGGTGCTCACTGTCACTTTAAAAAGCAAAATCTACCATACTTGTATTTTATGGTGATGGAGTGCTCTTCGTGAATATTTGCAAAATATCGTTATAAGTAATAAACACCACCAGCAAAAGCAGGAAACCGAATCCCACTAGGTGTATGAAGTTCTCCCTGACCGGGTCAACAGGACGGCCTCGTACTCCTTCGATAGTAAGGAACATGAGCCTGCTCCCGTCAAGTGCCGGAATAGGGAATAAGTTGAAAAGCCCTAGGTTTATACTTAAAAAAGCCGCCAGGTTAAGCAGGTAATAAAAACCTGACTCAACCGCCCGGTCAATTTCCCATATGACCCTTACCGGCCCGCCAAGTTCAGCCGGCGCCTTACCGGTTAACATCTGTCCAATGAAATATATAATATTCAGCGTCACTTGTACCGTTGCCTTAAGAGCTCCCCCCAGTGCAACCAGCGGGTTCACGGGTTCCCGGAGGGGCTCAATGCCGATAAGACCACGACCGTCTTCGCTGGCCATTGGAACCACGCTAACTTCAATTTGCCGGCCGTCCCTGATGATCACCATTTGTATCTCGAGGCCGGGGCAGTTGTGAATAGCGCTGGTTATATCTTCCCAGCCATGTACCCTTTTACCGTCAATACTGTATATCTCGTCTCCTGGTTTTATCCCCGCAGCTTCCGCCGGGTAACCGGTAATAACATCTTTAATCCTGGTGCTGTCGGCCACCGGTGCCCCGCCAAGTGAAAAGAAAATAACGGTAAACAGTATCCAGGCCAGGACAAAATTCATCACCGGCCCGGCGGCAATTACCGCCATGCGCTGTAATACCGTTTTATCATTGAAACGCTCGCCTTCCGCGGCTTCCTTGTCCTCGGGATCCATGCCGGCCATGCGCACAAAACCACCAAGCGGTAAAAGCCGGATATTGTAAGTGGTACCGTTATGGAGCAACCCTGCCAATTTGGGGCCGAAACCAAGGCTGAATTCATATACCCTTATTTTTACCGCTTTGGCCACGGCAAAATGCCCCAGCTCGTGAAAAAATATTAATACGCCGAAAACAAAAATCGCCGCCCAGAATGTTGTCATAAGCATACATCCTTTATCCATGGAGTTTCGTTTTTTGTTTATCTGGTACTTTTGATGCACCAGCCTAGCCGCTCCAAGCCCGTTGTACCAGTTTTTGCGCTAATGCCCGTGCCAAACTGTCCGCTTCTAGAATTTCTTCGAGCGTTTTGTAATTCCATTGGTTATGGCGCTCCATGACTTCCGCAACGATTTCCGTAATGGCTGTGAAACTTATTTGCCCGGCCAAAAACGCATCCACTGCAACCTCGTTGGCCGCATTGAGCACAGCCGGCATGGTACCACCCGCCCGCCCTGCTTCATATGCCAGTGCCAGAGCTGGAAACTTATTCATGTCTGGCTCCTCAAAAGTAAGTTCCCGGACCGGCCACCTAAGCCTGGGCGCGCCCCCATCCGGCCTACGCGGGTGCAATAGGGCATATTGTATCGGCAGGCGCATGTCGGGTACACCCATTTGCGCCATGACTACCCCGTCCTCAAACTCAACCATGGAGTGGATAATGCTTTGCGGGTGAATAACCACGTCTATTTTATCATAATCTATGTCGAACAGCCATCGTGCCTCGATAACCTCAAGACCCTTGTTCATAAGTGTGGCCGAATCCACCGTAATTTTCGGTCCCATCTGCCAGTTTGGATGGTTGAGTGCCATTTCAGGCGTTACCTTATTCAATTGGGCACGGGAATAATTGCGGAAGGGGCCTCCGGAAGCGGTTAAAATTATCCTTGACACATCATTACGGCTTTCGCCGTTTAGACACTGCCATACAGCGGAATGTTCACTGTCCACGGGTACCAAAGCGGTACCATTCTTCCGTATCTCAGATATAACCAGTTCCCCTGCAGCCACAAGCGTTTCCTTATTGGCAAGGGCTATTTTTTTTCCCGCCCTTATAGCGGCTAGAGTAGGTTCTATACCTGCCGCACCGGATATTGCGGTTAAAACCGTGTCAACACCCGGAGCCGTTACAGCCGCGAGCATGCCTTCCCTGCCCCATAATACATCAGTGCCCGATCTTTCACCGATTTCTTTGTTTAACCAGCGGGCGTCTTCTTCTTTATGCAAGGATACTATTGTAGGCCTGTAACGGCGCACCTGCTCCAGCAGAAGTTCCCGGTTTTTACCGGCTAAAAGCGCCACCGGAACCAATTCCTCCGGAAAACTTTCCACCACCTGGAGCGCTTGTCTCCCGATGGACCCCGTACTCCCCAGTATAGCTAACCTGTTCATTTTGCTCCCCTGGTTAAAATTTGTATACCGCGCTACCGGCCTTAATGGCCGCTTGGATGGCAATTACCATAATCGGGCCTACTACTAGGCCAAGCACCCCGATTGTTTTTAATCCGATATACATGGCAACGAGTACCGCCAAAGGGTGGAGACCCAGGTTTGCAGCCACCACTTTGGCCTCCATAACTGCTCTTACAACCATAACCAGCAAATATAAAACCAGTAGTTGGAAACCAAGTACAATGTCACCGGTAATAAATGAATATGCGGCCCAGGGTATGTATACTGTGCCTGGACCCAGAACAGGTATCATGTCAAAGAAGCCGATAATAAGTCCTATAGTAACAGCATAACTCGAGCCAATCACCCACAAGCCGATGATACTTATAACGGTTGTTATGGAAATCAATATGATTTGTGCCCGGATATAAGCTTGAAACGCACCAGCCACCTGCCTGGTCACTTTAAGGGATCTTTCCCCCCAAGGCTCGGGCAACATTCTGATCCACAATGCCGAAATTTTGTCCCGGTCTTTACTGAAAAAATATGTCGCAATCAAACTAACTATTAGTATCATGATGGCAGCAGGTACACCGGCAACCACATGCAGCATAGTCCCAACGAGATTACTCGTCCAGTCCTGAAGCGTGAGCGAAAAGGTGTGCAGGCTTTCACGCAGGTAGTCGGTTACCGTTTTGGGCAGTGTTCCATAAAAAATAATTCCCTTTTTAATCCATATATCCGCAAACACATTGAGTTGAGCCAGTTTTCCCGGCAATGTCATGGACAGATCGTTCCATTCCTTTATCAACTTCAATACCATTAGGGTTAGAATTATACCAATACCGCCGAAAAACAGCAACATTGCCAGAGGAACTGCAATAGCCCGGGAAACCCTGCCCCGGTTTCCAAGCAAAACCACCAGGGGCTCCATAAAAAGACTAAAGATTGCGGCTAACATAAAAGGCAACAAAATAATTAAAAGAAGCTTCAGCCAGTTTAATACCTCGGGAATCACATATTTCACTGCCAGGTATATGGCCAGCAATGTAAGCGTTCCCGCCAGCACGTATAAAATATTCTGTACCGCTCGCGGCACATAGCTCACCTCAGCTTATAATTATACGCTCAACATAGTAGTATACCAGAGGGGCAGTGAATAGCATACTGTCAAACCGGTCAAGTACACCACCGTGCCCGGGAATCAATCTCCCCGCATCTTTAATTCCCGCCTGGCGTTTGATTGCGGATTCAAAAAGGTCTCCGGCCTGTGCGGCCAACCCCACCAGTAACCCTAAAACCATTACCTGGATAAACGGCAACTCGGTGTGGATTAGCACGATCAGGGCAGATGCCGCTATACTCCCCAGTATGCCACCGGCGGCGCCTTCAACTGTTTTACCCGGGCTAAGAACGGGAGCTAACCGCCGTTTACCCCATTTCCTGCCCACAAAGTACGCCGCGGTATCGGTGGACCATGTACAAACCAACATAAGAATCAACCACAACCAACCGCGCTCAATGGTACCCAGCAAATATATGTATAATATAAGTCCAAGGTAAAACGTTCCCATTAATGATACCGCCGCATCAACGGGAGTAAAACGCGGAAACAGAATTACTACGGCAAGCAGGTAAATTATTAATACAAGGGCCACCGCGGAACCAGGAAATTCCTGGCGGTTAAAATATGTAAATACCATTAAAATTGCGCAACCGGGCAACAATAAAAACACAGGCGCCCGTAAATCCATTCCTTCTACTATGCGACTGAATTCACGCGCCCCCAAAAACATAAGCGCGGCAACCACCGTTAACAGGTATAAACCCCCGAAATACACTGCAGCTACCAAGAGAGGTATCCCTATTATGGCGCTTAGCAACCTCATCCCGAACATCTAATCACCAGCCCGGACAATCAACTGCGCACCAAACCCCCAAAACGCCTTTCCCTTCGCTGGAAGTCCAGCAGCGCCTTCAACAGGTCCTTCCGGCCGAAATCCGGCCACATAGCATCGGTCAACCAAAATTCCGTATAAGCAAGCTGCCATAATAGGAAGTTACTTACCCGGTAATCCCCGGAAGGTCTGATTAATAAATCGGGGTCCGGTTGTCCCGCCGTATAGAGGTGGTCGGATATTAACTGGTCGTCGATATCTTCCACTTCAAGCTCTCCACTTTTAATTTTCATGCTAATTTTTTTTATTGCCTGTACCATCTCCGCCCGCCCCCCGTAATTCAAAGCCACGTTGAATAACAAACCCGAATTGTCCTTGCTTCTTTCCTTGGCTTCGAACACCGCTTTCCGGGCATGCTCCGGTAGCTCGGTTAGTATTCCTATCGGGTTAACTTTTACATTATTGGAACAAAGTTCATCTATTTCTTTATAAAGATATTCCACCAGCAAATCCATTAACACATCGATTTCCTCGCGCGGGCGCTTCCAGTTTTCCGTTGAAAAAGCATACACGGTAAGATAACCTATTTTTAACTCCACGCATAGCTTTACCACTTCACGCAAAGCATTTACGCCGGCACGATGCCCAAACGACCTGGGCATACCCCTCTTTTGAGCCCATCTTCCGTTTCCGTCCATGATAATTGCCACATGGGCGGGCAGTTTGGATTTATCCAGCTGTTCCATTAATTGTTGTTCACTTAAAGTGCTGTCAGGTCCCCCCGTCTCTTTACGGCGGCTGCCCAGCAGCCTTTTAAACACAAGGCGGCCCCCTTTCCCCGCGCAATTAACAATTACAAAACAACCCCCTCCGGTAGCGAGGGGGTGTTATTGTTTATTCTTCAATAATGGCACCGGTAGGGCATTCCTCGATACATGTTCCGCAATTTTCACATTTATCGGGATCTATTTTGTATATGTCTCCTTCGATAATAGCCTCGCTGGGGCAGGATTCCAAGCAAGTTCCGCACGCCAAGCACTCGTCCGTAATTTTATATGCCATAGCTTACACCTCCTTTCCTAAAACCTCCCTGGCTACTGTTAGCAGAAACTTATTGCCCGTTAATTCCTTGCAACGGACCACTCTGTATTTCCCCGAAGGCTCACCCCGTGGCGGTGAAGTACATTCCAGCTCTACATCCCACCCGGCTGTCCGGCACATTTCAAGTACCTGTTCCAATTCCCTGGCCAGTAGGTCATCGCATTTCATATCAAACGGTCATGATCTCCTTTTCCTTAGCTGCCAACAACGCGTCTATCTCTTTTATGTATTTATCGGTAAGTTTTTGCACCTCATCCTGAAGCCTGCGTTGTTCATCTTCTGATATTTCACCTTTTTTTTGTTTGTTTTTCAGCGTATCGTTGGCATCTCTACGCAGGTTTCTGATGGCCACCCGGCCTTCTTCTGCTCTTTTTTTGATAATTTTAACCAGTTCAGCCCTTCTTTCCTTGGTCAACTGCGGAATCGCCAGCCTGATAACATTGCCATCACTAACAGGCGTGATACCAAGGTCTGATTTAAGTATGGCTTTTTCTATTTCCGGTAAAGCGGTTTTATCCCAGGGTTGTATAACCAGCAAGCGCGGTTCGGGAGCAGTTATGTTGGCCATTTGGTTGATCGGTGTGGGTGTACCGTAGTAATTGGCCGTAATTTTTTCCAGTAAGGAAGGAGTAGCGCGCCCCGCACGTAAAGAACCAAAATCCTTGTTTACTACCTCAACCGTTTTCTTCATATTTTTTTCAGTTTCCGACAGGAGTTGGCTTATCAATAATATCACCTCCAACATACGTCCCTACGTTTTCGCCCATCACCGCCCGCTTGATATTACCCCGTTTATTCAGGTTGAACACCAACAAGGGTATGCGGTTGTCCATGCACAGGGAAGTGGCGGTGGAATCCATAACGCCCAGTCCCATGTTTAAAACATCTATATAACTTAGTTTGCCAAATTTCTTGGCACCCTCATTTTTTAACGGGTCGGAATCGTATACTCCGTCAACGCGTTTGGCCATCAGAATTATTTCAGCCTCAATTTCCGCCGCCCTGAGTGCCGCTGTTGTATCCGTTGAAAAATACGGGTTTCCTGTTCCGGCCGCAAAAATCACCACCCGGCCTTTTTCCAGGTGTCTTATGGCGCGCCTGCGAATATACGGCTCGGCCACTTCGCGCATTTCAATGGCCGTTTGTACCCTTGTATCAACGTCATGCTTGGATAAAGCGTCCTGTAAAGCAAGGGAATTGATAACAGTGGCCAGCATACCCATGTAATCGGCGGTGGCCCGGTCCATGCCCTTAGTGCTCCCCGCCACTCCGCGCCAGATATTTCCTCCACCAACAACTATTGCCAGCTGCACCCCTGTTTCTACTACTTCTTTAATCTGTACCGCAATTGAGTATACCACCTCGGGGTCTATACCATGCCCCTTAGAACCAGCAAGAGCTTCACCGCTTAATTTCAGTACTACCCTTTTATACTTAGCTTGTTCCATATGGAGATAATAACCCCCGGTCCATATTTATTCTACAGTAACCCCATAGATCCTTTCGATCCCGCCTCTTTATTTACCCGCTTGAGCCGCTACTTCGGCCGCGAAATCATCTTTCCTTTTCTCCAAGCCCTCACCCAGTTCGTAACGCTTGAACCTGCGTACAGAAATGTTTTCACCAATTTGTGCTATCTTTTCCGTTATCAATTGTTTCACGGTTTTATCAGTATCCTTGATGAAAGGCTGTTCAAGCAAGCAAATTTCTTTATAAAACTTTTCTATGCGCCCTTCCACCATTTTCTGAATGATTTTTTCCGGCTTGCCCTCGTTAGCAGCCTGTGCCGCCAGTATTTCCTTCTCCTTGGCTATTACCTCTTCCGGAACGTCTTCACGGCTTACGTACTCCGGTTTCGCCGCGGCAATCTGCATAGCTATGTCACGTACCAGGCTTTTAAACTCGTCGGTTTTGGCCACGAAATCCGTTTCACAGTTGACTTCCACCAGTACGCCGATTTTACCACCGCCATGGATGTAAGAATCCACCAAGCCTTCGGCGGTTATCCGGCCGGCTTTCTTGGCCGCCGCAGCCAAACCCTTTTCTCGCAAATAATCCACAGCCTTCTCAATATCCCCGTTACACTCCACTAGCGCTTTTTTGCAGTCCATCATACCGGCGCCCGTTCTTTCCCTTAGTTCCTTTACTTTTGCAGCTGTTATTTCGGCCATATGCACCATCCTCCCTGTACAAATTAGTAATGATTAATTCTATAATCTAATATTATTTCCCGGCAATATAAATCCAAAACAGTCATTTATTTCATTTCATTTATTCTATTTTTCATTTCATTTATTCATTGCCACGTACATAGAAAAAAAGCAGGGGCTACCCGTTGCAGGATTAATCCCCCGCCGTTTATTTACTCCGCTGCCGCAACCTGTTCACCTTGTTTGCCTTCAAGTACGGCGTCAGCCATTTTGCTGGTTAAAAGCCTGACCGCCCTGATGGCATCGTCGTTACCGGGTATTACGTAATCTATCTCATCGGGGTCGCAGTTGGTATCGACAATTGCCACGATGGGGATTCCCAGCTTGCGCCCTTCGGCGACGGCAATGCGTTCCTTGCGCGGGTCAATGACAAACATTGCGTCCGGTAAACGTTTCATATCCTTGATGCCGCTTAGAAACTTGCTTAACCTTTCCTTCTCGTGCAACAGCTCGGCAACTTCTTTTTTGGGCAATTTTTCCATGATGCCGTTTTGCTCCATTTTCTCCAACTCGTGCAGCCTGTCGATACGCTTGCGGATAGTTTGGAAATTTGTTAGCATACCTCCAAGCCAGCGCTGGTTGACGTAAAACATGCCACAACGCTCGGCTTCTTCCCGAACCGACTCCTGGGCTTGTTTTTTGGTACCCACAAACAGCACGGTCCCGCCATCCTGAACAACAGACCTGATAAAATTATAGGCTTCTTCCACCTTTTTCACGGTTTTTTGCAAATCAATAATATATATGCCGTTGCGGTCCGTGAAAATATAAGGAGCCATTTTGGGGTTCCATCTACGGGTTTGATGCCCGAAGTGAACGCCTGCCTCCAGCAGTTGCTTCATTGAAATAATGGCCACTGGTCACACCTCCTCCCACCGGTTTTTTCCTCCGCAGTCTTCATTTCCCGGCGGGGCCCGCGGTATGGGGACCGCCCGCAAGAATCAGACCACGTGTGTAATTTGCACCAGCAAGTATTCTAACATAAACTTTACCTTGTGGCAAGATTGCCCCGAAAAAATGCCAAAAACATAAAAAACGGCCGCCATCCGCGGCCATTTGCAAGCATGTGATTACTGGTGCTTCAACCGGTCAAGTTCCTCTAAAAGACGATCATTTAAAACCTTGATGTAAGTCCCTTTCATACCCAGCGATTTAGACTCTATAACACCTGCGCTTTCAAATTTCCGCAAGGCGTTAACGATAACCGACCTGGTTATTCCCACCCGGTCTGCGATTTTACTAGCTACCAGCAAACCTTCGTCTCCTTCAAGCTGCTCGAATATATGATGCACCGCATCCATTTCCGAGTAAGAAAGCGTGCCCAGCGCAATTTGCACGGCAGCCCGTTTCCTGGCTTCCTCTTCCATGCGATCTTGCCTGGCACGTAAAATCTCCATCCCCACCACTGTGGCACCCAATTCCGCTAGCACCAGGTCTTCGTGGGTAAAGTTCCTGTCGTGCTTGGCCAACACCAGCGTGCCTAACCTTGTTCCCCCACCCACGATGGGAACAACGGTTGTCACTTTGCTGAATTTACACTTTTTATCGTTTTGGAAAGCACAGACATTCATGGTCTGGCAGATATTAGCGTGTGTTTCATTGATGCGCAACAGGTTCTCGTTGTAATCCTCGGGAAATCCCGCCGGGGACTCAACAATGTCCTCCATAATTTCGCAAACAAAACCTTTTAAATAACTATATCCAAGTATTTTACCTCTTCGGTCAAGGATATAAACGCTACATTCTATATTTTCACTTAAGATAGCGGATATTTCCTTGAAATCAACCGGGTAACCCGCTGATTTTTGCAGCACTTTATTTATGGAACGGGTTTTTTCCAGTAAGCTACGCACTATAATCGCCTCTCTTCTATCATCATTCAGTTCATTTACCGGAAAAAAGAATATAACTAATATATATTATATATTTTAACACAATTAGCATCATAAAAAAATAAGCGTCATAAAAAAACTTTAAAAAAACTAGAAATTTAAAATTACTATAAAATATACCTGCTGAGATCCCTATCCTCAACTATACCCGCCAGTTTTTGCTCTACATACTCCTCTTCCACCGTAAAATCAGCTCCGGATAACTCGGCAGCCTCAAAAGATATGTCTTCCAATAGCTTTTCTAATATTGTATGGAGCCTTCTGGCACCAATATTTTCAGTTTGCTCATTAACAGTATAAGCGATTTCGGCAATTTTCACAAGGGATTTTTCCGTAAAACTGAGTTTAAGCCCTTCCGTGCGCAATAATTCGATATATTGCCTGATCAAGGAATTTTGGGGCTCGGTTAAAATTTGGAGAAAATCTTCTTTGCTCAGGCTGGATAGTTCCACCCTGATGGGAAACCGCCCCTGCAACTCGGGAATCAAATCAGAAGGTTTCGACATATGGAAAGCCCCGGCGGCAATAAACAATATATGGTCCGTCTTAACCGGCCCGTACTTGGTCATTACCGTTGAACCCTCCACGATGGGAAGAATATCGCGCTGCACACCGCCCCGGGACACGTCGGGTCCGGCTCCGCTTTCCCTGACTGCAATTTTATCAATTTCATCTAAAAAAATAATGCCGTGGTTTTCCGCCCGGTGTACGGCGGTGCTGGTAACTTCGTCCATGTCAATTAACTTCTGCGCCTCTTGCTGGGTCAATATCTTTCTGGCTTCAGCCACGGTGACCCGGCGGCGGTGTTTCTTTTTGGGTAAAATATTACCGAGCATATCCCCAATATTTATTCCCATCTCTTCCACACCCGAACCGGTAAAAATCTCCATCACCGGTGGCTTTGAATCCTCGACTTCTATTTCTAAATACTCTCCTTCCAGTTCCCCGCGGGCCATTTTTTCCCGCAATGTTTCCCGCTCAAACCTCACCCTACTGGCCATCTGCTCATACCGGTTTTCACCCACCTGGTCTTGCGACCTAGTGGGGGTGCCAAACAGCATTTCCAGCGGGTTGCGGGCCTGCTTTTCACCTTGCGGCATTGGGGCCAAAATCTCTATTATCCGCTCCTCGGCCATTTTCTTGGCCCTGTCTTCAACCTGGGCCATTTTCTCTTGGCGCACCATGCGGAACGAAACCTCCACCAGGTCACGGACCATGGATTCCACGTCCCTGCCCACGTATCCCACTTCGGTGAATTTAGTGGCTTCAACTTTGATAAAGGGCGCTTGGACCAGTTTGGCCAGGCGTCTTGCTATTTCAGTTTTTCCCACACCGGTCGGTCCAATCATAAGGATGTTCTTGGGCATTACCTCGTCCCTGAGGTCATCGGGCAGTTTACTGCGGCGGTACCTGTTTCTCAAGGCTATTGCTACCGCCTTCTTGGCCTGTTCCTGTCCCACGATGTATTTATCCAGTTCAGACACGATTTGCCTGGGCGTAAGCGACTTCATACCAGCACGCGCTCCCTCCGCTTATGTAAAATCACTTTATCAAAGCGTCTCCACTATGATGCTTTCATTGGTATAAACGCAAATACGCGCGGCAATGGCCAGCGCTTCCCTCGCCACTTCGGCGGCCGGCATATCGGTGTGTTTAACCAGCGCCCTGGCCGCAGCCAGCGCGTATGGACCGCCCGAACCCACCGCCGCAACCCCGTCATCCGGTTCGATGACTTCTCCGCTGCCGCTCAGTACCAGTATACAATCCTTATCCGCAACCACCAGCAATGCCTCCAAGCGGCGTAGAAACCTGTCGGTACGCCACTCCTTGGCCAGTTCCACCGCGGCCCTCTTCATATTTCCCCGGTAAGATTCCAGTTTGCCTTCAAATTTTTCAAAAAGGGTAATGGCATCGGCAACCGAGCCGGCAAACCCTGCCAGCACTTTACCCCCGTGCAGGCGCCGCAACTTACGGGCGTTGTGCTTCAAGACTATGGTTTGTCCGAATGTAACCTGGCCGTCTCCCGCCATGGCCACATCCTGATTCTTTTTTACCGCCACGATGGTGGTGGCGTGAAAGCTGCTCATCCCTTTACCTCCGTTTGAAAATAACAAATACCAACTACGACCTGGGGTGGGCGCGCTGGTAAACGCGTTTGATTCTTTCACGGCTGAGATGGGTATAAATCTGGGTGGTGGAAAGGCGCGCATGCCCCAGGAGTTCTTGCACGGCCCTCAGGTCGGCACCGTAATCCAGCATGTGAGTGGCATATGAATGACGAAAAGTATGCGGGCTCGTATCCGGGCTTACCCCGGCAAGGATAGCGTAACGTTTTATTAACCACCGCACTCCGCGGTCCGTTAAACGCTCGCCCCTGTTGTTCAAGAACAGGGCGTCGACCCGGCCCGCTTTTTTCCCCATCAGTACCGGCCTTGCTTTCTTTATGTAATCTTTTAATGCCGACACCGCATAATCGCCAAGGGGAAGTATTCTTTCACGGTTTCTCTTACCTGTAACTTTTATGGTATTACGCTTGAAATCCACGTGATTGATATTGATTCCTACAAGTTCAGCAACTCTTATACCCGTGCCATAAAGGGTTTCAAGTACAGCCCGGTCTCTACAACCCAAAACACTATCGCAATCGGGATACTCTACCAGCTGGTTTGCGTCTTGTTCCGTTAAAAATCCGGGCAGTTTTCTTTCCCGCTTTGGAGTACGTATGGCTAGCAATGGGTTTTCTTCAACCACTCCCTCCCGGCAGAGATACCGGAAAAACGCTCGCCATGTGGACAAGCGCCTGGATATCGTAGCGTTCGCCTTTTTACCGGCTTTCATCCCAGACAGGTAATGACGAAAAACCGTAGCTGTAATATCCAGGGGATGAAGGCGGTGTTCCTCTTTGCCCAGCTCTACGGCGAAAAAAGAAACGCCATCAAACAAGTCCCGCTGGTAGTTTTGCACCGTGTGAACGGAAGCATTTTTTTCGGCTTGCAGGTAAAAAATGAAGCCATCTATGAAACCATACATTTTAACGGCACTCCCTTGCCTTCAAAAGCAAAAACCGGGCGTCATTTGCCGGCGGTTTGAGTATAACTTGAATATAATTATAACTCATTTATGCTTTTCCACTTGTCAAGAATATCAAGTGCCCTTTGTGCATACATTGCATTACGCCTTTTCCTGTCTTTAATTCTCTCCGGAAGCGGCGGGAACAGGCCGAAATTGATGTTCATAGGTTGAAAGTTTTCCGGATTGGCCGATGTAATGTAGTGTGTAAGAGCACCCATGGCTGTTTCCCGGGGCGGAACATGGGGTTGACGACCTTGCATGAGCAAAGCAGCGTTAATACCCGCTATCAATCCTGAAGCCGCCGATTCCACATAACCTTCAACGCCTGTAATCTGACCGGCAAAAAAAAACGTCTTCACCTTTTTATATTGGTATGTAGGTTCAAGTAAAACAGGCGAGTTAATAAACGTGTTGCGGTGCATCACGCCGTAGCGGACAAATTCAGCCCGCTCCAAACCGGGGATCATCCTGAACACCCTTTGTTGCTCGCTCCACTTGAGATGGGTTTGGAAACCCACCATGTTGTATAATGTTCCTATGGCATTATCGCGCCGTAACTGAACCACCGCATAAGGTCTTTTGCCGGTACGGGGGTCTACAAGGCCCACCGGCTTTAGAGGCCCGAAACGCATTGTATCCATGCCACGCCTGGCCAGTACTTCTATGGGCATGCACCCCTCAAAATTCTTTTCCCGTTCAAAATCCTTGCTGGGTGCCCTTTCCGCGGCAACCAGCGCGTTTCTAAATTTTTCGTACTCCTCCTTGTTCATCGGGCAGTTCAAGTAATCATCCAGGCCGCGGTTATACCGCGAAGACCAAAAAACCTTGTCCATATTGATGGATTCCAGCGTTACTATCGGCGCGACCGCATCGTAAAAATACAAGTACTCCCGCCCTGTTAACTGTTTAATTTTTTCCGCAAGCCTGTCGGAAGTCAATGGCCCGGTGGCAATGATTGTTACACCGCTATTTTCAAAGTCCACATATTCTTCCCTTTTCACATCAATTAACGCGTGGCTTTCCAGCGCTCGCGTAACCGAACTGGCAAAACCTTCCCTATCCACAGCCAGTGCGCCACCCGCGGGAATTCTGTGCCGGTCGGCAAAGCGCATAATAATGGAATTCATGCGGCGCATTTCTTCTTTTAATAACCCCACAGCATTTTCCAGAGCCGCCGCCCGCAAGGAATTACTGCATACAAGTTCGGCGAAATAGCCCGTTTGATGGGCTGGGGTACTTTTATGCGGTCTCATTTCGTAAAGGCGTACGCGCACCCCTCTGTTAGCTGCCTGCCAAGCCGCCTCGGACCCGGCAAGGCCGGCCCCGGCAATTGTCAATACCGGAGGCATTGAATTTCACCTCTTTTTTCGGCCGGGGGATTATCGTTCGGTATTTCCCTGCGCCCCGGATTAAAACTCCTTAGTGCACATTTTGTTCATACTGCCTTGTGCCGGCTTCCCCGGCAATGTCACCATTTTCCCCAGCTTCATTTAAAGGTACTTTTCCCCCGCATTCCCTGTCAATACAGCGCAAAACCTTATTCCCTTTAAAGTCTTTTACAACCATTAAACCGCCACATTCCGGGCACTTCTGCCTGGCAGGCTCGTCCCAGACCACGAATTCGCAATCCGGGTAATTGCTGCAGCCATAAAACTTGCGCCCTTTTTTACTACGTCTCAAAACCAGTTCTCCATTACAGGCGGGGCATTTTACCCCGGTAGGTTCAAGCAGCGGCCTGGTGTTCCGGCATTCCGGAAAACCCGGGCAGGCCAGGAATTTACCGTACTTCCCCATCTTAATCACCATGTTGCGGCCGCAACGTTCGCATATCTCTTCGGTAACTTCGTCTTCCACCTGGATTTGTTCTATCTCTTTTTCCGCCACGGAAAGCATTTTACGGAATGGAACATAAAATTCCTCCAAAATTTTAACCCAATTCACATCCCCTTCTTCTATGCTGTCAAGTTTTTCTTCCATTTCAGCGGTAAATTCCACGTCGATAATATCAGGAAAATAACTTTTTAGCAACTCTACAACCACGCAGCCAAGTTCAGTGGGGTAAAAATTTTTTTTCTCCCGAATTACGTATCCCCGTTTAATAATTGTATCTACAATGGGGGCATAAGTGCTTGGCCGCCCGATACCCTTTTCTTCCAAGGTTTTGATAAGAGTAGCGTCGGTGTAGCGTGGCGGGGGCTGGGTAAAATGCTGCTTGGGTACAAGTGAACGGAGCTTTAAAGTGTCGCCTTCTTTCAATACCGGCAAAATTACTTCCTCAACATTTTCCTCCTCGTGATCACGCCCCTCGATATATACCTGCATAAAACCAGCAAATTTCAGGGTCGAACCGGAGGCCCTGAATATATATTTGCCCGCCTGGATATCGACGCTTGTGGTGTCAAAAACTGCCGGGTTCATCTGGCTGGCCACAAACCGTTCCCAGATAAGTTTATAGAGTTTAAACTGGTCCCGTGTAAGATACCCCTTGACACTATTCGGTTCCCTTAACACAGAAGTGGGTCTTATGGCTTCGTGCGCGTCCTGCGACCTTCCCTTTTGCGCTACTCGAGTCACTTCCGCCGGAACAAATTCCTTACCGTAACGCCCGGCAATAAAATCCCTGGCTTCGCCGGCGGCAGTTTCTGAAACTCTGGTTGAATCGGTGCGAATATACGTAACCAGGCCAACCGGACCCTCATTGCCCAAATCCAGGCCTTCGTAAAGCTGCTGGGCAATCATCATGGTTTTGCGGGCCGTAAAGTTGAGCTTGCGATATGCTTCTTGCTGCATGCTACTTGTAGTAAAAGGCGGTGCGGGCTGCCTTTTTTTCTCACGCTTGGTTACCGCGCCAACTGTGAATTTCCCACCACGCAAGTCTTCCATTATTTTTTTAACGGTGGATTCGTCAGGAATATGCGCCTTTTCCCCGTCTATCTTGTGCAGCTTGGCTTCAAAAGCAAAACCACCTTTACTGCCTTTTAGCAGCCTGGCAGTTAGCGACCAGTACTCCTCGGGGATAAAAGACTGGATTTCCTCCTCGCGATCACAAATCAGCCTGATGGCCACTGATTGAACACGCCCGGCACTTAAACCTTTTTTAACTTTGCGCCACAACAACGGGCTCAGGTTGTAACCCACCAGCCGGTCCAAAATTCTCCGCGCCTGTTGCGCGTCCACCCGGCGCCGGTCGATTGGCCGCGGGTGTTTGACCGCGTTTTGCACCGCCTGCTTGGTTATCTCGTTAAACTCAATCCGGCAGGGAGAGTTTTCATCAACATCCAGCAAGTTTGCCAGGTGCCAGGCAATGGCCTCACCTTCGCGATCGGGGTCGGATGCAAGTAACACTTTATCGGCTTTTTTGGTTGCCGATTTCAGCTCCTTTATAATGTCACCTTTACCTCTTATGGTAATGTATTTCGGCTTGAACCCCTTTTTCTCATCAACACCAAACTGGCTTTTGGGCAAATCCCTCACGTGTCCCATCGATGCTTTCACGGTATATTTTTTACCCAGGAATTTTCCCAGGCTTTTTGCTTTAGCCGGTGACTCCACTATGACAAGAGTTTTAGCCACAAATTTCACCCCAGTACATGGCAAACAAAATTATAATTAACAAACTCGGTTGGCGGTATATTTAAAGATATCTCTTTTCGAGCTTTTTAGAACCGCCTCACCCTCAATTTGCACGGACGTACAACCTGCCGGGTAACTGCCTGATCATGCCTTTCATTTCCAGGAACACCAGCGCTGTCATCACTTGCGCGGCCGGAAGCCCGGTTTTCTGTACCAGTATTTCAACGGGCACAGGTTCAAAGTCTATAATATCACTCAACATTTTTTCCTCATCGCTTAATTTTAGTCCACCGGCAATTTTTTTAGCTTCCGGGTGGAACAATTCGCCCCTTCCCAATATATCCAGTATATCACGGGCTTCCAGAACCGGTGCCGCCCCCTCCTTGATTAACATATTCGGTCCCCTGCTTTGCCGGGATGTTACGTTGCCGGGTACTGCCATCACGTCGCGTCCCTGTTCCAGAGCCACGTTGGCGGTAATAAGAGCGCCGCTTTTTTCCGCGGCTTCCACAACCACCACTATCCTGGACAAACCGCTGATTATCCGGTTGCGCACCGGAAAATGCCAGGGCTCCGGCTGGAAACCGGGTGGGAACTCGCTTATAATTGCCCCGGTCGCGGCAATTTCCTTCATTATCCCGGAATTCTCACGGGGATAAATCACATCCACCCCGCAGCCCAAAACGGCTACCGTTTTCCCGCCCCCTTTCAAAGCACCCCGGTGAGCGGCTGTATCGATTCCCCTGGCCATTCCGCTTACCACCCCAACACCGGCGGAAACAAGTTCCCGGGCCAGTTTTTCCGCCATATAAAGACCGTATGGCGAAGCCCGCCTCGAACCCACCAGCGCCACCAGCACGTCATTCAAACAGGAGCCGTTTCCCCGCAAGAATAAAACTGGGGGTGGGTCGAATATATTATTAAGTTGTTTCGGGTAATCCTCTTCGCCGTAAAACAAAACGTAAACACCGTTGTTTCTGTTCTCCAGGAAAGCGGCCACTTTATCTAAGTCTGTAGAGCGGCGGCGTTTTAGAACTTTGCTGCGATTGTCAACAAGCAATCCGGTATAGAATTTAAATTCATCGTCTTTGGCATGCCATGCCTGTTCGGCACTTCCGAAAAAGTCAATAATCTCCCAAAATTTCCGTGCTTGCCCCGCCAAAACGGCGTGCCATGCCAGCCAGTATATTTTTTCTTCTTTCTTTTTCCCCCGCATCCCCTGTTCACCAGATACCATATAAATAGTTTATATCTATGCTCATTGTTCAAGACGAAAAGTTTTTTTCCTGCTTGTTCCAAAACATCTATCGCCATATTATATACTTATGTCTGAATGTAATCAACACCGGAAAAAACTTTCCGGTTTGGAGAAACCTGCTTAATCAACACCGAAATATCTTGCTTGCACGAAAAAATTCTTTTATAAGGATCACCGGCTTCAGCTAACCGGTCCTTTATGTTAAATATATTAAATCGCCCCGGGTAAATGCCCCGGTTCCCCACTTCTTCCCAGGTTAAAGGAGTTGAAACCGGCGCGCCGGGAAGCGGCCTGAGGCTGTATGGAAACGCCATGGTCTTACCCCTGCCGTTTTGCAGGTAATCAATGTACACCTTGCCCTTGCGCTTGGCTTTACTCCTTTCAATTGTGACAATGCCGGGATATAGCCGCAGGATTTGTCCAGCCAAGTATTTCATGGCTGCCGTTACCCTCGCATAAGAGTATTCGGGTTCCAGTGGGATAAAAATATGCATACCGCTGGAACCCGAGGTTTTGGGAAACCCGGTGATGCCGAACTCACCGAGTGTTTCACGAACAATTAAGGACACTCGCTTTACCGATTTAAATGAAACCCCTTCTCCAGGGTCAAGGTCAATAACAGCAAAATCGGGGTTTTCAATGTTATCCAACCGGCTTAACCAGCCGTGAATCTCTATACAGCCCTGCCCGGCCATCCAGGCCAGTGTTGCAGTATCGTTACAGATAATATATTTGACTACTTTGCGGGTATGGTGCACTGCAAAGGTTTCCACCCATTCTGGGGCGTAATCCGGACATTCTTTCTGGTAAAACGACCCGCCTTCGATTCCGTCTGGGTATCTTTTCATTACCAGTGGCCTGTTGTATATATACGGGAGCAAGTACGGGGCCATCTCAACGTAGTATTTTATCATGTGCGCTTTGGTGATATTTTCGGCCGGCCACATCATTTTGTCCAGATTGGACAATGTTAACACCCGCCCGTTAATCTCCACCAGTTCCTTGTTTGCCTGGACCATATAAGCAATTCACCCGGCTTTCCGTTTTATTCGCATTGTAATTCCACCGGAACACATTCCCGCGGGTTTTTATCCCTTCGCAATCCCTTGTAAACAGGGTGTCTTAGAATCCCTCTTCCGGTCAGGGCCAAAAATTCCACACGACAAACCAGTTCGGGCTCAACCCATTTTACCCCCCGCAAGTTATTGACAGTGTTATCAATCGTAGCTTCAGCGTGCTCCATATTGCCAAGCATATCAAGTAAAAAATGTTCCTCATCCCTGCCGATCCCGGTTCCCACCATACCCTGGTAAATAAACTTATCTCCATCCCATGCACCCAATACCAGCGAGCCCAGCAAACGTTCCCCCTTACCCTTACGGTAACCGCAAATGACAAGGTCGGCTTCACGGGTGGCGCGGATTTTTTTCCACAGCAACGATCTTGTGCCCGGCAGGTACCTGCCGTCCAACCGCTTGGCAACCACTCCCTCCAAGCCTTTATCAACGCAAGCTTTGAAGAAATCTTTCCCTTTGCCAATTACACCTTCCGAAACTAATAAACGTTCATTTTTGTCGATTAGACTTTGTAAAACTCTCAACCGTTTTGACAACCACAAATTCAAAAGCGGGCCGCCCGCACAATATAAAACGTCAAAGGCCATGTACAAGGCCGGGTCGGTTATTGCCGCCCGGGCCACCCTTTCACGATTAGTAAGCCTGGCCCTGGACTGCAGGGCGGCAAAAGACGGGCGTCCTTCCCTGAGTATAATGATTTCGCCGTCAAGGATGGCCGGAACTTCCCGAACCCGCTGGTGCAGATCCTGCAGGTCGGGAAAAGTGTCGCTGATATCATGCAAGTTCCTGGAAACCAGTGTTGTACCCTTATCCTGCAGGTAAGCCAGGCACCGGTACCCGTCCCATTTTATTTCAAAATAATAATCGGGATGATCAAAAGGCCGGGCGGGTACGGCCAACATTGGCTTGTAAAGAGGTAATTTGTCCGCCACAGGCAAATAACTATACCTCCGGAACAAGTTTCGTAAAATGGTGCTTTAATCTCCCCCGGCTTTCTGTTTCTTACCCGTTTCCTTGGGTTTCCTGCTCCCAGTTTTCGACGCCCGCGTTTTTTTGCCGCGCTGCTCGTTGGCCATGTCGATACTTGCTTTTAACGCCGACATCAAGTCTACTACTTTTCCGGCATCCCCAGCGGCGGGCCTTTCTACCGGTTCTCCGGCTATCTTTGCCCTAATGACTTCGTGTAATTTTTCCCGGTATTCACTGGTATACTTGGCCGGATCGAACTCCACCGTCAAACTGTCGATTAAATTAACCGCCATTTTAATCTCGTTTTCATGAACCGCAACCCCGGTATCTATTTCTTCTATTTTTTCGGCCTGGCGTACTTCATCCGCATAAAACATGGTCTCCATTACAAGTATCCTACCGGCGGGGCGGATCACGCACAATGATTTCCTACTCCTTAATGCTACGTGAGCCACGGCGGACCGCCCGCTTTCCTCCATGGCCCTTTTAAGCAATGCGTACACCTTTTGCCCGCCGTCTCCCGGCGCAAGGTAGTACGACTTGTCGTAATACACGGGATCTATCTGACGCATGTCCACGAAGTCCAGGATTTCTATATTGCGGTTCTTTTCCCCCGACAACTCGTCCAGTTCTTCCCCGGTCATAATGATGTGCCTGCCCTTTTCATATTCATAACCCCTGACAATCTCTTCCATGGGCATCTCGGTTTCGCAACGGGGACAGTAACGCACGTAACGGATAGGTGTATGGCACTTCTCATGCAGATAGTTGAACTTTATGTCTCTTTTCTCCGTTGCCGCGTATAACTTTACGGGCACATAAATTAACCCAAAGGTTACGGCGCCTTTCCACATGGAGCGCATTAAATGATCACCATCTTTACCGGCATTTTTTTAATTAGTATCTATTATTGTTTTTTGCCGGCGCAAAAATTAACCCGAACCTGCACGGGTAATTTGTACCTGACCTTTTTCATATTTCCTCCATATAGCAAAACCAGCTTAGATAGGGGCAAATGGCAGGAAAGCCAAAAAGAATCGCCGGTTGACGGAACAAAAAAACCCCGTAAAGCTGGAAGCCAACATTTTACTTTCCTCCAGCTGGGGTCTCCACATTCATTTATCTTGAGTATGCAAATTAAACATAAAGATTTTCCTTAATTTTGTAAATGAATAATACAAAAACCTGCGGGAAAGATACTTTAAAATCAGTACCCGGGAGGAAATTTATGTTTACGCACAATAAGAACTTGTTGGAGATGGTACGCGTAGAACGCCCCAATCCGCAATATGCAGCCATGCTTCAGGAACAACTGGGAGGGCCGCAAGGGGAACTGAAAGCAGCATTGCAATACATTTCCCAAAGCTTCGCATAAAAGACCCGGAAATAAAAGACCTGTTCATGGATATAGCGGCGGAAGAACTCAGCCACATGGAGATGGTGGCAACAGCCGTTAACCTGTTAAACGGTCATGATATAAACATGCAGGGAACACAACCGTCCGGGAATATAGAAGCGAATGTGCTTACCGGCCTAGCGCCTTTCCTCACCAACGCATCGGGATTTCCATTTACAGCTGCATATGTCAATGTCACCGGGGATTTGCCGGCCGATATCCTGTCCAATATCGCCGCCGAACAAAGAGCCAAGGTGGTTTACGAATACTTGCACCGGCAGATTAATGACAGGTATGTGCGGGAAATGATTGATTTCCTTTTAAACCGGGAGGAAGCCCACAACATGCTTTTCCGGGAAGCGTTTCAAAAAATTCAGGATACCGGGTCCAACCGCGACTGGGGCGTGGACAAGGATGCCCGCCTGTACTTTGACCTTTCCAGTGGAGGCAAGTTTTTCGACGTGGGTAAGCCTCAACACCCAAGCTTTCAAAACCCGGATTTGTCGCAGTAATAAGGAACATAAAACCGTTAAACAAAAACGTAAACCCGCTGGAGAGCGGGTTTTTTATTGCCCCGAAACATGCCTTGCCTGGCATCTACTTGAGTCCATAGGAACAGAGGCATCATATATAACCCCGGATTATATAAACTTTTTGCTTACCTTATCACCGTTATATGAAAACAACACCTTTTTACCGTCTATCACGGTTTCCAGGTGTACCGGACGGCCCCAGAGCGTGAACACGTGAGGTAGAGTTTTTTCCAGGTAAAAAACGTCAAGGTCCATTCCTTCGTGAGCATGCTGAAGATATAGCTCACCGCGCCTGCCGAAATCCCCGTTTTCCACCACAATATAGGGGTATCCGCAATTATACAAACCACTTACAATACCATCGCGCACCTTTTCCCAATTTTTATCAACAACTTTCCAATCATGACCAATCTTTTTATATAAATATAGATCCAGATCTTCCACTAAATCCTTGGTCAGGTAGTTGCGGATGAACGAAATGTCGTTCTCGTTTTCCCTGACCTCGAAAATTTTTTGCTTTCCTTCTCCGCCTTTACAACTGTATTTTTCTTTTTCCTCCTCACTCGGGTTATCCCATCTCTTTTCGATATCTTCAAATATCTTTAACCCCAGCAGGTAAGGGTTTATGCTGTACTTTGAAGGATGAATCACTCCAGCATGCATTTTAGCAAATTCCAATGCTTCATCACCCGAAAGGTCAAGTTCCCTCATTATGCGTAAGTGCCAGTACGTCGCCCAACCCTCGTTCATAATCTTTGTTTGCATCTGGGGCCAGAAATAAAACATTTCTTCCCTGACAATGGAAATTACATCCCGTTGCCAGTCCTCCAGGTCACGTGAGTTTTCCATGATGAATAATAACATGTCTTTCTCCGGGTGCGGCGGAAATTTTTTTTCCTGGCTGTGATCCTTAGCGCATTTGCCTTCGCATTGTGGTTTATCCAGCTCCCACAGGTCATCGTAAGGTGTGGATGTTTCTTTTTTGCCGCAAACACCCCGGTGACACCTGCCACCCGAGCAAGTGTGTTCTTCGGTTACTGTTCCGCTCTTTGTCCACGCCGGTGCTATATGCCGTTGCGGGTCAATATGTTCCTGTAAAGATATTACTGAATCAAGAAATTTCTCCACCCTGTCCCTGCCGTACTTGAACTCGTAACCCCTTATTCGGTCTGCTGCAGTGGCCATATTCTCCACCATTTTTCTGGACGTGCGCTTGAAGTAATAGTTATTTTTAAAAAAATCAGCGTGTGCCAGAACATGCGCTATAACCATTTTGTTTTGCACAAGGGAATTCCCTTCCAGCAAAAACGCATAACAAGGGTCGGTGTTTATAACCATTTCATATATCCGGCTAAGGTTATAGTCATACTGGGTTTTCATCTTGTGATATGCCTTGCCGAATGACCAGTGCGAAAACCGGGTGGGCATCCCGTATGCACCAAATGTATATATTATGTCCGCTGGACAAATCTCAAAGTACATATCGTAAAAATCCAGGTTGAACCCCCGGGCAATGGTGGTTATTTTTTCAATGGCTTCTTCAAGGAGTTTTATTTCTTGCGCCGGGTTCAACAAAAATCCCTCCTTCCACCTTAATTTCGGGATTCATTCTTGTGAAAGAACTTTTTCAATGCCGGGTAGACATCGGTTTTATTCTTTATACCCACACTGGTGAAATTGGGGTGATCTATCTTTTTATAAGCATTTCGTAAAGTACTGGAGTGGTAATATGGTCCCTCGATTTCCCCGTAACCCACCAGGTTGCATACTTTTAGCAGTTCATTTACGTATCTTACGCACTTCTCGTTATCCGAGGACAGGTTATCCCCGTCTGAAAAATGAAAGGCGTAAATATTGTAATCCTGGGGGTTGAATCTTTGTTCAATTAATTCCAGAGCAAGCTTGTAAACCGAGGAGCAGCGTGTTCCCCCACTGGCTCCCTTGGTAAAAAATTCTTCTTCAGTGGTTTCCTTTGCCTCCACATGGTGGGCAAGAAACACTATCTGCACGTTCCGGTACTTAGTACGTAAAAATCTCACCATCCAGAAAAAGAAACTCCGGGCGATATACTTTTCCCAGGGCCCCATGGAACCCGACGTATCCATCATGGCCAGCACAACAGCGCTGCTTTCGTATTTAATAGTGACATCCCATGTTTTAAAGCGCAGGTCATCTTTGGTTATGTCGTAGGTTCCCTTTTTTCCCTTAAGGGCACTGCGTTTCATGGCTTCAAGGATTGTCCTTTTACGATCTATGTTGCTGGATATACCCGTCTTCCTGACATCCTTGAACTCGAACGCTTCTGATGCCAGTTCGGGTTTCTTCTTCTGCTGCAAGTTCGGTAATCCAAGGTCTTCAAATATTAGCTGGGCAAGTTCATCTATAGTAATCTCAGCTTCGTAATAATCCACGCCGGGCTCTTCCCCTGCTCCCGGTCCCTTCCCCTGTCCGCCCATTTTTTTCTGGTTGCTGCCCAGAAGGTCACCTTCCTTGGTATTTCCGTGCCCCTGGCCGGCATGCTTGCGCTTACCTATATCGAAACGAAAATGGTATTCTTCAAGGGACCGGATTGGTACCTTGACCACCTTTCTGCCGTCTGACAAAATTATACTTTCTTCGCTAACAATATCAGCCAAATTCTTTTTGATTGCCTCTTTCACCTTTTCCCGGTGCCTTTCCCGGTCTATCTCACCCTTGCGGTGTAAAGACCAGTCTTCCCGTGATATGGTGTATTTTCCGGACATCGCAAAAACCTACCTTTACGCGGTATTCCCCTGGTTATGCCGCCGGTACTTACATTATATGCAGGTAATGGCAAAACAGTATTTTAAAAAAGAGTTTATTAGTTACACGGGCGTCTACCCGTAAAATACTCTTTAGTATGGGTATACCTGTTCCGTCTCGCTTTTTCTAAACAGGTGACGCTTTACCTAAACGGCACCATTATGAAGGTTAAGAGCAGATTACGGGTGACGACCAACACTGTGTTTAAAAACTCCCGCGCCGACGGCACCAGCGGCTTATGCGTTGGGGACATACCTCCGACCCAAAAATTTCGACCCCAAAGGGAAGGTATGTCCCCTGACCGCTTTCCGAAACCAGACCGCCATAAACTCACCATCTGCGGTTCGGAAAAGGCTTTCGCAAACGTCCTGTTTGCTCGTCCGGTTTCGCAGCCTCGCTGCGCCGGGTGCCGTTACCGGCCCTCCCGCAAATCGCTCGCCCGGAACAGGTATACCCACAAATATTTTCATCTTCCTGGTGTTGCAGCGCAGCATGGGGGCTACCTGGTTATTTGTTTAAGCAAAAATAAAAACCGGGGCTTTTGCTTCCCCGGTTTTTATTCAACAATTCCGTTTACTGGAAAAAAGGTTATAAAATCTTACGTTTTTTCTTCAGCAATCTTTCAACCATAGCGTTATTAGCCAGTTTCTCTAGCTCATCGTCCAGCGGTTGCAAGCGGCAGTCCAACCCCTTTTTTTGCAGGCACAATTTAATCAAAAGGTCCGTCAGGAAATGATTTTTAGGTAATAACGGGCCGTGCAGATAGGAACAAAACACGTTTTTGTACCTTGCGCCTTCAGTACCGTCAATCCCGTTGTTTCCACTCCCGTACAGCACCCGGCCCAGGGGCTGCACCCCTTTTAAAAATGTCCTGCCGCCGTGGTTTTCAAAACCCACCAGATTGGTCCGAACGCCTTCCAGTTCGGCCTCTATAACCACATTTCCTGTTAACCGCGGTTCACCAGCTTCCGTATAAAAATCCATTATTCCAAGACCGGGGATTTCTCTACCGTCCGGCAAACTGTAGTAACGCCCCAATAACTGGTACCCGCCGCAAATTGCCAGCACCACAAGACCGTTTTCCACAGCAGCCCGCAGGTCGTCAATCCTGCCGGCAAGTTCTCTCACCACCAACTCCTGTTCCCTACCAGAACCGCTGCCTATAAACAAAAAATCGTATTCTTTGAACTCTGCTCTGTCGCCAAGGTTAGTTTCTTTGACCCGTACCGGCAAGCTACGCCAGCGGCAACGTTGCACAAAAGCCGTTACGTTGCCCCGGTCACCATAAAGGTTCAACAAGTCAGGATAAAGGTGACACACGGTAATGTGCAATTTCCTTCACCCTTTCAGCCCGGCGGCTTAATATTTTTTCCACCGGCCACAAGGCGGTATAGGTGGCCAAAATGCTTGCCGACACCCCTTTACCGTCTAGAACTGTTTCCACCGCCGGTAAATATTCCTTTTTTATTTCTATCATCCAAACAGGAAGACCGGCATATTTGAGTCGTAAAGCCATATCCTCCGCCCTCTGGCCAGAACAAACAAAATGGCTGAATTTCTCCGGGTATTCGGCCAGCATCTCGAAGTCCACGTCCCACAGCCAGGATATATCCCTGCCGTCGGCATCATTATCGTTGATGGCAATTAATACATCCACTTTTCCCCGCCCGACACCCGCCATTAAAGCCGACAGCGCCCTGTTAAAACCGGTTGGGTTTTTGACCAGGGTAAGAACCACGCGCTTTTCTTTATAGCGAAAATATTCCGTGCGTCCTGTGACGGGTACATACCCGCCCAGGCTGGATATGGCTGTTTCGGGGGACACGCCGAGGCAGTAGGAGGCGGTAAACCCCGCCAAGGCATTATAAAGATTATGCAATCCCCGCACAGGCAACCGTAATTTGTAACTCCCTTCTGGGCACTCAATTACAGCTTCAATACCAGTTTCGTCCTCCATAACAGCAAGTGCTTCCACATGCGGCCGTTTCCTGGCAAAACCACAACCCGGGCAGGAGTAATCACCCAGCTGGCTGTAAAAAAACACCCGGTACTGCAGGGTTGTTGCGCAAAAAGGACAAAGCTTGGTCTCCCGGCTGTAAACCCTTCCCGGTGACAGTTCCCGTGCCGGTTGAATTCCGTAAAACCAGGCCGGATATCCGGATTCACCGGCCAGGCGGGCTACCAGCGGGTCATCAACATTTAAAACCAAATCCACGTCACCCGGGAGTTTCTTTATTGCTTCAAGCACTTTTTTTATGGTCGTATCCAGCTCTCCGTACCTGTCCAGCTGATCTTGAAAAAAATTAGTCACGACCACCAGATCCGGCTTTATCCATGCCGTTGCCAGCGGGAAAACCGCCTCATCCACTTCCAACACGGCATAATCATAATGCACTCGGCCAAAAAGATTACCGGCCCGGATAAATGCCGTGGCAATACCTGTCAATAGGTTGGAGCCCTCACGATTTGACACTACTTTGAAGCCGGCATGCTTCAGTATATCCGCCAGCATATTGCTGGTTGTGGTCTTGCCATTGGTACCGGTTACCATGACTATTCCCCTGCGGGGCTGTCCCCGGTAGCAAGCCAAAAGGTCGGGACAAATGCGTAACGCCAGTTTCCCCGGAAGGGAGGAACCCCGGCCGCGTCCGGTTAACCGGCTTGCCATCATTGCCAACCTGGCTACTATTATTGCTAATATTAAACGTAAGTTCATATACTACCTCATCAAGCTTGTTTTTCGGGGTTAACTAACGGAAGTATAATAGTATACAACCCCGTTACGCTTTGTACAAGCAATTTGTTTCCGCTCTTCCATCAAATCCAGGTGAGCCTGGATTTCCGAAAGGCCAAGAAAAACATCCCAGCCCTCAAGATGGGGGTAAATGGAACAGCAAAGCTCAAAAGTACTCATCTCACGGTTTTCCAGTTTTTCCAGTATTAATTCCACCTGGCGGCCATGATGTTTCATGGCGGTTGCAACTACACTGGAGCAATCTGTAAAACAACCTCCGTGGCCCGGAAAAACAGTGGCTATGTCCATCTTTTCCACTTTTTCCAGCCCCCGCAGGTATTGTTTCAATACCGGCAACCGTTTTCCCGGTCGCTCCGGGTCCGGCTCCATCAACGGGTTGGGGGTTATATGCGGCAAAATGAAGTCACCTGAAAAAAACATTTTTTGGTTCCGGTCATACAGGCATATGTGTCCCGGACTATGCCCCGGTAAGTGCATTATATCAAGCTCGCCCCCGTCAAATTCAAGGGTTTCGCCCCCGTGCACTTCCTGTATCTTAACACCTTCCATGGACGAGCGCGGCAACCTATCCCTCTCACCACCAATCACCTGTAGAAATTTACCCGGAATTCCTGTTTCTATGATAAAAGGCATCCTTTCCCGAAAGATATTTTCCCGGCGGGTTAATTTTTCTATTTCCAAGTAATGAGCCCAAACAATGGCACCCGAAGCACCGGCGATTCGTGCAGCCAGTCCGCTGTGGTCCAAGTGGCTGTGAGTTAAAACCACCCTTTCTATTTGCTCTATTTCCACTCCCAGTGAAAGCAACATACTTTGCAATTTTTCCACTGCTTCCGGAAAATTAGCTCCGGCATCCACAAGTGTATAGGGATGGTTTTTTATTAGATAAACGTTGACAGGCCCTACCTTATAAGGAGTGGGGATGATTAACTGGAAAACGCGTAACAAAACACTGCCCTCCCAACATAGTAACTGACCACCCGAAAAAACTTTTGAGTATGGGTATACCTGTTCCGGTCGAACGGTTTGCTGAAGCGCCGGTAACGGCACCCGCGTAGCGAGGTTACGAAACCGGACGAGCGAACGTGATGTTCAAGAGAACCATAACCGAACCAAGGATGGTGAGTTTATGGCGGTCCGGTTTCGTCCGAAGCAAACCGTTGGTGTCGCCGGCGCGGGAGTTTTAAAACGCGGCGGTGGTTGCTGCCCGTAATATGTTCTTATCCTTACCAATGGTGCCGCTTTTGTAGTTCGTCACCCGTTTAGAAAAAGTGAGACGAAACAAGTATACCCGTTAGCATCCTTCTTCCGGTGTTGCAACACGTCGGCATGAGCGTTTATTGTAATAATATTGTGCGGGCAATGGTAGGAAAATAAAAATATCGCGCAAACAATAAACCACGCCCAAAGGCGTGGCGTTTAACCGGCACACTGCCCGGGTTCGTCAGACCCCTCACCCGCCACCATTGTAACCTATGGATACCAACTTTCCTTCTTCCACAATTACAGGCACTCTATTCGCTCCGAATTTTTCTTTGATCAATTTTTTCGCCTCGGGGTTTTCTGTGGTGTTTACTTCTTTGAAGGCTACCCCCCTAGCCTTGTAATCATCCATAGCCTTACGACAAAAAGGGCAGCCCGTCTTTGTATAGATAATTACTTCGCCCATGCCAACACCTCCTGTAAGATCTACCTGACGCCGGGCACCACCAGGGTTGAAATATACCTGTCTTTTCCCTCGGATTTAAATACCTGGAACATCCAGTGTCCCCGGGCGTCAAAAATAAACTCGGAATACCCATCCAGGCCGGTGTTGAACTCGTGGCAGAAACCCTCCCCGTCATAAATATGATAAGTTGCCAATACCCGCACACCAGCCTGTGGTTTGCCATTCAGCAAAACAGTGAGTTTAATCATGTCGCCGGGATGATATTCCCCGTATTCCCCGGGCACGATTTCCAGTCCCCGGCCCAGCGAAATGCCCGTGCCATGCACATGGTGACCGAAAGGTACCAATACCCGGGCCAGGTGATGAAACTCAACACCTTCGCCATCCGGCACTTGCAGTTTACCAGTATGGTGCTCAACCTGTACGGTATAAATTCCCTCCGGCCCGCCTTCAAATGCAAGCTCGTAATTAAAGCCGTCCCTGTCCTTGGAAATGGGTGCACCGTATTCCCGCCCGCCGGGGTCAACCACCAGCCCTGTCCAATTTAGGGGCTTGTCCAGTTTTTCCCGTTTCATGGCATATCCCCAGAGAACTTTGACCCGGGCGCTGTCGCCATGATGAAAGTGAAGGTGAGCAGGCTCCAACCATAATGCATACCCGTTGTCAAACTGTTCCACCTGCAAGATTTTTTCACCTTCCTTTACTTATAGTATTTTACCGTTAATGAATATTATAAAACATGTTCATAGTTTAAAAAACCTTACGATATAATTTTTTCCTCCTACCACCTACTTATCCGACACTCTGGTTAATTTTTCATTCGGGCGGCATTCGGTGCACTCCTCGCAACACCCGGGTTGTTTTTTTTCTTCCCAGTTGTACTTCAGTTTTATCCTGCACAGTTCACAATCCCCCTCAGACGGATCGCATGGTTCAGCGTGTATTATAACCTCCACCCCCGGAAGCTTGTTGCGCAAATCTTCCTCCAGGCTGTCGCAAAGGGAATGAATCGAGAATATTTGTTTATTCCGGGGAACCACAAGGTTAAAATCAACGTGGCGTTGCGAGCCGGCCTTGCGTGTTCGCAAGTTACGGTAATCCACATAATAGTCGGAGTAGGCATGTAGAACCTCTCTGATGGCTTTTTCCTCGCTGTCCGGCAGCCGCACATCCAGTATACTACCCAACGATTCTCTTAAAAGGTCAATAGCCGCTTTAACAATTAATAACGCCACACCGATGGCAATAATGGGGTCCACAATATACAGCCCGGTAAACTTGATTATCACTATACCCGCCAGGACACCCAGCGAAGTATAAACGTCAGTCCTTAAATGCCATGCGTCCGCAGCCAGTGCCGGGGAATCGGTTTTTTTAGCCACGTGCATCAGGCGGGCTGAAACTAGAATATTTACCAAAGCCGAAATGCCCATGACCACAATTCCAAGATCAAGGGATTTCACTTCGTTTTCTCCGTAAAGCTTAGGAACAGCCTCTTTAATAATAACAGCGGCAACCACCAGGATCAGTACTGCCTCAATAATTGCGGCTAAGTTCTCAAATTTGCCATGACCGTAGCGATGCCTATCGTCGGCAGGTTTGTTAGATTCCCTGATTGATGCAAATGCAATCACCGACGCAATCAGGTCAAGCCCCGAATGGATTGCCTCGGAAACTACGCTTATGGAATTCATGGCCAGGCCCACCGCAAGTTTACCACCGGTCAATAACGTATTGGAAATTATGGACAGGCGGGCTGCTTTTATTTTTTCGCGTGAATCCATAATCCTCTCCCCAGAAAACATACCGTATAAAAACTGTTAAAAACTAATGCCCGGGGCCTTCATCTCCATAAAGGCCAAGATGAAGTCCCGCGGGCATTCCGCTGCCATACGGCCCGGCCGGTGACAGCACCGGCTTGACTTTTTTATACTTGTTTCTTGTTTTAATATAACATATTTTATTGGTATTTACAATGACACCGGGAATATCTGGTATAAAACTAGCGTTCCAGCTGTTCCTTTTTATGCTGAAGGCCCACGGCAATATTTTCACGGGGAGGATCTTCGTCATCCACACCCCGGGTTTCTTCATAAAACACACCGTCGTCTCCCACTTCATAAGGAATGTTATCTACTAGTTCAGTATAACCCACCGCTTCCTCGTCCGCACTGCCTCCCCCATAATAAGATCCCGCGCCGGAATGCGGTGAGTGTTCCTGCCATTCGGCCATGTCCTGCCAGCTATCCTCGGGGTCGTATATGGTGCCTTCCTGTTGCCCGGTAATTCGTCCGAAAGGAGGTTCCAGCTGGTCTTCCTCCACCGGACGCACGTTTATACGGTTCGGAGCTTCTTCCTGCCGGCTGTGACATTCCACACACTGGGTGGTATATGGCAGAGCTTCAAGACGTTCAACAGGTATTTCCCGGCCACAGGTATCGCAAATCCCGTAATTTCCCTGCTCCATGCGCCGCAAGGCGTGCTCGATAGCATTGAGCTTTATCCTGGCGTCCTCACGCAGCGCAAAGTCCTTGCTTCTTTCGAAAACTTCACTCCCCACGTCGCCGGGGTGCTGGTCATAAACGGATAGTTCTTCCACGGACTCTGAAAGCGAACCGCCAAGCCCGCCGTCTTCAATATGCTTGATCAATTGTATGTTACGACTCTTTTCCCGCTCCAGTTCCCGCTTTAATCTATTCAGCATCTCCTGTTCCAAAGTTGTAACCTCCAACAATTTTATTGTTTACCAAGTTGCATTTGGACAATCCGCACCAGGTCGGCAATAAAGTCACCAATAAGCGGTAAATTCAATGCAACCAGTCTTTGCAAAAAAAGCACGATAATCGCTCCCAAAATGGCGAATCCCACCGCTATACCAAGCCCTCTGGCAATACCGCTTATAAAATTGATGTAAAGAAGCTTGTAAGGGTTTTCAAGCAAATCCACATATTCGGCCAGTTTCATTTTTTCCATGTTGATTGCCAGTTCCCTTACCCTTTCCTCCAGCGCTTCCAGCACTTTACTTTCCCTGTCTTTCACCATCCCAACCCCCGAATTATATATTAACTTTCCCCGCCGCCTTGAAAAAAATAAACGGGGTATTGTACATTCCCCGTTTGTCTACTGTAAGCACTATTATTATATTAATACATACCTTTGTTTAATTACTGGCCGCGCTTTCTTTTTTCCATTGGCTTTAAGTCCACCCACAAAGGACCGGCAATAAAAATTGAAGAATAAGCTCCGCTGGTTATACCAATCAACATGGCAAGCACAAAGTTTTTGATTGTAGTCCCGCCCAGTAGGTACAGTGCCAGCAACACAAACAATACTGTAAGAACGGTATTTATGGAACGGGTCAGCGTTTGCCACAAGCTTATGTCGACCAGATCTTCAATATTCTCGCCTTTCTTGCGGGTTCTCAGGTTTTCCCTGACGCGGTCGAAAATAATGATGGTGTCGTTAATGGAATAACCGATTATGGTCAGTATGGCGGCCACAAAAGCAACATCCACTTCAATTTGAAGAATTGAAAAGATACCCAGCACAACCAGTGCATCGTGCAACAATCCAATATTGGCCGCTATACCTTGTTTGAATTCAAACCTGAAACTTATATATATTAGCATCAGGATCATCGCCACCACTAAGGCCAGAAGCGCTTTCATGGTTAATTCCCGGCCTATCACGGGGCCCACCATGTCGTTCTTCAGCAGCGTAACCTGATTTAGCTCTTCGTTGAGAGCGGACAGGAGCTTAGCGCTCTCTTCCTCGCTAAGTTCCCTGGTCCTGATTATGAATTCCTTGTCACCGCTTTGCTGCACGCTTTTTGCCGAGCCCAAGCCCAATTCCTCTACTACCCCGCGAACTTGCTCGATGCTGACTTTTTCCGCCGCCCTGAATTCCAACAGGTTACCGCCTGTAAAATCAACCCCCAGGTTTAACCCCTGCAACGCCAGGGATACCAGTCCGGGTAAAATAACCAGTGCTGAAATCACGTACCATATTTTTCTATGCTTAACAAAGCTAAACATCTTTCAGCCTCCTAAGCCCCGTAGTACCTGGGGTGCTTTGCTAGGTTGGTGGCGGCAGCCAGGTGCAACATCCACCTGGTCATAGTAATGGCGGTGAACATGCTGGCCAGTATACCAATGCTTAATGTAACGGCAAAACCGCGGATGGGCCCGGTACCGAAGAAGTAAAGCACCACTGCCGCAATTAGTGTGGTGACGTTGGCGTCGAATACAGCCACGAACCCGCGTTTGAAACCGGCGTCGATGGCGGAGCGAATGCTCTTACCGAACCGCAATTCCTCCTTGATCCGCTCGAATATAATCACGTTGGCGTCCACCGCCATACCCAGCGAAAGCAGGAAACCGGCAATGCCGGGCAGTGTCATCGTAGCGTGAATGCCGATGAAAACAGCCAGTACAATCAAGGAGTATATGGCGAGGGCTAAAGACGCGATAAAACCTGGAATGCGGTAATAAACAATCATGAATACCAGTATGGCTATAATGCCGACTATTCCGGCATTAATGGACTTGTCCAGCGAGTCCTGCCCGAGCTGCGGCCCCACAGTGCGTTTTTCCAGCACGTCGAGCTGTACGGGAAGAGCACCTGAACGCAGTAGAATGGCTATGGTGTGTGCTTCTTCAAGGTTTTCATAACCGGTAATTTCAGCTCTGCCGTGTGGGATTGGTTCATTTACAACCGGGTTTTGCAGCAGGTTGCCGTCCAGGTAGATACCAATGTGACGGCCCACGTTTTCTGCGGTGGCCCGGGCAAACTTTCGTGTGCCCTCCGGGGTAAACTCAAGATTAACCGTCACCCGTCCCGTGGTAGGGTTTCGGCTCTCAATGGCGTTTTTCAAATCACTGCCGGTAACTATTGTTTCGCCTTCCTCGGTTTTAAATTCCAGGTAAGCCGGCTTTATCATGTCACGAACAGCCTTCTCAGGGTCCTCAATACCGGCGAGCTCGACAATGATGCGATTTTTCCCCTGGCGCTGGATTACCGGTTCGGCCACGCCGGTGGCATTAATCCTGTTCTCCAATATGGCCAGGGCCCGGTTCATGCTTTCATCGGTAACCTTGGCTTCCGGGGTGTCCTTGGCCTCCAGCACCACATGCACGCCGCCCTGCAGGTCAAGGCCCAGTATTATCTCCTTGCCCCAGGGCAGCCACTTGATATCCTTGAAAATCGGCAGCGGAGCTGCCGCCGTCAAACCCACGGCTATTACCACAAGCATTATAACGGCCAGGGTCAAGACTTTACTCCATCTCATACCGGTTCTTCCCCCTTAATATAATGCGGCGGCTACCTAAAGCAGCCTGTTCCCGTTAACCACAAGCTCAAAACTGCATTTCAAAAAAACCGCCGCCCTCCGGCACAACATCATTCTGGTCAAAAATATTTCAAAATACTCCATAACAGGGCATATTTCCGTATTGATGTCAAGTTCCATGGTAATAGTCCGTTTCTTTTCATCAACCCATACAAAGGAGTGCTCCACGGCGTAATTTACCCGGTCGTGAATATCAAAGGTGGCGAAATCCTGGTTACGAACCCGGGAACGGTGCACGTCAGACTTGTCCGCCATAATAAGCGCCGCCGCCACATTGTTTACCGGCTGGCCGTACTCTTCCTCGTGGTTGGCTATGGCGGAAATCACCATGGCTACTTCATCAGGATCCATACCCATTTGCAATAAAATTGGACAACAAATGTTAGCCCCGGAAATTCCATGATCGTTACGGCTTACTACGTTACCTATATCATGCAGGTAACCGGCTATTGCCGCCAGTTCCGCCTCTCTTTTGCTGTAACCCAGTTTGGTTAAAATGTTTTTGGCGATACTGGAAACAAGGTTTACGTGGCGGTAACTGTGTTCCGTGTATCCCTGCACCCCGAGATATTCGTTTCCTTTCCTGATAAAACTATCTATGACTGGGTTTTTTTTAACGTCGTCTAAAACGACCAAGCCGAAGCCTCCTTGAAGTGTTATGCCCTTCAGCAAAAAGAGTAGACCGGAGCCTACTCGTTATTATTTATTCCTTATCCTCGTTTTCCGACTCCCTCTTCTGGGATATGGCGTGCTTAAGCACTTCAATGCGCACGTTGTCGGCCACCCTGAGGATAAAGGTGTCTTCCTTTACCTTCACAATGGTACCGTAAATGCCGCCTACAGTAACGACATGGTCGTTAACCTTCAGGTTCCGTACCATCTCTGCATGTTTCTTCTGGCGCTGCTGCTGGGGCCTGATCATGAGGAACCAAAGAAGAGCAAACAATCCCACTATATAAAGAATACCGATTACAGACTCACTCAAATACGCTACCTCCCTTCTCCTTAGATTCAAAACATATTAATTATTCTTTGTTACCGTGAATTTCCCTTTTTTTATTTTTAATTCTTAAAATACTGAAATAACAAGCTTGTTTAACATAAACCACCGGTTTTATGATGCCAGTTTACTAAAGCAGTAATTATCAACTGGACTTATAACGTAATAAAAACTCTTCCCTAAAACTGGCCAGCCTGTTTTCGGATATGGCGGCGCGAATGTCACGCATCAGAGATAACACGAAATGCAAGTTATGCCATGTTGTCAGCCTTATCCCCAGTACCTCGTTGGCCTTTATCAGGTGTCTGATATAGGCCCGGGTAAAGTTTTTGCAGGCGTAACAGTCACATTCCGGGTCCAGCGGTCTGAAATCCCTGGCATATTCGGCATTACGCACAACAATTTTACCGTCCCGGGTAAAAACGGTACCATTACGTGCAATACGCGTGGGAAGAACGCAATCAAACATGTCGACTCCCCGGTAAACACCTTCCACCAGGCAGTCCGGTGAACCCACTCCCATCAGGTAACGGGGCTTGTCCTCCGGCATAGCAGGTAACAGGTAATCAAGAACCTCGTACATGACAGGCTTTGGCTCGCCCACACTCAAACCGCCGATGGCATAACCCGGAAAGTCCAGTGCTATTATTTCCGAAGCGCTTTTTAACCTCAGGTCCCGGTATACTCCTCCCTGGATAATACCGAATAAAGCCTGGTCTTTTCGGTTATGACGCGCTAGACTGCGTTCAGCCCAGCGAGTTGTACGATCCGCGGCCTCCCTTGTTTTTTCGTAACTGCACGGGTACGGAGCACACTCGTCAAATGCCATGGCGATATCCGCTCCCAGGGCCATCTGAATTTCCATTGATTTTTCCGGGCTGAAAAAATGCTCTGAACCGTCAATATGACTCCGGAAAGTCACACCCTCTTCCGTTACGCGCCTTAACGGTCCAAGACTGAAAACCTGGAAACCCCCGCTATCGGTTAAAATGGGGCCGTCCCAACCCATAAATTTGTGCAACCCTCCGGCCTCTTGCACCACATCATGACCCGGCCTCAGGTATAAATGGTAAGTATTGCTGAGTACCATGGTGCCGCCCACTTCACGCACTTCACCGGGGGTCATGGTTTTAACCGTGGCCTGGGTGCCCACTGGCATGAAAACAGGGGTTTCAACCGGTCCGTGAGGCGTTTCCAGCAACCCCAACCTGGCCCGGCTACTTTTATCCTTACCCTTTACAGTATAAGTAACAGCCATCTATTACTCCTTTGGTCGCTTTTCAGTTTACCCAGAAAATACTTTTGAGTGTGGGTATACCTGTTCCGGCTCGCTCATATACTCCCGCGCCGACGGCACCAACGGCTTATACGTTGGGGACATACTTCCGACCCAAAAGTTTCGACCCCAAAGGAGAAGTGTGTCCCCTGACCGCTTTGCGAAACCGGACCGCCATAAACTCACCGTCCTGGTTCGGGAAAGGCTTTCGCGAACGTCCTGTTCGCTCGTCCGGTTTCGTAACCTCGCTGCGCCGGGTGCCGTTACCGGCGCTCCCGCAAATCGCTCGACCGGAACAGGTATACCCACAGGTATTTTCATTCCTTGCTGGTTACGCAGCGTGGCATGGAAGTCTATCGATATATGTAGCAAGCTGCGCAGTAGCTACAAGTGAAAAAGGAGCCGGTTCCATCATCACAACTACTAACTCCTGAATTCTGACCCCTGACTACTAACTCCTGAATTCTGACCCCTGACTACTGACTCCTGAATCCTGGCTTCTGATTCCCAGCCCCTACGCCTTAAATGATCAGCATTGCGTCACCGAAACTAAAAAACCGGTAACGGAGCTTTATTGCCTCTTTATAAGCATCCAATAGTCGCTCCCTGCCCACCAGGGCGCTTACCATCATCAAAAGCGTACTCCGGGGCAAATGAAAATTGGTTACCAAACCGTCGATAACGCGAAAATCATACCCGGGATAAATAAATATACCCGTCCATCCCGAACCCGGTTGCACAACACCACCATTTATGCCCGCAGTTTCAAGGCACCTGGTGGTTGTTGTGCCCACCGCTATAATCCTGCCGCCTGCGGATTTGGTTTCGTTAATAATTTTTGCTGTACGGGGTGTTATTTCATAGTATTCCTCGTGCATTTTATGGCGTGTGATATCGTCCACCTTGACCGGCCGGAAAGTCCCCAGGCCCACATGCAGCAAAACCGGCGCCACCGTAACACCCCGGGCCTTGATTTCCGAAAGCAGTTCGGGTGTAAAATGAAGACCTGCGGTGGGGGCCGCCGCGGAACCTGGTTCCTTGGCGTACACAGTCTGGTAACGCTGCGGGTCTGCCGGTTGCTTTTTGATATAGGGTGGAAGCGGCATGGAGCCTAACTTGTCGATAAGCTGCTCAAAATCACCCTGGTAATGAAACCTGATGCGCCGGCAGCCGTCACCCGTGATGGCTTCAACGGTACCCCGCAAGTTTTCACCGAAAATTATACCGGTACCGGGTGGGAGGCGCCGGCCCGGACGTACCAGCGCTTCCCAGACATCATTATCCAGCCGGGTTAGCAATAAAACCTCCACCACCGTACCGGTACCCTGCTTTTTACCCCAAAGGCGGGCTGGGATTACCTTGGTGTCGTTTATAATAAGAGCGTCACCCGGCCGAAGATACTCCAGGATATCCTTGAACAACCGGTGTTCAAGCCATTCCCCGTCCTTACGCAGAACCATCAAGCGAGATTCGTCCCGCCTTGGCGCGGGTTCCTGGGCAATTAGCTCATCGGGCAAAATATAATCAAAGTCGGTAATCTTCATGGAACCCACACCCCCGGAAAACTACCCGCCATAAATATCAACCAAGTCGACACCTGTATAATAGTATTGCAAAATGTCCTGGTAAGTATAACCTTCAAGTGCCAGCCCGGCCGCTCCCCACTGGGACATGCCTAACCCGTGTCCGAACCCGCAACCGTTAAAAACAATACTCCTTAACCAGCCTTCGTCGTCGAACTGCTTTTGCATGGTAAACAAAGAACTGTTCAATCCCAAAACCGAGCGCACGCGGTCGGCGTTCCCAACTTCCAATTGGACCGGGTTCCCCTCGATATCAAGCCCTTTAACCAGGAGTCTCTTCACCCTCTGGCCGGTGGCCGTTCGCTCCAGTTCTATTAAATCCGTTACAATGGAAAAATACCCTTGTGAACCGTTATTACTTCCGTATATCCTCTTAACCTGTTCATTTATTTTCCTGGTCAACTGCTCGCTTGTATAGCTTACCACCCAGTTATAATATTTTTCATTTCTATCCGCTGGATCTTCCTTAGCCCGAATGTAAGCCAGGCGGTCAAGCCACACGTCCTCGCTATTCTCTGTAAAGCCCCCGCTAGATGAATGGAAAAAAGCGGTCACGGGTTGCCCCCTGTAAACCAAAACCTCTCCCGCCGTTTCATCCACGGCACGGGTCGTTGAAGGTACTTCTCCGTCGTAACCGCGGTAAACCTGGTTTTGCTGGCTGTCCAGAATGTCAAAACCCTGGCTCCTGTAACTGCCCATTTGCGCAATTGCGTAACTCCGCGCCGCCACTGCCTGGGCCTTTAAGGCTTCCATCGGAAAAGACCCGGGCATTTCAGCCGGTACCACGCCGTAAAGGTAATGCTCCAAGGGTAACTCGTTTATCACCGTGAATCCCATGTTTCCGGGCCGTACTTCCACATTCCCGCGGTACCGCGTAACGCTCCCAAACTTTTCCAAGCCGAACAAGTTCAATCCTCCATGGGAAAACAGGCCAACCGTACCTTCCCCGTCCATCACCCGGAGTTCCCCAGTGTTGCTTATGTAACGAACGCCACCTGAACCGCTTATAACTGCCAGGCCGGAAAGAGAATCCCGTTGCACAATCGACCCCCTACCGGATAAAATGCTCTTCTTAACATTGACCTCCTCGGCGCGCACGGCGCCTTTAACAATACCGTATTGCTTACCGTCCCGGGAAAGCATGATCAGGCCTCCGGCACTATCCATGGTCCATAATTCGTTGTTGCCTGTTTCTGCAATAACCTCCCCGGTGGAGGTATCAACAATACGGTAATGCCCCTGAAAACTTAAATTAACCTGTGGTAGTTGCTGGGCAATACCCACCCGGATGGTGTCACGAGTAACACGCACTTCGCCCCGGGCAACACCGCCGGGCCATAAAAAAGCCGCCACCAGCACCACCAGTGACAGGTATGTAAACCGGAAAAATAAGCTATAATTTACCCGCGGCATAAAAAAAAGAACCCCCTCAAAAGCCGTAGTTGTATTTCCCCTGTCAGTTATTCGACATAAAAAAACGGTTCTCCTGCCGAAAAACCGTTTACCTGCGCATTATAATGTTTAAAATCAAAGTTAACAACAAGCTTAATACAAGCATCGACACCACAGGGAAGTAAAAAGTAAAATTGCCTTTTTGAATAAGTACGTCCCCGGGCAACCTACCCAGGCCGGTGAACTTCCCCGCCAGCATCAATACGCCTCCCATAATAATCATTAAAAGGCCGATACCCATTATCATTTTGCCCAGTGCATACAGTGAATCCACACCAGCAGCCCCCTTTGAGCACCTAATTCCGGGCTTTTTTCCCACCCTTGTTATTGTAGTACCTTTCCTTCTCACTGAAAATACAGCCGCAATATTGCTGCCTGTACATGTCCAGCGCCCTTGAAATGTCTACGGCCTCGCGATAACCCGGCCTGAAATCTTCGTAATAGAAGGGTACCCCGGTTTCTTCAGCCACTGCCTGCCCCGTCTCTCTAATCAATTCGTGTTTTTGATAGGGACTAACCAGTAAAGTGGTGCTGAAGGCGTCAAACCCTCCCCGCGCGGCCACGCGTGCCGCCTTGCGCAGGCGCATGTAATAACAGAACCGGCAGCGCATCTTTTCGCGGTGTACAACCGCACGCAGGAAATCCTCCAGGTCATAGTTTTCATCCACAATTAGTGGCAAGTCGTTCTCGCCGGCATATTGCACAAGCGTGTCCTTGCGTTTTTGCCACTCGGTATAGGGATGAATGTTGGGGTTGTAAAAGTAACCGCGCACCATAAAACCGTTTTCGCGCAATTTCTTTAAAGGATAAATAGTACACGGCCCGCAGCAATTGTGCAGCAATATTTTCAACTGAACGCGCCTCCCAACGGCTAGTTGTTATATCATTCCAAAGAGAGGTGTGTCCCTTTCCTCTCCCTTGTTTACCACAGTGTTGGTTGATTACCGCCGGGCGTATCAAGCCCCAAGTGTTTGTAGGCCGCCGGAGTGGCGACACGTCCCCTTTGTGTGCGGGCCAGCAATCCCAGCTGCAAAAGATACGGCTCGTACACATCTTCTATTGTTCCGGGCTCCTCGCCTGTCGCGGCAGCAATGGTTTCCAAGCCCACCGGGCCACCTCCGAACTTGGACACAATGGCAGTTAGTATCTTGCGATCAGCTTCATCCAATCCCAGGGGATCAACCTCGAAAAATTCCAAGGCCTCCCTTGCCACTTTACCGGTAATAATACCCCCGGCTCGCACCTGGGCGTAATCCCGAACTCTTTTAAGCAACCGGTTGGCAACCCTGGGGGTCCCTCTTGCGCGCTGTGCAATTTCCATAGCGCCCTCCCTTTCAATATCCACTTCCAATATCCGGGCAGCCCTTGTAATGATGGTTACCAGGTCATCCGGGCGATAATAGTCCAACCTGCTAATAACACCGAATCTATCCCGCAGCGGGGAGGTCATGAGACCCGCCCTGGTGGTGGCGCCGATAAGGGTAAAACGGGGCAGGTCGATACGCAGCGCACGGGCACCGGGCCCCTTGCCTATTATTATATCCAGGGCAAAGTCTTCCATGGCGGGGTATAGTATTTCCTCCACCATTCGGCTGAGCCTGTGTATTTCGTCAATGAACAGGACGTCCCCCTGCTGCAGGTTGGTAAGGATAGCTGCAAGATCGCCTGGACGCTCAATAGCCGGCCCGGATGTGGTGCGAATGTTTACCCCCATTTCATTAGAAATGATGTTGGCCAGGGTTGTCTTGCCCAAACCGGGCGGGCCGAACAGCAATACGTGATCCAGCGGCTCGCCCCTCTGTAACGCCGCCTCGATAAATATACCTATGGTTTCCTTCACCTTGTCTTGGCCTATATATTCACTCAACCTGCGGGGTCGCAAACCCGCTTCGATATCGGTGTCTTCAACCTGTAAAGTCGCGGAAATTATTCTTTCCTGCTTTGGGTTATCCATCCTTGTTAGTCCCCCGAATCCGGCCCGGTCAGCCGGCTATTTGTTTTTCCGGTCCAATAGCCGCAAGGCCGATTTGACCAGGTGTTGAATGTCGTTAACTTTTTCCCCCTTTTCGATCACCTTGCGCACTGCTTCTCCCGCCTCTCCCAAAGTGTAACCCAGTGCCGTCAGGGCCGCAACCGCATCTTCCGGTGCCACTGCGGCCATGATACCGCCTCGTTCCTTTACTTCACCCGTCACGGGTTCGTGTTGTAACCGGCCATACTTGTCTTTTAATTCAAGTATTATACGCTGTGCGGTTTTTTTCCCAATCCCGGGCACACGGGTTAGAGCCTGTACATCTTCCATCACAAGGGCTCTTCCCAGCCCACCGGGTGTAAGAGATGAAAGCACGGACATAGCTACGCGCGGGCCCACGCCGTTAACGCTGAGCAACAATAAGAAAGCAGTAATCTCACCGGGTGTGACAAAGCCGTACAGTTGAATATCGTCTTCCCGTACTATCATGTGGGTATGCAGTTGTATTTCTTCCTGCCTACCGCGCAAACCGGCGGCACATCCTGCAGTAACATTTACCCTGTATCCCACGCCACCCACATCCAATATAACGGCTTCGGGTTCCACGAAAGCCACCCTGCCCCTTAAAAAAGCAATCATACCAGCGCCCCCCAGCCGCTCTTGTTGTTTGCATGACACACCGCCACTGCCAGGGCGTCGGCAGCGTCATCCGGGTGGGGTGCTTCGGAAAGGTTTAGAATAACTTTAATCATGTACTGAACCTGTTTTTTATCCGCCCTGCCTACTCCCACCACCGCTTGTTTAACTTGAAGCGGTGTGTATTCAAAAACGTCCATGCCGGCTTCCGCCGCGGCAAGTAACGCTATCCCCCGGGCCTGTCCCACCGCAAGAACCGTTTTCGCGTTGCGGTTGAAAAAAAGTTCTTCTATTGCCAGGCATTGGGGTTTGTATTTTTTTATCAAATCAAGCAATTCGTTATATAACTTATGTAAACGCAGGTGTTGAGGCACACCGGCTGCGCTCCTTAAACAGCCATAATCAACCGGTACAAACCGGTTACCGGTGTAATCCACAACTCCGTAGCCCATTATGGCGGTGCCAGGGTCAATACCCAGTATGCGCATGGGGATCACTCCTCATTATAAGGTAGCATAACATTCCTTACCGGGGCAACACTTGTTCGGTCACTTATGGTTTTATTTGTTCCTGTTGATTCTCTAATCCATCTCATCGAAGTTTTCCAGTACCATGTTAAGGGTGAATTCGTCTGGAAACTCAATGGTTTCCCTCAATTCCTTCTGTTCATCCCAGCTCAAATCATTAAACCGGGCTGCTTTTTCCAATTTGTCACGCCAGTCCTCAGGCAACATATCTATACTGATGTTCCGTTCCAAGCGAAGGAGCGTCCCGTCATAGCCGAGGGGGCCCTGGTATACAGCCACTTGCCCGTCATGGATACCAAGATGCCTGTATTCCTTGTGTAAACCGCAAAAACCGGCAATCTCCCGGGTTAGGTGAATTTCATCGTCCTTAAAAGAAACTTCCCAGCCGTTTGCTTTCGGAAACTGCATTTTTAAACGGTTATAGTCCATTCCTACCAGTTCCTGGTCAGCCGGCCCTCGATAGTACAGTTCAACATCTCCACAGATATTGTATTTTCTCATTTTCTGCACGATCATGTAAGGCTGGATCACTTGGGGCGCTTTCTCAACAGTGTTTTGCGGGGGAATTACGAATGCCGGCTTCATCACCGGGCCACCTAGCGAGCCAAGAAGGGTATAAACTGCAAAAGCGACAAAAACCATGAGAAATAATACACTGACAATAGAAATTATTTTTTTAAGCATGGCAATACCTCTTTTAATCTTTTAGCTAAAAGTATTGCCAAACAGGGCAATAAAAATAACATGCGGGCTGCTCAATGCAACCCGCTTAATCCTCGTAAATTTCAAAGTTTGCGTACACTTCTTGAACGTCGTCGTGGTCCTCTAGCGCATCCATTAATTTAAGCATCTGTTCCGCTTGTTCACCGCTCAGTGTTACCGTGGTTTTGGGAATCCTGGCTATGCTTGAATGCCCGATATTGACGCCTTCCACCTCCAGTACATCTTTCACCTGGCTCAACCGTGAAGGTTCGGTAATAACCTCCAGGCTGTCATCCTCCTCCCTGATGTCAATGGCACCGGCGTCAAGTGCCAGAAGCAAAAAACCATCCGCGTCAAGCCCGGGGTTGGATTCCTTTTCCACGATAATTAGTCCTTTTGTGTCAAACATCCAGGATACGCAACCGGTTTCACCAAGGTTGCCCCCGTATTTTGAAAACAAGTGCCTTATTTCTCCGGCCGTACGGTTGCGGTTGTCGGTCATGATTTCCAACATCACCGCCGTGCCACCAGGACCGTATCCCTCGTAAATAATTTCCTCGTAGTTGGCGTCACCCGCTTCCCCCGTACCCCTTTGTATGGCCCGCTGAATGTTTTCATTGGGGACATTGGCTTCCTTGGCCCTGGCAATGGCGTTTTTCAGCCTGATATTGGCTTCGGGGTCGCCACCCCCCTGCTTGGCCGCTACGATTATCTCCCTGGCCAGCTTGGTAAAAATCTTCCCTCTTTGAGCATCAACCCGCGCTTTTTTTCTTTTTATTGTCGACCATTTGGAGTGCCCAGCCATGTCTAAGACCTCCCTTGCCCGGAAAAAAACGGCGGCATTGCCGGCAGTTGCTTTTTATGCAAGTTGCGCGCGGCCAGTTCATCTACAATTCCTTTCACTCTCTCATCTGCCTGGCCGGTCAGTATATACCTGTCCAGTTTTTCGTATGTGATTCCCATTTCCTGTTCATCGTTGTGTCCGCGCCAAAGTAGGCCAGCTGAGGGCGGTTTATCTATGATTACGCGGGGAACCCCCAGGTGCCGGGCCAGCTCTCGGACCTCTTTCTTTACCAGGTTTGCAAGCGGTAACAGGTCGGCTCCCCCGTCGCCGTATTTGGTGAAATAACCCACTGCAAGTTCACACCGGTTAGTGGTACCCACCACCAGGCTTTTCCTTATGGAAGCATAATAATACAATGTGGTCATCCGCAATCTGGGTTTTATGTTTATAATGTTTAGATCCTCCCGGTCGGGATCATACTCTTTCCCTGAAAGCAGTTTCACCATTTGTTCAAAAACATCATCCAACACTACTATTTTGTATTCAAGCCCCGCCTTCTCCGCAAGAAGCAAGGCGTGTTCAGCATCCTGCGGGTCGCTATAGCAAGGCATAATCAGGCCCAGCGTGTTTTCCGGGCAGGCTCTATGACATAACATAGCCGCAACTGCTGAATCAATTCCCCCGCTCAAACCTATGACCAGACCGGTGGCACCCCTTTCACGCACCTGTTCTTTTAACCAGTTTTCCAAATTTTTTGCCAGGTCGCTGGTCAAACCAATTCCCTCCTTTGGTTTACCTTAATTATATTAACACAAAGGGTGCCAACACGGAATAGTAGTTCTTTTAACTTTTGGAAGCTAAAAACCCCGGTAATAAAACCGGGGTTTTTAAAATTA
>CBETWA010000012.1:0-69221 GCA_965539975.1 uncultured bacterium | reverse complement strand
CATATGAGCGAGCCCGGAACAGGTATACCCATACCCAAGAGTATTTTCCGGGTAGGACAGGATGCCTTTTGCGGGTATTGCCAGAAGGCGTCGTTTACAAGCCATTGTAATTGCCCGCCAGTGGAATTAAAATATGTTTGTTTACAAGTTATTATTTATGGAGTAACCATCGATGAAAAAAGAAAAACCAAATGAACAACTGATAGGCATAATATCAGCAACCGGCGCGTATATCCTGTGGGGTATTTTACCGGTGTACTGGAAACTGGTGCAAAATGTTCCCCCTTTTGAGATCCTTGCCCACCGGGTTATCTGGTCTTTCGTTTTCCTGGCCCTGGTTATATTTTTATCCGGCAGAATAATCTCGTTTTTCATCGAGGTTCGCACCCTTATCGCGCACAAAAAAAGAGCCCTTGGCGTTTTGGCGGCTTCTGTATTGGTCACCGCCAACTGGCTTACCTACATCTGGGCCGTGAATAACAATCATATAGTGGAATCAAGCCTGGGTTACTACATCAACCCCCTGGTCAGCGTGCTTTTAGGCATAATCGTTTTAAAAGAAAAACTGTCTTTCTGGCAGACTGTTTCCTTTGTGCTGGCGACAATCGGGGTTTTGAACATAACCGTACATTACGGTTCCTTCCCGTGGATTGCGCTCACCCTGGCCACCAGTTTCGGCTTGTACGGCCTGATTAAAAAAATGGTCAACCTGGGGGCCATAACAGGAATAGCACTGGAAACCCTGCTTATTTCACCGTTCATGCTGGCCTACCTGGGTCACGTGCACCTCCGGGGCAACGGGGCCTTCGGCATGGATTTTCCGGTTACTTCCGGGTTGCTGATGGGAGCGGGTGTCATTACGGCCATACCGCTGGTATTGTTTTCGGCCGGCGCTACCCGGTTGCCGCTATCTGTTATCGGGTTTTTGCAGTACATAGCGCCGACCTTGATGCTTGTTTTTGGCGTGTTCCTGTACCACGAGCCCTTTACCCGGGTGCATCTTGTTTCATTTATTTTTATCTGGACCGCGCTGGCGATTTTTTCCCTTTCCAGAACCGGCTTGTTAGCCGACCACGAGCCGGTATTTTTAAAAAAAGCCTTGGCCAGGAAACGCTAAAGGGTATACCTGTTGCGGTTCGCGCATGACAACGCAGTATTAATCAGGCCGTTTTTTTCAGTATCTCGGCCAGGTCCTGATCCGGGGTGGTAATGGGTTTGATGTTGAAGTTTTTAACCAGAACATCCAGCACATTGGGTGATATGAAAGCCGGCAGGCTGGGCCCCAGGCGAATATCCTTAATCCCCAAATACAAAAGCGTCAGCAGTATGGCCACCGCCTTTTGCTCGTACCAGGAAAGCACCATGGACAGGGGCAGATCGTTGACGTCGCAGTCAAAGGCCTTGGCCAGGGCCAGGGCAATCTGGATGGCTGAATAGGCGTCATTGCACTGCCCGATATCTATTAGCCGGGGAATACCCTCGATGTCACCCAGCTTGAGATCGAAAAACCTGAACTTACCGCAGGCCAGGGTCAAAACCACGGAGTCCCCCGGCACCTTTTGCACAAATTCGGTGAAATAGTTGCGCCCAGGCTTAGCGCCGTCACACCCCGCCACCAAGAAGAAATGCTTGATGGCGCCGCGTTTCACGGCGTCTATGATTTTGTCCGAAACACCGAATAGCGCGCTATGCCCGAAACCAACCATAACGGTACCCTTGTCTTCATCGGACGGGAAGCCCGGCATTGCCAGGGCTTTTTCTATCACCGGGCCGAACCGGCCGTTTTCCACATGCCGTACACCGGGCCAGCCCACCAGGCCCGTGCTGAAAATGTTACCCAGGTAAGATTCCTGCGGTTCCTGGATACAGTTGGTGGTCATGAGGATGGCACCGGGGAAATGGGGAAATTCCTTCTTCTGGTTCTGCCAGGCCGTACCGAAATGGCCGTACAGGTGCTTGTGTTTCTTTAATCCCGGGTAACCGTGGGCCGGGAGCATTTCACCGTGGGTGTAAATGTAAATACCTTTACCTTCTGTTTGCTCCAGCAAATCAGACAGGTCTTTCAGGTCGTGCCCCGATACCAGGATGCACTTGCCTTTTTTATGCCCCAGCGGTACTTCGGTGGGCACGGGATGCCCGAAAGCGTCCGTATTGGCCTTGTCCAGGAGCTCCAGGGTGCGCAGGTTGATTTCACCGCACTTCATAACCAGCCCCAGCCAGTCGTCCATGCTCAGGTCCTTTCTTGTCAGTGCGGCCAGTCCTTCGTGAATAAAGGCGTAAACCCTGTCATCCTCCTGTCCTAGGATGCGGGCGTGGTCTGCGTATGCCGAAACCCCTTTTATGCCGTAAACCAGGATCAGTTGAAGGGATTGTATATCCTGGTCAGCCTGGCGGTCTATGATCAGCCCCATGTTTTCCCCTTGCTTGATCATTTCATCCAGGCTGGCAGCGGGTTGAAAGCTTGCGGAAGGGTCGGCAAAATCCACCTTGCCTCCTTTTTCCGCAACTTTACTCTTCAATTGCTCCCTTAAATCCACGCAACGCCTGATCAGTTCCTCAAAACGCGGCGGGTCGAAATCCACGTTGGTAAGGGTGGAAAAAATTGCCCTCACGGTAAACCCGTTGACTTCGGGATCCACCACACCCACCTTGCGCCCTTCCACGGCATATAAAGACAGCCCCTTCACAGCGTGCAACAGCAGGTCCTGCAAAGCCGCCACGTCGGGGGTCTTTCCGCACACACCGGCCACAGTGCAGGCAAAGCCCTTGGCAGCTTGCTCGCACTGGTTACAAAACATGCCCATAAACAAAACCCCTTTTCCGCTTGTTTTCTGCTAAAATGTTTTATTCTATGTTCCCCGTGTTAAATGGTAAATATGCCGGTTCCGCCCGGAAGAAATCAATATAAAATTAAACCGGCCTTATAACACTCATAATTCAGGCCGGTTTTATATTTTATTACATAAACTGAAAAAATTTTATAAATATATACATTATTTTTAAAGACCGTGTAATTTGTGGGCTGGGAATTATGCAATTGGCTCATTTCTATATAAAACCAGTTTCTCTTCAGGAGTAACATTTTTGGGTGGTTTAATTCGTAATACCCTTAAATTCTATTAAAACTGGACGTTGCAATATTTATTGACTTATGTTTGCAATTTTTTATATTATAAATTTACATTGTAACTTATATGAAGACCAAGCGGTGTTTTAAATGAACAATTCAATCATCATAAAAAACTTTGCTCCCTCGTGGTTTGCATCTGTAATGGGAACAGGAATTGTGGCCATAACCAGTTTTTATTACGCTTTCATGCTCCCGCCGCTCAAAGAAGTTGCAATCACTCTGTGGCTGTTAAATACTATACTGTTTGTTCTGTTAATTGTACCGTGGGGTTTAAGGTTTATATTATATAGTACGGAAGCATTGTCAGACCTGAAAAACCCGGTAACTGGCCAGTTTTATGCCACCATGCCCATTGCCTGCCTGGTTTTAGCAGCAAATTTTTTATTAATTGGAGACGGTTACTTAAATAAAAGTCTTGTAATCGCGGCAGCAAAAGGCTTGTGGTTAACCGGGGTAGCTATATCCCTGTTGCTATCCCTGGCAATACCCTTGATTAATTTTCTAAACAAAAACGTCACGGTTGAACAATTAAACCCGGCCTGGTTCATGCCGCCTGTAAGCCTTATTGTTATCCCTGTCCCGGGCGCCAAACTGCTTCCGTACTGGCCAGGTAACTGGCAAGAAATTATCTTTATTTTTAACCTGGTAGCATGGAGCAGTGGCTTCTTTCTTTTTATTCTTATAGAAACCATTTGCTTTTACCGGTTTATTTGCCGCCCGCCTCTACCAGGGCAACTGGCACCGACAACCTGGATTAACTTGGGACCCATTGGAGTCGGTACTATCGCTCTAATAAACATGGGACTTGCCAGCCCGTCTTTTTTGGGGGAAAACGTACTGCCTGTAATTAAATTGATGGCCATCATCCTTTGGGGCTTTGGATTCTGGTGGATTTTATGCGCCATCTGTTTGTCAATTTACTACCTGATGCACAGAAACTTGCAGTTTTCTCTGTCCTGGTGGGCCTTTACTTTCCCCCTGGGTGCATATACCGGCGCTACGTATTTGATAGCCGGCCTTTTGGACGCTCCCTTGATAGCTTCGTATGGTTTCGGTTGTTACATTTTATTAGTGGTGTTGTGGTCTATTGTTTTTGCGCGTTCAGTTGCCGGAGTAGTCAAGCTTGAATTTTTTAAAGCCGGAAGTTGATTTAAAAATAAATCCCCGGTGAAAATAACTTCCGGTTAACCACCCGCTTGCTGCTGGTAGGCATTATAATATTTATATAACATCAAGCGGCAACAATTGTATGCCCGTTTTGTATTTTAATTATTACGTCACCGAGTTCAGCGGCATCTTCCTCGTCATGGGTTACCACGATAAACGGTATTTGCCACCGGTGGTGCAATTTCTTCAGTTCCAGCCTGAGCTTTTTCTTGTTTTCCCCGTCAAGCGCGCTTAGCGGTTCGTCCAGAAGCAGCATTTCCGGTTGCACGGCCAGCGCCCTGGCCAGGGCTACCCGTTGCTTTTCACCACCTGACAGTTGCCCCGGGTACCGGTTTAAAAGATGGCCCACCCGGAATAAGTCCAACAATTCCACCGGATCAAGTTTTTCAGCATTACTTCTGGCGCACTTCAAGCCGTAAGTCACGTTTTGCAAAACTGTCATGTGGGGGAATAACGCGTAATCCTGGAACAGGTATCCGATATTTCTCTTTCTGGTGGGTATGTTTATCCCTTCCCGTGATGAGTACAACAGCCGGTGATTGAGTTCAATCACGCCCTCGTCGGGCCTTTGCAAACCGGCCAGGCACTGCAAAATGGTTGTTTTGCCCGCACCCGAAGGTCCCCACAGAACAACCATTTGCCGCCCGGTATTTATACTCGCCCTTAGGTTAAAATGCCATAATTTTTTAAAAAACTTGGCTTTTAACACCAGCATCACCCGTTATTTTGATTTTCCCGCCGTTTACTCCACCGGTTGAGCCACAGTATAACAGCAAAACTAAATACGGTTATTATGGCTACCAGTGTCCTCGCCGCAGCTTCATTTCCGGATTCCACGGCAAAGTATATAGCCAGTGGCACGGTTTGTGTTTGCATGGGTATGTTGCCCGCCACCATCAGTGTGGCGCCGAATTCACCCAGCGCCCGGGCGAATGACAATACAATTCCCGCCAGGATGCCGGGCCAGGCCAGGGGCAGGGTAATGGTAAAAAATATTCTCCACTCACCCGCGCCAAGTGTCCTGGCAGCCCTTTCGTAGTTAATGTCCACGCTTGCAAAAGCCGCCTTGGCGCTCTGGAACATCAGCGGGAACGCCACCACGGTAGATGCGAGAACGGCGGCCCACCAGGTAAAAATCAACGATATACCCATGTTGTGCAGAAACTGTCCCACAAGGCCGTTCTTCCCGATTAGCAGCAGCAGAATATAACCGGTAACTGAAGGCGGCAGCACCAATGGCAATGTAAATGCCGCTTCAATTAAGTCCTTGCCCGGGAACTGCCGCCGCGCCATTACCCGCGCCAGCGGCAGCCCCAGGCAGGCCACGACAAGCACAGCAATTAACGCCACGCGTAACGACAATATTACCGGGTACCAGTCAATCTGCAATGTAAACATATGATTAACCTCTGCAATCATAAAGTGATTCAAATGGGTTATTTATTTTTCTGTAAATGAATAAACCCGTGTTGTTCAAAAATTTCCGCCGCCGTTTCGCCGGCGAGAAAACCGGCCAGTTCAGTCGCAGCTTTTTGGTTTTTACTTCCTTTGATTACAGCCATGGGGTACACCGCCGGCTTATGGGTACCTGGTGGTGCTTTGGCTATGATCCTGATTTCTTTGCCGGTCATAGCGTCGGTGCGAAATACCACGCCCGCGTCCACGTTGCCGGTTTCCACGTAGGTCAATACCTGGCGCACGTCCTTGGCCAGTACCAGCTTGTGTTTTACGGCGTCCCAAAGGTCCAGGGAAGTTAAAATTTGTTTGGTGTAATTTCCGGCCGGAACCGTTTCGGGCGTGCCGATACAGATTTTATCCACATCGTTGCCGGCCAGCGCCTCAAAGGTTTCAAAAGAGCTGTCCGGGGCCCCAATCAGGACCAGTTCGTTTTCCAGCAAGTCAACGCGGGTTCCTTCCAGCAACAACCCACCTTTTTCCAGCGCGTCCATTTGAGGCTTGCCCGCGGATATGAATAGATCCACCGGGGCACCCTGTTCGATTTGCTTTTGAAGCGTGCCGGATGAGGCAAAATTATATGTTATTTTTACATCCCCGTTTTCCCGGGTATAAACCTCTTTGATCTCTTCCATTACATCCCGTAAGCTCATGGCTGCCGCCACCAAGATTTCATCCTGCCCGGACTTGGGCGTAACTTTTTCCCCACCACCGCAACCGGCCACAACAACCATCATTATCGCCAGCATAATAGTGATAATCTTTTTGGCGCCCATAATAATGCCCTCCTTGTAAATAACGGATGTCCCTATTGGCTGAATGCGTTATACTTTATAAAGTATAACGTTTTTAAATAAAAAACAAGCTGGTTATACCATTATTTGCCCAGCCAAATCGAGTAATAATAATCTTCACCATTATTTTATTGCTTTGGTTTTTTCAAGTCAACCCTTTGCCAAGCGCCGGGGATCAATCCATTTTTCATAATCCTCCGGTGTATCCACATCGAAACACACACCCTGGTCTTCAACCGGGTAAAGTAACAAATCCCGCCTGTGGGCTTCCAAAACCAGGCGGGCCCCGCGGTCACCGGATAAGTTGACCAGTTCGGGCAACAAGCAGTTACGGAAAAAAACCGGGTGCCCGGGACAACCCCGGTATGTGGGTCTCATTACCAGGCAACCGGCTTGCAAAAAAGTTTCAGCCAGGTTGCTGATAAGAGAAGGTGTTATCAGGGGCTGGTCTCCCATAAGCACCATCACACCACTGCAAGAAGGATCCACGGCTTTTGCTCCCGCCGCCAGCGACGTGCCCTGGCCCAAAGCATACAGGGAGTTGTACACGGTAACCAGCGGAAGTTCGCAAACCTCTTGCATAACCTCGCGGCTGTAAGCACCGGTGACCAAAATAACCTCACCCCGGGCGGCGGCCAGCACGTTTTCAGCCACTGTCCGCACCAGTGATTTTCCACGGTGCCGGAGAAGAAGTTTGGGCTTGCCCATGCGCCGGGACAAGCCCGCCGCCAGTATTATCGAGCTAATCATGGCATTAATACCTGTAAATTCATTTTCTCCATCCCCACCGACCCCATAATTACCCGTTCCGCGCCACGCTCAACCAGCATTCGCGCCAGGTTCAGCGCCCGGCCGCGGTCCACCACATCCAGCTTGTTTAACAAAAACACTGTCCTCACCCCGGGTGGCACGCGCCCGGCGATGCCTTGGGAATGCGTCAGCAACCCGGCGATTGCTCGCTCGTCCAGTATGGAACCCTGTTCCCGTTTTAATATAGCCGCCGCAATCTCTGGGCGATGCACGTTGCCCCGGTTCAGTTTTTTTCCCAACCCGTCAAGGCCTGCCACAATTACAACCATAGTCGCCGAGCGGGGTATTACAGGTTCGTGGGGGCCGGGAGCCTTTAGCGGCAACCCCTTGGAACCGTCGGCTTCAACCAGGATGTATTCCGCCACCCCGGATGCCTGTAAGTTGTCCACGGCTTGGGAAGGCAATCCCGCCAGCTTGTTCCCGGGCAAAATACCGGCACCCGTGGCCACAATACGCGATGATGCAAACAAATGGCCCAGGCATGTGGGCTCTGCGCAAAGCACTGTGGGACAGGTGCCGGCAGGAGGAACATACATCTTGGTAGTGGTGGTCACCAGCACCTGGCGACCACAGCAAGCGAGCTCCCGGGCCAGGCGAAACAAAGCGGTGGTCTTGCCACCGCCGCCCACAAATGCTGCAATTTCACGGCTCTCGCTTAACCCCAGCGCGCTAGCCAGTTTCACAGCCCCAACTCCCGGCGGGCAAACAAATGCCGTCTTCCGGCACGCCACCGCCCGCATATGGGGCTTTTGGGGTGATGATGTATTTTTGATTTCATGGCGCCACCTTCTATAAAAAGGGTCCGGTAAGCCGGCAAGAACATTGCGCCCGGCAGCGCCGGGGCGCCGTATATTTCAATTACGGCGCCGGCCTGCCGGGTGCCGGCCGGGGTTACGCCACCGGAACCGGCCGGCATACCTCTCCCCGAATGCCAGCATCATGCCCGCAACGTCCTTTATCTGGTTCCTCAAAAGCCCGGGTATGGTTTCCGCATTGCCGGGAGCATATTCCAACCACAATACTCACTGCGTCTTTTGCGTTAATAATTTCTACCTTGATTATTAATTTACCTCCAGGCCAAGGTTTTATTGCAAAAGGAAGTAACGGAGCGGTTTGGGATTAATTGGCTTTGTTCTTCAGTGCCTTGTATACTTTCTCCGGGGTAAGCGGAATCTCCTTGAATCGTATGCCCGTGGCATCGTAAACCGCGTTGGCAATGGCCGCCGCAGTGGGAACCAGGCCGGTTTCACCAACACCTTTGGCACCGTACGGCCCGGTGGGATCAATCGCTTCAACAATGAGGGCTTCCATATCCGGAATGTCCTCGGCAGTTGGCAACATGTACTTGTGAAACCCGTCATGCAGCTGCCTGCCTTTATCATCGTAACATATTTCTTCGCTGACAGCATAACCAATACCCTGTGCCAGCCCGCCTTGCAACTGCCCTTCAACAATAACGGGGTTGATGGCCTTACCCACGTCATGCACGGCCACCATTTTCACCACCCGTACCTGGCCGGTTTCAGTGTCCACTTCCACTTCGGCAAAGTGGGCGTGCCAGGGCGGCGCGTTCTCGGGTATAATCCTTCCTACGCCGATAAACTGCTTGTTTTTCAGGTGTGCGTGGTAAGCCACTTCTTTTAAGGTAATCTTTTTGGGTTTACCGTCATTGCCAATTTGACACAACCCGCTGCCGGTGCATCCCTGAAGTTCCTTTTCCCGGTCAATGGCGTATATTACGCCGTCCTCGATGTCCAGTTCCTCCACCTTGGCATCCAACATCTCCGCCGCGTATTCCAGAACCTGTTTTCTAGCATCCTTTGCCGCCGCAACCACCGCGATGCCGGATGCGTAGCAAGTGCGGCTGGCGTGGCTGCCTATATCAAAGGGTGTAGATTCAGTATCGGCTATGGTAACGTAAACCTGTTCCAGGCTTACTCCCATTGTTTCAGCCGCTATCTGGCCCAGAGTGGTTTTGGTGCCCGTGCCCAAGTCAGGTACGCCCGCCGCCAGGTGGACGGAGCCGTCCTGTTGAATAGTTACATAGGCGTTGGAATAATCACCGCAGAAGGGCCAGGCGTTGCTCACGTGGGTGCCGACGCCCATGCCGATGCCGCGGAGCAACTTGCCGCCTCCATTGTTCAATTTGCCACGCCGTTCCCACCCAATACTCTCGGCGCCCTTTGCTATACACTCGGCCAGCCCCGTGCTCTGGCAGGGGTAAGGCAGGCACCACTTGTCGCCAACTTGCATAATGTTCTTGAGCCGCAGTTCCTTGGGATCAATGCCCAGCTTCTCCGCCACGATATCGACGGTGGAATCCAGGGCGAATATAGCCTGAGGGTTACCGAAACCGCGCATGGCACCCGCCGGAGTAATATTGGTATACACGCTGTGACCGTCATAGAGCTGGTGCGGCACGCGGTAAACGGCAAGGCCCATGGCTCCCAGCACACCGGGCGTTTCCATACCGAAACTACAATACGCGCCGGTATTCAGTATGGCTTTTATTTGCAGCGCGTGGAAGGTGCCGTCTTTTTTAACCCCCAGCTTCACGGTCACGTACCCTGAATGCCGGGTATCCGAGGCAATGAAATCCTCTTTGCGGTCGTATACTACCTTGACAGGTTTTTTGGTCATCAGGGCCAGCTGCACCGCTATTGGTTCCGCCTTGCCACTAAGGCCAATGCGCACCCCAAAGCCGCCACCGACGTAAGGCGGGTTCAAAACCCTGATCTTGCTGTGCGGTATACCAAAAACATGCGATAAAATCTGCCTGGTCGGGTGTGGTGTCTGGGTCGTCGACCAAACTGTGACCTTGCCGTCTGCGGAGACCTGGGCCACGGCAGCCTGGGTTTCCATTTGTGCTTGCTTTTGCACCGGAAGCTTGAAGGTCTCCTCAACTACCAGGTCGGATTCCGCAAAACCATGCTCCACGTCGCCCAGGGCGATATGCACTTTTTCACCCGGGATATTTTTCCCTGCCGGGCAATCTTCGTGAATTACCGGCGCCTCGGGCTTCATGGCCTCAAGGGGATCGAATACGGCGGGTAGTTGCTCGTACTCCACCTCAATCAGCTTAATTGCCTCTGCGGCAATTTTTTCACTGGTAGCTGCCACCGCCGCCACCTCATCTCCCACGTAACGAACCACAGAGTCAAAGATATACTGGTCAAGAACAGGCTTCAACGGTGGTACCGTAAAGGTCATGGTGGCTGACGTGTTGAACTTAACCCGTGGACTGTTTTTGTAACAAACAACTGCCTTTACGCCGGGAAGCTGTTCGGCTTTTGAAGTATCAATGCGCACTATTCTGGCATGTGGATACGGGCTACGTAAAACCTTCGCATATAACATGCCGGGCAAATACAGGTCTGTGGTAAATGTTGCCGTGCCCGTAACTTTTTCCATTGCATCCAGCCTGCGTACGCTTTTACCCACAACGGTATAATTTTTCATGCCTTCCCCCCCCTTACTTGTTGCTCCTGTTTTTAATCATCTCAGCGGCCGCTTGTACGGCTTCTTCAATTTTCACATAACCCGTACAACGGCATATATTGCCGGCAATGGCTTCTTTAATTTCGCTGCGGGTCGGGTTTGTCACCCGGTCAAGCAGTGCCTTGGAAGACATAATCATTCCCGGTGTACAAAAACCACATTGCACAGCGCCAAGATCCATAAACGTTTTCTGAAGCGGGTGCAAGTTATCCTCGCTGCCGATGCCTTCAATGGTTTCCACGTTTTTACCCGTAGCTTTCATGGCCGGAACGATGCAAGAGTTGACAGCCTTACCGTCCATGATTACAGTGCAGGCCCCGCATTCACCCTTGCCGCAACCCTTTTTGGTTCCCGTCAGGTGAAGCCGGTCCCGTAAAACGTCCAACAGGGTATCTGAAGGAGAAACATGTAATTCCACCGGTTCCCCGTTCAAGGTGAACTTCAATAACAATTTGTTCATCCGGTATCCTTCCTTTCACAGAGGATTTATACTTTGACTGTTAAACGCCGGCAACCGCCGTCTCAAGCGCGCGGCGCACAAGAACTTCAAGAACCGCAAGCCGGTACTCGCGGGAACCACGCAACGCGCTGCTGCGCGGATTGGCCTGCTGGCAAGCAGCTTCCGCCGCTTTCTTGATATTGTCCGGGTTAACTTCGGCACCGGCCAGCAATTGTTCTGCCTGCGTAGCCCTTACCGGACCCGGGCCAACGGGTGCCATTACGATTCTGGCCCACTCAAAAACATTTTCAGACAAGCTGACCACCACCGCCACATTGAGCATGGGCAAAGCCAGGGCCTTGCGCTGGGCCAGGCGTACAAAAGCGGACCTCTGGTTTTCCGCCAGAGCCGTAAAAGTAATCCGCGTCAACAGTTCCCGCGTGCTGTCCACCTTCGACCGGCCCACGCCGGCGTATAGCTCTTCCACCGGTACTGACCTTGTACCGTTTGGCCCGGCTATTTCCGCCCGGGCCCCCAGAGCAACCAGGGCAACCGCTGCATCCGCCGCTGGCTGGGCATTAACCACGTTTCCGGCCAGTGTGCCGGTATTTCTGATTTGCAATGATCCCACCGACCGGCAAGCTTCGGCCAGAACCGGAGCCTTTTCCAGAATCAGCGGGGATTTGGCAACATCATTATGAGTTACCCCGGCACCAATACTAATGGTGTCGCCATTCAGTTCAATTGTCTTTAATTCCTGGATATTACTGATATCCACCAGGTAGCTGGGGCTGATTTTACCGGACTCCAAGTCAATCATCAAGTCCGTCCCGCCGGCTATAATCCTGGCCGTGCCGCCATTCTTGTCCAATAAGGCCAAAGCCTCGTCGACAGTTGACGGCAAGGAGTATTCCTGCAGCATGACAATACCTCCCTCAAAGATTTTTCCAAGCGCTTAAATTTAAAAAGCAACCTTTATGCCAACTTTAAAAAATCTTTTTAATTCTTTTATAAAGACCACAAACCGTTATATTACTTGGCTTCCCGTACCGGCAACCTGGTTGGCCGGCTGGCCGGAAACCCGAAATCGCGGCCAAAAATACGGCAGGTGCCGTTTTTTCGGCACCTGCCGGTTACTTTCCTCGTTCATTCATGTAGTACCTCAATCCCCTGGGGGTTGTTTCCAAAATACGGGCCGCTTCGGCCCTGTTACCTCCCGTCTTTTCAAGGGCGCGTTCTATAACGCTGCAAACCACCCTGGTTTCCATCTCCCTCAAGCAACCAGTAAGCCTTTGCAAGCTGATGTCCTGCCTGGCCTCCAGGAGTTCCATAAGGTGTTTGCCCCACCACCCGATAACCGCCTCCAAGCCGCTATCCCCCGGGGGTGGTGTCAACCCCTTGCCATTACCCCATGTCACCTTTTTGTAACCTGTTATTTTTTCCGGCAAGGTGTTGACGCCTATACTATAACCATCCCTTAATGCCACTGCCCTGGCTACCACGTTGGATAACTCCCGCACATTACCGGGCCAGTCATAGTCCAACATCATCTCCCTGGCCGCAGGCGTAAAAGAGGTAATTTCCCTTTCTTCCTCCGGCAAATATTTTTGCATAAAGTAGTTAACCAGCGCCAGTATATCTCCGGGCCGCTCCCGTAGGGGCGGCAGGGTAAGCGATACCACGTCCAACCGGTAGAACAAGTCTTCGCGAAATGCCCCTTCCCTAGCGGCCTTTTCAAGGTCAACATTGGTGGAAGCAATTACGCGCACATCGACCCTAACGGGCTTTTCCCCGCCTACCCGCATAAATTCTCCCGTTTCCAGCACCCTTAATAGTTTTGCCTGTATGGAGGGAGATGCTTCCCCTATCTCGTCCAGCAAAAGAGTACCCCGGTCGGCCACCTCGAAGATACCGCGCCGGGTGTAACTGGCACCTGTAAAGGAACCCTTTTCGTGCCCGAACAGTTCGCTTTCCAGCAATGTTTCGGTAAATGCACTGCAGTTTACGGCTATAAAAGGGTTGTTGGCCCGCGGGCTGTTGGCATGTATAAACCGCGCCAGTATTTCCTTTCCCGTACCCGTTTCACCTTCAATAAGCACGGTTATATTGCGGCCGGCTATTTTCCGCGCCACCGCCAGAATCTGGCTTAAAGGACTGTTTGCCCCCATTATAATGCCGAAATCCGCGGCCAGTTTCTCTATTTCAGGTATTTCTTTCCTATGGCCCGTGGAAACGGCCAGAGCACCATCAATGGTGGCTTCCAATTCATCCAGCTCGCTAAAAGGTTTATCCAGGTAATCATACGCGCCAAGTTTGATGGCCTCCACAGCCGACTTAACGGTACTGTAGCCGGTCATGATTATTACCTCGCACCGTGGGTTGACCGCTTTAATCTCCTTCAGCAACTCTATCCCATTCGCGTCCGGGAGTTTTAGGTCCACCAAAGCCAGGTCAAAAGGAATTTCCCGCAACACGTCCCTCGCTTCCCGCCCCGAGTTTGTTACGGTAACCCGGTAACCCTTCTCATCCTCCAAAAAAAACTTAAAAAAATTACCCACTTCAACCTCATCGTCTATGATTAAAACTCGGGGAAGCATTTACAATCACCTCAGGTTAGCATAATTAAAATACTAAAGGGGCAGTACAAGTACAAATTTACTACCAAAACCCGGGTTGCTTTCCACCTCAATGGTTCCCCCGTGGGCTTTTGCTATACTCATGCTTACCGACAACCCCAAACCGGTACCTTTGGACCGGTCCTTGGTAGTAAAGAAAGGATTAAAAATTTGTTCCAGGTGAGCAGGATCAATGCCCTCACCCGTATCCACCACCGTAACCCCTACACCCAAATTACCGTCATTGATGGTAGTATAATCCGTGGTTATGAGTATTTTCTTTTCCGGCGCATTCTCAAGCGCGTCCCGTGCATTCAGCAAAAAGTTTATCATAATTTGCTCCAGCTGCTGAAAGTTGCCCATAATGGGAGGCAATCCGGTTTTAAGACGTTTTTCCAGTGTTATACCGCTTTTTACCATCTGGTAACGCACCAAGGCCAGGCTATTCTCAACCACATCGTTAATGCGCAGCTCTTCGTGCATATAGCCATCTCGCCGGGAAAAGGTTAAAAGGTTTTGAATTATCAACTTGCAACGTTGACCACAGGACTTAATGTCACGCAACATTTTGAATGCCTTATCCTCAACGGGAGTCTTGCGCAGGAGCAGTTCGGCATTGCCAATTACCGCCGTCAAAGGACTATTCAACTCGTGAGCGACGCCTGCCGCCATCTCCCCGATTGCCGCCATCTTGGCCGACTGGAACAACTGGGCTTCCATGCGGCGTTTTGCCGTAACATCCCTGGAATACACCACCACCCTGGTAAACCCTTCTTCACTAAATACCGGGTATGCACTAACACTAATTATCTGTTGCGGGTAACTGCAGGTAATTTCACGGGATGATTCCTTGCGTGTTTTTATAGCCTCTGCGGCGGGGCAATTGTTGTTCCCGTTTCCATCACAGTAGTTGAAAACTTCGTAACATTTTTTACCTATAATTTCTTCAGCAGGTTTGCCCCCGTAGTCATGGTTTATGCGCACTATATTATAGTTTTTATCTATCACGAACAACAAATCAGGCACGGCCTTAAATGTTTCTTCCCATTCACGTTTAACATCTACCACCTCGTGGTAGAGACGGTTGTTTTCCAGGCAAATTGCCAGCAGGTCCGCAAGTTGCTGTACAAATATAACATCATTCTCGGAAAAGGCGAAAGCATTTTTGCTGCCCAGGTTTAACGTGCCGATAACCTCGTTATTTACCAGCATGGGGGCCATGACGGCGGACTTAATACCCACACGCCTCAGATCGTCATCTTCACTATACTTGTGGGTGTCATTCCAAATATCCTGGCGGAGGAAGCATCTCTTTTCCTTGATGGCCCTCCAGGGTGCGGAGTTATAATTGTTTAGAACGGTACCCTCGCCCAAAATCTTTTGTTCCTTGGGTATACTTGATTTAATTATCAGTTTACCGTTTTCCAACAAGCAGAAACTTAAAAGGTTATAAGATATCACTTCTTTAAGGGGTATAGCAAAACGATCTATTATTTCCTCGTAGGTCATCTTAATATTGATACTTTTAGCGATTTGATTGATAATAGCAAGGCGGATGTTCTGCTTTGTTAATTCTTCGACACTTAAACTGCGATTGTCTTTTTGAGCATCACCAAACAGGTCATAATGCCGTCCCGGCTGCCTATTGCCATTTCCTTTGCCGTCCATTATAACGCTCTCCTTACCAGCAAGATGTCAAATTACAATAGGATTTTATTATTTTCGTTTTATTTCGACAAATTAAAGGCAGATACCTGTTTCACGCAACTTCTTCTTTAATTATAAACTTGATTATAAACTTGCGCTCAATTTGCACTTTTAACCATAGTACCTGTCAATTTTAAAATTAAAACAGCCCCCGCAATTAATTACAAGCGGGTATAAAAAATATGGTAATTGATATATGTCAACATCCATATTTATAATATAACACAATAAAAAAATTTTCACAAAATAAAGGTTGTGATGTTTTCATGCCAATACTGGAATATAACGATATAACCCTGGACCATTTTCAAAACCCGCGCAATGTAGGGGTGGTTGAGAACGGTAACGGATACGGAAAAATCGGTGAACCGGGTTGCGGGGATATATGCGAAATAACCATCCGTGTTGAAAACAATATTATCGCTGACATAAAATTCAGGGTTTACGGTTGCGCGGGGGCTATAGCAACCTCCAGCGCGGTTACGGAAATTGCCAAAGGAAAAAGTATAGATTTTGCCTTGAAAATAACAGATGATGATGTAATAACTTACCTTAACGGGCTGCCTGAAGGCAAAAAACATTGTTCCTTGTTGGCCGTAAAAGCATTACACCAAGCAATATATGATTACTTATTCAACCAGCGGTTGCAAAAAGAGGGAACGGTCGATAGTAGAAACCAGTTTGACCGTCTAGCTGAAGAAACTTTGCAGGAAATCTTAAGACGGGCCGAACAAAATTAAAAGAAAACTCAACGTATACAAATTCCTTCAATTTTATATTTGACACGGGGTAGCGCTCCCACTCGTTGTCGTCAAAGTGCCACCACTCGGTTTTGTTGGCCTGCAAGATACCGCCATACAATACAGAAATCTCCTCTCCCATTTGGAACAAGTTCTCTCAAAAATACAGAAACGCCCCCTCACCCTGCCTTTTTCGGCACGGTGAGGGACGTTAACCGAAAGAACAAAAACTACTTTTAGTTTGCTTGTTTCAGGTCCACTGCTTTGCAATTTCCTTGCTCAAATATATTTATTTCTTTGCAAAAATCGTCAATATTAGTAATATCAAGCACTTCCGGGTCGCTATTGATTTCTATTACATGAACCAGGTGCTCGGCAATTTTCAGGTAGGCGTTAATCAGCTCCAGGTGAATCGCACTGGTATTCTCAGACTCGCTAACTCCCCTGCTCAAACGCTGAATATGAGATATCCGGGACCTGAATTCCAGGTCGGTGATTTCCTCGTGCAGGCATAATGCCCTGTAAGTGGTGTCCGCGTCGCTGGTTTGAATTATATTGTGTACCATCCACGCCAGGTTATGGATATAACCATACAGTTGATCCAGTTCTTTTTGACCTTCTTCGGAAAACCTGGCGTTGTTGATTTTTTTACTTTCAGCCAGCCACAAAATATTTTTTTCTATGATGTCGGCTATTTTCTCTAACTCGTTAACTATGTTAACCAGGCGCAAACACCTGTCAAATTCCTCCCTGGACAGGGGATTTCGCAAAACCTGGGTAAGATACTGCTTTGTTGCCAGGGTGTGCCTGTCTATTTTGTTTTCTGTTTTCTGTATCGACTCCACCAGGCCGGAATCGTAATTATCCAGCACTTGCTTAACCTTTGCAAGCATCCACATCGTGTTTTCCGAAATATAAACGATTTCTTTCAATGCCAGGCCTATAGCTATGGAAGGAGTCCCAACCAGGGAATAGTCTAAATATCTCGGCTCCACAAGAGGCACTTTTCTTTCAGGCACGATCTTTTCCAGCAATATCGCGAAGTATGATGTAAATGGCAGAAATAACAGCGCAATGGCAATATTAAAAAACATATGGGCGTTTGCCACCTGGAACCCGGGACTCGCGGCAAGGGAGCGCATCAGGTCGGCGTATAAATAAGTAAACGGGAAAAATAAAAGCACACCCGCCACCTTAAAAATAACGTGAGCCGTGGCAACCCTTTGCGCCTCCCTGGTGGAACTGAGACTGGCCAGGATCGCGGTAAAAGACGTTCCTATATTGGCCCCGTATATCAGGTAAATGGCGGACACCAGCGGTAGCATACCCTGCATGGCCAACACCATAATAATACCGATGGTGGCCGCGCTGCTATGGATCAAAAAGGTAAACAGCGCCGCTACAATAATTGCCAGCAAGGGGCTGTCGCTCATCTGCAAGAGAACGTCTTTGAACATGGGGGAATCACGCAGCGGGTACATTCCCTCGGCCATTATTTTAAGCCCCAGGAACAACAGGCCGAAACCCAGAAGAGCCTGTCCTATTCTCCTGTACCTGTCGCGCTTGGCGAAAAATATTATCGTAGCCCCGAGTCCAACAATGGGCAAAGAGATTTCCGTTACCTTCAGGGCGATTAGCTGGGCCGTAACAGTCGTGCCAATATCCGCCCCCAGTATAATACCCAGTGTCTGTCTCAATGTAATAATGGATGCGTTAACAAGCCCCACCAAAATAACAGTGGTGGCGGTGCTGCTTTGAAACAGCATGGTTACCAGGGCGCCGACAACCAGGCTAACTATTTTATTTTGGGTTAGGCTGGCCAAACTCTCGCGCAACCTGTGACCGGCCATTTTTTGCAGGCCTTCGCTCATTATGTACATGCCGTACAGTAATAGCCCCATACCGCCAACAACGCTGACAATTATCTCCATGGTCATTTTGGTCACTTTTTCCCCTCTCCCTAGAAAGCAGCAACGTCCTGCGAAAAACACTAGTTTAATATTATGCGTAACAGTTATCCGGGGTCATTTGTAACTAAAATCACATTCAGTGAAGCTTGAATACACTTGAATTAACTACATGTCCCGCTTCCCCCCGCCGGTACCACAAGATTTTCATAAATAAAATATTTTCACAAATAAAACTATATTAAATATTATATTAGTTACTCTAAAATATCAACTCCGCAGTGCTGTTAAAGAAATAAGAATAGCCCTCCTGGTACTTTACGGGATAGTTTACGGGAGGTTGCTTTCGGGCCGGACATGGTGATAATAAAAAAAGCCAGCTCTTTTAAGTTCCCCGGTTTCGGCCGGGTCTTTAACTTTTGGCTGGAGAAACTTGAATAGTTAGTATATAATGATAGTGTTAACTCAAAAATTAATAACATTCTTCCGGTCGCGGCTACCCGGATTAACAAAACAAGGAGGCTTAAAATTTGCGTTTACTTCCCGTTATCATGGCCCTGTTTGTCACAATACTGCTGGTGTCGAACACCGTGGCGGTTAAAGTTACACATATCGGGCCTTTTTATTTTGACGGCGCAACCATCTTATTCCCCATCGCCTACATATTTGGCGACATCCTTACGGAGGTATACGGTTACAGGCGAAGCAGAATTGTCGTTTGGACCGGGTTTTTGGCCTGTGTATTAATGTCACTGGTTTACTGGCTGGTCGGGGCATTACCCTCCGCAGAAGACTGGCCTCACCAGGATGCGTATATGGTCATTTTGGGGCAAACGCCCAGGATAGTACTGGCCAGCCTGGTTGCATACCTGTGCGGCGAGTTTGTTAACGCCTTCATTCTTGCCAAAATGAAAATAAAAACCCGCGGGCGCCACCTTTGGGCCAGAACCATCGGGTCCACCATAGTGGGACAGGGAGTGGATACCGTTTTATTCGTAGCCATAGCTTTTTCCGGGATAATACCTACCAACCTGTTATTGTATATGGTTTTATCAAATTACGTTTTTAAAACCGGCTTTGAAATACTGGCCACCCCCCTCACGTATGCCGCAGTGGGGTTCGTGAAAAAAGTAGAGTCAATTGACTACTACGACACAGACACGGATTTCAATCCTTTCAGGTTCTCATTTAATGACCTGCGGTAGGTGTCCATATTAAATACTCTAATTTATTTAGCGACCGCAATAGCAATACTGCTCATAACCCTTTATTTTGGCAATTCCCGATACCGTAACCCCGTAAAAAACCACCGGTTTGTCACCCAATACAGACCGGTATGTATCGTTCACCATGGTGGTACCTGTTGATAGAATCACATCAGCCCAAGAAATTACCTCCTTTATATTAGAGGCATCTTCAATGAGCACACCGCTTTTAATTTTGCCAATGTTATCGGGGTCTAAATCCAGTACCCTAATGGAAAAACAGCGTGCCAAGCTGTCAACCATCGCCGGTTGAAGCCCTACGAAAGCAATGCGCGGGTTTCCGAAACGCTGCCGTACGTATTCCACCAACTGCTGAGCACATACTTGGGGCTCTTTATCTTTGCAGTGAACTGTGCAATTAATCAATTTAAGATGTCTCATTACCGCGTTAAGAGTGGCAATTAATACCGCCCGCTCAAAATTACTAGCCAAAGGAAGGTTAAGTATATCATGCAGTGTACCGGTAAAAGTACCTGGCATATCTGTAAACGCCTGCCCGGCGGCATCTAAAAAATTAGCCTGGATCATTACCTCTTTGCCTTTTAATAATGGAAAATCTTTACGGTCCGGGTTTCCTATAGCTTCTTCAGCGGAAAGACCCCGGGCAGTAACTATATTCACTTTTTCTTTTTCCAAGCTGTTTTGTACCATCAAACCATTCAAATAAACCTTGATTTCTTCGTACAAGTTCATTTTTCATCGCCCCTAGTTCTTTAGTAATTTTGCTACAAAGGTATCGTTATTTCACGCTTGTATATAATGCCAATAAAAAACAACATTCCTCATACCGTAGCCGCAATTCACTTCCCCTAGAAAATTTCCATTTGTTCAAAATTTATTATATTAAATAAATAAATCTATTGCAAAAAATTATTTCCCCGGTCCGCACCCATTAAAATACCCGCATATCAAAAGCCTTACTATAAGTTAATGTTATTCTTAATATTCGTAATTCTTTCTTGCGATTCGCCTCCACCCGTGCTATACTACAGCAAAGCCACTATAATTGCCTTGCAGGCTGGGTGGCTTAAAAACAACGAGGCATACAATAACTATAAGTTATACTAATTATAGCTAGTATTAATGCCTTTTATAAAGAAACTTATCAAAAGGAGGCTGGTTTTAATGGTATTGAAAAACAAAATTTGCCCGATTTGTGAAACAAACCTGGACACCGAAAACGTTAACCGCAAAGAATGGTTGGATGACAAGCCGGTAAAACTGGACCATGCCGGCAGGGCGATTTGCAAAAAATGCGCCGACTGGCTGGAAAACACCGAGTGGGATTAAAACATCAACACACTAAGTATGATTTAAGCTTAAAGGTGTAGCAAAACGCTTGCAAATTTTACAAAAATAATTTGCAGGCGTTTTTTTGTAACGTCCCCGGAATAGACTAAAAATTAATAAACTTGTCTACGTATAAAAATAAATGTATTACGCGCTCTGGTTCCAAGCTGGACTTGTGGCATAACCACGTTTTACAATATCACTAAAAAGCTTGTTTGGGAGGTGCCTTGCATGAGCTTTTTGGAACTGGCCAAAAAGAGGTACTCCGTGAGAAAATACCAAAACAAACCTGTAGAAGAAGATAAATTGCTTAAAATTCTGGAGGCCGGCAGAGTTGCGCCCACGGCTGTAAATTACCAGCCGCAGCGCATAATTGTGGTACGCGAGAAGGACGGCCTGGAAAAGTTAAAAAAAGCCGCCAATATATACGACGCGCCCCTGGCAATTATCGTGTGTGCTGACCACAACGTGGCCTGGAAGAGACCCTTCGACGGCAAAAATACCGTGGACATCGACGCCAGTATTGTAACCGACCACATGATGCTTCAAGCGACGGAACTGGGGCTGGGTACGGTTTGGATATGTTACTTTAAACCGGACGTCTTAAAAAAGGAATTCAACATACCGGACCATGTAGAGCCCGTAAACATACTGGCCGTTGGATACGCCGCCGGGGAAAGCTCCTCGCCCGACAGGCACGACAAGCTTCGCAAGCCCTTAAAAGAAACAGTGTTCTTTGAAACATACCAAGGGCAACTTCCATAATAGCTGTCCGGTGCGATAGCCGTACAAGCACATCACCCGCCGCTGTATCATTGCAGCGGCGTTTTTTTATTTAAACGTTAATTTAATGAATTGCCTTGTTTAAAAAATGAACGTAAAAATAATTTTCGCAGACCAAGCTGTTTTAGTTGTCGCAACACCTGTAAATACCGGCACTTTTGAGGAACACTGGACGGCTAAAACCACTTGGCACGGATATTGCAGCGATTAGTATTCGTAGAGTTTTTTATGCTTTTCGTACGGGACGGGCGGAAAAACAAACCCGGCCTTTGAATAAACTCATCGCAGGCACGAGCAATATGAATCCAATAAGAAAACAGCCAGGCGCCCGGCCAGAATTGAAGATTGAATTAACAGCAAGAAAAACAGCGAAAGGAGCGACAATAAATGCCGGAAGCAGTCATCGTCAGCGCCGTCAGAACCCCCATTGCCAGAGAAAACGGAGCCCTTAAGGATGTTCCACCGGAGAACCTGGCGGCCCTGGTAATGAAAGAGGCCGTCAACAGAAGCGGCTTAAAAGAACCCGGTTTAATTGACGAGGTGATTTTCGGGCACTGCCTCGGAGCGCCCGGCTGCATTGGCCGCATGTCGCTCTTGATGGCGGGATTGCCCATGGAAATACCGGCCGTGACCATAGACCGCCAGTGCGGTTCGGGTTCCACCGCGGTAAACTTGGCGGCCACCCACATCCGCGCCGGTGTGGGCCACATTTACCTTGCCGGCGGGGTGGAAAGCATGACCCGGCAGCCCTACCTGCTGGAAAAACCCGTTTCGGCATACCAGCGGACACCACCCAGGTGGATTGTGCCGCGCCCCTTGAGCCCCCGGGAACTGGGTGACCCGCCCATGGGAATCACCGCTGAAAACGTGGCCGAGCGTTTCAATATACCCAGGGAAGAACAGGATGAATTCGGGTATCTAAGCCAGGTTAAAGCAGCCAGGGCGCTAAAAGAAGGCCGGTTCAGGGAACAGATTATCCCCGTTGTAATACCGCAAAAGAAAGGAGATCCGGTGGTGTTCGAGGTGGACGAACACCCGCGCCCCAACACCAGCCTAGAAGTCCTGGCCAAGCTGCCGCCGGTCTTTAAAAAAGACGGAACGGTCACGGCGGGCACATCGTCCGGCATCAATGACGGGGCCGGAGCCCTTTTGCTGGCGTCACGAGAAAAAGCGGAGGAGCTGGGATTGAAACCGCTGGCGGCAATCCGCGCTTACGCTGCCGCGGGGGTAGACCCCAATATCATGGGCATCGGGCCCGTCCCGGCAACCAGAAAGGCGCTGGCTATAGCCGGAATGACCATCGAGCAAATGGACGTGATTGAACTCAACGAAGCCTTTGCAGCGCAGGCCATCGCCTGCTGCCGGGAACTGGGTATCGACTGGCGCGATCAGGAGAAATTCAACCCCAACGGCGGGGCCATCGCCCTGGGCCACCCCATTGCCGGGTCCCTGGCTATCCTGACCGTCAAAGCTGTCTACGAGCTGCACAGGAGAAACGGCCGTTACGCGCTCATTACCGCCTGCTGCGGGGGCGGACAGGGTGTAGCCACCATAATTGAAAAATGCTGAGCCCGAAATGTAGTATCCATTTGCAGATCCATATATCAAACCCAAAGGAGGGTTTTGCACATGCAATATACCAAACTGGTTGTGGAGAAAAAAGACGGTTATGTAGTGGCGGCAATCAACAACCCGCCGGCAAACGCCCTCGGGCAGGGCGTTCTCGGAGACTTGAACACGCTGCTGGACGAGTGCCGGGACGATGACGGAGTTAGAGCAATTGTTCTAACGGGAACGGGAGAAAAGCTTTTTTCTGCCGGAGCCGACATCAGCGAGTTCAAATCAATTCAGGCCGGAAACACCCCAAAGATTAGCGGTCACGACGTGTTCCTGAAAATTGAAAACTATCCCAAGCCGGTAATCGCAGCCCTACAAGGCAGCGCCTACGGAGGCGGCAGCGAGCTGGCCATGAGCTGTCACCTGAGGATTTTGTCCACCACCGCCCAAATGGGGTTGCCCGAGGTAAAGCTGGGCATAATACCCGGCTGGGGCGGTACCCAGCGCCTGCCCAGGCTAATAGGGAAAACCAAAGCTCTAGAGGTTATGCTTACGGGCGACCCCCTCAGCGCCGAAGAAGCCTTAAGTTACGGGCTGGTCAACAAAACGGTTCCCACAGGCCAGGTGTTACAGGAAGCCGAAGCACTGGCCGCCAGGCTGGCCAAAGGTGCCCCCATTGCCATCAGGGAAATTTTAAAAGCCGTAACCCGGGGTCTTAACACCACCATTGAAGAGGGTATAAAGATAGAACAAGCCGGGTCAGCCGTGGTATTCGCCAGCGAAGACGCCAAAGAGGGCGCCATGGCATTCTTCCAAAAAAGACAGCCTAATTTCAAGGGCAAGTAACACAGCGGTGTTACATGACAGGCAGAAAAATTACCGGGTGAATTGCCTTTCGAAAAAGCCAGTTAAAAGGAGAACGAGCGCATGTCAAGCAACTTTGTTTATTTCAACCGCGACCACAAATTTATTCTTAAAGATTGGCTGGATACGAAAAAGATACTCGCTTTTGATGCTTTCAAGGATTACTACGATATGGAAGACATTGACATGATACTGGACGAAGGCCTAAAAGTAGCAAAGGAAGTGGTAGCCCCCACCAACATTGACGGGGATAGGACCGGTGCCCAGTTAAAAGACGGAAAGGTTATCACGCCGCCATCCTTCCACAAGCTGTACCGGTTTATGCAAGAAAACGGTTATGGCAACTCCCAGTTCGACCCCAATGAAGAAGGCAAATTGCCCACCGTGCTGTACGTTGTCCTGGAGGAGTTCTTCAACGCGGCCAACCCGGCCTTCCACCCTTACATCGGGTTGGCCAAAGGCGCTTCCAACCTAATTGAGTTATTTGGTACCCAAGAAGACAAAAAGCGGTTTCTGCCCAAAATGTACAGCGGCGAGTGGGCGGCTACCATGTGCCTGACCGAACCGTGCTGCGGGTCCGACGTGGGCGATATCACCACCAAGGCATACCCCACGGAAGACCCCCGGGTATACAAAATCAAGGGGACAAAGTGTTTTATCACCGCCGGTGACCATGACCTGACCGAAAATATCATCCACCTGTTACTGGCCAGGTGCGAAGGGGCCGCTCCCGGCACCCGGGGCATTTCCTTGTTTATCGTTCCCAAGGTCTGGGTTAACGAGGACGGCAGCCTGGGTGAGCCCAACGACATCACCACGGTGGCAATTGAACACAAAATGGGCATCAAGGGTTCCGCCACCGCCATGTTAAGTTTCGGTGACGAGGACGCCTGCCGCGGCATTTTGCTGGGAAACCCGCCCGATAAGGACGGCAAGGCCGAAGGTATGGCCCAGATGTTCGTAATGATGAACGGCGCCAGGCAAAGTACCGGCCTGACCGCCATGGCCATCGCCCAGGCGGCGTATAACTACGCCTTGCAATACGCCCGGGAGCGGGTACAGGGTAAATCGATCACAAACCTCAAGGGACCGAGGGTGCGCATTATCGAGCACGAGGACATCAGGAGAATGCTGCTGTTCCAGAAGTCCATCATTGAAGTATCCCGGGCCATGATCATGAAAAATTCATATTACCTTGACCTGGCCAGGTTCAGCAGCGACCCCGAGGAAAGAAAAACAGCCGAGAGAAGAATCGAGGTAAATACCCCGCTCATCAAGGCTTACCCTTCGGACATGGTCTGGCAGACCACCGCGGAAGCCATCCAGGTGCACGGCGGGTACGGTTTTACCGAAGAATACCCCGTGGCCCAGTGTGCCAGGGATGCAAAAATACTGTCCATCTGGGAAGGTACCAATTTCATCCAGTCAATGGACCTGGTGGGTAGAAAATGGCGACTGGACGGGGGCAAGATTTTTGCCGAGTGGCTTGGTGACCTGGTAGCTTCCGTTGAAAACAATAAAGATGTTAGGGAACTGGCCAGGGAATATGAAATCATGAGTAAAGCAATAAACGCCTACCGGGAAATGCAGGGTTTCCTAGTCACAAAACTTGCCGAAAACATTAAAATCATGCCCCTTTACTCCACCCGGGTTTTACACGCCACCGCCATGCTCTGGGGCGGCTCATTGCTCCTGGAACAAGCGGCCATAGCCCTGGCCAGAATCCGGGAACTGGGCCCGGAACACTTCGACCACTCCTTCTACCAGGGCAAGGTGCAAACCGCCAGGTTCTACATCAGGAACATTGTCCCCGAAATATTTACCACCGCCGAAATCATCAAGGATTGCGATACTTCCGCCATAGATATACCCGAGGAGGGTTTGTAATAACCGGGTTAACCCGGTTATTACAAACCGCCGCGGCAACAGGCGCAAATCAAGGGATAGCCGTTACACCGGTTGCAACATATACTGCTGGCGGCAATATTCAGAGTTTTTGCAATAGACATTGGTTTTTGATTTTTCATTATATTTATTCCGGGAAGGGAGGTGTATTTCCGGCAAAAGACCGTGCCTGTCACGGATTAAGCGTTGCATTATACGGGCAAGTAAATTGCGAATGGGGGGTAAAAAATGAGGGGTTTTAAAGAGTTACCATTTTTGATAGTGCTTTTACTGGTACTTTTCCTGGCAGGTTGTGGGGGATCAGGCCAGGAAGGCAAGCCCGGTGACGCGCCGGGCGGCGAGCAAGCCAAGGAAGTGGTTATTGGTTACACCGGTCCCTTAAGCGGCCCGGGTGCCCAGTACGGGCAAGACGCCCTTAACGGCATAGACTGTGCCATCAACGACATCAACCAAGCCGGCGGAATCACCATAAACGGTGAAAAGTATGTTTTCAAACTTGAGAAACTGGATGACGCGGCCGACCCAACCCAGGCGGTAAATAACGCCCGGCGGCTTCGCGACCAGAGCAACGCGCGGGTCATATTCAACCCCGTGTTCACCACCACTGCTCCAATGATGGAAATAAACCAGGAAGAAGGAAACGAGTTTTTAATCATGGCCTTTACCAGCACGCCCTTGATTGATGAATTGAATAACGAGTTAACCGTATCCATACCTCCCCCGTTTACAGCTTACGTCCAGGGCTTTTCAGACCTGGCATGGGAACAGGGCTGGCGCAAAGCGGCCATGGTAATCACCCTGGGAGCTTACGGGGACGAGTGGCGTGAAACCTTCAGGGAATACTGGGAAAACGAGATGGGCGGCGAGATAACCGCGGATCAGCCCGCCAACTACTATACTGAAACAGACTTTTCCTCCCAGTTGACGGCGGCACTGGCCACCAACCCCGACGTACTGGTCATTGGCGGCCCGTCCGCTCCCACCGCCCTGGTGATCGAGCAAGCCCGCACCCTTGGTTTCAAAGGTGGATTCATCCTGATCGACCAGGCCAAGATGGATTACATCATCGACGAAATTTTCAAGGGTGATACCAGCCTGATGGAAAACGTCATCGGTGTATCAGCAGTTGCTGAAATACCCAACCCAATGGCAAAGCCCTTTAATGACAAATACGTTGAAAAATATAAAGTGCACAACAGCTGGGAAGCCGTGCTCAACTACTGTGCCATGAGTGCCCTGGCCCTGGCTATGCAAGAAGCGGGCACAGTGGAGGACGTACATGCCATTAGAGCCGCCTTTCCGAAAGTGTACCCGTTAACCAGCGACAAGTATCCCGAGGATTACTTTGGCATCAAAGACTGCGGCCGGATGCTGGTGCGCAGTTCCGTGCAGATGGTCAAGAACGGCCAGTATGAAACACCAATCAGTTACGTCTGGTGGCTGAAAAACGAAGAGGAACTCAACCAGTTCATTGAAACCGTAAATCCACCAAACCCGCACAGGTTAACGGTCTTGCAAAACTACATCGATTAACGCGATAACTGTCAGCTGTACCGCCGCTGAAAAGCGGCGGTACAGCCGGGAGGTGACCAAATGGAGCTATTCCTGCAGCAGGTAGTAAACGGAATAATGCTGGGAAGCACATACGCCGTGGTGGCACTGGGGCTTACCCTGGTTTTCGGCATACTGCATATACCAAACTTCGCCCATGGCAACCTGTACATGTTGGGCGGGTACGTAACTTTTTTCTTTATCACAGCCTGTGGCTTCGGCTTTTGGACGGCCATGATATTCTCCATGGTGGTGCTGGCCCTGGTGGGAATACTTGTCGAACGCGTGGTCTTCCGCCCTTTGCGGGATCAGCCTCATGTCAACTCTTTCATTTCCGCCATCGGGGCACTGATGTTCCTAGAGGCATTCACCATCTTGGCCTGGGGCCCTCAGAGTCAACGCATGCCCAATCCATACCCGGACACCGTGGAGCTAATGGGTATAATACTCACCCAGCAACGATTACTTGTAATTGTCGCAGCTGTTATCCTAATTGTATTGCTCCAGCTGTTCCTCAAAAAGACCACTCCCGGTGCCACCATAGAAGCCGTGGCCCAGAACCGCGAAGGCGCCATGCTGGTGGGAATCAATGTTAACATCGCTTCCTCATTAACCTTTGCCATATCTGCCGCCTCGGCAGCCGCGGCAGCTTCCCTGGTAGCTCCCATTTTTATGGTCTCTCCGGGCATGGGCGCCTTGCTGGGAATGAAGGCATTTATCATAGTCATACTGGGTGGGCTGGGCAGCATACCGGGAGCCATATGCGGGGGGTACCTGCTGGGCTTGATCGAATCCATTGGCGGCGGGTACATATCGGCCGATTACAAGGATGTCTTTGCTTTCGGCGCACTGATCCTAATCTTGGCTATCAAACCCACCGGTTTGTTTGGAAGGGAGGCTTCTTAGCATTGGCCGGTTCACTTGCCACGCAATTCATAAAACGCAACTGGTTTTACCTGCTGGTGCTGGCACTGGCCCTGGCCATGCCGCTTCTGGTCCCCAACCGCTACATTTTTCAAATTATAATCATTAGTTGCATTTTTTCCATAGCCACACTAAGTCTTAACCTGATCCTCGGATACACGGGCCAGGCATCCCTGGCCCACGCGGGTTTTTTCGGTATCGGGGCCTACGGGGTGGGATTGCTGACCAAAGCGGGGGTTTCTTTTTGGCTTGCCCTTCCGGTTTCCGCCCTTCTGGCGGCGCTTGTGGGGTTACTCATCGGCATACCCACTTTACGCACCCGGGGTTCATATTTCGCCATTGCCACCCTGTGCTTTGGCGTCATAATATCCATTGTGGCCGGCAACTGGGTATCGCTCACCGGGGGACACAGGGGCGTGGTTGGTATACCGGCACCCAGTCCCATAGCCTTGCCGCTGGTTGGTGAGATAACCTTCAAAACCCAAACGGAACAATATTACCTGGTGCTGGTATTTTTGCTTTTAACCATATTTGTCATGTATCGCATGGTTTATTCCCTGATGGGCCTCAGCTTCATGGCCATACGCAATAACGAAGTCCTGGCGGACGCTGTGGGTATCAATACTTTTGGCACCAAGTTGCTTTCATTTGTGGTGGCCAACTTCTTTGCCGGCCTGGCCGGAGGAATATACGCCAGCGTCATAGGCAGCATCAGCCCCAGCGTCACTTCTTATATCCTGACCTTCAACTGGCTGGTGTATGTTATGGTTGGAGGGGCCGCCACCCTGGCGGGACCCATACTGGGTGCCTTTTTCATTCCTATATTGATGGAATACATGCAGTACCTGGAAGAATATCGCCAGTTAATTTTTGGCGCCCTGCTGGTGGTACTAATCATTTATTTTCCCAGGGGTCTGATGGGCGGTTTGGAGAATTTACGCTTGAGGTGGACCAGGCGTTATCGTTATCAACGGGTAAAAGGGGGCGTGCGAAGTGTTATTAACCATCAGCAATCTGACCAAGCATTTTGATGGTTTGTCGGCGGTCAACGATGTCAGCTTTAATGTCCACCGGGGCAGCATTTTTGCCGTTATCGGCCCCAACGGGGCCGGCAAAACCACTTTATTCAACCTGATCAGCGGCATGTTGCGCCCCGATGCCGGCAAAATTTGCCTGGAAGGCGAAGATATTACCGGTCTCAAACCATACCGCGTAGCCGGCAAGGGCATTTCCCGCACCTTCCAGACCACCGCCCTGTTTAACCAGCTGCGGGTGAAGGATAACCTGGCCATTGCCTTTAAATTGCGCACTTCCGGTGGTTTTTGGAATACCATCCTTCGCACCCGGCGTTATAAAAACGACCTGGCCCATTGCGGGGCAAAGACCGGCGAGATATTGCGTTTTATCGAGCTGGCAGATAAGGCGGATTGTTTTGTTTCAGAGCTCTCCCAGGAAGAGCAAAAACGATTGGCCATTGGCGTGGCTCTCATGAGCAAACCCAAGCTAATCCTCCTAGACGAACCCACCGGCGGTTTAATTCAGGAAGATACCGAAGGAATCATCAACCTGATTAAAAAAATGAAAACAGCGGGTATTACAATATGCATTATTGAACACAAGATGAGCATGATCATGGACCTGGCTGACCGGATAGCGGTACTAAACTACGGAGAAAAAATCGCCGAGGGTACGCCGCGGGAAATCAGCAATAACCAGGCGGTCATCGAGGCTTACCTGGGAGGCGAGTATATTGCTTGAGGTAAAGGAAGTTACCACTGTCATCGGTCGGTTTAAGGCCATCCGTGATGTTTCCCTGCATGTCAAGCAAGGGGAAATCGTTGCGCTGCTGGGCTGTAACGGAGCCGGTAAAACCACTTTATTCAGAACCATCGCCGGGGTATTGAAACCTTTCCGGGGAACAATTGTATTTAAAAACAAAGAAATAAGCAAACAGCCGGCGCATAAAATTGTAGCCCTGGGCCTGTCCCTGTGCCCGGAAGGACGGCAGTTGTTTCCCCACTTGTCAGTGTACAAAAATTTAATGCTGGGCGCCTATACCAGGCGAAAAGACCCCCAAGGAGTCCGGCGCACGCTGGAAATGGTATACGAGCTGTTTCCCATTCTCAAGGAAAGATACAACCAGCCCGCCGGCACATTCAGTGGCGGCCAGCAACAAATGCTGGCCATCGCCCGCGCCCTGATGTCCAAGCCCGACATGCTTTTACTGGATGAACCATCCATGGGACTGGCCCCGCTGGTGGTACAGAAAATCGCCGACACCATAAAAAGCATCAACAAGGAAATGGGCACCACCATATTTCTATCGGAACAAAACGCCAATATGGCTTTAATGATTACGGACCGGGGATATGTTCTGGAAAACGGAAAACTGATGCTGTCCGGCCCCAGCCAGGAGCTTAGAAATAATGAACTGGTTAAGAAGGCCTACCTCGGTGCTTAGCGCACGCTGTTCAAACAGCCTTGAGGCCCGGCACGCTTTCGCGCCGGGCCTCACCTTTAACCGGTACATTTATTTTTCCGCCTTTTGCAATTTTTCCCTCTCTTCTTCCACCAGCTTGCGCCGCAGCAACTTGCCCACCGCCGACTTGGGCAATTCGGACCGGAATTCAATAAGTTTAGGCACTTTGTACGGAGCCAGCTTTTCCTTGCAATAAGTTATAATCTCTTCCGCCGTAGCGGTTTCCCCTTGCTTCAACACAATGTAAGCCTTAACGGTTTCGCCCCGGTAAGCGTCCGGCACACCGGCCACCACGGCTTCCTGCACCTTGGGGTATTCAAACAATATTTCTTCAATTTCCCTGGGATAAATGTTGTACCCGCTGGCAACAATCATATCCTTCTTCCGGTCTACGATGTAAAAATACCCGTCCTCGTCCATCTTGGCCAAATCACCGGTATGCAGCCAGCCATCCCGGAGTGCCTGGGCGGTTTCATTCGGCATATTCCAGTAACCTTTCATTACCTGGGGCCCCCTGACCACCAGCTCACCCACCTCGCCGGGCGGCAAAAACTTACCGGTGGCAAGATCAACCACGGCGGCATCGGTGGCCGGGAAGGGGATGCCAATGCTACCGGGCTTCACATCTCCAAATGTGGGGTTGCAGTGCGTAACGGGTGACGCCTCCGAAAGCCCGTAACCCTCCGCAAATTCCGACCCGGTACCCTCCAGTATTTTTTGGTATTTCATAATTACATCAACGGGCATTGGGGCACCGCCGGAGTTATAAACCATCACGTTGCTGTAATCTTTGAACTCGGGGTAGTTCAGCAAGGCGATGAACATGGTGGGTACGCCGGGAAAATACGTGGGTTTATACTCGCTGATTATTTTGGCTATCTCTTCGGGTATAAAACGGGGCACCGGTATTAAAGTGGTTCCGGCGGCTATGGCCAGGTTCATGGCTGAAGACATGCCGTAGACGTGGAAAAACGGCAATACACCTAAAGTTAACTGTTTTTTCTCCTCGCCGATGAAAAAGTGGTCGGTTTGCTGTGAGTTGGCGTACAAGTTGTAATGTGTCAACATAGCCCCCTTGGAAACACCAGTGGTGCCGCCCGTGTACTGCAGAACGGCAATGTCCTCCATGGGGTCGATTTCGGCCTGCGGCACAGGCGGCCGGTCCTGGGCATAGAAATCCGGGAACCAGAGGGTATCGTCCGGCATGGTTTCAGGCTTGCCGGTAAAACCGGTCAATATGACCTTTTCCAGGGGGGTGTTTTGGCGAATGTTTTTAACCCTGAAATACAGGTCATACAGGGTAATGATCATCTTGGAACCGGAATCGTTGACCTGGTGCTCTATTTCCCTTTCCACATACATGGGGTTGGTATTGACCACAATACCGCCCAGATAGAGGATGGCATAATACGCGATAACAAAATCAGGGCAATTGGGCAACATCAGGGCAACCCTGTCCCCTTTACGGACGCCCATTTCGTTAAGTACCGAGGCCGTCCTCAGCACGGCGCCCGCCAGTTGAGCATAGGAAATCTTCCGCCCGTAAAACAACAGCGCCGTTTTTTCAGGATTTTTTTTGGCGGACTCAAATAAAAGACTCTGCAGCGATCTGGGTTCAATTTTGATATCCCAATCCACGCCCCCTTGCTGGTAAACCTTTAAATACGGCCTTGGAAAATCCATGAAAGCACCTCCAGCTCCTGATAATTTGCCAATAATTTGTCAACTATCTTAATACTTAAATAATTGTTAATAATTCTACTATTTTGCCCAGCTATCACGCAATAACCGCTAATACCCCCTTTTACTCAACATTTGGCTATAATCATAAAACCCCCTGCCCGTTTTACGACCCAGCCTGTTTTGCGCCACCATCCCCACCAAGCCCGGAGACGGTTTAAAAGCCGGGTTACCGGTTTCACGGTAGTGCTCCCGGTTTATTAAAAGCACCAGATCCAGGCCGATTAAATCCATCTGGTAGAACGGGGCGGTTTTATGACCCAGTCCTTCCCGAACTGCAATGTCTATATCTTCGTACGAGGCAACACCGGTATCGTAAAGAAACAACGCTTCCCTGTGCACCGCCGATAAAACACGGTTTACCAGGAAGCCATGGATCTCCTTTTCCAGCAGGATGGGGATTTTCCCCATACTCCTGCACACGTCCATTACCACCCGCACCGTTTCACTTGCAGTGTGGGGACCCTTAACCACTTCCACCGGCTTCATGACCAGCGGGGGCGTGAAAAAATGCATGTTGCACACTTTTTCCGGCCTGCCTGTGGCACCGGCCAGTCTTGAGCTGACAATGAAAGAGCTGTTGGTTACCAGCAAGGCGTGCGGCGAGCAAATTTGATCCAGGCGGGCAAACACTTGCCGTTTAAGATCCAATACTTCGGGAATAGTTTCAATTACAAAATTCGCATCCCCGGCGGCTTCCTCCAAATCCATGGTAAAGCGCAGGTTTTCCCTGCCCGCCCGGGCCGTTTCAGCCGTCATTTTGCCTTCCGCCAGCCGGTGGGATAAATACTTTTCCATAAAACCGGCGGCTTTTGCCAGGGCATCTTCGCTTATGTCGTGGCAAGCTACCCTGTAACCCGCCAGCGCCGCGCAAAGGGCTATCTGGTGTCCCATGGTGCCCGCTCCCACGACGCAAATATTATTTATGCCAGTATCCTTCACGGATCACAGTCCTTTCACTAACTTTACCGCCTGTCCCGGCATTTCACTTTTCGCCTGACCCCGCCGTTGAAGTGAGCTTAACTTATATAAGCTTTTTGCAATACCTGTGCCTGCTTGTATACATTACACCCGGGGTATAGGTATAGATATTTCCCATTCGCCGGTGCTTGATATTTATTGCTAAAAACCTCTTTTATTACACTCTGTTACTTAATGTTAAGTTCATTAAATAAACGCCTGCGTTTACATTTTTAACAAGCATAGGAAGGTAAATAAACAACATGCGTTAAATCTACACTTTTCCATCACACCGTAAGCCATGGTAACCTAACACCATATTTTATTTGAGAGGAATCGGAGCTTGCACTACATAAAAACAAAAGCGCGGCATTTTACAAGCCGGTGCCGGTTACCATATGCTTATGCCGGTTTTTGTTATTAACGGTTTACCAGTTTAAGAATACTCAACTAATTCCCCGGTATTTTTTTAGCTTTTTCCATAAAGTAGTACGGCTTACCCCTAAAACCCTGGCCAGCTCGGCCTTGCCGCCCCCCACAATCTTAACGGCCTGTTCAATAATCTGGCGTTCCATTTCCTCCATGCTACCAAGCTTTAAAAGCAGTACCTGCCTATCCCGCAATAACTCACCCGCTTGGTGTTTTTGCTTCAACTTGTGCAGCAGGTTTCGAAATGTGGTAAAATTTACGTTGTCCTCTTCGCCCAGCGCCACATACCTTTCTACAAAACCTTCCAGCTCGCGCACATTACCCGGCCACGGGTAAGTTTTCAGCTCTTCCAGCACCTGGCCGGTAATGCGCAATTCTTTTACGCGTTCCGCACCGGCCAACCGCTGGTAAAAGTGCTTGAAAAGTAAAGGCAGATCCTCCATGCGCATACGCAGCGGAGGAATATGCAGGTGTAGAACATTAAGCCGGTAATACAGGTCAACCCTAAAATCGCCCCGTTCCACCGCCCGCTGCAAATCGCAATTGGTGGCGCTTATTACCCGGACGTCCACGGGAATTACCCGCTGCCCGCCCACCGGCATAACTTCCTTTTGTTGCAATACCCTTAGCAGGCGCGCCTGCAGGGCCGGGCTGAGGTCTCCTATCTCATCAAGGAAAATTGTTCCCCCATTGGCCAGGGCGAACAAGCCCCGCTTGCCTCCCTTCCTGGCGCCCGTGAAAGCCCCGTCCTCGTAACCGAACAACTCGCTTTCCAGCAAGCTTTCGGGCAGCGCGGCACAATTTATGGCCACAAAGGGCCCATCCCGGCGCGCGCTCTCGTTGTGAATACTCTGGGCGAACAATTCCTTGCCGGTGCCGCTCTCACCCGTGATTAATATCGCCGCGTCCGAACGTGTATACCTGCGGGCCTCATTAATTGTCTCTTCAATCATGGCGCTGCGGCCCACGATATCGCTGAAACGGAAGCGGGCAGTCAACCCCTGGCGGCGCAATCCCCGTTCCGCCTTACATTCCGGCTGTTTGGTATTGCCCGCAGCCCGAAACGCAATTACCAGTCCATGCCGGTTTTTTTCAAAAGGTACAGGCACCCGGTTGACAACCAGGGCGTGCCCGCCCCGGGTAATCAATTCCTCGCCGGATGGGCTCCCGTCGCCATGGATCTCCCTAAAAAGAGAGCTCATTTCCATAACCTGGTTGACCGGTTTCCCCAGTACCCGGCTTGCCGGAAAGCCGGTGAGCTTTTCCGCCACCGGGTTGAAAATAATCACTTTTCCACGCTCGTCCACCGCCATGATACCGTCATAAGTACTGTTTAAAACAGCCTGAAGGGAGTGGCAAAGTCTAATATTTTTGCGCTTGCAGCGGCTGATTTGCTTTGCTTTTTCCAGGGCGTCCCGAATCGCTTCCTGATTACACTGGATTAAAAACGAAGGCAACCCGGCCTCCCTGGCACCTTCGGCGGCCGTATCGGCGGTACCCACCACCGCATCCACTTCTTTTCGCATATCCTTCAGCTTTTCAACCAGTTGTTTCTTTTCCCTGTATGCAACCAGCTTGACATCTATCCCCAAAATCGAAGAAAGGCTTAACGGGTCGTGCCTGGCGGCATAATACTCGTATTCAGCCAGTACCACCCTGTTACCCGCCGTCCTGGCCCGGCTCAATGCATCAATTATCTCGTATCCCGATACCTGCACTGTTATCACCGGCAAGGCTGTGCACTTGCGCAACGGTATAGCAATGGTTTCACCTGTTACAACCGCCTCTATGGCAGTACCGTTTTCCCAGCCTTTCAGCAAAGAAGCCAGTTCGACCCGGTTAAAATCCTCCAACACCAGGTTGATCCCCAACTCTTCCGCCAGCCCCCTGGCTATTTTACCGAAACCGGAATGGGGTGCTATTACTCCTATCTTGGGCAATGCCACAAGAACCACCTCTGAATTACAAGTAATGTTTCACCGGTCGTAATAAACCACCTAAACTTTTGAAGACACGTCACATCGCCCTCCGGTAACGTTGCATCCCTGTTTTACCCACACCGGTTTTTCACCGTCAACCTCCCACCGTAGCCCTTTCAAAAGAAGTTCCCAGAAAATTAACGCGATTTCCCTGGGAGTAAGCCTTCCATCCGGATTCATCCACTGGTAGGTCCAATCGCACATACCGAAAAGACCCTTGACAACAACGTCTACATCCAGGTCCTGCCTAAATTCCCCGCTAGCCACCCCCTGTTCCACAACCGTCCTGTATATTTGCTCGCACCGGTCCCGCTTTTCCCTAATGATATCGAGCCGGTCTTTATCCACATATTTATATTCTTTGAAAAAAACCGTAACATGCATTTTGAAATCGGCTACCAGCTGTACCAGGAGAATAAGCAACTCCCGCAATTTTTCAGTGGCGGTGAGTTCCTCTTGTTGCAACACCCGCCCGGCTTGCTCCAGGATAACATCGATAAACTGGTCGTGAATTACAAACAGAATTTCGCTTTTATTTGAAAAATAATGGAATACCGCGCCCTTGCTGACACCGGCGTGTTCACAAATTTCCTGGATGGACGTGCTATGATAACCTTTTCGCCCAAACAACTCCACGGCGGATTGTATTATTTTTTCACGCGTGTCCAAATTGTTCACCTCTTTCAAGCCGGTTAGGGTTTGCACAATAAAGTACCGACCAGTCGGTTTGTTATATAAATATAATAAATTTTGTATTTTCAGTCAATATTTTAAACAGATAATATTTCGATTGAGCCAGCCGTGGCAAGTCGTGCAAAAAGCATTTATGAACTCCCGGGCTTCTTACATTGTATAAATACCCCTGTTGACTAAAAGTTGAGCCACTAGGGGGAATACCAAGTTTGCGTAGCAAAACAAACTGCAAAACCGGCTCAAACGTCCTAATCAGCCATTTCTTGCGCTGTTATTACTTAGTAAAAAGGCCATGTCAAACCCTTCTTCAGGCTTTGTACGCATCCACAAAAAATTCGCTTATTCTCGTACAGCCTTCATTCCTAGCCTAAATGCCCGCATGTTCATGTCTTTAAACTGGGGTTTAAAAAAGTTCGCAATCACAGCTTCGAATTTTCCGGTGGGAATGGCCAGGCAATTGAGACCGGCCAGCGCACCCACCATGACAATGTTCGTGGCTAAAGCGCTACCCGCTTGAAAAGCCAGATCAGTTGCCTTTACCACCTTCAGGTCTTCTACCATTTCGGACATGACCGATATCATCTTATCCACACCCGGGTATTCCGCATCCCCGGCCAGTACGTTCAACGGGTATACAGGCCGGTCATTTACTATCACTTTGGTATGCTTGCTGCCGTATGCCAGCAAAATGCGCAAAGTGTCAAGCGGCTCGAAACCGATGATTAAATGCGCCCGGCCTCTGGGAATCAACGGCCCAACCGGTTTATCACCCTGGAATACCCGCACGTGACTCATTACCGTGCCGCCCCGCTGGGAGGCCCCAAAGGTTTCCCCAACTGTTACTTTGAGCCCGGCATCAACGGCAGCCAAGGCAGTCAGTTTGGAAGCAATAACATTGCCCTGGCCACCGACACCGGCGAAAATCAAATTATATGGCTGTTTTTCCATGCTTTAAACCTCCTTGACCTTGATAGCTCCCTGTGGGCACAGGGAAATGCATACCCCGCAACCGGTGCAAACCGCCTCATCAATCCGTGCTTTTCCGGCCTCCCTATCCCATATATTGGCCGGGCAACCGAACACCCTGCTACAAAACCTGTTACAGCCGCACCCGTCGCCCAGGCAGGCATCCTGGTCAACGTAGACCACAGGTTGTTTTCCTTTCTTGGCAGCAACCAGAGCACAGGCACGTCTTAATATCAGCACCTGGGGTTCACTATTTTTCAACATTGAAGTAATCAGTTGAACCGTGGCCGGAATATCGTACGGGTCACTTATATATACGGAAAGCCCCAGCCCCCGGACCAGCTGTTCCATGCTCACCCGGGTTGACGGGTTCCCGGCAGCGTCGAAGCCGCTGCCCGGGTGAGGCTGGTGGCCCGTCATGGCCGTTGTTTCATTATCCAAAATAATACAAAGGAAATTGGAGTTATTTGCCCTGGCATTGATCAAAGCTGGTACCACTGCATGGTAAAAAGTGGAGTCGCCGGCTATAGCCATTACCGGCTGGTTAAAGGAAAACCTATCCAGTTTACCGAAACCGTGGGCCAATCCAACCCCCGACCCCATCGAATGCACGGAGGACAACAGGTAGTAACCCGTCCGGCCGCGGCCCATGGAATAACAACCTATATCCCCTAGCACGAAACCATTACGGCCATCCAGGGCTAGAGCAGATTTGATTGCCCAAAACGAGGCCCTGTGAGGACAGCCGGCGCAGAAAGCCCGGTCTCTGACAGGAAGGGGTCCCAAATGTTCTATCTTGTCTTGTTCGAGTAAATCCCTGTGGTAATTCATTCCTTTGATCTTAACAAGCGAGTCTATGATTATATCCGGATTTAGTTCCCCAATGCCGGAACCCGAGGGACCGGCCACGTGCCCCGATCGTTTACCATATAACTTCAGCGGGCCGAGTTCGTGCCAGTGAAAAGCAGCAAAACTGGCCACATTATCTTCAATGAACGGCTCAATCTCCTCCGCAAAAACAACTTCAGTGGCTTGTTTTAAATAACGCAACAGTTCCCGCTCCGGTAAAGGCCAAGTGCGATCCAATTTTAAGATCCCAATCTCATCATTTAGTTGTAAAATGTCCAGCGCTTCCTGGCAGTATGTATAGGAAGGCCCCGAGGTTATAATAATTGTTCTTGCATCACCCGGGCCGGTATAAGTGCAACCACCGCCGGATTTAGCAATTTCCCGCAACTTGTTCTCCACACCGGCGTGCGCCTTGGGGGTGGTTAAATATTTTTCATTGAGTTCAGGCTTGACTTCCAAATTACATAGTCTACCCAGCTTAACCACCGAACTGGCGTGACATATTCTAGTGACACAGCGGACAACCACGGGAAGCCCGGTTTCTTCGGAAAAGGCAAAGGCCTGTAAAGTCATATCCTTGGCTTCCTGAATGGTTGCCGGTTCCAGCACCGGCAAGTGGGCCAGCCTTGATAAATAACGGGAATCTTCTTCCTTAATGCTTGAATGGGCCGAAGGGTCGTCACCAACCACCAGCACCATGCCGGCCTTAATTCCAGACAGGCTCAGGCTGGTAAAAAAATCTACGGCCACGTTCAACCCATCGGCCTTCATAACGGTTATAGAACGCATCCCAGCAAATGAAGCCGCCGCCGCTCCCTCAGCAGCAACTTTTTCGTTAACCGACCACTCTGCACACAGGTTATAATGGGATGAAAGCCTGGCCAGCGTATCTAATATCTCTGCGGTCGGTGAGCCGGGATAAGAAGAAGCATATTTAACGCCGGCTTCCAACGCCCCCCTGGCTACGGCCTCATTTCCCGTCAACAACACCTCCTTGCCCGGGCAATCAAGTTTTACGTTATCTATACCCATTGTCCTCACCTCACCATTGAATACTCCATTGTCTTTTTGGCAGCATAAAAACCCTGGAGGTAATCACCCGAAAGCCTGAGATAATAACCTTGTTGCAAACCTCGCAAAACCCTTGCCTTTTTATTGGCCACCGCGGTCAGCAAATTGAGCAATATTCCGGAAGGATACTGTTTTATTTCAATTACTCCCGCCGCTTGTGCCTCCTTGACCAATGCCTCACCTTTCTCCGTACGCACAATCAATGTATTCCACTCCGGGTCACATTCAGTTGAACCAACCGCAACATCCGCATATTCAGAGGTAATGTCAAAACAATCGACACATGCTTCCCTAATAAGCGGGCGCAGTTCTTCAAGGGAAAATTCAACCTGCGCCCCGTTTTCCAGAACGGCCACAAGGCCCCGGTTAGGCGGGATATCCAATCTAACCGTTTTATTCCCCGCTGTCTTATTCTTAAGCTTGATATAAAAATCGGGAGATAAGGACCAAAAACAAAACAGGCCGATAACAATAGCTTCAATTTTTTTACCTGAGAAACACTTGAGCTTGTTTTGGCCGCATAAACGCTGCATTTTTCTAAACGCAATTACCTGGCATGGCCTGCCGACCACACAAAGTCTTAAAAAACCCTTTTTAAATCCCTCGGAAACGATTTTTAAAGTTGGACAGGCGGAGTACTTAGAGCCAGAGCATCCAAGAACCTCTTCCATAGTTTGGGCCAGCACCGGTTCCGGTACATCACTACCACTGGCCCTTGTCAAAACAGCGGCATCAACTTTCTTATTTTTTACCATGTAAGCGGCCAGAGCGGTGACCACACCACCATACTGCCCGTTTTCGGATATTTGTTGATCTACCGCCCGGGCAAAAAATATCCCCTTGTTTTCCCCCAGAATGTGGTCAGCTCGAGGTTTATTAAAGACCTGTTTATCCATTTCCACCGGGTTAAGCTCTATACGGGGACACACCTGGTGACAGTTACCTTCTTTCAGACCACAGGAATGCACCATGGCTACTCTTTCATTGACAGCGTAAATGTACGGGCATAAACCAACGCAAGCCCCGCAGCCGGTACATAAATTCCTATCCATAACCTCTTTTTTCAATTTTTCGGTGCCGGTTAAAATTCTCATTACAATACCTCCTTAGTCAAGCGCGGGGATTTATGATAATATAAAGCCTTGTAATAATTTAAGAAGCCTTTGCCCCATCCACATATAATTAGCGCCGGTAAACCCCGGCTACTTTTGAGTCTTAAAAATAGGCTTAGTTTTTTGACAATTGAGAATACGGGCTTTTGTTTTCCCTGCCAACATGCGTTTTTACATTGTTTATACCGGTCATCTCTGATAAAAAATTGCCCCGTTAAGGGGCTTTATTCAATGGTACATTTTAGACCAACCTGAATTTATACCCGTACCTTATAACTCCCTCTTCTTCGTAAATCCTTCTGAAAACCGCTTTTACCGGCATCCCTATGCTGATACCCTCTTCAGGCGGGTCAACCATCTGGGCTATCACCCGGGGTCCCTCTTCCAGCTCGACAATCAACACGGGGTAACTGCCCTTGCACCGCGCTTCAGCCGCGAATTCCGGCGGCGCGCCGCCCCCGGCAATGATGGTGTACGAATAAATGGTACCCCTGCCGCTGAGCTGGACATCTTCGAAGGAAGTACCCTGTTTGCAGTACTTGCATACCGCCTTGGGTGGAAAGTTTATTTTACCGCAAGCCAGGCAGCGCTGGCCCACCAGCCGGTAACGCTGGGGAACCGCCCGCTGGTACATGGGAATTGATATATGCGCGCCCATTTTATCACCCCAAATCTCAGATACTTCTTTTTTGTTTCAGGTACTGGATATAGGTAATATACCTTTTATTCTCAAGGGCCGCCCGGAATGAAACGCTTTTTTGCAATGGAGCCCGGAGGGTGAAACTTAAAGCATGGCTTCCGGAACCCGGGGCATACGAAGCAACCAGCACACTGTCCCCGGGAACAGCAGACTCCAAAACCCGGCAAAGACCCAGCAGCGGCGAACATGCCCCGGTGTCACCGGTGTAGGAATAAACCTCCCCCTCCTTGACCTGGTCATCAACACAGCCCATTTTTTTGGCCAGGGCGCTGGCGGTTCTGGCGTCTACCTGGTGCAAAACCACGTGGCGGTAATCGGCCGGCTTCCGTCCCAGTTTGTTTACAAGCCCGTTTATCGCGGCACTAACTGTTTCATTGTAGTCCTGGGTGGCATATGTCTTTACCCCGATATCCCTGACATCCCTTTCTCCCGGCAGCCGGTAACGCAAGCCCATGGCTTCCCTGGACTGGGCGTAAACCCCTTCAAATTCCAGGCCCGGCTCATCCCTGGTCAAAACAAAGGCGCAGGCGGCAGCACCGAAACCATGTTCCATGTCCACGCTTGGTGCAGACGCCGGGGCATCGGACACAACCACCAGGGCATATTGCTTTTCTGTTTGATCCAGCAGGCCCAGGGCCGCCAGGAAAGCTTCGGTACCCGCCAGGGTGGAATGGCCGTGCTGGGTAGCCAGCACATCTCTGCCAAGACCAAGTGCCTCCACCAGGGTACCGGCCAGCGCCTTCTCTTGGTAGGGAAAGCTGGTGGACGCCAGTGTCAACACGCCCACTTTGGCGGCATCCAGCCCCGCCAGGGCGTCCCTGGACGCTTCCACCGCCATGGTAACCACGTCTTCATCTATATCCGGCACCGTCTTTTCCCGCATGCCGGCGGAACAGCTGCCCAGCGCCTTTATATATTCTTCGCGCTTGATCCGCAGGTAGGGCAGATAAACCCCGCATGAAATTATACTTTTAGCCATCAGGCGTCCCCCCTTTTGTAGATGAATACAGCGGCTGTCCCGCCGGAACCACCTACATTGTGGGATAGCGCGTACCTGGCATTTTTAATCTGCCTGCTGGGCTCCACGGCCTCATCCCGCAGCTGTTTGAATACCTCCACGGCCATGCCGCAACCGGTGGCGCCAATGGGATGCCCTTTAGCCTTCAGCCCGCCGCTGTTGTTAACCGGCAGCTTGCCGCCCCGCTGGGTAACGCCTTCTTCCAGCAGGTACTGGGCCCGGCCTTCCTCGGCGAACCCCAGGTCACCGTAGGCCAGTATCTCGGCAATGGTAAAACAGTCGTGCACCTCGGCAAAATCAATGTCCCCGGGGCCGACACCGGCTTGCTTGTACGCCTCGGCGGCGGCTTTGCGGGTGGCCAAAAGCCCGGTCATGCTGTCACGGTCATGTATGGCCAGGTAATCACTGGCTGCCCCGAACCCCGCCAGGTATACCGGTTTGTCCGTAAATTCTTTGGCAATTTTGGCGTTGCAAAGCAGCACCACCGCGGCGCCGTCGCTGGTGGGGCTGCAATCCCATACATTAAATGGATAAGCCACCGGAACGCCGTTCATGGCCTGCTCAATGGTAATTTCCCTGCGAAACTGGGCTTTCGGGTTGTCCACCGCGTGGCGGTGATTCTTGACCGCCACCATGGAAAGGTGCTCCCTTTTCAGCCCGTACTGGTGCATGTACCTGGAAGCCATCAGGGCATAAATGCCGGCAAAAGTGGAGCCGGCCAGCCGTTCAAACTCGGTATCGCCGGACACCCCCAGCCAGTACCTGCCTTTGTTTGAAGAGACGTCACGCATTTTCTCCACGCCCGCGGCCAGGACCAGGTCAAACTTACCGGAGGCCACGGCACAGGCCGCGTTATACAACGCATACCCGCCCGATGCGCACGCGTTTTCAATGCGCACCGCATTCACGTGGGGCAAACCCACGTGGCCCATTAACAGCGGGGCCAGCTGGCCCAGTTGAAAGCCGCTGCCCGCGCTCAGGCTGCCGATATAAGCGGCCCCGATCCGCTGCGGGTCCAGCCCGCGGTCAACGCTCTGCAGCATTTCCAGGTATGCCTCGGCAAACAGTTCTTTTACCCCCTTACCGGGGAAATCACCGTACTTTGTCTGCCCGGCACCAATTATGGCTACGCTTTCCACCCAACCACCTTCTTTCTTGCCCAGTTGGTTATATTTCCATTTCTTTCAGCAGCCTGCCGGCTATAACCATGCGCTGTATTTCATTGGTCCCCTCGTAAATACGGGTCAACCTGGCGTCCCGGTAAAAACGTTCCACCGGGAATTCCTTCATGTACCCCATGCCGCCGTGTATCTGGACGGCTTTATCCACCACCCGGCCAAGAGCTTCGGAAGCAAACAGTTTAACCATGGGGCCTTCCTTGATTACCGGCAGCCCCTGGTCCACCATCCAGGCCACCCTGTAGGTCAGTGCCCGGGCCGCCTCTGTATCGGTGGCCATTTCCGCCAGCATCCACTGAATAGCTTGGAAGCTGGCGATGGGTTTGCCGAACTGCACCCGCTGCTGGGCATACCTGACCGATAACTCGATGAGCTTGTCGCAGGCACCCACGCAGCGCGCCCCCAGCGCCACCCGGCCTTTGCTCAAAATTCTCAAAGCATTAGCGTACCCGCGTCCCACTTCACCCAGCACGTTCTCCTTCGGCACTTCGCAATCCTCAAAAATCACCTCGGCAGTATGGGATCCACGCAAACCCATTTTCTTTTCAATGGTGCCGATGGAAAAGCCGGGAAAGTCCTTTTCCACTATAAAAGCGGTATAACCGCCCCTGGCCCCTTTTTCCCTGTCAGTGACGGCGATGACGGTAAAAATATCGGCCTCGGGTGCGTTGGTGATGAAGTGCTTCATACCGTTTAAAATCCACTTGTCACCCTTGAGCACAGCGGTTGTTTTCATGTTGGTAGCGTCAGACCCGGCATCGGGTTCGGTAAGGGCGAATGCGCCCAGTTTCTCCCCGCTGGCCAAAGGGGGCAAGTACTTGCGCTTCAATTCTTCACTGGCCAGTTCGACGATACCCGTGGTGCCAATGCCGGTATGTGCCCCGATTAAAGTTGTGAAGCTCATGTTGGCCCGGCCCAGCTCTTCCAGCAGCAGGCATTTTTCCAGCATGTTCAGGCCCAACCCGCCGTATTCTTCGGGAATGCTCATCCCGAACAGGCCCATCTCTTTCGCTTGCTCGATTAAATGCTGGGGTATTTTATCCTCTTCTTCTATTTGCTGGCTGTATTTGTCCACTTCGTTGTCAACAAATTCACGAACGGTACGCTTCATATCCCTCATTTCATCGGATATGCTAAAATCCATTTCCGGTCCCCCTGTTTGTTAAATAATTTATTTTGCTGCTAAAATCCGGCACACACACCTGGCGCTCCGGCGGTTTTGTGGTTAAATTATAAATTGGCTTTTTTTATTTGCCTTTAAATTCCGGTTTCCTTTTTTCGAGAAAGGCCGTGGTTCCCTCAATGCGATCCGCGGTGGAAAAGGCGATGGTCTGGGCGAATTTTTCAAACATCAGCCCGGAGTGAATGTCTGTGTTGGCGCCCACATTGATGGCGGCTTTGGCCAGGCTGACCGCCACCGGCCCCTTGGCGATTATTTTCCCGGCCATTTCTCTGGCCGCCGGCATCAAGTCTTCGGGCTGTTCCACAACCTTGTTCACCAGGCCGATTTGCCTGGCTTCCTCCGCGCTGATGATATCGCCGGTGAATATCAATTCCTTGGCCTTGCCTATACCCACAACCCTCTGCAATCTCTGGGTGCCGCCCGCCCCGGGGATGATGCCCAGGTTCACCTCGGGCTGGCCCAGCTTGGAACGGCTGGTGGCAATCCTGATATCGCAGGCCAGGGCCAGCTCGCACCCGCCGCCCAGGGCAAACCCGTCAATGGCGGCAATGACTGGCTTATCCAGGTTTTCAATATCATTCAGTGCTTCCTGCGCCTCGCTTTTCAGAACTTCCAAAGTCTCGCGCTCCTTTAGCGACCTGATGTCGGCACCGGATGCAAATGCTTTACCCCCCGCACCGGTGATAATTACCACCCGGACATCATTATCAAAACGGCACTCACGGATGGCGGCGCGAATTTCGGCCCATGTCCGGGGATCAAGGGCGTTGCGAACTTCCGGCCGGTTCAGTGTAATGACAGCGATATGCCCGTCCTTCTCCAGTAACAGGTTTTGAAATTCCATACCGTAACCCACTCCTTCAAACATTTTTTAGCCCACCCATTCCCAAATTGCCGCGGCACCTTGACCGTGCCCGATACACATGCTCTCCACGGCATACTTGGCGCTATAGTAAGGCATTTCGTGCATGATGGTGGTGGCAATCCGGGCACCGGTGCAACCCAGGGGGTGTCCCAGAGCAATACCGCTACCCCGCGGGTTGAGCAACGGGTGGTTTCGGATACCCAGCTTCTCTGTACAATATACCGCCTGTGAGGCAAATGCCTCGTTAATTTCCCAGATATCAATTTGGTCAATGGTCATACCGGCTTGTTTCAACACTTTTGGTATTGCAACAGCCGGGCCAATGCCCATTAGGGCCGGGTCCACACCAACGACTGAGTACCCCACCAGCTTCAATTTGGGCTTAAGCCCAAGTTCTTTAATCTTTTCCTTGCTCGCCACCAGAACCGCCGCAGCGGCGTCGTTGGTTTGACTGGAATTGCCGGCGGTCACGGTGGCCTTTTCGTCATCCATGAATACCGGCTTTAACTTGGCAAGCACCTCCATCGTGGTCCCGGGCCTGATCCCCTGGTCACGGTCAACCACCATTTTTTGAGTACCCCCGTCTTCAGTGGGGACTTCGGCTTCCACGGGCAGTATTTCATCTTTAAATAAACCCTCTTCGGTGGCCTTGTGGGCTTTGGCATGGCTTTCCACGGCCATTTGATCCTGTTTTTCCCTGCTAATGTTAAACCTTCTGGCCACCAATTCCGCAGTATAACCCATTCTGATCATATTGGGATCGCAAAACTCACCAAGCCTGGGGTTGGGGTCAATACCGCTGAGCATAGGCACGTGAGTCATGTGCTGGACGCCGCCGGCAATGATTAAATCGGCCCATCCCATGGCGATGGATGAAATGGCGAAAGCTATGGATTGCAACCCGGACCCGCACAAACGGTCGACGGTGCAACCCGGCACGCTGTACGGCATGCCGGCCATGAGGGTGGCATACCGGCCAATATTGGAGCCCATTTCTTTCATTAGGTAAGTTCCGCCCATAATAACGTCGTCCACTTGCTCCCTTTTCTTGCCTGTAATACCCGCGCGTTCCAAAACAGCATTTATCACAAGAGCCGCCAAGTCATCTGCCCTTATATTCATAAACCAGGATTTTTTTCCTGATTTTGCAATTGCTGTGCGAACACCCTCGACGAGGTACACTTCTCTCATTATGGTAATCCTCCTTCTGTGATACGCTGACCAATACACCCTCGGGTCAGGTATTAACCAGTTGTTTATTTATTGGTATAATCGTAGAACCCTTTGCCGGTTTTACGGCCCCACTCTTTTTTGAGGAATTTTTCCACAATGATTGGTGAAGGTTTGTACTTGGGATCACCGGTCTCCTGGTAACGTTCCATGCTGATGTAATACGTAAGATCAATGCCGGTAAGATCCATCAGCCTGAATGGCCCCATGGGGTGCCCGAGAGCGTGCACAACCGCAGTGTCGATGTCTTCGGGAGTGGCAACACCCATGTCATGAATATACAATGCTTCATTTTTAATGGCCGATACAATACGGTTGACCAGGAACCCGTAAATTTCTTTCTGCAAAACCACCGGGATTTTACCCATCTTTTTACATACATCCACCACGGCTTCCACTGTTTCTTCCGAAACATGGGGTCCTTTAACGACTTCAACCAGTTTCATGACCAGCGCCGGGTTAAAGAAGTGCATATTGCAAACCTTTTCCGGGCGTTTGGTAACACCGGCTATCTTGGAACTGACAATATAGGAACTGTTTGTGGCCAAAATGGCGTGTTCGGGGCAAATCCTGTCAAGGTCGGCAAATATTTTACGTTTCAAGTCCAGCTTTTCAATTACCGCTTCAATTACCAAATCGGCATCCCTGGCCGCTTCTTCCAGGTCAACCATGAAAGATACCCTGGCCCGGGCCGCTTTGGCATCTTCCTCTGATATTTTGCCCTTCGCCACCCGCTGGGGCAGGTAGGTATCCGCAAAGTTTTCAGCCTTTTGCAATATTTCCCGGTTGATATCGGTGCACTTCACATTATAGCCCGCCAGGGCTGCGGCAAGGGCGATTTGGTGCCCCATATTGCCGGCTCCAACAACACAAATGTTTTTAATTTCAAGAGTTGCCATTGTATTCACTCCTTGCAAATAAATTAAATAACATTTAATATTCTATATTCTTTTATTGGTTCGAGTCCAAATTTTCATTTTTTCGGCTTGTTTGATCAGCTCCTCCCTGTAATCCGGGTGAGCAATGTTAATCAACATTTCAGCCCGCTGCCAGGTTGCTTTACCTTTCAAGTTAGCCTTCCCATACTCGGTGACAACATATTGAACCACTGTTCTCGGCAGGGTTACCACATTTCCCGGTGTTATGGTGGGCACTATTCTTGAAATGGTATGCCCCCTGATGGTTTTAGTCGAGCTTAAGCAGATGAAAGCCTTTCCACCGTTGGAACGCACAGCGCCATAAGTAAAATCAAATTGCCCGCCGGTCCCGGAAATCTGCCTGGCCCCAACCGTTTCAGAGCATACCTGACCATAAAGATCTACTTCAATGGCATTGTTAATAGATATTTGCTTATCGTTTTGGCGGATAACATCCACGGAATTGACGTAATCCACGGGGTAAATCGCACAGGCCGGGTTGTTATCTATAAACTCGTAAAGTCTTTTGCTCCCCAGCGCAAAAGTATATACCATTTTAAAGCGATCTATTGACTTTCTGGCTCCAGTGATTTTCCCCGCTTCATACAAATCCACAAAAGCGTCACATAACATCTCGCTGTGTACACCAAAGTCCTTAAGATCGGATTCCGCCAGCATCCGGCCGATGGTATTGGGCATTCCGCCGATACCCAGTTGCAGGCAAGCACCGTCTTCGATTTCTTCCACAATTAGCGCAGCTATTTTTTTGTCAACCCTGGTGGGAGGGTGAACCGGTATCTCCACCAAAGGGTCGTTATTCCCCTCTACAATGTAATCCACTTCTGAAATATGGACACATTCCTGGTCTCCGCCAAGGCTGCGGGGAACATTTCGATTGACCTCCACGATCACAATTTCCGCTTTTTCGCAAAGCGCTCGTTCATAGGAACAGGAAAGGCCAAAATTAAAGTAGCCTTTTTCATCCATGGGGGTGGTAACTACCATAGCTACTCTGGGCGTGCTGGCCTGGCCATTCCTGATATTAACCGGGGACTCCGCATACAGGCCCGGAATATGAAAGGCCATCCCATCATCTTGCAATTTCCTGTCCACACCACTGAAAAAGCCGCTGTTATAAATAAAATGTTTCTTATCCGAGTCAACCACAGCCACCTGCACCGGGTGAACGGAACAAACGCCCCTCACTTTGACACCGGTCAACTCATCTTTCCTTCTTGCCAGTGCCTCGTCTAACACCTTGGGTGTCATGGCGAAATGGCTGTAAGCAACCCAATCGCCTGATTTTACAACTTTTACAGCTTCATCCGCCGAAACCAGTTTGCTTTTGTATTCTTCAAGGTAACTGTTCACACTTTATCACCCTCTATTATTGTCCAACCTGTTTTAGCTCTTCAACTACCGGCAACGGATCCGGTCACGCTCAACTAACTTATTACTAAGGCTTCTTCCGGGCACTCCAGCGCCGACCGGTCGGCCTCCTTAATCATGTCGGTACGGGTGTAAACAGCGGGCAGTATATTATTGATAAAGTATTTTGCGGCATTGATTTTGCCCACGTAATATGTGTAATCATGGTGTTCGACACCTAGTTCATCAATTTTCCGTTGTGCCAAGAGCGCCTGGTCCAGAATTGATTCCGCGGCGAACAACTGGGCGCAGCAGTCCAGCACGCGGGTTGCATATAAAGGTATCAGCGCGCCTTTTTCACCTTTGTTGGCATAATAAGTCTCATATATATTCTTAATCTCGACCACACACTGGTAAGCTCTTTCCAGCTTGCTGATTTCCGTTGCGAATCCCCGGGCGTTTTTATTCTTTTCCAGAAATTCCTTTCTATCATTAAGCCAGTTGGTAAAAGGCACACCGTCTTTCATTCTCATTTTGCGGCCGACCAAATCCATGGCGTGAATGAACGATGTTCCTTCCCAAATGGAAAGTATCTTTACATCGCGGGCATATTGCGAAACCGGGTATTCTTCCGTGTACCCGACGCCGCCGTATACCTGGATAGCCAGGGCAATCACATGCCAGGCGGTTTCAGCTGAATAAGTTTTAATCAGCGGGGTCAAAATCTCGGCCAAACCCTGGCACCGGACCGCTTTTTCCCTGTCATTGCTGTGTTCAGCAATATCCAAATAATAAAAACCCCTGAAGATCATGGCCCTGATTGCTTCAACCTGGGCTTTCATTTCCATAAGCATTCTTCTTATGTCTTCGTGTTTAATCAGCTGCACTCGACCCGCTTTGGGGTTGGTAAACAGGCGTCCCTGGATACGCTCGGTGGCGTAGCGCGACGCGTAGTAATAGGCCGCGGCCATTTGAGCAAGGGCGTTATGACCCGTACCAATGCGGGATTCGTTCATCATGTGGAACATCATGGCCAGCCCCTTGGACACCCCGTTTTCATCCGGGGGGTTCCCCACCAGTATCCCGCGGCAGTTATCGTTTTCCCCAAAACTCAACATGGCTGTGGCTGATGCTTTGAGGCCCATCTTATGTTCAACGCCGGTACAGATAACGTCATTGGGCTCTCCGAGGCTGCCGTCGTCATTTACCCAGATCTTGGGTACAATATACAGCCCCAATCCTTTGGAACCGGGTGCGCCGCCTTCGGGGCGGGCCAGAACCATGTGAATTATATTTTCGGATAAATCCACTTCCCCGCCGGTGATAAACATTTTGGTTCCTTTGATTTTGTAAATTCTGGGATCCCCGGTGGGATAGGCCCGGGTGACTGAATCGCCCACATCGGAACCGGCGTTGGGCTCGGTGAGGCACATGGTACCGCTCCACTTGCCGTTAAGCATGTTTTCCAGGAAAAGCTGGCGGTCTTTGTCCGTACCAAACCTGTAAATCAGGTTGGCCGCTCCCGTGGTCAGCTTGATATATGACATTAGAGCGGGTGATGCCGCCATGAGCATCTCGTTATAAGCTCTATACAAGGTCAGGGGCATAACGGTATCCGAAGCCAGGGATTCATTAGCCGAACCCCAACCATTCTCTTGCAAGAACTTGTATGCCTCCACGTAGCCAGGCGGGAGCTTAACTTTTCCGTTTTCAAATTTAACCCCGATCTCGTCGCCTTCTTTATTTATAGGCGCCACTACCTCTTTGGCCATCTTATACGCTTCATTCAAAATAAAATCAATATCGTCTTTTTCATAATTTTCCTTAAATCTATCCAGGCTGAATATTTCGTCCATATCCAGCCACTCGTTTAAAATAAATTTTATATCTCTGATATCGTACGCAAATTCTGCCATGATCCTACCCCCTTGAGTTGTTATATGACCAGTAATAAATTAATTAGCCGCAGCCCACGCTACACATCACTTCCCCTCCCGAAATACTCCAAAAGTGCTGGCAGGCTTTTTATATTAAGTCACGAGCAAAACACATGCCATTGTTTCCTTAGCGTAAAAAACAGGTGCATATAACTGAAAACGCTGGTATCAACTCACTGCACGGTGCACATTTTTCAATTCAAAATAGTTACACAGGAGTTTCATTCTGCAACCCGCGAGTTGCCGAATAAAACATGCTTATCGTCGAATTTGACCATTTCCCGTAGCACCCGCACATGGATCTTTACCGGGATACTCAAAACCAAATAAAAAACCCGAGCGTTGGCACCTTTCGCTCACCGACTTGGCCTTATAAATGAATGAGCTCGCTCGGCTCCGGGCGGCTGCTAAACTTTAGCCCTTCGGGCCTCAAACAGATTCGCCGCTTATTCTCCGCCTCGCTCGCTCTTTAAATGGGCCTCCTATGTTCGCTCCAGGTACCAACGCTCAGCTTCATTTACGACATTATACTTTCCTTAAACAATTAAAAAGGCCACCGTTACCGGTGGCTAAATCATATCAAGCAATCTTTAACCGTATTAATTTTGTACCTATAAATCCATGGATTCATAAGATTTTTTCATAACCTGATAATATTCCTCGAAGGATTGGTTTTCTTGTTTGCTTTTACTTCCCAGGACCACTCCCAGAGGGTCTATTTTATGCATAATTTTAATTTCTTCTTCAGTTGGCGGTGTAATTTGTTTTAACCTGGAACCCACTTTCATGTCCCAGCCCACATTTTCCCTAACCTCATCCACGGTAATCCCGGGAAACAATTCATCCAAATACATTTCTTTGGTCAAAGGGTCAAATCTAAAAATGCATTTATCGGTTATCACCGCTTCCGGCCCGCCACCTTTTAAACCGGCCTTTTCCCTTGCTCCGGGTCCGGAGATGAATCCCGGGCTGGTAATATAATCAAGCTTTTCAACAAATTTTCTTTTTTCCAGGCGCATTATAACCAGCACCCTTTTGGCCGAGGAAGCAAGGTCATTTCCGCCGCCCGACCCGGGTAACCTTGTAGTTGGCATATGATATGTTTTTCCTTCACCGATGATAGCAGTGGTATTCAGGTTACCATACTTATCTATTTGGGCTCCGCCAATAACAGCCACATCAATAAAGCCGCGCTGCACATCACCGAGTACCCGCCACAACTCCGTAGCCATGAGGGCATTATCAGTGGTGGCATTGTCAGAAATAGTCCAGGGCAGCCTGCGGCTGTTAGGTCCCACTCCCCCGGCTTCGTAAATTAACACGGAATTGGGCGCGTGAATCTTGCTGGCCACCACCCCGGCCAGTAAAGGAATACCTACACCGATAAATACACATTCGCCATCTTTAATCAGGCGCGAACAGGCAGAAACCATTAATTCTTGTGTGGTGTAACCCATTGCCGTTAAACACCCCTTTAGTAGCTTTCAATCCTGGGAATTCGATAATTGTCCCTTTCCAATTTCTGCAGCTTGGCCAATCTATCTGAACCCAGCTTTTGCAGGTATTCTTCAAAGGTATCCCAGCTTAAAACCCATTCTTCTTTCCAAGCATCAAAGCCTTCCTGGGTTTTGGACGCTTCTAGCCAGTCTTTTCTAAAGGGTGTATCCACCCAGTAATATCCCGCCACGCCCAGCGGGTGGGCTCCAAAAGGCAACTCCACCACTGCATCCACACAATAATGCGGTATTTGGGTCATATTTGGGATTTTCCTGATTTCAGACGTGGGGATTATTTCTTCACAAGTAAGAATAACCTTCTTAGCAGCCCGGGCGATATTTACATCGTTGGCCAGCATCCCCCAGATCTGCGCATTGCCCATTTTGTCCGCCCGCTGCACGTGAATAAAGGCGACGTCTGGTTCAGCGGCGGGGACAAGGTTAACCTGTTGGCCCTTGTACGGGTCTTTCATACTGATAATTTTGTCATTATACCTTGGAATATCCGATCCCGACATAGACAGCACCGGGAGAAACGGTACACCTAAAGCACCGGCTAAAAAGCGCATGCCAATGGCCAGGTTGGTGTAATCTTCAACCTCCACATGCCTGGGGATACCTTTCTCCACCGCTCTTCTAAAGTTCAGCCCGCTCCCTATTACGCCTATCCATATATAAGCCGATTCAACTTTCTTTACCAGGCCGGCCCCAATCAGAAGTTCCACCGACTCGTCATGGCTATCGACAATAAGGGTCAGGTCTTTTTTGTTTTGTCTTATCAGTTCATAACTGCATGCAACCGGCTCGCGGGAAAGAATACCCCCCAGGGCGATGGTATCGCCGTCATTAACAAGCCCTTGAACCGCTTCTGGTAAAGTTGTTACTTTATTCATGGACAAACTTTATCCCCCTTGACATAACAGCTATTTTATAAGCAAACTCGGTAACCAGGTAACAGTTTGCGGAAAAAGAGCGACTATCAACAGGGTCAGGGCCATAAGGCCAACAAACGGCCAAATGGATGCATAAACCTCGCCTATTGTTAAACCCGCGGGAGCAACCGCCCTGATCACAAACAAGTTAAAGCCAAAGGGAGGTGTAATATAAGCCATGCACATATTGATCACAAACAGTACGCCATACCACAGCGGGTCAAAGCCAAGGGCTTTAACCACAGGCAGGAAAAAGGGCCCGGTAATCAGGATAATGCCAGCGGGATCTAAAAACATACCCAGCACAAAAAATACCAACTGCATCCCCAATAATATTACCCACCTGTTTACATCCATCCCCGTGATAAGCTCACTGAACCATTCACCGACACCGGTCATGGTGACAAGGCGGGAATAAGCAACAGCGCCGATGATGATCCAGAATACCATGGCGTTGACCCCGACGCCCATGACCATCATATTCTTAATATTTTCGAGGGTAATGGCGCGTTTTACGGCAGCGCATACCACTGCACCCACAAGACCAACGGCTGCGGCTTCGGTTGTTGTAGCAATGCCAGTGTAGATTACACCCAAAACCAAAATAATTACGAAAACGGGAAGCAACACCGCTTTAAGCGATTCCATTTTTTGAGAAAGGGTATAATTTTCCTCCACCGGCGGCCCGTAGGAGGGATTTTTAATGCATAAAATGGCAATGTACGTCATAAATAACAAAGCCATGATTATGCCGGGAATAACACCGCCAAAAAACATTGCGCCTGCCGAAACTTCGGCTTCGGACGCATAGATAATCATAATTACGCTGGGCGGTATGATAATGCCCAGGGCACCCCCGGCGCAGATAGCCCCGGCCACCAGTTTTTTGTTATAACCCCTTTTCAACATCGCCGGCATGGCAGTCAAGCCCAGGGTGGCGGTGGCCACCGTTGCAATGCCCACCATAGCTGCAAAGATAGATGAAATAATCACCGTACCCAGGGCCAGCCCGCCTTTTATCCTGCCCATCCAGCGATTGATCATTTCATACATATCATCGGCCATTCCGGTATAGCGTAAAACAGCGGCCATCATTAAAAAAAGAGGTACCGCGGTCAAAGTAAAACTAGTAGTTTTGCCCAGGGCTCCCAGTACCACCGCATAAAAACCACCGGTGCCACCCCATACAAAATAACCAATGGCCAGTGAAAGACCTCCCAGGGTAAACGCAACCGGCAAACCTAAACCCATAACCAGCAATAACGAGCCTGCCAAAATTAATGCCAGTACCGATGGTTCCATTATAATGTGCCCTCCCTGTCGAGTGTTTCTTTGCCCAAAGCCAGTCCAATATTATGGTATGTGTCAACCAGTGCTTGTAATCCCAGTAGTAAACCACCTAATGGTATGAGCATAATGGGGATATAAGTCGGCATATTAATGACGCCACCTGTCATGGCCCCCGCGGTAAAGGATTCAAGACATAAAATGCCACCGGTCCAGATAAAAACAGCAACAAGGAGATATATTAATGAAGAAGTGCACAGGTCGACTATACCCCTCACCCTTGGGGAAAACTTGGAATAGAAAATATCCACTTTAACGTGCTGTTTTTCCAGTAAAGCAAACCCCCCGCCCAACAAGGCAACAGTAGCACATATATAACCATTAACGGCAAAAGCCCATTGAATTGAATAGCTTATCTCTGTAGATCGCAAAATTATATCGACAGTAGTTAAAAAACCCATAAAAAAAATTAGTATACCGCATATCCACATAATAAAAATATTTGTTTTTGCAATTATTTTTGCAAACACCAACTTTCCCCCTCCCTTTGTAGAAGTGACAGGGCATATGCCCTGTCACTTTCATACGGACTTATAATTGCTACTGGGCCAACCATCTTTCTTCCCATGCTTTTGATTCGGGATTGTTTGCTTCCCATTGTTTGAGGTCTTCTTTTAAGATTTCAACCATTTCCGCGCAGGTTTCACTTCTGGCCGCGAATTCATCCCACAGGGGCATGGCCGATGCTCTGAATTTCTCAAATTCCTCTTTATTTAGCCTGTTAACTGTTACACCTTTTTCTGCACAGATATCCAAAATTGAATCGGTCAGTCTTTCAGAGCCTGCAATGGCTTCTTTTTCAATTTCCATGGCTATTTCTTCAATAGCTTTTTGATATTCTTCTGGCAACTCGTTCCATTTCTTTTCGTTTACTAAGACATAGCAGAGGAATGGGTCGATGAATCCGGGCAGTGTTATATTCTTGGCCACCTCATAAAACTTGTAAGTATCAATGCTGTATAGTACATATATGGTACCGTCCATTGTCCCTCTCATCATCGCTTCATATTGCTCGGAAGGCGCAACATTGATGGGTGAAACTCCCATTGCTTTGTACCAGGTCGGCCACATGGAAGCGCCCATGCGTAATTTTGTATTTTTAATGTCTTCAAAAGTTTTAATTGGTTTAGTAGATATCAAACCCTCAATACTTACCGGCCAGTAAAATAGTAATTTTGCTCCCTGCTTACGATAAGCTTCCTCGAAAATTTCGCCGATCTTGGTTTCGCGCATCACGTGTATGGCATGCTGGTGACCTTTACTCCAGAATGGCAGCCATATAACATCGGATTCAGGAACCGTTCCTCCCCAATAAGAGGTTGAGCTTTCCATGTCGGTAACGCCCCTCTTTAATGAATCCAATGCTTCGTTGGTGGAAGACAACTGACCGTTATAGTAAATTTTAATAATTACCTGTCCATTGGTGGCTTCCTTAACCCGCTCGGCAAATTTTTCATGGGCTATATACTTTGATTCCCAGTCATACACTGGCGGGGGGTAAGGGCAATTCAAATTAAATGTATAGGTCTTGTTACTATCTGTGTTGTCACCACCGGCACTTTCCTTTGAACCCCCACAACCTGCAGTGAGCAAGGCGACCAGCAATAATGCCATAACTACCCAAATTAACTTGTTACGCACCAAAAAATCCCCCTATTCATACAAATATTGTAATTAATCAATAAATTGCGAAAATAAAGCTTACTCACCTCCCGCCAAAAGAAATCAATAGCGAACCAACCTTCCTCCGTGAATTAAAACCCTTGCTAGTGCGCACCTCCCATCTGGCGTTTTTGAGATCCGAAATTTACTTAAAAGCTTCGAGGAAGCAAATAACATGCCATTTTATTTTTCACTTAAAATCCCTGTAAAAACTAAAATTAAACCTAAATATGCAAAATTCGACACATTTCAAATTGGAACATAGCTGGTTACCTATCGAAACACCACTTTATCCATATTTCTTGCCTTTCGCCATAAAGTGGTCCGACTTGTCCCCAAGATCTCTGAAATCTCCTTGATTGTGGTACCCTTGGAAAGCAAGTACTCGATGACCTGTTTTTCCATGTCTTCCAGTTTACTGATTTTTAAAGTAATTGAGTCCTCGTCTTCTTTGCGCACTTTGTATGCTACCCTAATTTTGTCATTGATGAGTTTGTTAACCAAATCATCACAATCTTGTTTTTGATCCACCAGCAGGACATACTTGTGCATTACATTTTGCAACTCCCTGATGTTTCCAGGCCAATCATACTTTTTCAGTTTCTCAAGAGCTTTTTTACTTAATGCCGGTACACTTTTCTTTTCTTCAAATGCATAAAGGTTGACAAAATGATTGGCAAGCAAATCAATATCCTCTTTTCTCGCCCTCAGGGGCGGTATTTCCAGGTTTAGTACTTCCAAACGGTAGTATAAATCGCTGCGAAACTTACCCTCCGCCACAGCCTGGTACAGCTTGTGATTGGTTGCCGCTATTATCCTCACATCCACGGGAATGACCCTGTCGCTTCCCAGCCTCATGATCTCTCTTTCCTGCAAAACCCTCAGCAAGCGTGCCTGAACAGGCAGGGTCATTTCACCAATTTCGTCCAAAAAAATAGTTCCCCCGTGGGCTATTTCAAAAAGGCCGATTTTACCTCCTTTTTTGGCCCCGGTAAAGGCTCCTTCTTCATAACCAAACAGCTCGCTTTCCAATAAATTCTCCGGCAACGCCGCGCAATTTATGGCCACAAAGGGAGCCTTGCGCCTGCTGCTTTCGTTATGGATACTCTGGGCAAATAACTCTTTCCCCGTGCCACTTTCCCCGCTAATAAGAACCGTGGCATTTGCCGCGGCAAATTTTTTTGCACTTTCAATGGTCTCTTTTAATATGGGACTATCCCCGATAATATCTTCGAAAGTATGTTTGGCATATAAACCCTTTTTAAACAACTGCCGCCGGAAATTTCGCTCCATATCCTGAATTCTATCGGCGCTCGGGAAAAGCACAATCAAATCTTTTTCATTATTGTTATTAATAATTAAGGGCATGCTATTTACCCAAAACTGTTTTCTACCAACCTCTTTAAACGCTTCCCCGCAATGGTTATTATTTACAAGGGATTTTAGAATTGAGAATTCTCTGATATCATTTATGTAGTGGCCAACAATTTTACCGGCATCCATATCCAAAAGATTTTGCGCAGCCTTGTTCATAAATGTGATGCGTTTATCATCGTCCAAAATTATAATTCCATCGTTGGTTAGCTCAAGGACGGAGCGAAACCTTTCAGACCGCTCCTGGTCCCGGCGGATGCCATGCACCAGCTCTATGGCATGCTTGATTGAGCCATATACCGCGTCATAACCAGATTGCACCAAAACAGCGTTAATCCCCGAACTTTTGGCCATCTCGTAAATACACAATCCCGTGCTCACCATCACATCCACACCGGATTTTAAAATTTTCTCGGCTTGCTGTTCCATTTCCCAAGTGTCGCTGTAAGGGTAATACTCGATGTCGATACCCAATATTTCGATAATACTGTCAAAATCAAGACTAAAATCATGAGTTCTATGTCCCAAGAAAGCAATTTTTTTACCGGTTTTCTTCGCTGAATGTAAAGCTTGCAGCACGTCAAAAGAAGTTATTTCAATTAAGGACACGGGCAATGAAATGGCTTTTTTTATCTTTCTACCCGTTGCCCCCCGGCTAATTATCACGTCCACACCCTGGTGCTCGAACTGGTAAGCACAGGCTACACCTTCATCCAAAATGGCTTCCTTAATTTCCAAATCAAGTTTCATTTCACGGGATATTTGTCTAACTAATTTTGAAAGCTCGGGATAAGTAGAAACAACCCCGATTTTTACACCCGGCACAAAACATACCTCCCCCGCTAAAAAATTTAGAAATATTGTACAAAATAAAATTATTCTGTTTTTTTAGAAACCTTTAGAGTAAGTGTAACATTTAACAAGGGTTTTTAATACTATTTACATCGCCCACAGTAGCGGTAAATATTTGTTAAACCAAAGCTTGTTTAATGAGTGCCTGGCAAGCAAAATCCCGGGTTGACAAAGTAACTAACCAAGTTCATAATTCTTAGCTTCTTCACTTAATTCACCGGCAGTTTTTTGAATGTTTTTGATACTATTATCAATGCCTTCAATGGACATTACCTGTTCTTCGGATACGGATGACACTTCTTCACAATGGTGGTTAATTTGAACCACCTTTTCCTGTAAACTCTCAAGTAATTGGCTTATTTCTTTCACCGAGCCCGCTGTTTTTGCCGCCAGTTTTCTTATCTCTTCCGCCACTACACCAAATCCTTTGCCCAAATCTCCAGCCCTTGCGGCTTCAATAGCGGCATTAAGTCCCAACAAGTGAGTTTGCCTGGTAATATCTTCTACCAATTGCAAAACTTTGTTCATATTCGTAGCTTCCCGGTTGACAACACCGGATTTCTCCACCAGTTGCGTTATTTCCGCTGCCAATTGCTGCGACGATGCCACAAGATTCGAGGTGCTGACAGAAATATCGCTAATGGCTTCATTAAGCTCTGCAGACATTTTTTCGAATTTTTCTTGCCTTAGAACCAAACTGACAGTTACAATTGAACCAATAATTTCATCTTGCGCATTTCTTATTGGAACTGCAGTAGCTATGTACGGCTGCCCGTAAATATCAGACGGAACAAGCGTTACAACTCTTTGCCCGGTCTTAATCGCTTTATCGGTGGAACTACCCGGTTTTATGGGATCACCGGGTTTTACTCCCAACTTTGATGTTTCACTGGGTATAACAAAAATAAATTTTTCTTTATCTGTAATAGCTCTACTAACGTTAGGTCCATATAAGCTAAAAAAGTGGGGAGCGCACTTTATCAAATCCTCCAAAAGCATCCTGTCCGTATCAACCGTTGTCTTCTCAATACCGCTATGTTGTTCTTGTGGCATGGGTCGAGTTTTTAAATTATTCAAACTTTTACATCTTTTCCCTAGCATTTCAACCACCGGCGGCCCCCCCGTTCTTAGTTATCATATCCATAAGCTACAGTAATGCTTAAACTAATAAAATAATACTTTATGCAAAAAAAATGCCTTTTTTAAAACCTGAGAAAATCACCCTTGTTTAAAAAATAATATTTCAATTTGAAACACGAGTGTTAATAAAAGAAACAAGATCAAAAACACCTCACTATGTAAAAACCGGGAGTTGATGCCATCATCTCCGGTTGAGCCGGAGGTGCTTTTTGATAGTAAAGTTTTTGCATGTTGAAAAACAATAGAAGTTAAACCGTCGTTCGAGGGCTATGGAGGCGCCCATGGGTGTCATAAAAATCGAATTGTAATTTTTTGCAGGTGATTGATAATGCTTGTTGAAAAATGCTATTAAAGGAATATATTTTTGTTTTTCCCAAGGGGTGTGAATGATGAGCATAAAAACAAAACTTATTGGTGCAGCTTTTTTGGTTTGCTTTTTGCTGGCAGGCACGGAAGGATTCTTAATATACAAATTTAATAATGTAAGTAACAGCTACCAGAAAGCATTCAATAACGAAGTAACTTATAGCCTGGACACACTGGAATTCTGCAACACATATGCAAAAATGCCCATCTATCTCCAGAGTTATCTTTTTACCGGAAACCCCATGGAATTGGATAAATTCAAAACAGTGGAGCAAATAGCGGATGAACAATTAAAAAAAATGGCGTCCGGTTTGCGAAATGAAGATGACGAAAAAAGTTACGGAGAACTGAGCAAATACTATGCAGAATTCAAATCTTATGCTTGGGAAGCAATCGATTTGAAGGAAAAGGCAAAACAGGAAGCGCTGGAAAAAATAAACGGAAGTGGCAATACCGCCGGTGAAGGCAACGAAAGTTCATATGAATACCAGCTTACTACTTTAATGCTATCCAGTTCCAGCATTGTGGACAAGGTTCTTACCTGGTCAGTTATTTTAGCCGATAGAAAAACCGGTAGCATGCGAAATGTTGTCGCCAAAAACCAGCAAACGGTAGCCGATCTTTCCCGTTATAGCTATTACGTGCTGGGCACATTATTCCTTCTCGGCCTGTTTGCCGCAGGTTTTCTGGGCCATATGTTTTCCAAGCCCATAAAAAACTTGCAGCAGGAAGCAAACCGTATAGCGCAGGGAGATCTCACCAGCAGCGGCAACACGCGGCATGGCAGTGACGAAATAGGCAAGCTTATTGCAGCATTGGACCACATGCGCGAAAGCTTGCGCAAGCTGGTGGATGGAGTCAAAGAAAAAACACAGGTTCTCTCGGACGCGGCCGGAAATTTATTCGGGCAGGTAGCCCAAGCCTCGGCTGCCTCCAACCAGGTGGCGGCCACAATTTCGCAAATTGCCACCACGGCGGAACAAGTAGCCGAAAACGCCGGTAAAGTTGCCGAAAAAGGCGAAGAAACAACCGGCCTGGCCGGGCGGGGCGGAGAAGGAGTGACGCGCATCACCTGCCAAATGAAAAACATACGTGAAGCGGCGGAAAAATCCACCCAGGCCATTAACAAACTGGCCCAGAGTTCCGAAAAGGTTTCCCAGGCGGTGGATATCATTACCCAAATTGCCGAGCAAACCAATTTACTTGCATTGAACGCGGCCATTGAAGCTTCCAGGGCCGGAGAGTCGGGCCGGGGGTTTGCCGTAGTGGCGGATGAGGTAAGGAAGCTGGCGGAGCAATCGGCCCAGTCGGCGAATACCATTAGAAATCTGATAGATGATATGCGGCAGGAAGCGCAAAAGGCGGTGGCCGAAGTTCAAACCAGCGCCAGGGAAATACAAGCCGGGGAAACCGTGATTAAAGAAACCGGCGAGCTTTTCGAGCAGATCATCGATAGGTTACAACAATACACGGGGGATGTGCAAAGTATGGCCACTGCCGCCAGGGAAATAAACGAGAGCATTGAAAACATAGCGGCGGCTACCCAGGAAAACAACGCTATTATGGAAGAAATATCTTCGGCGGCGGAATCTTTGCAGCAGCTTTCCATTGAATTACAGTCTTTAACCGATAAATTCAGGTCCAGGTGACCTGCTCCCCTCACAAAAGTGAGGTGCAAACACAGGGGGATACCCCTGATTGCAGCCCGGTGGGGCTGCCGGTGATATTGCCCGGCCCGGCGGGAAAGAGACGCGCCACTGCGCCGGGCACCGCCGGCATGTTCACCGTTTACGCCTGTGTCGAGGAGGTACCCGTGAACCACAGCCCCTCGCCGGCGGGCGCCCCGGCGGGCAAAAGCATGCCCACGTAATTGCAGTCACCGAACTTTTGCAAGCACCTTGCCCTTTTAGCAGGTCAAACTGGAATTCACTCCCACCGGTGGTCGCCGTTGCACCGCAAATCCCGGATCAATCGCTTGACCGGCTTCCAAAGCTCCCTCGACCTGTCAACCTCCACCGGTGCCAGAGTTAAATATCCCCGCCTGGCATTTTCGGCAATCACTGGAATCGACAGCAGCGCTTCTCGCATCAAACCCGGCACTTCTTTACCCGTCCAGCCTGCTAAATGGGCTTTAACAGCCAGGCAATCGGTGGCACCGTCCTTGTAAATCACGGCCTGAAAGTTCAGCACCCCGTCAATGGCAAACAAAACCTCATCCAGCATGGACATGCTGATGGTGCCGCCTCCGGCCAGGGGGACCCGCCCCTTGACCCGGTCCCGCACCGGGGCCATGCGCTTTAGTACCGTGCCGCAAGGACAGGGTTCGGGGATAAACCTCCCCATATCGCCGGTGCGGTAACGGATTAAAGGCATCCCCCGGCGGGTTAAAGTGGTAAAAACAATCTCCCCTTCCTCCCCCTCCGGCAGCACGGTGCCCGTTAAGGGGTCGATGACCTCAAATAACAAGTCGGCCTCCCGCATGTGGTAGCCCGCCAGCGCCGCGCATTCCAAACCGCCCCCCAGCCCCATTTCAGTCATACCGTAGTGATTAAACACCCGGCAGTGCAACTTCTCGCTGATACGGTTGACAATGGCCCGGGGGACATTGTCGGTACTGAGGAGTACATTTTTGATGTTCAGCCCGAATTTATTTTCACCCGGTGGCTCGAAACAAGCCAGCGCCAGCACCTGGGTGGGAATCCCCAGCAGCGTGTCAACCCGCTCTTGGGCCGCTACCATTAATGCGGCTTCCGGGTCCCCCACAATGCCGTAAAGCACGGGCTGCATGTCCATGCGCCGCACGCCTTCCGCAAACAAATCGCCAACACTGCCCGGGCGCTGGTAGGGTAGCAGCACAAGCACCTTGTCGCCGGGCTGGCTGATAACCGTCATGCCGTTGTGAAAAAAATCCCTGGTCAATTCCTGGTCGGCAGCGGTGAAAAAAATTCTTTTGGGAGATCCGCTGGTACCCGAGCTATCCAGGGTCACCACCCTGGTTATTTCGTCCTGGGAGCAGCATAAAAACCGCAATGGGTTCTGCCTGATGTCACCCGCCGTGGTAAAGGGAAGCTCGGACAAATCCTTTAATGATTTAATTTTATCCGGGGGGTAATTTGCCAGGGCCGCCCGGTAAAAAATACTTTTTTCCCTGGCCAGGGCCACGGTCTCTTTCAATTTTACCAGCTGGTATCTTTCAATGAGCCTGCGGGTCAGCTTGCCCGGCCTTCCTTCCTCCTTCAGCCCGGCAGAAGCAATAATTTTATGGAGAATCCACTTTTCCATGGGTGTTTTGGCAATCAACCCGTAGCCCGCTCCCTGTAAATGGTTCTGCCCCGGCTGTCCGTAAGGTTATAGGCGCAAAAGGGTACCAGCTTTCCGCCAGGGGAAACTGTGTGGATGCAGCAGTCCTTAAGCCGCTCCAGGTCAATATTCCACACATCCTGAAAAGCCATGCCTGAAATACACAGGGTATGGGTTTTGGCCCTGGCCAGGAAAAGGTCCAGGCTATCCAGCGGGGTGCAACCGCATGACTGGCTGGTCTGGACAGGCTGGATACCCGACCAGTGATTTGACACAAACTTCCTGGTCCTACCGGCCCCCTCCACCGCCAGTTCGGGCTTGCCGCAACAGCTTGCTGTTTGGCCGGGGTTGTGCCAGGTGGTGGGCATCAGGTCTCCACCCGGCATGAGAACAAAGTTACCGTGAAAGGAACACAGGGCATTTTCACAACCCGGCGGCCGGAAATTCTCCTCTTTGATCCGGCCACCGGTTTGCCGGGCAATGTTGCTGATGATCTCGGGCAGGGTGATGCGCATCGCGTCGGTGGGCGGCTGGGGATAGCGGCCAAAGTAGCTTACGGGCTGGAAATGCACCCCCCGCACCACCGGTAAATGCTCCAAGGCCAGGTCAATGATGCTGCCGAGATTGTGGTGGTTGATACCCGGTACCACGGTGGGCACCAAAATGACACCAATGCCCAGCTCACCGCACAGCCGGATTGTTTCCAGCTTGGCCGCCAGTAAATCTTCGCCCCTCAGCTTCCGGTATATCTCCCCTTCCGTCCCGTCGAACTGCAAGAATATAGATGTCAAGCCGGCACGCTGCAATTCTTCCAAAAACCGCGGCTCCCGGCTAAGCCGCAGGCCATTGGTGTTTAGCTGAATAAAGTCGAAGCCCATATCGCGGCCCATGGAAACCAAAAGTGGCAGGTCGTCCCGCAAGGTGGGCTCGCCGCCCGAAAGCTGCACGTTATAGGGCCCCCCGGCATCCAGCAGGGTCTGGTACCAGCCCCTGACCACATCCGGGTCCAAGTCAGAACAGGTTTTTCCTGAACTGGCGAAACAATATGAACAATGCAGGTTGCAGCGGCCGGTCACTTCCAGCACCGCGGTACAGGTGTGCTGGCGGTGATCGGGGCAAAGGCCGCAGTCAAAGGGACAGCCATGCTCTACCCGGGTCAAGGGGACATTGATAACCGCCGGGATCTTTGGCCTCGACCAAGACTGAAAGAGAGGCTGCCCCCGCCAGATCACCACTTTGAAGCTGCCGTGCTCGGGGCACTGTTTTTCCAAAAAAACCTCATTACCCCGGGCCACCCGCCGGGCTGGTATTCTAGCCAAACAATGGGGGCAAAGGCTTTCCGTTTCCGCGAGAACCTGCCCCGCCTCAATCATTTTTTACACCGTCCCGCCATATTCCGCGGGCAAGCAATATTTCCTTGGCCTTGTTGTAAGTTTCGGTCACAATACTGCTGCACCGGGGGGAAATTGACTTTTGGGCCAGGTCATCGCCCAGGATATCCCCGCAGTTGATCCCCCCGTAAGCCCGCCCGATTTCCTCTTCGAACCACTGCACCAGTTCATCAATCATCAACAGCAGTTCATCATGTTCTTTTTCCTCCGGCGTCCCCCTACCCGCGTACAGGCTCAGCAGGCAAACGCCGCCGGTAAGGGCACCGCATGTCTTGCCTGAAAACCCCAGCCCGCCGCCCAGTCCCGTCATGGCGCGAATCAAACCGGGGTTTTCCTCCCCCCGGTTCTCCAGGCCCAGGGCAAGCAATATCTGGCTGCAATTGAACCCCTGCCGGTACAACTCCAGCATGCGCATCAGTTCACTGGTCATGACAATATCACTCCTTGCCGTTTATGGGCTTTCTGGCCAGAACCAAAACATACCCCGGCCGGGCTTTTTGCACCGCCTGTTGTATATTGGCGCAAGGCATAGAACCTCCGGACACGCGGCCCCAGAAGGCGGCCATGGAACCATGGGCCAGGATCAAACCGGCAACCAGTTCACCCAGCAGCCTGGTATGGTCTTCCCACAATTCCACCACAAAACCCCGGTCTTCTATTTTTTGCAGCAACTCGTCCAAAGGCATGGCACCGCCCAGGCAGCTAGCCAGGTGCAACCCGCGCAGCCCGTCCACCCCCGCTGGGTTGCGGGCGTAAATATCAGTCACCACCAGCCGGCCCCCGCCCTTTAACACCCGGTAACACTCCGCCAGCGCTTGATCCGGGTTTTTCATCAAGCTAAGGGTACATTCCGCCAAAACACCGTCCATTTCCCCGTCTCCGAAGGGCAAGTTTTCCCCGGCCGCCTCTATAAGCGGCAGCCCCGGGCACCTCTTGCGCCCCTGTTCCAATAGTACCGGAGAGGGGTCCACCCCCACGGCATCCAACTGGTAGTTGTCCCTCAAGTATTCCACTGTGGCACCGGTCCCGCAGCCAACGTCCAGCACCCTGGCCCCGGGAGCAAAGGAACAAAAAGAAATGGCCCGCTTAGTAATGGCAAAACCGCCTGGCCTGATGGTATCCCCGGTCACTTGCCGGATTGGCCCGCTTTCGTACAAAGGGCACGAACCAGTGGAATGCATCACCCTCACTCCTATTTATCCTCCAGTGTTTTCTCCACTTCCAGCATCTTACCCAGGGCCAGTTCCTCGGTGATCAGTACCAGTCCGCATTTAGGGCATTTCAACAGTTCCACCGGAAAATTACTGCCCATGTATGACACCGTAACTTTTCCGGGCACCATTAACAAATTGCATTTCATGCATTCATAATCGCTTTGCGCCCGGCTATCCTTTTCGGTCACTTTTTCACACCTTCGTTTCAGGATATTTCAGGTATTGCACTACCCAGAAAATACTCTTTTGTTTCTTGCGGGCCGTTGGTCCCCGCAGCGCTTTGGACTTCCGCGTCGACAGCACCAGCGGCTTGCTTCGGGCGAAACCGGACCGGCTTCAATTCGCCGTCCTTGGCTCAATTTCAGCCTCTCGCGGCCGTCCTGGCCGCTCGTCCGGTTTCGCAGCCTCGCTGCGCCGGGTGCTGTTACCGACGCTCCAGGACATCACTTGCGGGGACCAACGGCCCACTTCAGTGCTATTTTCATCTTCCTGCCGGTGCCGCAACGCAGCATGAGCGTCTTTTGTATATCAACTGTTGCCTTCCACTTCCATCCGGTGCGAGTAAGTATTATGAATGACAAAACTATCCCCCTGCCGGGTGTACTCCACCCAGTAAGTAACGCTTACCGGCCTGTAGCAAGCCAAAAAATGACCATTGCTGCGGTTCAACAGTTTTTTGCCTGTATTTTCGGCGTGTTCAATCACTTTTTGCACATCTTCCTTCAAAATCAAGCGTTCATTCATAATCTCTTCTACTTCGCCGGGAATAATCAATTTAATTGCCTCGCATGACTTTTCCGGCACCGCCACGTTATCCCCCCAAACATTTTTAAGCAATTTATTTTTCAGCCTGGCCCTGTTTTCGCGCCGCTGCGAGTACCCGGGTCCCCGGGTCAATGGCGCGTAGGGATCCACCTCGCCGTAAATCAAATCCAGCAGGTGATATGTTCTCTTGCCTTCCGCGGCAAAATTGTCCCGGCACATGGCGCAATAGGCCACGTAATCCACGGGACTTTCACCGATGCGCCGTCTCACCGCCTCCTTGGCCAGCGCCCGGTTAGCAAATGACATCAAGCCACCGTAGCCGCAGCACTCGGTGGTTTCGCGGCCGGTGGGCAGCTCATGGATACTAGCGCCCAGTTTTTGCAATATATTTCTAACACTGGTGTGAATGTGTTTTTCGTGCCTGGTGCTACAGGCGTCATGTACAGCCACCTGACCCTCCCACCGCCGCGGGCCGGCTTCCGGCAACCCGATGCGGTCAAACAACTCCCACAATGATACAATATCCACCTGGGGAAGATACCGCTTGAAAACCTGGTAACAAGACGAGCAGGTCAAAATCAGGCGCGGGCTGCCCATTTGCCGCCACTGCTCCGCGATATCCTGCAACCCTTCGTTAAACAGCCCGGTCCGGCCACACCACTCGGCCGGGGCCCCGCAGCAGCGCAGCATCAAGCCCACCCCGCCGGTCAGATTTTTAGTTAAATAGTCATAAGTTTTCTCCACGTGGCCCGGAGCCGAAGCGCATAACTGGCAGCCGGGAAAAAATAAATAGCTGCTGAACGCGTATCCCGGCTGGTGGCGGGTCAGCGCAAACATTTCGCTATTGCTGAACTCCATGTCCCGGATGGGGAAATCGTGGGCGGAGGGAGGCATTTTCCCCTTTTGGAACATCTCGGCCCGGGCCTCCCGGCACAGGTCCGCCATGTTAAAACCCTCGGGGCAAACCTCCTGGCATAGGCCGCAAAGACTGCAGGAATTGATTAAAATATTTGCTTCGCGCAAGCCCATGATCATTTTCAAGTTGTGACTGATCTGGCGCACGTACTTTTTGGGATAGGCTTTAAAGTGTTCCAGGTAGGTGCAGGCCTTAACGCACTCCAGGCACTGGCACGAAAGGCAGCGTTTTGCCTCCATGATAGCCTCTTCCCGGGTGTACCCCTGCCCGGGATCGGCCGGCACAACGGCGGGTAACGGGTCAACCCCCTTGGTGCTGGTGAACAAGCGGGTCTGGTAAGGACCCTCATTTTCCCTGGCGGCGGTCAGTGAAACCCGCTGCAAGAAACGATCAATGGATGTGGCAGCCCGCCCGCCCTCGGAAAGGGAATTAACGGGTGAATACTCACCGCCGCGCAACACGCTGCCGCCGGCAAAAACCCCCTCTATGCCGGTGGCCAAAGTAACACCATCCACCTCCAGCCTTCCCCGGTCAACACGCAAACCGGAAATGCCTGCCGGTATCTTTCCCGGGGCCAGGTAAACGGCGTCGAAACCGTTGCGCAATTCCTCCAGGGAAAGATCCCGTCCCACCGCCGTGTTAAACCGGAAGCTTACTCCCAGTTCGTTCAGCACGCCTGTCTCTTCTTCGAGTACCCGGGGAGGCAAGACTTCCGCAGGAAACTCCCGCAACCTGCCGCCCAATTGATCCGTAGCTTCGAAAACCACCACACCGTAACCCTTCCGGGCCAAATCAAATGCCGCGGCCAAACCGCTCAATCCCGCGCCCACCACCGCCACCTGTTTGCCTTTTTTCGCAGCCGGGTAAACCTTTTCCCGCCAGCCCTGGCTCAACCGGGCACAGGCATTCTCCAGGGCAGCAATGGCCACGGGTTCCCCCGCCTCCCGGCGCTTGCAGGCCGCCTGGCAGGGGTGATCACAGACTCGCGCGATAATCCCGGCAAAACGGACGCTTTTCCTGTATATTTGCCATGCCCCGTCAAAATTGCCGGCCTTGATTTCCGCCACGAAACTCCTGGCGTCCATGTGCACGGGACAAGCCGTTACACAGGCCGGGGGAAACTCCTGGGTGCATTTTTGTTCAAATTCCACGATGCGCTTTTGATCCATATTATCCCACCATTTCCGTTATAACAACAAGCTACGCAGAAAATACTCTTGGTTACGGGTAGACCTGTTCCGTCTCGCTTTTTTTAAACAGTGATGCACTAAAAAGGCGGCACCATTAGGAGGATAAAAACATATTACGAGCAACGAACCACCGTTGTGTTTAAAAACTCCCGCGCCGACGGCACCAACGGCTTATACGTTGGGGACATACTTCCGACCCAA